>CAZINW010000057.1:0-2781 GCA_964540765.1 uncultured Anaerolineaceae bacterium | reverse complement strand
GTAGTAAGGCATATTGTAAATTTGCCCATACGCAGCAGGATGTTCATATCCCTGAACAAGGATGCCAAAACCATCAAAAACAGAGAAACCTTTTGGACCGATGATACTGGTCAATCCGCGGGATTTTGCCCATTCAAACCCAGCTTTGAAAAGCATTTCTGCGACCGAAAAATCATTGACACAATCAAAAAGGTAGAAGAAGGCTGCTTGTGTGTGAAAATATTTGTTATAACGGCGATTTTCCATGACCGCCAACCGGGCGACGATCTCACCAGCATGGTCACGAACCATAAAAAAGTGGGCATCACCGCTCTGATAAAAGGCATGTTTTTGAGTATCAAAGACAGATCTTTGATCAATTCTAAGCGGAGGCACCCACTGCGGTGTTTTTTCATAAAGTTTGAAGGGGAATTCTATAAAACTGTGATGAAATTTCTTTTCAGTTGGGCCAAATGAGATAAGCTGCAAGTGTTTTACTCCGAAGACGAAATTATTTCAAATATTAACACAAGGCTCAAGCCCTCTCACAATTTCCAGGTTCGTTGATCCTGTAATTATGGGAGCTGCCAGTACTGCAATTTATCAACGCGGGTAGTAAAACCAATCGTTTCGATAAAGCGGCTTACAAACCCGATTGCACCAGTGTCGGGGAAGCTGTTGTCGGAAGCCTGGCCCACTTTTTTACCATTGATGTAAAACTCAAAGGTGCTTCCATCAGCCAGGACGCCGGCGCGGTTGGATTGACTGACAGGTTTCAGGTCTGTTGAGGTGGCATAGGGCAGGATATTTTCAATCGTGTTGTCCTTGGTGTATTTTTCAAAACCCCATTTACCGCTGCAGGTGATCCCCATGAAGTAAAATTGATAGGAATCTGAGCCACGGAATGCAAGACCGATGCGATCATCGCCGTTGCATGTGGGCATGTCAAAGGTCATCTCAAGATAGAAATCCTGAATGTTGGGCGCTGTGAGATACCAACTGTTCCAATAGGCATCCTTTTTTGAGGTGATATTGAAATATCCATCAGCGACTTTGAAGGTTGACCAATCATCCGAATAATCCCATTGGGTGGAGGTAGATGTGAAATCCTCAGTCCATGCAGGCGCGCCGAAACGAATGGCCGGGTCAGATTGATCCGAGGTGGCTGATGGAGCAAGCGTGGCAGTGGATGTGACTGTGGCAGTGACAGTGGACGTGGCGGTGATTTCAGACGTGGGTGATATTTCCGTGGGCTTGGGAAGGGAGGGCTCGGTAATGGGAGGCATAGGTGTGGAGGCTGTTGGTAAGGCAGGTGCCATTACAGCCGTTTCCGTCAGTGCCTTGGCAACCTGGCTAGCCACGATATCAACGGTTGGCAATGTTTCGCGGGGAAGGTTGCATGCGGTGAGAAATAGAAGAAGCAGTGTCATTGGGACACATATTTTTTTCATAGGATTCATCCTTAATCTAAATAAATAAATTTCATTAACCTATTATATATGATATCTGCTTGTGCTGAAAATGTGACCTTTGGCAACAAGCGGTGTTAAACCTCATGTAATACCATGATTAGAATATGGTCAAGTTTGGTATTTCCAAAATAACCACAATTAATTTTCATGAAGTATAATCAACTTTTGTGATTTATCCTTAATCAGAAATGGAAAATAAGATGGACTTATTCAAGAAGTGTTATGACTATGATGTTGTGAAAATAGCAAAAAAGGCGGGCACCTATCCCTACTTTATTCCCCTGGATGAAAATGAAGGCACTGAAGTGGTCTTTGAAGGACGAAGGATCATCATGTGTGGTTCAAATAATTACCTTGGGTTGACAACGCATCCCAAAGTGCGGCAGGCAGCCATCGATGCCATCAAACGTTATGGCACGAGTTGTACGGGATCCCGATTCTTAAATGGCAATATGAGTCTGATCGAACAGTTGGAATCCGAACTGGCTGTGTGGGTAGGCAAGCAGAAGGCACTGGTGTTTTCAACAGGGATGCAGGTGAACCTCGGCACCATCAGTTCACTTGTGAGTAAGGATGACATTGTCATCCTTGACAAAGAAGACCATGCCAGTATTGTGGATGGCGCTTTTTTGAGTGGTGGGAAGATTGAACGATTTCGCCATAATGATGTTGATCATCTTGAACGGGTTTTAATGAGCCTGCCTGAGGAGAAGGGAAAACTCCTTGTTGTGGATGGGCTTTTCAGCATGGAAGGAGACATCGCGCCCCTGCCTGAGATCATCCCACTCTGCAAAAAGTATGGAGTACGCCTGATGGTTGACGATGCACATGCCATGGGTGTTTTGGGCGGAGGCAGAGGTACAGCTGCACACTTTGGTATTAAAGATGGTGTGGACCTGATCATGTCCACATTCAGCAAGTCATTTGCATCCATCGGGGGATTTGTTGCGGGTGAGACAGATGTAATTGATTATATCAAGCATCGGGCACGCAGCTTGATCTTCAGCGCAAGCATTCCACCTGCCAACACGGCGACAGCTTTGGCAGCCCTGGAGATCATGCGAACTGAACCAGAACGCATCGAGCAATTGGACAAAAATGCCCAGTATATGCGAAAAGGGTACAAACAATTGGGCTTTGACATCGGAAAATCGGTTACACCAGTCATTCCCATCATCATTGGCGATGACGAAAGAACTTTTCTCGCCTGGCGCTTATTGTTCGAGAATGGGGTATTTGTCAACCCGGTCATATCTCCAGCGACCGCACCAGGACGGCAATTGTTGCGGACCAGTTATATGGCAAGCCATACAGAAGATCAATTGGCGAA
>CAZINW010000056.1:0-5418 GCA_964540765.1 uncultured Anaerolineaceae bacterium | reverse complement strand
ACGCCAGCAACTGCATCTCAATGACGGAACCTGTGATGGCACCTGCACTGGCGATCAACTTCAAACCCAAACGCGACTGGGTGGTCAGAATGGCGCAGGCGTTGGTCAAGGAAGCAATAGCAACAGCGGGAAATAATCCCAGTAACAACTCTTAGAATAACAAAAGACTGCTCTTTGGAGCAGTCTTTTATTTAATGGCATTTCGAATTACATTCTTAGCCACTCACGATGAAACAAAAAATCACTGTATGTAATGTATGATGGTTTTACCATGAAACGAGATATAATTACTATTATTTAATTTTCGGACATATTATGAAATTTAAATTTTATTTCACAAAAATTGACAAGATAATTGTCGATTTCATCTCGAAATATCAGAATCAAATTTTCTTTATATCCGCAACCATCCTGGCTTTATGGCTCAGAAATACCTTCAGAGGTTTTTATTCCGGGGATTTTGTCCTTCATTTTTTGCCATGGTGCGAATACCTTGAAAGTCATGGAGGTTTCCTTGGCATCAAAACGCTGGAAAGTGACTATCCGGTTGCTTATCAGTATATACTTGCATTCCTCACCTATCTTCCAGCTTCATATATTGCGAAAATCAAGGTTGTTTCTGTCATTTTTGACATCATCAGTGCAATTTTCGTCTTTTTATTTGTTAAGAAAATAGGGTCCTACTCAAAAAAAGTGCGGTTCCCTATCTTGCATATGCTGTCACCTTATTTGTGCCAACAATCGTTATGAACAGCGCGGTATGGGGACAAAGCGACATTATTTATACGACCTTTATCCTCATATCCTTGTATTGCTTCAGTGAAGAAAAATATTCACAAGCATTTATCTGGTATGGTTTGGCATTATCCTTTAAATTACAGGCGATCTTTGTATTGCCCATGTTTTTATTGCTTTATTTGAAAACTAAAAAATTCAGTATTCTTAATTTTTTATTGATCCCCATGGTAAATTTCCTGGTTTATATGCCTGCCTTGTTATTAGGAAAGCCAATCGCTCAAATCTATGCTGCATATTCCACTCAGGTAGGGGAGTTTTCACAAACCGTTCTTAATTTTGGCAATATCTACAACCTGCTTCCCAATGATTTTGAACTATTTTATAGAGCCGGACTCATTTTAACATTTGTAATACTGGGCATCGTATATTTTTGCATTTTGGCAAAAGAAACATTTATGATTGATGCAAAATCATTGGTAGAGACCGCCCTTGTCTCTGTCATGATCTGCACTTACTTTTTGCCTGCCATGCATGAACGTTATATGTTCGTGGCAGATGTATTGGGCGTCATCTATTTATTTACACACAAAGATAAATTTTATATTCCAATATTGATTTGGTTTATCAATGCCAATGGCTACATGCCAGTCTTATTTGGCATTGACCCTTGGTTGGACTTCAAATATTTGGCGTTAATTTACGTGGTTGTGCTTTGGCTTATTTTAAAGAATATGTTCAGTGTTCCCAATAAGAAAAATCCAAACAATGCCCACTAATGACCCGTTCCCGCCGGATTGATGAGAGAATCAGCGACCTGACAACCACGCCGCATGGAAATCCTCCCCTTGGTATACATCCGTGCTAATCAGCACAGGCTTAAGCAGCGGGAAGCGTACCTGGTATAGACCTTCTGCGCTCACCAGGTAAAAGCCCTTTGAATCCGGTTGCCAGATCACATCACTCACCTTGATATCACTGACATTCTGCAGCAGACTCCCCTGCGCTGTGTAAAGGCGCACACCCGGCCGATCGTTGGCATCGTTCCATGCGATCAACCAGCTTTGCCCCTGTGAGAAGACCAAGCCACTCTCATTGGGCAGGGTCAGCCTGGACCCACCCGCGTCAAAGCCGCTGATGCCACGCCCGCCCGCGGCAAGGAACATCCTTCCTTCAGAAGACCACGCCAGGGAGGTGAAATCCCCACTGAACATCTGTGTGAAAGGCGAACCGCCACTGGTTGAGAGGTAAATCCCCGGATGCATACCGTTTGCCTGCGCATCTTCCGTGTCAATGTTCAGCGCAATCATCTTGTTGTCAGGGTCAAATGCCAGTGACGAAAAGTGCCCTTCAAACACGATAGTTTCTTTGCCTCGCTCCAAATCCACCTGTCGCAGGTTGTAAAAGCCTTCCGGACCGCGCGAATAACTCAGGAAAATCTTGTCGTTCAGCCAGCCCACCGTCACATCGCCGAGGCTGCCAACGGGTGGCATGTACAGGAAGCGCGTGGTGGCATAATGGGGCATGCTCACGTCAGAGACCGCCGTGATTTCCCATGCGCCTTCCGATGTGATGGTAACCGCTTCCTGGAAAATCAGCCAGGCGTTGTCCGGTGACCAGAAGGGTGTGAGGTTCTGCCGGTAGCGCACGGTCATACGCTCGGCGGTCGCTTTAGCCGGGTCATACAAATAGATATCGCTTGAATCCCCATCCAGGGCTGCGGTAAACGCGGCAAATTGTCCGTCCTTCGTCCAGGCAATCCCATGCTCCTCACAGACTGCCAGCAGCGCCTGCGGGGCTCTTTTTCCAGCGTTGCTGATGAGATCCCTTTGCAGGAGGACTGAAAGCAGCGGGCTCACCTGGGATGCGCCTTTATGCGGGTTTTCCAGTGCATATAACGCCAGCTCGTCCAATACTTCCACCTGACCGGCTCGCAGGAGCAGTTGCCCTCCATCGGGTGAAAGCCCATCCACCAGGTCATCCAGGCTGACCAGCGGAGGTAGATCCAGCAAAACATCCGTTCCTGTGTCCATATCCAGAGCATGCAGGCTGGTGCCATCCCTGCCGGGATAGATCAGCCAGGGACCGTCTTCTGCATGCGTGGACATGGGTGTAATCGTCCGGATGTATGGGGTGGCGGTGCGGGTGGGCGGCAGGGTCGGCATGGCAGTCATCTCGGCAGACTTTGTGCTGGCAAAGGCGGTCTGCGTTTTGGCGCGTGCCGCAGCGGTCGGTGTCCCCACCCAGGCAACCGGCGTGGGTGCGCTCAGGCTGCAAGCCAGGCTAAGGATGACACACCCGAATAATGCCAACAAACCCGCTGTTTTTTCCTGCATATATCTATCTTAACCCCAAAATGCATCTTGTGGAACGTTTTTTTAAAGGATTTCCAGGTTCGCCAGGGATGCCACCAGTGCTTTCAGCCCGATGTTCTCAAAGTAGACTTCCACTGTTTCATCCCCAAATTCAAGGCGGCTTATCCGCACCACACCACGACCGTAAACAGGATGACGCACCTGCATGCCAGTGCTATATTTTTTCTCAACGGCGGCTTTTGAGTTGTTTTGCACCCGGTAAGCCGGCACCTGCCAGCGCGCCGTTGTCAGATCCTTGTAACTGCTGAGTCGGCTGGTATAGCTGCGCGGTCGTCCCTCCAGCAAATGATCTGGCAGGTCATCCAGGAAGCGTGAGGGTTGGGTTTCTTCATAGCTGCCATAGGAACTGCGCCGCCGGGCAGCCCGCACCAGGGTCAGCTTTTGCTTTGCGCGGGTGATGCCGACGTAAAACAAACGCCGTTCCTCTGACAAGGCTTCCGCATCATCGCGCGAACGGCTGTGCGGCAACAGCATTTCATCCAGCCCAATGATAAATACACGTTCAAATTCCAGTCCCTTGGCAGCATGCAGGGTGAGCATGGTAGGGGCATCCATAATCTCAGGCAGGGTATCCTGGTCAGCCACCAATGCCATGGCTTCCAAAAACTCAGCCAGTCCCTGTGATTCGTACTCGAGGATCACTGTGCGCAATTCCATCACGTTTTCCCAGCGATCCAATCCTTCTGCACTGCGATCGTTGATGTAAGTGTGGTAATCAACACTCTGCATCACCAGGTCAAACAACTCTGAAAGGCTGGCTTCTTCGGCAAAAGCGCGCCATACACTCAGCATTTTGCCAAACTGTGCCAGGCGCTCGCTTTCCCTGCCGAAGAAGCTGCGGTAGGATGACTGCTCGCCCAGTGCCAGGTCCAACAGCACCTCGCTGCTGCTTAAATCCTCATCGTTTGCCACTTGATTAAGCTTTTCGATGGATTTATCTCCGATACCGCGTGGTGGCAGGTTGATCACGCGTGCCAGGCTGACATCATCCTTGGGGTTGTAGATCAGGCGCAGGAAAGCAATGGCATCCCGCACCTCACGCCGACCGTAGAAGCGCTGGGCACCCACCAGGCAATAATTCATGCCCGCCCGTCGGAATGCCTCTTCCAAAAGACGGGATTGGGCATTGGTACGGTACATGATGGCAAAATCGCTCGGTTTGGCTTTGTGGCTACTGATCAAGCGTTCAATCGTCTCCACCACGTATGCTGCCTCTTCATGGTCATCCACAGCCTCATACAAGACCACTTTTTCGCCCTTTTTAATATCCGTGAACAGCTTTTTGGATGTGCGGTTGGGATTGCGATCGATCACAGCCACGGCAGCATCCAGGATGGTCTGGGTGGAACGGTAATTTTGTTCCAAGAGGATCTTCTTATGTTCCTTAAAGTCACGTTCGAAACGCTGGATGTTGCGGTAGTCTGCCCCGCGCCAGCGGTAGATGGATTGATCCTCATCGCCCACCACGTACAGGTTGCGGTGATGGGATGCCAGCTGATAGAGAATGACATACTGTGCCTGGTTGGTATCCTGGAATTCATCCACGAGCACGTGCTCAAAGCGATGTGCATATTTATTGCGCACAATTTCGATCTCTTCCAGCATGTGAGCCGTGTAAACCAGCATGTCATCAAAGTCCATGGCATTGTTGCGCACCAATAATTGCTGGTAACGGGTATAAAATTTCCTGATCTGCTCATCGCGGAAGTCCTGAATGGGGAAATCCTGCGGGCTGAGCAGATCATTCTTGGCATTGGAAATCGCATCCAGCACCGAACCTGGCTTAAAGATCTTTTCATCCGCATTGAATTCCTTGAGCACTGTCTTCATCAGGGATTTTTGATCATCCTCGTCAAAGATGACAAAATTGTGGTCAACCGGCAGCAAGTCAGCCTCGCGCCGCAGGATGCGTCCGCAGATGGCATGGAAGGTGCCCAGCCAGATGCCCTGCGCCTGCGGACCGATGATCTTTTCAACGCGTGCGCCCATTTCTTTGGCAGCCTTGTTGGTGAAGGTGACTGCCAATATGTTATGCGGGGGAATGTTGAGCACGCCGATCAGATAGGCAATGCGGTAGGTAAGCACACGCGTTTTGCCGGAGCCGGGTCCTGCCAGGACGAGCGTCGGTCCGGGCGGAGTGGCAACGGCGATTTGTTGCTGGGGGTTGAGGAGATCAAGCATGTTGTCCATGGTGGGTCTGATTGTACCTTTTGGGGAGAGGTGTGTCAAACAAGTAGGGAATAGAGAAGAATTTAAAATGCAATAACACATCGATCTCTCTGGTGTCCCAGTGCGAAGCCTCCCTGTG
>CAZINW010000055.1:0-7957 GCA_964540765.1 uncultured Anaerolineaceae bacterium | reverse complement strand
AAGCAATGGAAGAATGGTGCCATCGGATGAGACTCTAAATATGGGTGTGGTTCTGAAATCCGCTAATTCTTTCAACTTTCATTTTCCTCCCCCATAATAGCTCTGATACTTGGCGTTATCCTTATGGTAATAATCATAACCATAATGCCCGCCGTGCATTTTGACCTTGTTCATGACGACGCCCAAGACGCGTGCGTTCACCTGATCCAACTGGGTGAGCACCCGCTCAAGGGCGCGTTCGTGGGTCATGCCAGGTTGAACCACGATCAGGACGCCATCAATGCTGGGTGCCAGGACAGCAGCATCGGTGACAGCCAGGAGGGGAGGGCTATCCAGAATGACCAGATCCGTATTCTCCTGCATGGTTTCAAGGATTTTTTGCATCCTGTTTGAACCAAGCAGCTCTGAGGGGTTGGGCGGGAGACCACCCGTTGTAACAAGGCTGAGGTTGTTGACCGACGTTTCCTGGATGACGCTCTCCAAGGTTTTCAGGGATTCTGCGAAGAGGGTGGTGAGGCCGCGACGATTGGACAAGCCGAAGTAGGTGTGAGTTTTGGGAAGGCGCAGGTCGGCATCTGCAAGGATGACATGCTTGCCGCTTTGGGCTATGGCAACCGCCAGGTTGCTTGCGATGGTTGTTTTACCTTCGTTCGGCCCTGAGCTGGTGATCATGAGAGTGCGTAAGGGTCGATCCACGCTGGAGAAACTCACATTGGTGCGGAGAGTACGGTATCCTTCAGACGTGGGTGAGCGGGGCTGCTCAATGGTCACAAGCTGATCTTCCCCCAAACCAGAGTCAAAAATGATGCCGAGGACCGATAGATGGAACTTGCGGGTGATATCATCCGGCGTTTTGATGGTGTCATCCAACATGTCGATCAAGAATATCACGCCGGCGGTGACCAGGAGCCCAATCACGGCAGCTAAAGCCCCCGTCTTGACGGGTTCGGGCTTGATCTGATTCGGATTGGGGCTTGCCGTTTCTATCGGGACGATGCTGGTGGTATTTTGAGCTTCTGAGAGACGTAAATTTTCAAAAGAAAGGATGAGGTTGGCATAAATTTCGCGGTACTGGGCTAGTTTTGCTTCCAGGCTCTGGCGCTCAACCTCTTGCGGTGTTAGGTTGATCTGATTTTCGGTATCCTCTATCTGCCGTTCAATATCCACAATTTGAGCTTCGAGGCTGGTTCGGGATTGGGCAAAGCGTTCCTGTTGAATTTCCTGGATTTGCTTGGCAGATTCATTCACGAGAGTATTCGCAATCAGGGCTGAAAGGTCCGGATTGACAGTCTCGACAGTGACTTTGAGTAGATCAGTTGAACCAACGGCGGTAACAGAGATCGCTTCTCTTAATGCGCCTAAGGTCATATCGAGACCGAGCGCTTGCTGGACAGCCAATATCACCGTATCAGTAGTCATCATATTCATGTAGGTACTCGCCAGCTTGGTGGACGTGATCGTCATGGAGTATTCAGAAGAGCGATAAGATGGGGCAGTATCAATCAAGACGGTTGAACTGGCACGGTAGATGGGGATTTGGCTGCGGCTAGTTAAAAAGCCCAGTAAACCAGCCAGAATGCCAGCCAGGGCAATAAGCCAGGCATAATGCCAGAAAAGCGCAAAAATGCGGCGCAGGTCGACGCCATCCATATCCTTGTCGTCATTTGTATAATTTTGTTCCATTTGCATATCAGCCTCTAAAATTCTTTCTCTTGTATCAGGAAATTCTTGGGTCATTTATTCCATGCATCCGCCCCTCCGACATGCGTTCAAGCATATGGGCTGGAGATTTGATTTTGGACGCCCGGGCAGATGGGTTTTACTTTCCCAGTTTTGCCTGCCTGGTGCAATTGTTATGCCAGCACTGTTTGTTGATAGGAGAGTGACAGCATATGGTATGTGGTTTATATAAAGCACAATTATGCTTTTTTTCCACATAAGCGTAAATTTTAGCATAAAAATCTGGTTTGTGGGGTTTATTTTAACAGTTTATTTTAACAGTCTGTTATTTTAACAGTCCATTTTGGTCCTATTGATCTATTCAAGCTCCAACCATGAATTGCACTTGTGAAAACATCCATGAAAATAACCAGGTAAACAAAATCTTGTTACAAGCGAACGGAGGTGATGTCACTGACCCAAACTTGATCCGGATAAGTAATCTCCAGGTTTTTGACCAGCTTTTCATAACGGGGAATGTGAGCAAGGGCTGAAATATAAACCAAATGGGGACCCGGGATGGTTTGCTTGAAGTGCAAGACGAATCCCGCCTTGCAAACAGCGTATTCAGATTGTAGTAATGCTATATATCCCGCAATTGCAGGTCATACAACTTCTTGCAGGGTGTGGTCACCAGATCCCAGGTATCAGAGTCTTTTGTCGTATCCACAAAGATCCTCATATAAGCTGGTAGCCGATAGCTCATAGGACACAAATACAACTATCAGCTCTGAGCGATCAGCTTCTCTACTCACTCAATAGCGCCTCATGCACCCACTCCACCATCCTCTGGTCCCAGCGGTAGACATAAGCCTCCTGGGATAAAGTCGGAATGTAAGCCCAGTCCGACTGGACCAGATCGGAGGGAACTTGAAATGAACGAAGATTATTGCTGTCAAAGTTGTTAAGGAAGCACAGACCAAGGCTGCTGAGCTGCTCCAGAGACAGGTCCGTCAGGAAGGCATCCTTGAATTGATCGATCAGACCAGGTACCTTAACGATCGTCGCAGGTTGGATGAGCTTGTTAAGGGCTGCGCGCAAGATGAGGGTCTGGTTGCTGACGCGAAAAGCGTCTGAATACAGTTGGCGAATACGAGCTAAAGCAAGAGCGCGCTCGCCATTAAGCAATTGCTTGCCGGCTTGGAAGTCACCAAGAGTGGGGTCAGTTACTGGGCCAGGTAGATCAACCTCAACACCACCGATGACATCAATGAACTTCACAATTGCTGAAAAATTAACTACCGCATAATGATCAACGCTCACGCCAAAGTTGTACTGGATCACTTCCGCAAGCGAGGAGGCACCCTTGCCTGTACCGTTGTAATGTCCCATCCCTGGTGTTCCAAACAGGTAGGCCTGGTTGATCTTCATCGGATCTTCCACTGAAAAACGCCCTTCAGGCACCTCAACGATCAGGTCACGCGGTAGTGCGACCATATTGACGGTCATATTCACGAAATCTACACGCGCCACCCTGATCACATCCGCCAGGCCATATAAATAACCGTCCCCGACGTAATCAATACCCACAAGAAGCAGCAGTAATTCTCCATCCTCCCCACACACTGGTTTTGCTTCAGGCTGCAACGTAGGTGGAATAAAAACAGGAGCCTCCTCAAGATTGGAAGGGATGGCACCTGTCTCCTTTTGATTGACCTGGCTTGGATCGTCATTAGATTCATTTGAAGTCTTTGCACCAGGAACTTCGAGCGTTGGGAGGTCGAGAGGTTCAGATAGGGGCTGCTGCATGGTTGGTCTGAACCACGCAAAATAGACCAGCAAGATTATCACAACCACGCCAACCAGAATGCGTAAAGCGATCCGCCAACCACGTTTCTTAGGGCTTCCTTCTTTCATTTTGACCTTCCTTTTGTTTGTTTGACTGTCAGCTACGAACTACGACTTGCCCCCCATCGCCTACTACCCGCGTTATTTCTTGGGCAACCAGTCGTTTAACCATCGGACCTGACCACGCCAATCTTCAGATTGCATCTCAGATAATAAACAGTCAAGGCTGATTAACAGTTCAGCTAAAGGCTTCTGGGTGGATAAAATGATGCCGCCATGGTATGGATATCGTTTTGCTAACGCCATAAAATCTCTGATATTAAAAGTAAAAATGCATCTGCCATGCGCTGTTGCCCCGAGCAATTGCTGTTCATCACTGGCATCGAATGGCATCCAAGCATTTGGGGTTCTGGTAACATTATGACCTCGCTCGATCAGTGCACGCAATAATGAAATACGAGATGTGTCTGCATCGAGGTGCAGACGAGGTTTATCCAAAGTTATTTGCCAGTTCGTGTTCTGCGCTGATTGTAGTATCTATCTCTTTACGGTGCGCCAGATAAAATGCCAACGCCTCTTCAATCCGCTCAAGGGGCAATTCAAATTCAGCTGAGATCTGTTTCGGGGTAAGACCATGTCTTGTGTCCATGACAAAGGTCTGTACGCGAATTCCCGTCCCACTCAGCACAGGTGTGACCCATCCTGAGGCACCCCGACGGTAGGTAATACCTGGAAATTGTGGATCATTTAGCTGCTGGCGCAGTGCGCTGACCTTCTCTGAAACTGACCACATGATGAACTGATTTAAGGAAATTCCCTGGCGGGATGCCCATTCTTCAGCTTCTTGTTTCAGGTTTGTCGGTAAATTTAATGGATAACGAGACATATCTTTTACACCTTTATATACATCATATAACATATCATATATGATGTCAAGGAAGTGACAGGAAGTGGCAGCAATTCTCAATTTGAACAAGGCGAAGGCTATGGAATAGAGGATGCAAGATAGGCGCTCCCTGATAACAAGGGCGGAGTTCTCTTGTTTGACCACCGACTATTGACTAGCGACTTTTTTGGGTTCTTACCTTCTCATTCAAAGTCTTATTCGGCAGAGTGCTGGTTAAAGTGCTGCCTCGCTACCTTGCCAACAGCATGAACGTTAAATCCAATGTCAAACAATTTTTGATGATCGAGAACATTCCTGCCATCAAAAATAAAGGCTGGATGAGCCATGCTACCATAGATACGCTCATAATCCAGCGTGACAAAATCCGCCCATTCGGTCAGAAGCGCAATTGCATGCGCACCCTCAGCAGCGAGGTAAGGATCCTTTTCAAAAGCCACCACGCTGGCATCCTCGCCCAGATCCAGCCGCGCATTTTCAAGAGCATGGGGGTCGCAAAGCACCAGGTCAGCCTTTTCAGCCAGGAGTGCCCTGCAAACAGCCAGCGCCGGGCTTTCACGCGTGTCACTGGTGTTTGCCTTGAATGCTGCACCATACAATGCAATGCGTTTTCCTGCCAACGTGTTGAACATGGTACCAACCATGTTGGCAACAAAGCGTGCTTCTTGGTATTCATTCATCCTGACCACCTCTCCCCAGTAAGCTGCAACTTCAGGCAGACCTTGCTGTTCGCAGATGTAAACCAGGTTAAGGATGTCTTTCTTAAAGCAGGAACCACCAAAGCCAACACTCGCCCTCAAAAAGCTTTGACCAATGCGGTGGTCCATCCCAATGGCATACGCCACCTCTTCCACATCTGCTTCCGTCTTCTCACACAGGGCAGAAATGGCATTGATCGATGAAATCCGCTGCGCCAGGAATGCATTGGCAACCAGCTTGGAAAGTTCACTCGACCAGAGATTGGTCGTGATGATCTTCTCGCGCGCTACCCAGTTGGCATACAGGTCAACAATCGTCTGCACAGCCTGCCTGGCACCGGGGGTATCATGCCCACCGATCAAGACCCGATCCGGATTCTCCAGGTCCTTTATTGCGCTGCCCTCAGCCAGAAATTCGGGATTGGAGAGGACTTCAAAATGCACACCGTTTGTATTGGTATTGAGGATATGCTCCATAGCCTGGGCTGTACGCACAGGCAGGGTGCTTTTTTCAACGATGATCTTGGATGAGGTTGAATATTTCAGGATCTGCCGGGCTGTCTTCTCCCAATATTGCAAATCTGCGGTACGCCCAGCGCCCTGCCCAAAGGTCTTTGTCGGCGTGTTGACACTGACGAAGATGATGTCTGCCTCGTCAATATGTTTCCCGATGTCCGATGCGTAAAAAAAGAGGTTCCTCCCACGTGCTTTTTGGACAACCTCCTTCAAGCCTGGTTCATAGATCGGCAAAGAGTCAGAGTTCCATGCATCAATCCTCTGTTTACTGATATCGACGACAGTCACGCGGTGCTGAGGGCAATGCAGGGCAATCACTGCCATGGTAGGGCCTCCAACATATCCTGCTCCGATACAAAGAATATTTGTCATTGAATTAATCGCTCCATATTTTGAGTCATCTTGAGTGGGAATTTTTATGGTTGATAGCTTCCATCCATCACAGATTGAATGAAGACCGGTACCGTATCATGAGGAATTTGCACTGCACCTCCATAAATGGTCGTGGCACCATGATACATTTCCTTGGGGATTTCTATAAAAGACACATCACTGCTTTTAAGATCCCTTGCCAGGCATGCCAGTGGATAAACATCTTTAATTCCAAAATCTGTTAAGATGGATTTATCGGCTAAGACAGTAACACTGACCTTCAATAAGTGCACCAGGTTGAACTCATCCATTGCCTTTTTATAGAATGCCGTCAGAATCTGTGACTGTCGACGAACCCGATGAAAGTCCGTATCGTAATAGCGCATTCGCATAAACGCAACTGCCGTTTCACCGTCAAAATGGTGCGGTCCTGCCCCAAAGTATAGGTTTCCATCTGCCACAGGCTTATCCAAAACAATGTCCACCCCATCTATCATATCTATATATTTCGCGATCTCATCAAAATGCAGGATGAAGTAATTATCAAATGTGACGCCAAAATTATAGTTGATATTGTTTGCAATGGAAACAATGCCGCCCCCTTTGCCATTAAAGTATTCACCATAGCCATAGGCTGCATTGATTCGTCCATTATTAATGCCGTTCATACTCATATCCGCGATAGGCACATAAAAATCGCGCGGGATCGAAAGTACCCATACCTTTTTGTTAACAAAATCAATGCGTACTAACCGAATTGCATCTGCCTGCTCGTTTTCATCGATGCCCAGCACCAAAACTGACAGTGTCTCAGGGCCACCACAGACAGGCTTCGGTTGCGTTTCACCAATCAAATTTTGCGCTTCAACCTTGGCAACAAGTGGCAATGCTTCCACTTCAACCGGCTCTGATAAGCCCCTGATGTTTTCTACAGGTGATTCTTCACTGGCATTTTCTTTTCCACGTGTTGGAGCGTTTATCGAAAGAAGGCTAGAGGGATTAAAGCTTGAACTCAGTTCGAATAACGATCTACCAAACAATGGGGAATTCCATGCAAGGATTAGACCAGTACCCAACAACGCCAAGGTCAGAAAAATTATCACGATTACTGGTCCCTTTTTACCTTTCTTCATGATTTGCCTTGTATCTCAGACATCCTGACACTTTCATTTTAGCTTATTTCTGAAACCGTGGGGGAATGGCCAAAACTTGTAATCGCCTATTCTCTTATTTTTTCCATGCATCCGCCCCTCCGACATAAATGGACAAATATCGGCGAGGACAAGGTAATAAATTTAAAAATCACCCCTAAAACTCAGATAAATTCATTTTCGCAGCGGTGTGCAGGTTAATTGAGATACAGGCACATCCAACCTCACCTGTCGATCATGCAGAAATTTAAGAAGCACCCTTGCCCGTTCACTGCCATTCACGCGCACATCAAAGATGGCTTCATAACCAGCAAAGGGGCCGCTTTGGATCCTGACCACATCTCCCTGTCTCAACCCTGAAAACGGATCTTTATACGCCAAATTTGCAGCTTCCATTTGTTTTTGAAGGATGGCGATCAGATGCTCTGGTACCCAGGCTGGCTCGCCATCAAATGAGACAATCCGCTGCATGCCCGGGATCCAGGCTATCTTCGAGAGGGATACCTTTTCCAAGTCCAAACAGGCAAAAAGATAACCCGGAAAGTAAGGAACCACAGTGCGAGATCGTGGATTGACCGGCTTGACAGTAATACGGGGAAAAAAGGTTTCTACCTTGCGAACCAACAATTGGTTCCAAAGCATGTTTTCCATATTTGGTTTACTATGTAATGCATACCACTTCTGTGCCATATATTATGGTTGCGGCTTTTCTTTCCATCAGAATTTTTGCATTAATCCCCATTAAGTGGGATTAATAATCAAAGAACTAATTTCACTTGATTATTCTGTGTAGCTAAATCTTATTTTAC
>CAZINW010000054.1:0-8851 GCA_964540765.1 uncultured Anaerolineaceae bacterium | reverse complement strand
ATCCCTGTTTGCGCATAAAGATAGACCTCAGTAGAGAAGTATCTTCTTGACATAATCACTGTCAACAAATCGCTGGACAAATATTGCAGTATACAGTAAAATTTCAGCCTGTTATCATTGAAATAGTATTTGGAGGCAGGATCTTGGCTAATATTAAGTCACAAATTAAACGTAACAAGCAAAGCAGAGAACAGCGTCTGCGCAATCGTGTTTACCGTGGCACGGCACGCACGTATGTGAAGAAAGCCCAGGCAGTCATCAAAGCTGGCGATAAGGAGCAGGCACAGGTTGAAACCAAACAGGCGATCAAAGCCTTGGACAAAGCCGTTGCCAAAGGTGTTATTCACAAGAATAATGCCGCCCGCCGCAAAGCACGTTTGATGAAAAAACTAAATAATATTTAAGCAATAAAATTTACCGCAAACTTGGGGGTTGTGTAAACCTGGTTTAAATAATGAGCGGGAGCAGCAAGCTCCCGCTTTGTCTGCCAATTCCAGAACACAAGGTAAAAAGAATAACCGAAATCATCTGAGCACAGTCCCTTATTTGGATGGCACCTCTCTGGATGATATAATCCTTAAACATTTAGTTTTAGGATGCATGCATGTTTGAAGAAGAAAAAGCACTTGTCAATGAAAAGATCACACAATTCTGCCAGCAGAACAAGTTGCCAGTGGTTAAATTGGATTGGCGTAACATCCCCTTCAGCGGTGAATGGGGTATTGCCGCTCCCCTTTTTCCGCTAGCAGCCGCCGAGGATCGCAGCCTGGTCAAGACACCCGTGCCACAGCGCGCGCAGGAGATTGCCCTGTCCCTGGCAGAGTTCATCGAAGTTCCTGCCGGGTTTACCCGCGTACAGGCAGTCAAGGGTTACCTGAACCTGTATTTTTCCAATACGGAATATGCCAAAAAAGTGATCCGCCAGGTCAACGCCGCGGGAGAATCTTTTGGAAAACTGGCTCCCACTGGCAAAACAACCATGGTGGAGTATTCCCAACCCAACACACACAAATCCATGCACGTGGGGCATCTGCGTAATGTCATTCTGGGCGGGGCGGTCTCAAACATTCTCGAGGCATCCGGCGAAAAGGTCATCCGCGCCAATTACGTGGGTGATATTGGCTTGCATGTGATCAAGTGGCTCTGCAACTTTGAGAAATATCACAGGGATGAATCCCCGGGCAGCGACAAGACGCGCTGGATGGGCGATCTATACTCTGAGGCTGACCGACGGTTTACAGAAGACCCTGTTTTTGAGGCTGAAGTGCGTCAGTATTTTGGTCGTTGGGATCGCCAGGAGCCTGACGTGGTTGCACTCTGGAAAAAAACGCGCCAATGGTCTTTGGAAGGGTTTTACCAGGTTTATAACCAGCTTGGCGAGCATTTTGACCGCGTCTATTTCGAAAGTGAAGTCGAGGAGCCAGGTAAAAAGGTGGTCGAATCCTTGATTGCCTCGGGACTGGCTGTGGATGCCAGGCCGGATGGACCGGTTTATATCAACCTGGATGAGATCCTTGGTAAAAAAGAAGAATACCGAGTGGCGGTTGTCCTGCGTTCCGATGGGACCTCTCTCTATGCCACCAAGGACCTGCCGCTTGCAATTATGAAATTTGAGGAATACGATCTGGACAAATCGGTCTATGTCATCGATGTTCGCCAATCCCTTCACATGAAACAGATCTTTAAGACCCTCGAATTGATGGGATACGCATGGTCATCTCGGCTGGTGCACCTGGCATATGAGATCGTCAATTTGCCTGGCAATGTGACCATGTCCTCCCGCGACGGGACGGTCGTTCTGCTGGATGATCTCATCCGGGAATCCACGCAGAGAACCCTGGCGATTGTGCAGGAAAAGAATCCTGGTCTCTCCGATGAGCGAAAAATGGAAATTGCCTCGGCAGTAGCCATTGGTGCGATCAAATATCCCATGTTGTCCCGCGAAAACACCAAGATCGTAACTTTCGACTGGGAAAGTGCCCTGGATTTTAATGGTCAATCCGCGCCGTACATTCAATACGCCCACGTCCGTGCCGGCAGCATCCTGCGTAAGGCAGGTTATGCATTTGATGAGAACATCTCATTTGCTCATGACCTGCACAGCACTGAGATCAATCTGATTGAGGTTATCAGCAGACTTCCGTATGAGGTTGAACGTGCCGCCAAAGAGTACAAACCTTCATTGATTGCAACTTATGCCTACGAAATGGCGAAGGCTTTTAACGGTTTTTACAATGTCTGCCCGGTTCTCTCTGCACCTGAATATGTGAAAAGTTACCGCCTGGCACTCGTGAGCGCATCCAGGTATTGCTTGTCGAACAGCTTAAGGCTGCTTGGGATCAAAGCGCCCGATGTGATGTAAAATATAGGGTATCATAGACTAAACAAAATAAACAAGGAGAATCTTTGCAAATGGCACGTACACGCACGATCATCATGGGAGCAGCAGGACGAGACTTCCACAACTTCAATACCTTTTACCGCGACAATGAGCAATATGAAGTTGTCGCATTTACAGCAACACAAATTCCAAACATCGAAGGACGAAAATACCCGGCTGAATTGGCTGGCAAACTGTACCCGGATGGGATCAGCATTTATCCTGAGAGTGAATTACCCGGGTTAATCAAAAAATTTAACGTGGATGAAGTCGTTTTTGCCTACAGTGACGTACCGCATACTTACGTCATGCACAAAGCCTCCCAGGTCAACGCATTGGGTTCAGATTTCCGCTTGATGGGTGCCACTAAAACCCAGGTCAAGTCAACCAAACCAGTGGTATCGGTTTGCGCAGTCCGCACAGGCTCTGGCAAAAGTCAGACCACTCGGGCAGTCTCATTGATCCTTAAAGAAATGGGTTATAAAGTGGCAGCCATCCGTCACCCCATGCCCTATGGTGATCTGGTCAAACAAAAAGTCCAGCGTTTCGCGGATTACAGTGATCTTGACAAGCATGAATGCACCATTGAAGAACGTGAGGAATATGAGCCTCATATCGATAACGGTGTGATTGTGTATGCCGGTGTGGATTATGAAGCCATCCTGCGTGAAGCTGAGAAAGAAGTCGATATCATCCTTTGGGATGGTGGTAATAACGATTTCTCGTTCTACGTGCCTGATCTGAATATTGTTGTCGCTGATCCACACCGCGCTGGTCATGAGCTCTATTACCATCCTGGTGAGACCAACGTGCGCATGGCGGATGTGTTTGTGATCAACAAAGTGGATACTGCCAACCCTGAGGATGTCATTACTGTGCGTGAGAATTTGTATTCACTCAACCCGGATGCGATCGTGATCGAAGCTGCTTCTCCCATCTTTGTCGATGACCCGGCAGCGATCAGGGGTAAACGCGTGCTCGTGATTGAGGATGGCCCAACCCTTACCCACGGCGGCATGGCATATGGCGCTGGTTATGTGGCAGCCCGACGCTTCGGCGCTGGTGAGATTGTTGACCCGCGACCTTTTGCTGTTGGTTCGATTATCGATACCTATAACAAGTATCCTGACACGGGCAAGATCCTGCCTGCCATGGGATACGGTGAAGCCATGATGCATGACCTTGAGAGGACTATTGAAAATGCGGACGTAGACTTGGTGATTATCGGTACCCCGATTGATCTGAACCGCATCATCACCATCAGGAAGCCCAACCAGCGCGTGCGCTACGAACTGCAGGAAATTGGCAAACCCACCTTGAGGGATATCCTTATGAAAAAATTTGGGAAGTAAAGCGGAGCAATATTGATCAAAAGACGTAGGGGCGACACATGAGTCGCCCCTACATTTTTTTCGGTAATTGTTTATCCATAATTATCGGTAAATCATGATATAAAAAGAGTACAAATCTTTGATTGTGAGTAACTATGTTTTTAGACACCATTGAAATATTTGTGCAATCCGGCAAAGGGGGGGACGGGATGGTGCATATGCACCGCGAGAAGTACAAACCGCGCATGGGCCCGGATGGCGGCGACGGGGGGCGCGGTGGCAGTGTCATTCTGAAGGTGGAACCAACGCTGAACACGCTTGTCAAGTTTCACTACAACCAAAAATTTATTGCTGAGGATGGAAAGCGGGGCGGACCGAATAACATGTCAGGCAAATCAGCATCGGATTTGATCGTTCCTGTGCCACCTGGAACCATGGTTTACAATTCTGAAACAAGTGCCTTTCTCGGTGATCTCCTGGAACCTGACCAGACCCTGGTGGTTGCCAAACGCGGAAGGGGAGGGCGTGGGAACCAGCATTTTGCCAGTTCGCGCAATCAAGCCCCGCAGACTGCTGAAAAAGGGGAACCCGGTGAGGCGTTTAATCTGAGACTGGAATTAAAGTTGATTGCTGATGTCGGCCTGGTGGGCGTCCCGAATGCCGGTAAATCATCCCTGCTGGCTTCAGTCACGAATGCCAAACCAAAAATCGCTGATTATCCCTTTACCACCCTTGAACCAAACCTGGGTGTGGTGGAGCTGGATCATGACAAATCCATGGTATTGGCTGACATTCCAGGTTTGATCGAAGGCTCCCACATGGGTGTTGGGCTGGGCTTTGAATTCCTGCGTCACATCCAACGCACCAAGGTGATCATTCACCTGCTTGACGGTTTGTCAGAGGACCCCATTTCGGATTATTCGCAGATCAACAGCGAGATGGCATTATTTGATGAAAAACTTAAAGAAAAACCGCAAATTGTGGCGTTCAATAAAATGGATCTGCCCATGGTGGAAGAAAAGTTTGAGGATGTTCGTAAGCGCTTGAAAAAGCTTCATGTTGAGGTGATGCCAATCTCTGCTGTAACCCACCTTAATGTGAAAGAGTTGATGTGGAAAACCTACAACCTGCTGGAAACGGTACCTGATGTATCGCCAGTGGAAAGCATACCCGTCTATAACGCTGAAGAGGATCCAAGAGCTTTCCGCATAGTTCATGAAGAGGGTGGCTGGCATGTTTTTGGGAAATCCATCGAGCGCGCTGCTGCCATGACGTTTTGGGAGCATCCGGGCTCCGTCAGGCGCTTTCAGCGTTTGATGGATGTGATCGGACTTGACACAGCCTTGCGCAAGGCTGGCATTCATGAAGGGGAGGATGTCTTTATCGGGGATTATGTGCTTGAGTGGCAGGATTAAGGTTGTCGATCCCCGCTCTTAAAACAAATGCTCGGTGACTGGGTGAGGGGGGCACCCAGCCATCGAGCAGCATTATTTAATCATAGTTCATAAACCTTGTCAAGGGAATTGATATAACATTTAAGAAAAGTAATAACAATATTTAGCCATCATTATTGAACCTGTCCAACTCTTAAAACCGCTTTTAAGAGTCGTTTTAATAATTCCCTCATCTTAAAACGAGAGGGTCTCCTTGCCTTTTAATTTCTCGTTGATCCTTTCAACCACAATGTCCAAATGCTGCTCTTTATTCACGAAGTCCAGGTCATCACTGCGCAAGGTCAGCACGGGGCATTCATCATAATCTGCGATCCACTCATCATAAAAATGGTCAAGCAAATTCAGGTAGTCCTCATCTACGCTGGATTCAATGGATCTGCCACGCCGCCTGATCCTTTGCATTAATACTGAAACTGGGGCTTTGAGATGGATCAACAGGTCAGGTTTCGGCAGGTCTTTTACAATCAGCTCATACACCTTCAGGTAGGCTTGAAAATCCATGTCACTCAGGTTGCCAAGGTGATTCAATGCCCGCGAGAATATTTGCGCATCCTCATAGATGCTGCGGTCAATGATGGCTGACCTGGGGTCATTTGCCATTTGGATGTGCTGCTCAGCGCGATGTCCGAGAAAGTAAATTTGAAGGTGAAAAGACCAGGTGCGCATATCTGCATAGAAGTTTGGCAGGTAAGGATTATTCACAACAGATTCAAAGGCGGTTATCCAATCCAGGCGCTTCCCAATGCATTCCGTGAGGGAAGTCTTGCCACTGCCTATATTGCCAGCCATCAGGATGAGGTGTTTTGCCATATTCTTTCCTTTTTTTATTTTTTGGAAGGATATTTCATTTTCAGATATGTCTTTATCACGTTGATTGTGGTTGAAAACCTCTCATAGCGGATGCAATGACCTGCACCGGGAATATGCGCCCACTGTAAATCAGGCATGAGTCTGAGTGCTTCGATGGCAAGTTTTGGTGTAACAAGCGCGCCTTTTTCAATATCACCTGTCAGGAGCAGGGTCGGGCATGCAATTTTTCCGGCAATTTCCTGCCAGCGGGTTTTTTTAGGCCATTTGCGGTTGAAAAGTGCAAGATCGAATTTTAATTTAGAGGATGCCCAGGGCTCATGCACTGAATCAGCAAAATGGCAGTTATTTAATTTGCTATAAGCGATGGCATCCTTGAGTGGACCTTTCTGCAAATCGGCAATGACCTCACTGAAAGGTGTTTTTTCTTCCTTCCTGGGTGCGCGCATTTCATTGAACCAGGGAACATCTTCCAATATAATTGCGCTTACATTCTCTGGATATATGGCAGCATAACCAGCCGCAGTTGCTGCGCCCATGGAATGACCGATGATGGCAGGCTTTTTCAAGTCCAGACCGATGATGATGTTGTGCATGTCTGCAACCATATCCAGGGATGTGTCTTCTGCAATGCGGGAGGACTGCCCATGCCCGATGGCATCGTACATGACCAGGTCGTAATCATTCTGCAGGGCCATGGCAACATCTGTCCAGCAGGAGCCGTCATCTGTAAACCCATGCGCCAAAACAATGGGTGGCTTATTCCCGCCGGTACGCGTAAAAAACAGCTCATTTCCGTTTGATTTTAGATAATCTGAGATCCATGCAGTTTCCATTTATTTCGTCCTTTTTTCAATACTGCTTGCGTTAATTTTAGTACATATCTTGTCAAAGAAAATAGAAAAACCAGATCCAGGCATGATTGCCTGGCCCGGTTCGAAATAGTTGAGATCAAGGAATCAGCCTTTCCGTTCAATACTCACTGTAGCCACAAGTGTAACACTTTTTGCATCCTTCAGATTGTGGGGATCTACCTCTGCCAGGGTAACCCTCCCCCTTTATTATGGGTACGGTGTCTGGGTGCTTGTTGGCACGAGTGACTTGGGCGTGTCGATCGGGTAAGGAACTGCCTGGGTGGGCGTGTGTCTGCCATCTGGTGGCTCCTCGGTTTGGGTGGGTCTTCGAGTGGGGTAGATGGTTACTCCCCGCGTGGGGATGGGCCAGGCTTCTTGGGTCATTTTCTGAGACTCATTTAAGGTCGGCACCGGATCTAAATCGGTTGGCAACGGTGTCCCTGAGTAATAGACCTTGCCTTCCTGATGAGCGAAGTATACTCCTAAGGAGTCATTTTCAAACAACCCGCCCGGTGTCATGATATCTGCAAAAAACCATATTACACCTTCATCAATTAGAGGAATGTGCATCTTGCGCGCAAAAACGACTGGTTGATCCGATTTTGTGTCTACTTTCCAATCTATTCCATTGCCTCCCTGCCAGGTGACCTGCCCTGGTTCTTCTGTTTCTGGCTCTTCTACGACAATGTCTTTGCCATAATACCTTAGCGAGACACCCACATCTGAGACATCCTCTTCCGTTGTTACGGTGACCCTTACAATAATTGGCTCCTCCCAAACAATTGGTTCGTCCACTTCAATTTTAACACAAATGCCTTGGTGGCATTGCCATTCACCTGGAGAAGCATTTTCCGCACATCCCGCCAAAACGATCATCACAGCTAAAAGCAGACATAGACGTTTCATCTTCGCCTCCTGTTTTTCATTTATAGATCATCGGTAAATGCACGCGTGATTGCACTGGCACCACAGTGACTCGGAAAGTGTCATCAACCGTCTTGATACTGTCGCTGAGCTAAATGGTTACATCACAATGTCCCAGCCATCCGGCCTGCGGGTGGATGTTCACATAGTCTTCAGTGTCTATCGTCACGCCACAGCGCGGGTCGCTGGTGTTAACAATCTGCCAATTTAACTCCCAATCTTTGCTCTCAACATCTTTTGAATAGTCCCAGAGATCAATGGCATGATCCCCGCCAAACCCCTGCAGTACGGTTCGATCCGGCAATGGGGGCTCAAAGCGCGGCGGAGTATCGTAATCAATGGTGTTTTGGTAGATGGCTCGAACCGCATTATGCTGCTGATTCGGCACGCTGATCTTCCAACTGTCCCAAAAGGCGGAGAAGCTCTCCTCGAGAGGTTCCTGAGTAAGGATGTCTGTGATGTAATAAAAGCCAAATGTGACGCTATCAAAGTTTTCGTCGGTAGAATCAACGAGATCATATAATGTCCCTGCCACTGCGACGCAAAAGATGCGAAAACTCATCCGCAAGGAGTTCTCTGATTTGTATCAAAATTTGGAAAATCTTGACAGTAACATGCTTGCCTTCCGCATCCCTCGGTACAGGCACCAAGTCAGAGCAAATTCAATAATAACAGCCCGTTTTTTTTATCGTTTCATGGATTGTTAAAATTGGATACCATTTGTTCCAGCAAATTAATCATTTCCGTTATCTCACCTGGCCAGGACGTCCAGCACAAGACCAAGTCTTTGTAAGGATACCAAAGAAGTGCATATATATAAGGACCGCCCGTATTTGGGTCATCATTTTTCAGCCGCTGTCGTAAAACAGGTACACCGTTGACCTGATCTTCCTGCTCTTCGATCACATCACCAATCCATTTTTGTCCATGCCCGACAATCCATGCCTTGACAGTGTGGGTCAGCCTTGACAGTGTGGGTCAGCCTTGACAGTCAGCCTTGACATTTCTAATTAGCCTTGACATCAGCCTTGACACAGCCTTGACACAGCCCATTTCTGGGACAATATCATTATTACATGGAGGTGATCAGTCAAAATCTTG
>CAZINW010000053.1:0-10623 GCA_964540765.1 uncultured Anaerolineaceae bacterium | reverse complement strand
AACCTTGCTAAATCACCTTGCTCCAGGACACTAGAATGATAAACTCAGGTACTATTAATGGGATATCATCCCAGTTCCTTTCTGGGAAGGCAAATTCAAAAATTCTTGGCGAAAGGAGTACGCTGTGTCTAAAGAAAAGAAAAAAATCCCCTGGTATCTCTACCCATTCTGGTTGCTGTGGCGGCTGGTTGTCATTGTCATTGGGTTCACCGGCAGACTGGTCGGCGCCATCATCGGCTTGGTATTGATGATCTGTGGCATCATCATCAGCCTGACCATCATCGGAGCAATCGTGGGCATCCCCCTGGTCATCTTCGGTTTTATGCTGATGGTCCGTGCCATCTTTTAAAACAAGACGGCTTTGGGCGCAGATACAGACCTGTTAAAACCTGAAAATGAGCCTTTTGAAAAGTGACATTACCAATTCCTGATCTTACAGGGACACAGTCCCAAGGAATTGTAGGTTGGGTGGAGGGCGGATAATATCAAGTGTATCCTACTGTACAAGGCAAAGCCAATCTTGGCATGCCCGTAACCCAACAATAACTGTGTTGGGTTACGGGGATTAGATTATGCATGGAGAATGTGCCGGGTTTTGTCATTCCCCTTCACCCAACCTACTTAATGATTTTGTAAATTGTCAATCCTAATTCCAATATCAATTCCAAAGGGTGCTTTTACAGGGAAGATAATTTTTCCTTCAGCCGCGCCAGAGCCTCAACCGGAGTAGGATCAATCCCGTACATCAGCGCCAGGTAATAAGCCACATAATCTCCCATCTGCAGCAGTGTCCACATCTGTGCCAGTCGGGTATCCCCCTTCGCCCAGACCTCATCAGCTGTCAAACCATCCAGCATGAAGGCTTCCCTGGTGGCAACCAGGCGCAATTGATTGCGCGGGTGGTCCATCTCTGAACGCAGGAAAATGGCAGCAACTTTGGTCACCAACTCTTCAGGATTAATGGTTGCCACAAGCGTATTATGATCAGCTTCCGGCAGACCTTCAAACTGCGCCCAGGCTTTGGCAAGCTCATTGAACTGCGTCTTCCAACGCCGCGCCACAACTTCCATCGAACCGGCTGCAAAGATGGAGATATACTTGCCCGTCAATTGACCAGCCAATCGTTTGGCAGGGTTGTGATGCATATCCACATCTCTGCCCAGGGTTTGTCTCTGCATGTGCATGGCGGAGATAGCCGATCGGATTTCTTTTTCTGAACCGCTCACCAATCCCAGACGCTCCACAAGTGCGAGGAGCATGCCAAATGAGAAGGCAACCGCAGTGCGCGGCTGACCATTATGCTTAAACAGCCAGTTGGCAACGCCAGTTTTGCCGGCGGCATCAACCAGCTTGCCACCAGTACTCAAGGTAAGCAATGAACACCCTCCCGCTTTTGCAGCCTGAAATGCTGAGAGGGTTTCTTCTGTATTACCGGAGTGTGATGAACAAATCACCAGGGTCTCTGGTCCGGTTGCCCAGGCTGGCAATTCATAATCCCTGTGAGTCACAATGGGAATCTGGCAGCGATCCCTGCAATAGCTTGCAAGCAGATCACCGCCAATGGCGGACCCCCCCATGCCAGCAATCACGATCCGCTCAATTTTTCCGGTTACGGGCAGGGGTAAGGAAAGCCCCAATGCCCAGGCAGTTTCAAGCTGATCGGGTAATGCATGGATGAATCCCAGCATGTTTTCACGGTCAAGTTCTGGCGCAGGCATCATGGGTCTTGTTGACATATTCTTTACTCCATTTCGGTTTATAATAATTCAGGGGATCGACCAGGTTAAGAATTCAAGCTTTAATGCATCATTTTCATCGTCGAAGCTGATCAAATGCAGTCTTCCTGGCATACCCATGTTGGTTCTGTAGCATATATACACATTTGGGTCAACGCCCTCGAAGGATAACGGGGTGGATCCAACCAAGGCATCTTTACAATCTGAAAACCCTGGCAAATTACTGCCAAACAGCATCATGCCGGCGCCATTGTTGGGGCTGATCACATGATTTGGCGACACCAACTCATAGATCATGTCTGCAAGACCTCCAATTTGGTTGGTTAAACCAGTATCAAGGTCAAGATTGTCACCGCTGATTAAAGAAACGATGCCCTCCCGGTAAACAATCGGGGTGGGTGTCAGCGTGACAGTCGGTGTAAGCGTGGGCGTAGTCGCCTGGACCACCTGAATTCTTGCCCAGAAAGGCGCATCTCCATTTGGACCCAGCCCAAACAAATTTCCTTCCGCATCCATCAGCATCCAGTTGCTTTGGTAAGTCCCTGCTGACAGGGGTGCCACCATATCAACGCTCAAATCGATCATGTTTCCTGGAAGCACCTCGCCTGGAAGGTAAATGGATTGAATGGCTTCCATGGGATTGCCAGAAAAAAAGACAAGTTTATAAAGCCTTGTCCATTTACAGGAACCTGCATTTTCCAGACGCCAGATTTTCGTAAAGCTGATACCCGGAGCAATCTCCATATCATCCCTGATGGTGACATCCATCGGAACGCCCGGTGCTGCCACATTGCAGGCAGTGACTTGCGTTGGAGTTGCAGACGGACTCACCGGTCGGGTGTGCTCCAATGTCGGGATTGGGCTGGGGGTATAGGCGGCTGTCAGCGCTGCCGCCACGCCTGTGGCTTCGTAAGCCTGGATGGTGGCTGTCTGCCCGAAGGCAGCCGTGACTTCGGCTACAGAAGTGCTGTAGAGTGCGGTGGCATCCTGCGTACTTAATGGTTCAGTAGCAGTTGCTTCCGTCAGGCAGCCGCTCAGCAAAACCAGGATGCTCAATACCATTAAACTTCTTGCTTTTTTTTCCATAATATAATCTATAGATTGGAATTTTACCTTATTTTTCATTTTTACTATTGACGCAGATAACAGTGATACCACATGCAGGTTTGTATACCTTGCCTATTTTTAAAGAGTAAAGTATAGTTTCTTCAATTGAGTTCCAACACTAACCTGAAAATTCCAACTGCTTTGGAGAATGTATGACTGCAGAACTTGCTCAACAACCGAAAAAAACCAGGGCTGATGGATGGTTGGACCGACCTGTGTTTTCCTTCTGGCCAACCTTTTCCATCGAAAAATTATTGATCGTCCTCCTGATAATTTTGACTATTTTCAGCCGCTTCTATGATCTTGGCGCGCGTGTGATGAGCCACGATGAGGTAAACCATGTCATCTCATCCTACGATCTTTACCAAGGACGCGGATATCGTTATGACCCAGTCACCCATGGTCCTTTCCAGTTCCATATGGTGGCGTTTTCCTACTTCATGTTTGGTGATAGCGACTTCAGCGCGCGCATCCCGGCAGCCTTATTTGGCGTGGCAATCGTCATTTTTACAATTTTCGCCTGGCGCCGCTACCTGGGACGCATTGGCGCACTTATCGGAGGGTTGTTTTTTGCCATCTCCCCCTACATGCTATTTTACAGCCGCTACACGCGCAATGAGATCTTCATTGTATTTTGGGGATTGGTGATGCTTTGGCTCTTTTTGCGCTATCTGGAGTGCGGGGAGACCAAATTTCTCATCGGTTTGGCAGTCATTACTGGCTTCCACTACGCAGATAAAGCCACTTCCTATATTTTTTCAGCAGAAGCGCTCATTTTCCTGGCAATTTTCTTTGTTTATGAAGTCATGAAGCGGCATTGGCGGCAGGAAAAATTGAAGTCATATTTTTCAATCATCCTAGTCATCGCCCTGATCGCGGGCGCAGCGGGCGCAATTATGTATATCACCCAACCAGATGCAGCGGACGCCGCACAGGCATTGGCGCCATCAGGTTCATCTTCTACCATCGTGATGGTTGCCTGCCTCGGTATTGCCCTGGTTGGCACGCTTGCATCGCTGGTTATTTTGCTTAAAGGATTATCTATAAGTCAGATCAGAGCTTTAAGGAGCTTTGACTTGCTTATTCTGCAAATCAGCCTGATCCTGCCGCTGCTTTCTGCACTGGTAATAAAGATCCTCGGGTTTGACCCGTTGGATTACAGCGAAGCTGGCATGATGCGCGCTGCTGCTGTCATTGTACCCCTTGGGTTGCTCTCGGTTTTCATCGGATTGCTTTGGAACCGGAAAGTCTGGCTGAAGTGTGCCCTCGTTTTCTGGGGCATCTTCATCATTTTTTACACCACTGTATTCACCCAAGGCGATGGCTTTTTCGTAGGAATTGTTGGTGCGCTTGGCTATTGGATGTCTCAACAGACCGTCGAGCGCGGTACCCAACCTCTTTACTATTATGCCCTTGTGCAGATACCCATGTATGAATTCCTGCCAGCCATCGGCACGATCTTTGCCCTCATTGTTGGCATTGCCAAGGGATTGTTTTTCAACAAATCAGGTCATCCATTTGAAGCACCTGAAAAGTCCCCCGACCTGGATGAGGAAGCCCCCTTATTACCTTTGGAGAGCAATAATCAGCCAAGCGGATTGGAAGAAGAAAACGTTGAAGTGGATTTATCCACCGAAGCTGAAACCCCACCTAAACCTAAATTCAGGTTGTTCACTGACCCGCCTGACCATGCAGGGGAAATCCAGCCTGTGCCAACCCTGTTACTGCTGCTCTTCTGGTCTTTGATCAGCCTGATCGCTTTCTCACTGGCTGGTGAACGCATGCCCTGGCTGACCACTCATATCGCCATGCCACTGATCCTGTCTGCGGCCTGGGGGCTCGGATACTTCGTGGAAAGCACAGATTGGGCGATGATCGTTAAGAAAAAAGGCTTGCTCGTCTTCGCTGTAGGGCTCATTTTCATTCTAGCGGCGAGCAACGCACTCGGATCCTTGATGGGAGCCAATCCGCCTTTCCAGGGCAAGGAATTACCCCAATTGCAGGCGACCAGCACTTTCCTTTTAGCCGGAGTTGCAAGCCTGGCTTCCATCGCCGGCCTGATCTACCTGCTAAAAGGATGGAGGTTCCTAAATTTCCTGAGGCTGCTGTTGTGCTCCTTTTTCCTCATCCTCACAGTGATCACTGTCCGTACAGCCTACCGCGCGGCTTATATCAACTATGACAACGCAAAGGAATTTCTTGTCTATGCACATGCTACGCGCGATATGAAAGATGTCTTGGAACAGGTGGAAACCATTTCCAAACGGCTTTATGGGGATAAAAGCATCAATGTCGCTTATGACAATGATTCAAACTACCCCTTCTGGTGGTATTTTCGTGATTACCCTAATAAAAACTGGTACAACATTACACCTACCAAGGACTTGCGCAATGCACCGATCATCCTGGTCGGCAATGACAACTTTAGTAAAGTTGAGCCAATTGTGGCTGACAATTACTATCAATTTAATTATAAACGGATGTGGTGGCCGATGGAAGATTACCGCAATCAAACCCTGCAATCCGTTTGGAATATGTTAAAAGACCCGGTCATGCGGGAAGCACTTTGGCAAATCTGGTTCAACCGGGACTATACCCAATACGCTACAGCCACAGAATCCACGTCATTGACCCTTGCAACCTGGTCACCTGCTGAAGAATTTCGTATGTACATCCGCAAGGATATCGCCGCGCAAATCTGGGAATACGGTTTGGCACCCAAACCCGTTGAACCTAAAGTTGATCCATATGCATCTGGCACGATCAGCCTGGAAGCAGACAAAGTCATTTCCCTAGTGGGTGATAAGAGGTTATCCTATCCAAGGGATATTGCGATTGCTCCGGATGGCAGTATGTACGTGGCTGATGCCGGTAATCATCGCATTGTCCACCTGGACAGTGAAGGCAATTTTCTAAATGCTTGGGGAAGCTATGCCAATGTCCTTGAGGGATCTGCCCCGCAAGGCATGTTCAATGAGCCCTGGGGGGTGGCTGTCAGCCAGGATGGCTACGTCTATGTGGCAGACACCTGGAACCACCGCATTCAGAAATTTACCTCAGACGGCGAATTTGTTACCATGTGGGACACCTTTGGTTCAGCAGATACCCCGGATTCCTTCTGGGGTCCGCGCGGTGTGGCTGTTGATTCGATGGGTCGGGTCTATGTCACAGATACCGGCAAACAGCGGGTTGTTATTTTTGACGAAAATGGCAAGTATGTTACCCAGTTTGGCGGACTTGGCTTCGAGGCAGGTCAGTTTGATGAACCCGTCGGGATTGAGGTCAGTGCTGCAGGGTTGGTCTTCATTGCAGACACATGGAATAACCGCATCCAGATCTTTGCTCCCAGCCTTGATTTTATGACCTATACCAGTATTCTATCCTGGGAAGTGGACGCATGGAATTCCCAATCGCTGGATAACAAGCCTTTCCTTGCGATCAATGCAGATGACCAGATATTTGTATCCGACCCGAGCACCGGCAGGGTGCTGCAGTTTGATGATCAGGGTAACTTCCTGCAGCTTTGGGGCGGCTATGACAACACCACGCTGATTGGCATCGCCAGCGGCATTGCCGTTGATGATCAAGGTCGGGTGTGGGTGAGTGATTCGCTCAACAACACCCTCCTGCGTTTTAATCCACCAACGGTTGAATATTCTCCTTCGTTCGAATCTCCTCTTGAAACTATTGATGGAGATTGATCACCATTCATTGTCGAAGTAACCTGGTAGATTACACAAAAACCCCCGTAAAACCGGGGGTTTTTCATTTTGATGAAATAAAGGATTTACTTCCCAGTTGCTTTTGCCACAACAGCAGCGAAAGCCTGTGGATCGCGCACGGCAAGATCAGCGAGAACCTTGCGATTCAAAATGATTTCTGAATTGTGCATGGCGTTGATCAGCCGGCTGTAAGTTACACCGTTTTGGCGGGCAGCCGCATTGATACGAACGATCCACAATTTACGCAGATCGCGTTTACGATTGCGTCTGTCACGGTAGGCATACCACTGGCTCTTGAGGTAGGCTTCGTTGGCGCGCTTAAATAAATGATTGCGCGTTCCTTCATAACCCTTGTTATGGGCAATTAGCCTCTGATGTCGCCTTCGGCGGTATGGGCCACTTTTTACTCTTGCCATTCTAATAACTCCTTTGCAGTCCCCTGGGCGTCAGATTTTTCATCCAGTTATATACACCCAGCAGCCACAGCTAAAAATTTGGATCGATTTCGAAGGATTAATCCCTCTTACTCATATAAGGTGCCAAACGGGCAATATGCTTGCGCAGACCCTTGGATTTAACTTCAATGGTCTCAGCCAGCAAATATTTGGTCCGTTGGGAGGTATTGCGACGCAGATGGCCTTTGCCGATCTTGGTGCGCACGATCATACCCGACCCGGTAGTACGGAATCGTTTGGAGGTCGCTTTATGAGTTTTCATTTTATACTTGCCAGTACTCTGTTTACGAGCCACGTTCGAACTCCTCTCATCAAAATTCTGCGGCTGATAATCCTACCTCAGCCGCAGGTTGAAAACGAAATTATATTATAACAGATTTTTGAGTGTCAAGATGCTATTTTTTGGGAATCTATTTTTTGGGAATCAGCATCATGAACATTGAACGACCTTCCATGTTCGGTGCCTGTTCAATCTCACTCACATCAGCCAGATCTTGAGCAATTTCCCGCAGATCCTCCATGGCAATTTCAGGATAGGTTATCTCCCTGCCGCGGAAGCGGATCGTCACCCGCACTTTCATGCCATCCTGCAACCATCTGCGTGCGTCATCCACCTTAAAACCACGGTGATGTTCATTTGTTTTCGGTCTCAGGCGGATCTCTTTAATCTCGATCTTTGTCTGAGATTTGCGAGCTTCCCGTTCCTTTTTTTCTTTTTCATAAAGGAATTTTCCAAAATTCATGATCCGGCACACTGGTGGCTCGGCGTTTGGTGCCACCTCTACCAGGTCAAATCCGGCTGCTTCTGCTCGCCTCAGGGCGTCTTCACGCGTAACAATCCCGACGTTTTCTCCATTCTCATCAACGAGACGGACCTTTTCTGCCCTGATACGTTCATTTATTCTATAGTCTAATTTGCTACTTATGATCTTCTCCTCTGTTTGTCTTTCTTCTCCAATTTGATAAGAACCGTTCTGTTTACAGAACGGTTCTTATCATACCATAGGCTTTAATAAATCGTCAATAATCCTCAGAGAAATATCACTTTCCCACCATTTTTTATGATTATCAACAACACTCAATGGTGGGAAAGTGGGTCAGTTCCTTTCTTCATTAAACCTTCTGTTGAACCTCTTGTCTGACCATCTGCAGGAAGGTCTCTACAGGCATGGCGCCAGGGTTCTCCCCATTGCGCTTACGTAACGCCACCTGTCCCCCTTCCATTTCGCGGTCACCGATCACCAGCATGTATGGCACTTTTTGCTTTTCAGCGTCGCGGATCTTGGCGTTCATCCTTTCTGCGCGTTCATCCACTTTTACACGTATGCCTGCTGATTTAAGGGTTTCAGCCACCTGCCAGGCATACGCCATGTGCCGGTCGGCAATCGGGATGATCACTGCCTGCGTTGGTGCCAGCCAAACCGGGAAGGCACCTGCATAATGCTCAATCAGGATGCCGAAGAAACGCTCCATGCTGCCCAAAAGGGCGCGGTGGATCATGTATGGCCGGTGCGGCTGCCCATCCTCTCCAACATAGGTAATATCAAAGCGCTCCGGCTCGTTGAAGTCGAACTGGATGGTTGAGAGCTGCCATTCACGTCCGATTGCATCACTCACCTTCAGGTCGATCTTGGGGCCATAGAAGGCACCGCCGCCTGGGTCAACCTCATACGGCATATTCGCGCGCTTGAGTGATGCCTCCAGGGCTGCCTCAGCTGCATGCCACTGCTCAGGCTCGCCCACAGACTTCTCCGGTTTGGTGCTCAGGAATGCCTTGATCTTTTCAAAGCCAAAAGCACGCAGGATCTTCAAACTGAAGCCCAGGACAAAATCAATTTCATCTGGCATCTGGTCAGGTCGGCAGAAGTGATGGGCGTCATCCTGCGTGAAGCCACGCACGCGCATCAACCCATGCAGCACACCCGAGCGTTCATAACGGTAGACGGTACCCTTTTCTGCAAAACGCAGCGGCAGGTCACGGTAGGAGCGCAGCCCGCTCTTGTAGATATGCATGTGGAAGGGGCAGTTCATCGGCTTCAGGTAATACGCCTGCCCCTCAATCTCAATGGGTGCATACATATTTTCAGCATAGAAGCCCAGGTGACCGCTCGTCTCCCACAGGCTGGCTTTGCCGATGTGGGGTGTGTAAACGAAGTCATACCCGTTTGCCATATGTTCATCTTCCCAGTAGCGCTCCGCCAGGAAGCGCACCTTGGCGCCGTTGGGGTGCCACAGGATCAGCCCTGTGCCAACCTCATCATTGGAGCTGTACAGATCCAGTTCCTTCCCCAAACGACGGTGATCGCGTTTTTTGGCTTCCTCGATCTTCCACAGGTAATCGTTCAGTTGTTCCGGCGTCTCCCAGACCGTGCCATAAATGCGCTGAAGCATCGGGTTTTTCTCATCCCCGCGCCAGTAAGCGCCTGCGATGTTCATCAGCTTGACTGCCTTCGGGTTGATCACCCCGGTATTTTCCACGTGCGGACCGCGGCAAAGATCCACAAACTTGCCGGATCTGTAAATGGTAATCACTGGCTTTTCATCACTCGGATTGCCGTTCTCATCCAATCCGCCTTTCTCAAGCCCTTCGATCAGTTCCAGCTTGTATGGCTGGTCGGCAAAAATGACCTTGGCTTCTTCTGCGCTGACTTCCTCGCGTACGAAAACCTCGCGGCTGGCAATGATCTTGCGCATGCGTGTCTCAATCTCCTTCAGGTCCTCCGGCGTGAGCGCCCTGGGTAGATCAAAGTCATAGTAAAAGCCGTCCTCGATGGCGGGCCCGATGGCAACCTTGCCTTGCGGGAACTTCTCCAGCACGGCTTCCGCCATTACGTGTGCGGTCGAATGGCGCATGCGGTACAACATCGATCCTTCATAAACTTCTTTTTCATTCTCAGACATCTCAACCTCCAAATTATTGCTTATTAAATAAAAAAACCTTCGCCCACTGGGGCGAGAGGTCTCTCACGCGGTTCCACCCAGATTGACATAAATTATTTTGTGTCATCTCATAGTGCCGGTAACGGGGCTGCCGTTCGCCTTAATTCAGATGGACTGGTTCGGGCTCATGCTGGCGGGGGGTTTTCGGCTGGTCTGCCAGGCGCATCTTTCACTTGTCAACGCTTCACTGTTGGTCAGGTTGCAGTCTACTCGTCCCGCGTAAACGCGCATTAATTACTTATAATATACCCGTTTTTATGGTTATTTGCAAGACCAAACCCTGGACATCCAAGGTTTGTTAAGTTTCTCTTTGTCTTTTCACGTAAGGGCGAGGCATACCTCGCCCTTACCGTAAATAAATGCTAAAATTGTAATCAGAAAGGAAACAGATCAGCGCCGAGGAAGGCGTGTCCGATTTGCAGATCTCCAACCAGGAAATCCTTGCCCACATGGGGATTCAATCTTATGCGCTCGCCTGGCCATTTGAGACCTGCAGCCCCTATCCGCAAAATTTCACTGCCTGAAATGCTGGAAAGCGCGCTCATTTCACCATAACCTCATTCATTTCCGTTTGGGAAACAAAAAAGTACCCATCTTCAAAATGGGTACTCTGTGGGTGGTATAGGACTCGAACCTACGACCTTTGCGATGTCAACGCAACGC
>CAZINW010000052.1:0-10713 GCA_964540765.1 uncultured Anaerolineaceae bacterium | reverse complement strand
TGCGCTCATCCACTGCACGCTGGGAGAAGGTCGACATCCCACCAATGATGAGGAGGGTATGCCTCCCTCCCTCTGGTCGGGGGACTGTGCAGCCTGACCACAGTCTTAAAGTCTGCTATAATGTCCGCAAGGAAGAAACATGGCCAAAAACTATATGAATACAAAAGAATACTTCATAACGCCGCCCGCCATCATAGCTTTGCCACCTTCCAGGAAGTTGCCCAAACACTCGCTCTTACCACAATTGGCAGCTGCATGGGAAGGATCCATTGGCGATTAAATTGGCCTTATCTCCTTAGCTATCTGCCTGACTGTCAGGGGCACAGTCCCAGTTCTGTTCTGGGGCACAGTCCCAGCTCTGTTCTGGGAAAAAACCTGATTTGCAATATTCTGCCTGGAAAATTAAGCTTCTGAAATTATGATTTCTGAACTGGAGCAAGAAACACGAGAATTGGAGCTAAATGATGAGAAAAACAAATAGAAAATTGATTTCCACAATAGCAGGAGTTGTTTCTTTGGCAATAATTATTGGCGGGTTCGTATTAGCCAATTCAGCATATGGCCAAACGTTATTTAAAGCCTATCTACCTTTAATCCTCAAACAATATCCACCTGCACCTACACTCACAAAAACTCCGACTATGACACCCACGCCAACAAAAACCCCAACGAAGACACCTACACCAACAAGAACCCAGACTCTGACACCCACACCAACTTTTTGGACCCCATATCCTTGAAAATGATTCATATTATGTCGATAGCATTGGCTACCTAAATACAAGTAATTTACAAGGGGGGTGTGTGTTTGCTGGCGAACTTGGCGAACTTGACGAACAATGCGTGAGCATCTTCAAAGTAATAAAAGCGGGATTGCTTCATTCTTCGCAATGACAAACATCTAAAGACTACTCGACATTTCGACACTATTAGCTATCAGCTACGAGCTTTTCCCTTTAGCTATCAGCTATCAGCGAACAGCCGCCACAACGCCTGGCGTGGATCAGTGCCTTTCAGAAATCGCTGAATACGCTTATAGCTCGCTTCGCCCTTCCCTTGCATTTGCGCCGCTATGTCTGTCGGTCGTATTGAGCGCGCCGCCAGGATGGCTTGCCCGATTTCAGCCGCACTTTTTGCTTTGTCTTCCTCATCAAATAAATACTGCATAAATCGTTGAATATTGATAAACTTGTCCATGAAGTCTCATTGTTGGTCATTTGGTTGTGGAATATCAAGTTTACCAATCCTTGTGGCTTTTTCCTTTCCTCTTGTCCCAACTCATGTCCTTACTTCAGTGATAGACCTTGACATCAAGGCTCCAACAGGATAAGGTTATGAATATTAAAAGCTGATTCTTAGAAACGATCATGACGCTGCTCAGTTTATGACCCCGGGTGGTCTAATCCTTCTGCATCCACCGGAGTTTTCCTGTATTCGATCAACCTGTTTTGCACAGCGAGCAGGCTCAATAATGCCAGCAAGGCTGGCGAGCCAACCAGCAATGGCAGGAAAGTACCCAGGCTTAAAATGGTAATGAGAAGTGCAAATACTCCGATCACCAGAGTGAATACAGGCGCGGCTAATACTGTCAGAAAACCATTCTTCCATGCCAATTTGAAGGATTTCTCTTCCTGTTCAAAGAAATACCCCAGGCTGTAAAACTGCATCACAAACCAGAATAGAGCCAGGAAAATGAGAAAGACCACCAGGATTGGTGACCAGGCGGAATCCATATTGCCATAAAACCAGATGTTCACAACCAGGACGGCTAACGCCAATAAGTTGACGCCCCCCCAAAGCCACCCCGTCCCAAAATAGCGTTTGAAGCCCTGCCAGAAACCTGCAATGCCTGTACGGTTGCCAAGGCTCAAATCTTGCATTTCATGCATAATCCCCATCAGTGAGGGCGGGGCTAATATGACTGTAAGGCTTAATAACACAGCAACAAGACTGACAAGGACCTGGTTAACCCAGTCCCCCCACCAGAGTTTGCAGGTAGTCCCGATCAACTTGAAAGCGATTAAGAAGTCATGTTTCATGTCAAAACCTTGGGGATGATTATAATATATGCACAAGCGGTTTTATCCTGTTTAAACGCTTGCAACCTGGATATTGGTAAAACTTATGCTTTGAACATATAAAACAGCCCGGATGGAGGTAAAGATGTTGAATAGCGAAGAATCACTTCTGATGGTCATTGATGTGCAGGGAAAGCTTGCCCATGTCGTTGAAAATGATGAATATTACTTGGTCCAAGTTAAAAAATTAATTTCCGGCGTTGTTGCCTTATCCCTGCCAGTGATTTTGACCGCCCAGGCACCTGAAAAACTAGGTCACACATTACCTGAAGTTGCTGAGTTGTTGCCCCAAACTGAAGAGATCCCGCGCACATCCTTCAGTGCTTTTAGAGAAGTGAGAATATTGTCGGCATTGAATCAGCATGGTAGAAGGAAGATTCTGCTTTGTGGATATGAGGCACATGTCTGTGTTTGTCAATGTGCGCTGGACATGATCAATGCCGGCTATGAGGTCTATTTTGTCGTGGATGCTATTTCAGCAAGGACAGGAATTAATGCAGAGGTGGCTGCGAAACGTGTGGCAGCGGCTGGAGGCAATCTTGTCACGGTCGAAATGGTCTTGTTTGAGATCTTACGGGACGCTGCGCATCCAACATTCAAAACCATATCAAAAATCATTAAATAATAAATTATCTCCCAGTTTAACATGGAATTTCATTGGTGAAAATTCCTTATTTTATTCCTTATTTTATGAAATTCTCGACGACTTTTGGTCTGAATTATCTGCTCTTCTTATACAACTCTTATACCTGATGATCTCCCTGGTGTTATAGTTAATTATTCAAGTTGCTTTTTCGACGGAGGAAAGTATGGTCAAAGTATCCAAGAAAAAGGGGACAAAAACCTGGCTTAAAGTAATTCTCACCATATTAATACTGGCAATTATCGGCAGTGTTATTTATGTTTATTTCGCCTACAGGAGTCAACAGCAGGAAGCGGAGACCTTAAAGAACCTTGAGACGGTTGCATACACAAAAGGTTCACTCTCTGCAAGCATCAGTGGAACTGGTACCGTCCGTGCCAATCAACTGGCTGTTTTGTCCTGGTCGACCAGCGGAACAGTGGGAGATGTCGATGTCTTCCTGGGGCAGAAGGTTGCGCAGGACGATGTCCTGATGAACCTTGACGAAGCCAACCTGCCAGTGGAAATATTGCAGGCTCAGATTGATGTGACAACCGTCGAAAGATCCTTAAATGATCTTTATGAGAACAACAGCCTGGAGCTGGCACAAGCCGAATTTGACTTGATCAAAGCACGCCAGGGCCTGGAGGATGCCAAAGAGGATAGAAGGGTCATGAATTTTGGACGTTGCACCGATGAACGCATTGCAGACCTCCAGGAAGATTACGATGAGGCTTTGGACGCCCATAAACGCTGGGCAACGGATGCAACCCTGAATGCTGTGGATATCGCCCTGGCAAATCTCAATTTCTGTAAGGCGGAATTTACTGATGAAGAGATCGAAGAGGCTGATGCCAGAGTTAATCTGGCAAAGGAAAAGTTAACCAGCCTGACAACCCGGATCGCCTCTCTGAAGGACGGCCCCGACCCTGATGATGTGACAGTATTGGAAACGCAATTAACCATGGCAAAAGCCCGGCTTGCGAAAAAGACAATTACTGCGCCCTTTAATAGTACTGTGACAGGCATCTATGCATTGGAGGGGGATCAAATCTCAGCAGGCGTCAAGGCAGTGCAACTGGCAGATCTGTCAAAATTATATATTGATGTACAAATCTCTGAAGTGGATATCCCATTGGTCAAATTAGGACAGAATGTGGAGATGGTCTTTGATGCCTATTTTGAAGAGACATATCATGGGTTGGTGGTGGAAATTTCACCCACAGGATCGGAAAATCAGGGTGTTGTAACTTATAATGTTACAGTTATTTTAATGGATGGGTTGGATAAAATCAAATCTGGTATGACTGCGGCAATAAATATCATCACCGAAGAGAAATCAGACGTATTTGTGATACCAAATGCAGCCCTGACAACAGTTGACGGAAAAGATACTGTTTATGTCATGCGCAATGGCATACCGGTGGCGGTTGATGTGGTTGTGGGCGCTTATTCTGATAAATCCATCGAGATTGTTGAGGCAGATATTGAAGAAGGGGAGATCATTGTCATCAACCCTCCCATCAGTATCTTGAGCATAATGGAAAATAACAACCGCCTGCCCGCTTTTCTTGGAGACAGGTAAATGGTGATTGACTCGGCTTCTGTCATCCGTGCCCTGGATCTAACCAAGGTTTATCATATTGGGGAAATCGATGTGCATGCGCTGCGTGGTGTCAGCTTCGAGATCAAAGAAGGTGAGGTTGTTGCCATTATGGGACCTTCTGGTTCTGGCAAATCAACCCTGATGAATATGATCGGATGTCTCGATTCGCCTACCAGTGGCGAATATTATCTGGACGATGAATTGGTCTCAGATCTGCGTGATGATGACCTGGCAGTTGTACGCAACCACAAGATTGGTTTTGTATTCCAAAAGTACAATCTTCTCCCCAGGGCTACCGCTATTGAAAATGTCGAACTGCCGCTGCGTTATGCAGGAAGCAACAGCAACCACAGGGAAAAAGCCAAAAAAGCCCTCGAGGATGTCGGACTGGCAGACAGGATGAACCATAAACCCAATGAACTGTCAGGCGGGCAGCAGCAGCGCGTCGCCATTGCAAGGGCAATTGTCAATCAGCCTGCGATCATTCTGGCTGATGAACCGACGGGTAACCTGGATACCACGTCAGGAAAAGAGATCATGTCGCTGTTGTTATCTCTCAATGAGCAATACGGAACCACCTTGGTGATCGTTACGCATGATCCCAATGTCGCAAACCATGCTCAACGCATTATGCATCTTCTGGATGGATTGATCGTAAATGAGGGGATGGTTGCATGAGGATCATCCAGGCTATTAAAGAAGCGTTCATCAGCATCAATGCCAATAAAACAAGGGCATTCTTAACCATCCTGGGTATCATGATCGGGGTCGGTTCCGTGATTGCGCTGCTGTCAATAGGGCAGGGAGCAGAAAGTGCCATCACCGGTCAAATTGAAAGCATCGGTACAAATATCGCTTATATCATGCGGGGAAACATAACTGATGAGGTAAAAAATCCGAAGGCATTAACCTTACCTGATGCGAATGCGCTGACCAATCGCAACCGTGCGCCGAGTATTGCTTATGTTTCTCCTGTTGTGAATAGTACAGCAGAACTGAGTTACAGCGGAAAAAGCCTTAACGCCAGTGTCATCGGGGTGAGTCCTGCATATGCCACCGTTCAGAATGTCTTGCTGGCAGAAGGTTCCTTTATCACCAGTACGCAAATTGATGGACGCTCTGCTGTGGCAGTTGTCGGTCCCGATATGGCACAAGAGCTTTTTGGAAAATCGGCAAGTGTAATTGGCATGACTGTGCGGATCAATGGGTACCCTTACAGGATCATCGGTGTTACCGAAGCCAAGGGTGGGAGTCAGTTCAACAATCCGGACATGAATGTCTATGTACCTATTTCAACCGCGCAAATGCGGATCGAACGTAGCGATATCTCCAACCAGGTTAACATAATCATCATCCAGGCAAAGGATAGTGAAAGTGTGAATTCTGCCATTCGGGAAGCAAGTGAGATCCTGAGGGACACCCACCGACTGAATGATAGACAGCCCAATGATTTCACGATCACCAACCAGGAGGACTTTCTCTCAATCGCCCAATCGATCACAAGTGTGCTGACAATTCTACTTGGAGGCATCGGTGGCATTTCATTATTGGTCGGGGGAATTGGGATCATGAATATCATGCTTGTTTCAGTAACAGAGCGCACCCGTGAAATTGGATTGAGAAAAGCATTGGGTGCAAGGCGCTTTGATATTCTTTTTCAGTTTTTAACGGAGTCAGCCATACTTAGTCTCATTGGAGGGATCATTGGGATCATCTTGGGTTGGGCTCTGTCACTGGTCGTAGGATTGATTGCTGCCCGCTCAGGTACATTATTGGAACCAAAAGTTGGCTTGGATTCGATCCTCCTGGCTACACTTTTTTCAGCTGCTGTCGGGATTTTCTTTGGATATTATCCAGCCAGCAGAGCTGCAAAGTTGGAACCTGTTGAAGCTTTAAGGTATGAATAAGATGACCATTCCATTTTATGATTATATTCTGACATACCAAGTCACGGTTTAAAAAATCGAGATCGATCTTCAGATCGATCTCGATTTATGTTCTAACAGCGTACTTTACAAATCAATATCGCATGATCGCTGCAATTCCACCCGCTTCAAGCAATGCATCATTATCTGAAACAAGATGGACCGCTGCACCCTTCTGCTTTGCTTCATGAATCGAATATTCGACTGCGTCAATTATTTTCTGGAATTGTCCACCACAGAAAGGACATACTTCCAGATCCTGCGTGGTCATAAAACCGCACCCCTGGCATTGAAACCCAGTCTCGGAATACCCCTGGTACACAAGCAATGTCTGAACCTGACCTGAATGGATGGCATTTAAAGTATCGTTCACCCCAATCACTCCCCTCTCCCCTTTGGCTGCCAGGGTAATTGCCTGATCAACCAGGCTGCTGTGGATCTCAGCGGTGGTCTTCTTGATCAGATTCTGTGCCTGTGCACTGATCTCACCATGGTCAGCAGCCATACTCATTGGGAATGTGGCTGCCACCAGAGACTGCCAGGATTTTTGCAGATTGGATTTGATCAGAGCAATATTTTCATCTGATCCCCCGATCAAAATCCTTCTGATATGCTTTGTCAGAATGAAATTGGAAACATGGTCAGAAATGTCAATCAGGTTTCGGTCAATAATGTTTTCAATGTTGGCACTGGCGCTGGAACCGCCCATGCGCCCATGGAATGACGCTCCACCACCGCGTTTCACTTGCTTGACAGCTTCTCCATAAAACCCTTCAATTTCCTCCAATTCGCCCATATGAAAGGAAAAAAGGCGCGCACCCTGACGATCTACAAGGATAATACCCCAGCGGGCATACATTTCCAATAAGCCAACCAAGGGTGACAAAAACGGGCAATCCATGATTTTGGCTTGATCAAGAACGGGTATACCCAAGGAGTATGTCTTAAAATAATCTTTCTCTGCGCAGGAAAATAGAGCCAGGCTGCGGCTCTTGCCATCATATTCCATGCTGACATATTCTTGAATGATCTCACCATCTTTTGTGAGATCCACTCCTTTAAGTAAATGATTGAGTTGTAAGCGTGTATTATCACTATGTGGTCCATAAGGATATATATTGATATAGAGACTGACCATGGGAAGTTCGGGTCGATAGGACAGTAATTCCTCCAAGTCATTTTCTGTAAACATGCTGGCCTCCTTTGACGCTGATAATGATCGTTTAATTCAGGAACGCTTACCGAGTGTGACGGTAATTTTCATCTCCTCTCCATCACGAAGGATGGTAAATTCAATTTGATCTCCCGGGGCTTTGTTGATGAGCATATAACTCAACAGATCACTGAACTCGTTGACGGGTTTGCCATCTACAGCGATGATCAAATCCCCGCCGGCATATAAGTCAGATATTTCTGTGGGTCTGGAGCCAGCCACCAAACCAGCTTGTTCTGCCGGACCTCCTGCAACAACACCGCTAATATAGGCACCATTGGCTTGGGGTAGTCCTAATACCTCCTGTAAGCTCAAGTTTAGGCTGTTCAAACTGGATAGACCCAGGTATGGATAATCGTATGAGCCTTGCGAAATTAATGAAGGCAAAACCCGTCGCACAATGTTGGATGAGACTGCAAAGCCAATACCGGTGTTGACAGCTTCCCCTGAGAGTGTTGTTCCTGAAGTCTGAATGGCACGGTTAACCCCGATGACCTCCCCATTAAGATTGATCAATGGGCCACCTGAATTACCTGGATTGATGGAGGTATCGGTCTGGATCAAATCACCAGCGGTGAAATAAATGCCATCCGAAGTCTGCCGCATGGAATCCAGAACACGACCGCGCGCAGAGACGATCCCGACAGTCATGGTTCCGCTCAAACCATAGGGGTTGCCAATCGCTACGACCGTTTTCCCAACGAGCGCCTGGTCAGAATCACCCAGAGCCAGCGGTACCAGTTCTTCAGCGGGTACGTCTACTCGGATGACAGCCAGGTCAGAGTCCGGGTCAGTACCAATCACTTCGCCGTAAACTTTTAACCCGGAAGAAAAATCAACCTCGATTGACTCGCTGTTTTCAACAACATGGTAATTTGTCACGATATGACCCTCTTTATCTACCACAAACCCTGAGCCTTGAGCTGACCCTGAATCATTGATGACCTGGACGGATACGACGCCGGGACTGATCTGTTGATACAGGCTGACCAGTGTATCCTCTTGATCCACCACGTTTGGTATTTTGATATCGGGTGTGGTGGGTGGAACAACATCAACCGCGGGCGGCGTAGTTGGCGACTTTTCAATAGGATTGGATGATTCTTGCAGCCTGGATGAGAGCTGGCATGCAGCTGTTACCAGGGAGATGGTTATTAATAAAATTGCGATAATGAGCGTTTTCTTTTTCTTGATCATAATTTTTCCTGTTCTTGTTCTGCATCTTCTTACTGTCGATTGATACTCTCTTCAAATATCAGCATAAAAGACACACGATGGATTTCATGATCCCACTTCGGGGTTTACAAAATATACATGCTCTATTAATTGTATGCAATCATCTGCCACTTCGTCAAGTTGAAAAGCACATGTTATATAAACTTCTAATGGATTTCAGACAAACCTGGCTCAGTCAAGGTGCCTTGATGGATGAAAAATCAGAGTTTTACATTTCTTTTGCATTCAAACGAACCTGATCATGAGAAAATTAAGCAATTGACAACTGTGAGAAATCATTTATACTGAAATCAGCTCTTTATGTGATAATTTGAAAGGAGGATCTGATGGCATACACATTTACAAACTCAAAAGGTAAAAAGTATTTCTTACATAGCAAGAAAATTAAACGTGCAAGCGGAAAAGACACCGAGCTGTTCTTTTTTGCCAGTGAAGAAAAACCTGAATTCGCTGTTGCAGCAGTTCCGGCTGGTAAAAAAGTTATCGAAATGGCATCTGGTTTGCCAGTATTGAAGAAAATTGCTTAGAACAAGAGAGACTTTTTAAGAAAAATCTCTCTATTAATTTAAGTAGTTTTATAAAATCACAAAAGGGTCCTGTTTTATGTGCCAGCCTTCACAAATGGAGGCTGGCGTTGGTTTTAAAAAATCCATCTTACTTTTTTAGCCTGATTTTGCTGTATAATTATACATGATACTTATTTATGTCATGGATTGTTTGTTAAGGAGAAGAATATGCCAAGAAAAATATTGTCACTCTTGATCATTGTATTGGCTTTTATGATGCTTGTTACTGCTTGTGAACGCCCGGCTTCAAAAGCACCTGTCAGCAGCACTTCTGACAATGGCGAAGCCATCAAAACGCCCTTGCCTGTTGACCAACAGATTTTGAACGCCACAATGACAGCTCAAGCCATTATGAAAAAGTATGAACAGCCCACAGCGGTGACCGAACCGCCTAAAGACGCAACCAAGGAACCCGGAACTGTAACAACAGAAGTTACTGGAACGATCGCACCCACGGCAGTATCAACGTTGGTGCAAACACCTACAGCCCTGCCGCCCACCCCTGTTGTGACCAAACCAGAGTCATATACCATCCATGATGGTGAATTTGTCTACTGCCTGGCACGACGGTTTGATGTGGATCCTTCAGACCTCTTGTCTCTCAATGGGTTGAGCGCATCCTCCATGCTCTCAGCGGGTATGACCCTTAAAATCCCAACAACTGGAAGTTACTCGGGTGATCGGGCATTGTTGACCCATCCAGATACCTGGACGGTCAGCGCCAGCGAAACCATCTATAAAATTGCCTGTGCTTATGGCGATGTCTACCCAGAATCGATCATTGCAGTCAATGGCTTGGTCGAGCCCTATACACTCGAAGCCCGTCAGGTATTGCAGATCCCATAGGTTTTACTTTACTTGCATGTAAAGAAGGGCAATTATTTGCCTTTCTTTTATTTAAGGTTGACTTCATGCCGGATATAATTATTGAGATAAGATTGAAAGGTGTTCAATGGGAAATTTCAAAGTATTGGGACGCAACAAAGTTTTGGAGGCACACGCCTTTGACGTTGAGCAAGTTCATTACGAATTACCAGATGGCAGGCGGCGCACTTATGACCTGGTCGATCATGCAAACGCAGTCACCCTCGTGGCTGTAAATTCTGACTGGGAGATCTTTTTTGTGCGTCAGTATCGTGTGGGCGCAGAAGATATTTTATTGGAATTACCAGCCGGCATTTTGGATGACGATGAGAAACCTGAATTGGCTGCACGGCGCGAATTGCGTGAGGAAATCGGCATGAATGCCGCCACGCTCAAGGAAATCGGGGGCTTCTACATGACTGCCGGATATTCCAATGAATTTATGACAGTTTTCCTGGCTACTGACCTGAAGTACGCACCTCTCGATGCAGACGAGGATGAATTCCTGGAAGTGGAACGCATCCCTTGCTCAACAACCTATGAAATGGCTCATCGTGGGCTGATCCGGGATGGTAAGAGCCTGACCGCATTATTCCTTGCGCA
>CAZINW010000051.1:6329-11835 GCA_964540765.1 uncultured Anaerolineaceae bacterium | reverse complement strand
TTCTTTTTGAGTCAACGTAATTCCCTATAGTAAGATTATTTGTGAGGCAATTCGGGGTATGGATTTGATACGAGTGGTTTGACGCAGGAATGAGGTCTTTAGTCGTTTAGTCAGATAGTCAAATAGTCGTGGAATCAGGTAGGGGCGGGTTTGTGGACTTTTTGAGCACAGTGTTCGTAGGTTGGGTGGAGGGGGAGGATAAAATCAGGCACATTTTCCAGGCTCCGTAAAACCCCCGCAACCCAACTTTAATGATGTTGGGTTACGGGCACACCTGAATTGTTCATGCATGTTTCTCTTATTTATTTTCCTCTTTGATTTTGTCATTAACCTGCTTGATCTTATGGCTCCACACGCCATATATAACTGCCCATATCACAACATAGATGCCGATGAAGATACCGAAGTAGCTGGCAATGCCGGCAAGCGTATGCTCCATCCAATGTGCAAAATATGCGATTGGTAACGTGGATAAGGAAACAATCAGGAAATGGACGATCGTCTGTTTCAGGATGCTCCAATTGTCGTTTTCCCATATCACCGAACTGGCAGCCCAGATGATCCCATATACACCGCATAAACTATATTGCAGCACGACAGCCCTGATTTCACTTCCAAGTTGTTCAACCAAAGCAGGAACAACTGGGGCATAGCTTCCATCAGAATGCACCAGGGAAATCAGGATCGTGATCGTATATCCGATGAATATGCCAAAAGGAAACCCTGTCAGACCTCTTAATAATGCTTTCTTTTTCATGTTTTTTACCTCAAATTCCTAATAATTGTTTGATTTTGGAAACATAACGCCTGGATACGAAGGTGGAAATATTGCCGGATAGTTTCACACAGATTGTTCCGCTCAAGCTCAGATCCATCTTGACCACTTTTTTCAAATTAATGATCTCTGAATTGGATATCCTGACAAATCCATTTTTGCCAAGCCTTTCCTCCACCTCGTAGAGCCTCAGCCTGATCTGGTATTCGCCTTGATCTGTTTGCGCGATCACTTTTTGGTTGGTGGTATAGATGCGAATGATTTTATTGGGATGGAGGATCTCCAGGCAGTTATCCTTGAAGCCGGCGATTGCCTGTGGCTGGGCAGCGGAAAGCTTCTTCAAGAGCTCGTTCACCTCATCCGTTATCTTATCGGTCAGGATCAATACTTTTGGCTCCCGGCATGTTTCGTCAATTTGAATTTCAATTTGCATCATCGCTCCTTCCGCTGTTCCTGCCAATGAGTATAAGAGATTTGATAGCTGCAATCAATATTTTTTTGCTAAGTGGTCTGTTATGGAAAGTAGTCGGTTGTTTTTAGGGTGTGGATTGTGATCATGGAAGGTGGCAGGGGATAGTCTTGTAGTCTTGGAATCAGTGGATGGTTCGTGCTGCACAAGCTTGCGATGTGGAAAAAGGTAAAGAAGAAGGCACGTGAGGCATTGGAGAGGAGGTTTTTGCAGTTTTTGCAAAAGAAAAATACACAGGGATGCAGTGCCCGAAGTGTACGCAGCCCAAGGGAACGCCATCCCAATCCCAAAGGGACGCAAAGCGAGGGACACAGAGTGAACGAGTGAAATACACATATATCCCCTGAATTTAATGAGGGAGACATCCCCAGGTAAGTCGTCAGTCATTAGTCATCAGTCGGTGTGTTGTAGCAACGAGGTTGTGTATGGGATTCTAATCTCAGTCCTATTGTGGTGCATACCTCGCTGTGCGTCCCTGCGGGATTGGTATCTGGGACGAGACTGGCGGCGCCCCCATCATTTACAAATCTGTATATACCTCGTCCTTTTCCCAATTTACCGGGTTGGTTTCAATGTAATCCAGGATATTTTGATAATCGCGTTCATCTCGGATGATATGTTCGTAATAATTACGCTGCCAGATGGGAATATCTGACATACCATTGATGGCATGGATACGTTTCGTTGCAGCGGATTTAAAGGACCCAATAATTGCCCTAATGGATTGAGGTTTTGGACCACACGGACGGGGTGGATGTGTTGCCAGAGGTAGGGGCGACTCATGAGTCGCCCCTACGCCAGATTGCCCGTCATATTTATCAATATGAATGATGCCATGAACATGATTTGGCATGATTACAAACACATCCAGGATGACGCCGGGAAATGGTTGGGAATTTCCAGCCATGTCATTTCCACGATCCTGCCAACCTCATTTAATACCATTTCCTTATCGAAAATGTCTCCAAATAAGTCGTAGGTTGGGTGGAGGGCTGGATGCTTATGATTGCAAGGCAATGGGTAAGCAACCCACAAATCTGAGCCTGCCCGAAACCCAACAATAGCTCTATAGGGCGGGAGACACACACCGTTCCTGCATCACGAAGCGTTTGGAGAAGCGCCAAACCAGGTGTGTCTTCAGGGAAATTAAGGGGCTAACAAGCCCTCTCTCATTTATTGAAAATTCTTATTTAGCCAGCCTGGCTGTCAAGCTGATTTCAACGGCGGCGAGTGCCTGTGAAACCGGGCAGCCTTTCTTGGCCTGTTCGGCGAACTCCAGAAAAGCCTGCTCATCGATCCCGGGGACTTCGCCGATCGTTGAAAGCTCGATCAAGGTGATCTTGGCGCCTGCCCCCAGGTGAACCTTGGCGCTGGTGGTGATGCGCGTCGGGACGTGCCCTGCTTTGGATAGGACCGATGCGAGGAACATTGAAAAACATCCTGCGTGAGCCGCACCGATCAGCTCTTCCGGGTTGGTTCCGGGTGCATCTTCAAAACGTGAAGCGTGGGTGTATTCGCCTTCATAAGCGCCGGAACCCAGGCGCATGCTGCCTTTTCCTTCTCTTGAACTGCCTTGCCATACTGCTGATGATTCACGAATAGCCATGTGTTGCTCCTTTACTTTTCTCAATTTCGAGTTTATTCAGTTTAACATTAAGGACATTTGCTTTTCAAGTTTTTGTATATGGAGTGACAGTAGTTTTCGTAGTTTTTGCACACGCTGTGTCCCTTTGGGAAGCGAAAATATTTTAATCCCCCGACCATAGAGAGGGAGACACACACCCTATTATTTGGTATGGTCCGGTCCCAGCGCGAAGCGCGTGTGGATGACTGCACCAATGCGAGGCTGCCCCGCCAAAGAAGCGGAGATTACCGCCAATGAACCTTGATTGCTCGCCGCAAGCCATTTTATATAGCCCCCGAACGTAGAGAGGAAAACACACACCCGTCGTAGGGACACGGCACGCCGTGTCCAAAGGCTCGGCATCCCCCCAAAACCCGGGACGATATGCAGTGCCCCGACCGGCGGCAGTGTGTGCCTCCCTCCCTATAACCCGAATTACAAGAAAACGAAAACCCCGAGATAAAAAAAGAGGCTGGATATTTACCAGCCTCTTTCCATGCTTGCATGAGGATTTACACCCACTCCAGGTCCTTGACCATTTTGGTAATAACAGGGATGTCAACCTGCCCACCCTGGTGGGCTTTGATGCCCCAAATGATGTCCATAACCAACCCGAACACACGCACAATCCAGGGAAGAAAATGCCCCGGGAATATCTGGGCGATCGCGTAAATCACGATGCCCCATACGAGCGCCTGAACGTAATGAGATTTTATGAATGGTCGTTTCCGTTTATCCTTGATAAAAAGTAGAATAAAGGGTACCAGTGGTGTAAAAATGTAGGACAGCAGCGACCAGGTTTTATCGTCTTGGGAAATTTCAGGATCGATGTAAATTGTTTCACTCATGTAAACCTCCATTGGCTTATAATGTGCATCATTTTACCCCTATTATTTTTTTGTCCTGTTAACAAACTGTTAGAAAATTTTGGGCATGGAGAAGACAGCGGATGTATATTTCCTCTCTGTTCGCGCCGCGAAGTCCCAGCTCATTTCTGGGGATGTCCTCAGTGCGTAGCCTCCCTCTGGGACTGAGCGTGTTGTAAAGACCGAAGGTCTCATCTTGGTCAGGGGGTGTGTGTTTTCGTGGCGATCTTGCGCAGCATCCCAGCGTGCAGCGCGTATGGATGGCGAACTTCGGGCAATCCCATGCGAATGGTACCGAAAGTAGCCAACTGTATGGGCGACCGGCCGGTCGCCCATACCATGAATGCTTGCGCCTTACGAAATCGTCTCGAGGAGCTGCTGCGAAACCGACCTGATATCTTCCGTGGTGAGGATGCCGTTCCAGCCATCACCGGGCTGCACCAGGTTCGCCACCACGATGTTGGCGCCGTTGAAGACGGCACTGCGCGCTTCCTTCAGGTCCACGCCGCCTGCGGCTGAGATGAGCACGTCATACTTGCTGCGGATGCGGTTGATGTGCCTGTAGCGGATCATCTTGGAGCGGTTGCTTTCCTCGTCCCGCCCGCGGTGGATGATGACCACATCCGGCGGTTTGGCGAGCGGGCGCATCACATCCAGTGGGTCATTCACACCCAGCATGTCGATCATCGAGATCATATTGAGCTGGGCACAGCGTTCGATGAACAGGTTCAGCGTCTCCATCGGGCTGTTACCCAGCACGGTGGCGGCTGTGGCGCCCGCCTGGCGTGCCAGGTCCACCTCTCCCACCGCGCCATCCGAGGTTTTTAGGTCAGCCACCACATGCCCATGCCACATCTGCGCAATTGTAGCGATGCCGCGCATTCCTTCCCTTTTGATGAAAGGCGTGCCGGCTTCGATCAGGATGCGCTTGTCCTGCACGATCCTGGGCAGGACCCCCATGACCATGCCCAGGTTGTAGTTAAAGGCGATCTGCAGGTAGCGGATATTGTTATCCAGGATGGTCATGGCTTACTGCTTCGGTTGAATGAAATCGGTCAGCTTGCCGAGGTCAGACGGCAGGAAGAGTACCAGCTTTTCGGACGGGTCAGAGGCGATATCGCGAATGGTCTGCAGGGTGCGCAGGTGCAGGGCACCGGGTGTGGCAGCCAGCTTTTCAGCCGCATCACGCAGATTCTCAGCCGCAGCCAGCTCGCCCTGTGAGGCGATGATGGTGGCACGGCGTTCGCGCTCGGCTTCAGCCTGGCGTGCCATGGCGCGCTTCATTTCCGCGGGCAACTCCAGCTCCTGGATCTTGATGGACTCAATATCCACGCCCCAATCGCTGGTCTCGTTATCCACGATCTCCTTGATGGCTTCCGCGATCTGCAACCTTTCCGTCAGCACCGAATCCATCTCGTTGTTGCCAATCACGTCCCGCAGGGCTGCCTGGGTGTACTGGCGGATGGCGAAGACGTAATTCTCAATATTGATGATGACCGCTTTCGGGTCAACAACCTTGTAATATACCACCGCATTCACCAGCATGGGGATGTTATCGCGCGTCATCACTTCCTGACGCGGCACTTCTGCGGTTGCGAGGCGCAGGTCCACCTTGCTCATCTTTTGGAAGATGGGAACGATGAAGGTGAGACCGGGGCCGCGCACGCCGCTGAACTTACCGAGCGTGAAAACCACGCCGCGCTCATACTCGGTCAAAACGCGTAAGCCGCCGAGCAGGATCATTACGATGATAAAGATGATGGGATATAAAA
>CAZINW010000051.1:0-6229 GCA_964540765.1 uncultured Anaerolineaceae bacterium | reverse complement strand
GGTTAAGCTTTGGAGGATGAATGGAAATTACTTGGTATGGTCATTCCTGCTTTCGCATCAGTGAACGCGGAATGGCATCCGTGGTGACAGACCCTTATAATAGCGAGGAGGTTGGCTATGACCCCCTTAAGTTAAAGGCTGAAATTGTGACCGTCAGCTGCGACCAGCCCGGACACAACAATCTCAAGGTGGTCAATCGCAACGCCATGCCAATCATGGGGCCCGGTGAGTATGAAACTGGTGGCGTGTTCATTACCGGCGTGCAAACCAATGGAAACAAGAAAAAAGAGGAAGAACAGCATAACACCCTGTATGTGATCGATTATGGCAGCATCACGGTGGCGCACCTGGGTGAGATCAACCGCGTGCCCAGTCAGGCTGAGATTGAAGCGCTTGGAACAGTGAACATCGCCCTGGTGCCGGTGGGAGATTATTCCAGCCTGAACGCTTCCAAGGCGGCTGAAGTGGTCAGTCTTTTGGAGCCCAATATCGTCATCCCGATGCACTATGCCGTGCCTGGCGCCAGGATGAAACTGGATCCCCTCGCCAAGTTCCTGAAAGAGATGGGGCTGACCCAGCTTGAGACGATGGAAAGCTTCAAGGTGGCGAACGTGAGCACCCTGCCTGAAGAGACCAGGGTGATCGTGCTGGACGTGCGCACATCTTAGCCGTTGAAAGAGGAACATGAGCATCAAAGTGATCATGACCTGGGATATCCACCCTGGCAGGGAACAGGAATACTTTGAATTTGTGGTGCGGACTTTCATGCCGCGCGTCACTGAAATGGGGTTGGAAATGAATGATGCCTGGGTCACCATCTATGGAGAGCACCCGCAGATCCTGGTTGGTGCAGAGGTGAACACCCTGCAGAAAGCCATCCAGATCACCCAATCAGAGGAATGGATCCATCTGAATGACAAGCTGCAGGAATATGTAGATAATTACACCTTCAAACTGACGCCACTCAAGGGAGCATTTCAATTTTGAAATGACGATTGCCAGTTTACTGTTGGAATGGTACAAAGAAAACGCCAGGGTCCTGCCTTGGCGTTCTGTTCCCGATCCCTACAAGGTGTGGATCTCGGAGATCATGCTGCAGCAGACCCAGGTGGATACCGTCATGCCTTATTATGAGCGCTGGATGGCGCGCTTCCCAGACCTACCAACCCTGGCGGCTGCCAGTGAACAGGATGTTTTGAACTGCTGGGAAGGGCTGGGGTACTACAGCCGGGCGCGCAACTTGCATAAGGCGGCGTGCATGCTGGTCGACTCCTACGGCGCCATCTTCCCGACGGAGGTGAATGAACTCCGAATGCTGCCGGGGATCGGGCGCTACACTGCCGGGGCGATTGCATCGATCGCCTTTGGCAGAGATGAGCCAGCGTTGGATGGCAATATCCGGCGGGTGTATGCGCGCCTGTTCAACCTGGAAGTGTCACTGGGAACGACGGAAGCCGAGAGCAGGCTTTGGCTGATCGCACAAGAGCAGCTCCCTCAAGGCAGAGCTGGAGATTTCAACCAGGCATTGATGGACCTGGGCGCATCCATCTGTACGCCGCAGAACCCGCGCTGCCTGCTCTGTCCTCTCTCGGAACTCTGCCAGGCAAGGGGGCTGGGCTTGCAGCAGGAGCGCCCGGTCAGGAAGCAAAAGCCAAAAGTACCACATTACACGGTCACGGCGGCGGTGATCAGCAGAGATGGGCGGGTGTTGATCGCAAAACGACCTGCAAAAGGGCTGTTGGGCGGGATGTGGGAGTTCCCCGGCGGCAAGCTGCAGGAGGATGATGCCGACCTTCAAGCGTGCCTGGTGCGTGAGATCAGGGAGGAGCTGGCGGCTGACATCCAAGTGGGTGCGCCTTTTGGCGTCTACCGGCACGCTTACACACATTTCAAGATCACCCTGCATGCCTTTTTATGTGAACTGCTGGACGGGCAGCAGCCACAAGCCCTTCAGCATGCATCCATCCACTGGATCAGGTTGAATGCACTTGAAGACTTCCCAATGGGCAAGGTGGACCGCCAGATTGCCACACGTTTAATGATGGAAGCAAATGGAAGCGCCAAAGGACTTGTATAACTCAGAGCGCGAGGAAATGGTGTGCTACCAGATCGAACGCCGCGGTGTCAGGGATAAGCGCGTGCTGGCAGCCATGCGCAAGGTTCCACGCCATTTGTTTGTTCCCAGCGATGAGTGGGAATATGCCTATCTGGATGCACCCCTCTCCATTGGTCAGGGACAGACGATCTCACAGCCGTACATCGTGGCGGTGATGACTGAGTTGCTTGGGCTGCAAGGGAACGAGAAGGTGCTCGAGATTGGCACAGGTTCAGGATACCAGACAGCTATTTTATGCGAGTTGGCAAAGGAAGTCTATAGCCTGGAGCGCCTGCCGCTGCTGGCTGAAGCAGCCCAAAAGCGCCTGGAGGAACTGGGCATTAAAAATGTGCGCATCTCAAGCGGAGACGGCACACTAGGATGGCAGGCGTATGCTCCTTATGACGGCATCCTGGTGACGGCTGCCGCGCCGCATGTGCCCGAAAGTCTGCTGGCACAACTGGCAGAAGGGGGCAGGCTGGTCATCCCGGTTGGACATCATTTTTCACAGGTGTTACAGCTCTGGCAGCGCGAAGGCGGGCAACTACATTCAGAGGACTGCATGGGGGTGGTGTTTGTGCCGCTGATCGGCAAAGACGGCTGGCAAAATTAGCCGGTGCCAAACTGGCGGTCGCCGGCATCCCCCAGACCGGGAAGAATGTAAGCATGTTCGTTCAGACCATGGTCAATGGCGGCAATGTGGATGGGCACATCCGGATGAGTTGTGTGTAAAGCCTGGATGCCCTCTGGAGCCGCAATTACCCCGACGTACTTGATGCGACCAACGCCCCATTTCTTGAGTATATCGACCGTGGCAATGGCGGAGCCACCGGTCGCCAGCATGGGGTCGAGGATCAGGCAGACCGAGACGGTGGGCTCGATTGGCAAGCGGTTGTAATACGCCACCGGCTTGAGTGTGCGCTCATCACGGTAGAGCCCGATATGCCAGACCTCTGCGGTTGGCATCAGTTCCCAAATGCCCTCCACCATACCCAGCCCTGCACGCAGCACAGGCACAAGCCCAATGCGTTCCATCAGTTCGAAGCCGTTGGCTAATGCAAGGGGCGTCTGCACCTCCACCGGACAAACCTGCAGATCAAGGGTGGCTTCATATGCCAGTAGGGCAGCCACCTCCCTGATCAACTCGCGGAATTTCTTGGGATCAGTATGAACGTCACGCAGGCGCGTGACTTTGTGCGCGACCAGGGGATGTTTGGAAGGGAAGACGTTTTCCATGATGATTTCTCCATTCATTTATGAATATGCCTGCCAAAAGCAAGCATTGATAAAGACCACAGCAGGATGGCTGCGGCAAGCAGAAGGTGAAAGAAGAGATTGTAGGAGAGAAAGCGCACAGGGATTGAGCCGAGTGCCAACAGGATGGCAAGGATATGGCAGGCGAACGCCCGGCGCGAAGATGGACTGCCGCGGCGCAGGTTGATCTTGAGTTTGGATGCACCAAAGACAGGCAGAATGAGCAGGGTGAGGTCGATGGCAATGCCCATGCTCATGATCCAGAAAGCCAGCTCGGAGCCGTTCTCAACGTAGGCAAGCACAGCCCCAACAAGGAAGAAGAGGTAGGCAAGCAAATACCAGAGATTTGTGGATTTGCGCATGGTCATGACCTGGCAACAAATGAAAGATCCACCTTGGGGCGGGGGGCAAAGACCGTGATGTCTTTAACAGCCGATTTGGCTGGGTGATAATCCTGCGGTGGATTGAATGGCGAATTTTGGGTCATGATTACTTATTGAAGATTGCTCTATTACAAACAAGTGATGGTGATATTATATGCTTAAACCAGGTAAAATGACCTTTTGGTAACCAAAGTTTTGATTTAGAATGAGAAGCATATGCAACTGATCATTGATGGTCATAACCTGATCCCACACCTGCCGGGGATAGCTCTGAGCGACCCGGACGATGAATCCCAACTGGTCAACTGGCTGCTGAGCTACTGCCGCATGACACGCAGCAAAGTGACTGTATTCTTTGACCAGGCGGCGGTGGGTTACAGCGGTGTGCGTGTGCATGGGGCTGTCAGGGCGCATTACGTACGGAAGGGGCGCACAGCGGATGATGCCATCATTGTCCATCTCAAGAAGCTCGGCAAGGCAGCTAGAAATTACGCCGTGGTCAGTTCTGACCGGGTGGTGGCAGCGGCTGCACGCAGTATGCATGCGCAGGTGCTCTCCTCCGAGGCATTTGCAGCGACTTTGACACATCTTTCTGAGCAGGAGCCGGAAATCGATCCGCGCTCAAGATTGCTGAATTCAGATGAGGTTGACGAATGGCAGGCATTATTTGAACATCACAGACGCTCGAAGAAATATTCCAAATAGGATAATATTTGTAAACTCTAATTTGGATTTAACCATAATTTTTAAAACCTTGATATATTTACACCTGACACAGCTATTATTGGTATCAAATTTGTGTCAGCCATCAACATCTGAAGCTGAACAGCCATGTTCTGGTTAAAGTGAGATGGTTCCCGCCATAGTGATTGCCCTGCATATCCCCCCTGTGCAGGGCAATCACTATGTATATACCCAAATGGAAAACCATCATCATTTGCACTATAATATTTGCTTCAACACGGATCAGTCCCGATTATGGGCGACCCTGTGAGGTGATGAAAATGGATGGAATTGCTCAAAAGAAGCGCAGCCTGCTGGCTGTTCTGGCGCACCCGGATGATGAGACTTTCGGAATGGGCGGCACGCTGGCATTGTATGCACGCCGCGGCGTGGACGTGAGCCTGGTGTGTGCCACTCGCGGTGAGGCAGGCGAGGTGGATGCGGTATACATGGAAAAACTAAACAGTCCGGCCTGCCTGCGCACCCAGGAATTAAAATGCGCGGCTGAAATACTTGGCATCCGCAGAGTGATCTTTTTGAACTACCGCGATTCAGGCATGCCCGGCTCAGCAGATAACGCGCACCCCAATGCGCTGACTGCCCAACCGGTGGAAGTTGTTGCTGAAAAAGTGGCACATATCATGCGCGAACTGAAGCCTGATGTTGTCCTGACCTTTGATCCGATCGGTGGATACCGGCATCCTGACCATATTGCCATGCACCGGGCGACTGTGCGCGCTTTTGACATGGCTGCTGACTCAAAGGCGATTGTTGGGAGCGAAAATCTGCCCCCTCACCAGGCATCCAGGCTTTATTTTCATACGATGGAGCACACTTTCATGAAACTGAGAGTGTTTATGCTCAGGTTAAGTGGAAAAGATCCGCATCGCCTGGGACGCAACCACGATATTGACATCGCCTCACTGGCGGAAGTCCGCTATCCCACGCATGTGCGCATTAATTATGCTGAGGTGGCTGAACTGCGCAAGCGCGCTGCTGCCTGCCATGCCAGTCAGGGTGGCGCAACCGTGAGTCGAGGTTTGCAGGGGTTGATTGCGCGCCTGGTTGACCGCAAGCAGGAAACCTTCATGCAGGCATACCCTCAACTTCCAAAAAAAGGCAAGATTTCACGTGATTTGTTTGCAGGGCTTTAACCTGCCTTGACCATCTATACCAGGTATAAAGAGTAACTTAATGATTCTCTAGGTAGAGACGATCGTGCAAACCTGGCTTGCTGTGTAAAAGCGAATTATTCAAGACATTAAGATCGCTGATTACTTTAAATTAATCGTTAAAAACCCTAATCAATAATTCACTTGTGGTAGAATTATTTTATATAATAGTAGAGCCTCTTGATATTGGGGAAATTTCGGCGGTTTTACTGACAACAAAAAAATAAATAAATCAGGAAGTGAAAAATCCATTTCCTGGAGATTTTCTTAACAAGCCTGCTCAAGGTTTGATGATTTGTAGTCATTTGCATACTTTAATTGTTTATGTCTTATAAAGGAGGCTGCTGAAAATCAATATTTGTTTGATAATCTTAAATCGATCCCGTTGTATGCAGTTAACATCATTCAAAATAAGGAGTAAATTATGCGTAAAAAATCAACATTAAAAATTTTTGCCTCGTTTTTGATTGTAGGCATGCTTTTCAGCATGGCACAGTCAACCAGCGCAATGGTCAATCAGCAGGATGAGCCTGATCAGAGCCTAGATAAGGTGGAAGCTGCCGTGCTGGATGCCATTTCAACCAGCGGCTCTTCTGACTACG
>CAZINW010000050.1:0-13201 GCA_964540765.1 uncultured Anaerolineaceae bacterium | reverse complement strand
CTACGACCTTTGCGATGTCAACGCAACGCTCTAACCAACTGAGCTAACCGCCCAAACGTGAAAGCATTATACACAGGTAATCTGTTTTTTTCAAGGGGCATAAAGTAACATTTTCTTTTGAGGCATTACGGGGCTTGTGGGGTTCGTCTGAATTTAATATTCATGTTGCCAAAGTAAAAAAATGTAAAAAATTGATATCCTTGCTTTCATCTTTTCCCCATGTCCGTTATAATAGCCTCTCAGGAGAATGAGAGATGATTTATACCCGACAACAACTCGAGGAGATTGAAGCCCAATCGCTCGCACCCTACGCCATCCGCAGCAAGGATTCAAAAGGGCGCAAGTTTCCCGAAGAAGAACCAGATTACCGCACGCTTTTCCAGCGGGACCGGGAGCGCATCCTCCACACCACCGCCTTTCGCCGTCTGGAGTTTAAAACCCAGGTGTTCATCATCCATGAAGGCGATTATTACCGCACCCGCCTTACCCATACACTTGAAGTGGCACAACTTGGTCGCAGCATGGCGCGTTCCTTGGGTGCCAATGAAGACCTGGTGGAAACAATTTGCCTGGCACATGACCTGGGGCACCCGCCTTTCGGTCATTCCGGTGAATCGACGCTTGCTGACCTGATGAAGGATCATGGTGGGTTTGAGCACAACAAGCATTCCTTGCGTATTGTGACTCAACTGGAGAACCGCTATCCTGAGTTCACGGGGCTCAACCTTACGTGGGAAGTGCTCGAGGGCATGGTCAAGCATGAAACAGATTATGACCTTTCGGATGCCAGTGAATACAACCCTGACCTGCGCGGTCATCTTGAAGCCCAGATTGCGAACGTTGCCGATGAAATGGCTTATACCTCTCATGATCTCGACGATGGGCTACGCTCCGGGATGATCACACCAGCCCAATTGGATGGGATTGCCATCTGGGAGATCGTCAATGAATCCATCGGTCGCCGCAAGACAGACACCCTGGACGACCTCACCCGTCACCAGATCATTCGCCGATTGATCAATTTCGAAGTCACTGATCTGATCCAATCGGTGGATCGGTATTTACGCAAATCCGGAGTTAAGTCACCTGAAGACCTGCAAAATCTCCCCTATAATGTGGTCGGATTCAGTGAAGACATGTACCGGCGCAACCGTGAACTGAAGGACTTTCTCTATGCCAACCTCTACCGCCATTACCGCGTGGTGCGCATGGCTGCCAAAGCTGATAAGATCATCACGGACATCTTCAACACTTACCAAAAATCCCCTTCCATGCTACCGGATGGCATCCAATCACAGATCAGTGATCGCGGGCTTGAACGCACGATTTGTGATTACGTTGCTGGCATGACAGATCGCTTTGCCATCGATGAATACAACCGCCTATTTGATCCTGATGTCCTCCCCTGACACCGGCATAATTTTATTAATTTCGGAGTATCGATATGAACGAAGCCATTTACCTTACACAGGAAGGCAAACAAAACCTGCAAAAAGAACTTGAACACCTCAAAGGACCCAAACGGAAAGCCATTGCACTACGGCTTAAACATGCCATTGAAATGGGAGACCTTTCCGAAAATGCTGACTATAAAAGCGCCAAAGAAGACCAGGGCTTTCTTGAGGGACGCATTCTCGAAATTGAATCCATCCTCAGGAATGCCCAGGTAGTGGAGAAGAATGGAGATAACCCTGGTGAGATCAATATTGGCTCAAAGGTAACCGTCCAGGAAGGCAGCTATCCGGTGGAGATATATCACCTCGTTGGCGTTAAAGAAGCGGACACCAGTTCTGGCAAGATATCTTATGAATCTCCCATCGGGAACGCCTTGATCGGGCATAGGAAGGGTGAATCGGTGACTGTTAGAACACCCAACGGTGAGATCACCCTGCAAATATTGGATGTAGACTAAAAAATATCATGCAAAAAAAGCCCGGGCTGCTCGCCCAGGCTTTTAGTTTTGATCACCACTGGCAGGTAAATTTTTTACTTGCGCCAGATTGCCAGTTCAAGCGTAAAGCGCTGGAAATAACTGCTCTCAGGCAGTGGGATTTCTCCATAGCTCATATCAACAACACGTGCCTCCAACTGTAATGTGGCTGTCTCCAGTAATATTTGCTTTCCAGGTTCTGCCAGGATCGGCTCACCCTTTGATTCCAAACGCTGACGCAGATTGGGTTCGTCAAATACATGAGCGCTCAAGAATACCTTGGTGACAGTTTGAACATCATTCTTGTCAAACAACCATACCTCAAAGGCTGAAATCTTCTTGGGCTCACCCACACCAATCGTGTCCCCAATACTCACACCGCATTCTCCCAAGAATTCACCATTGGGTGCATCAAATGTGAATGAATCATCATAAAGATCGTCACCAAACATATAAGTGGTCATGAATTGGGCAACTGGCTTTTCCTTTCCAGGAATTGCCATATCAACTGCTTTTGCCTCAGTTTCCTCGTAAGTATTGGTCTCGGGAACTTCATCGGTTAACGATTCATGTTTGGATGCAATCCTGTTACGCAGGAAAAGGAAATAAACCAGGGCAGCAGCGCCAGCCAAAAGAAGCAGCAAGATCAAACCAATCCATACGATAGGTTTTGCCTCCTGCCCTTCCTCGGTGGTTTCTTCCACTGGTTTTTCCACAACAGCAGATTCTGCCGAGACAGCCTGGCTGAATTTCAAGATCTGTTCAGGGCTCACAAATTCCGGATCCTGGCTGACCTCCACCAATGTCATTTCAGCATTTTCACCCAATTCGTCATACATCTGAAGGGCTTTAACCTGGTCACCATTTTTATCAAATGCCAGGATGGCATTGCGTAGATAATCACGCTGCAAGTCAGGGCGTAAATTCTCTGCGGATGCATCTGTCCATTGCACAGGCCAGATACCCCAGCCAATAATCAAACCCAAAATCAAGCCGATGACGATGCCTGCCACGCCAATAAAAACTGGCTTTTTTACAATTTCTTTTACTTTTTCCATGTTCATCTTATACTCCTGCGCCAACCATATGATCTTATTAACCGAATATCTGCTTATATTTTAGAACAATTCATGCTTATCTGCAATATCTGCTGCAAGAATCATACCAGTCAGGATCACTCCGTATTGTCAGTTTTCAGGTTTTTGACCAGGAATTTCTCGTTGCAGTTTAGACATTGCACTTCCAGTTTGTTTAAAGCCACCAGCGTCCCATGGCATTTCGGGCATGGCTCCGGTAAAGGTCGTTTCCATGACGTGAAATCACATTCCGGGTAACGGGAACATCCATAAAAAACACGACCTTTGCGTGTGCGTCGCTCTACAATCTCCCCCTGCTGACATGTCGGGCACACCACGCCAACTTTCTCCAGCCAGGGCTCGGTATAACGGCAGGCTGGGAAGTTGCTGCAGGAGATGAACTTACCAAAGCGACCTACTCGGATCACAAGCGCGTGCCCACATTCAGGGCATGGGCGGTTCACTTTCTCGGGTTCAATTTTGTTTTCTGGCATATGCTTGTGGGCATTGTCAAGGCTCTTCTCAAAGGGCCCATAAAAATCACGGATCACATCCACCCACGCCTGTTTCCCTTCAGCAATTGCATCCAGGTTTTCTTCCATCGCCGATGTGAAACCGACATCCACAATGGCTGGAAAATATTCAACGATCAGGTCATTCACCAGAAAGCCAATCTCTGTTGGGAACAGTCGCTTTACCTCACGCGTCACATAACCTCGATCCTGGATGGTCGAAATGATGGGGGCATACGTGGACGGGCGTCCAATCCCATTTTCTTCAAGCACCTGGATCAGTGAGGCATCTGTATATCGGGGCGGTGGTTGGGTGAAATGCTGTTCATGGATCAACTGCTGCAAATGTTGAACCTGACCTTCGCACATGTCATCCAACGGGATGTCGACATTATCCACGTCCTCATCATCCCTGTCTTCGTCGCGTCCCTCTTCATAGACCACCAGGAAACCCTGGAACTTGACCTTACTGCCTGACGCCCGCAGCAAGTAATCATGCCCATGACCTTTGCCACTGACTTCAACAGTGATTGTGTCAAAGACAGCCGCCTCCATTTGTGATGAGACAAATCTCTGCCAGATCAGCTTGTAAAGCCGGTGTTGGTCATGCGTGAGATGATCTTTAATGGCATCTGGCAGGATCAAAACGGAAGTTGGGCGAATAGCTTCATGGGCTTCCTGGGCAGCCACGTTGCGGGTTTTATAAGTGGGTGGTATTGCCGGCAAAAAATCCGCTCCAAATTGCTTGCTGATATATCCCCGCACCTCATGGATCGCCTGGTCTGCCACATGAGTTGAATCCGTGCGCATATAGGTAATCAACCCTGTCGCGCCGCCGTTGCCAATGTCAATGCCTTCATATAATTGCTGTGCCAGCGCCATGGTACGCTTTGTAGTGAAGTTCAATTTTCGAGAAGCTTCCTGTTGCATGGTGCTGGTGATAAATGGCGCTGATGGCTTGCGCCGTCTCTGACCCAGCTTGATCGAATCCACTGCATAGCTGGCACTCTGCATATCAGACAGGATTAAATTGACCTCATCTTCAGTGTGTATCTCAGGGTCAAGGTGATCAATTTTGATCAGTTTTGCCAGGTAAGTTTTTTGCCCACCCTCAGGTAAGAGTTCAGCAGCGATCGTCCAGTATTCCACCGGCACGAAGGCATCAATTTCCCGCTCTCTTTCCACAACCAGCCGCAGTGCCACTGATTGAACGCGCCCTGCTGACAGGCGTCCACGCACTTTTGCCCATAAGATCGGGCTGATGCCATAGCCTACCAACCGATCTAAAACACGCCTTGCTTGTTGGGCATTGACCAGGTCCATGTCAAGTTCACGCGGATGCGCAAATGCCTCTGCCACCGCACTCCCGGTGATCTCATGGAAGACGACCCTTTGAGCGCGTTCGCGGTCGATTTCTGCTGATTCCATTAAGTGCCAGGCGATGGCTTCACCTTCCCGATCAGGGTCGGTTGCCAGAAAAACCTTCTCCGACTTCGCTGCAAGCGCCTTAATTTCCTTGACAAGCGGCTTTTTCTCATTGGGGACGCGGTACTTGGGTTTGAAATCATGCTCAACGTCCACGGATAATTGCGACTTCAAAAGGTCGCGCACATGCCCGACAGAAGCCCGGACATGATACTCCTTGCCCAAAAAGCGCCCCACGGTCTTTGCCTTGGCGGGTGATTCCACGATCACCAGGTTGCCATGGCGGATGGGCGCCTTGGGTTCAATCACAGGTTTTTCCATGCCTTCATGCGCCTCCGTCCTGCCCAAGCGGTAAACCTTCGTGCCACACACCTCACAGACACCCAACGTAACCGGTGCACCCCTGGCATTAAAAGTTGCCACAGCATCCTTGATCTCTCTTTTTTCCCGACACTTCACACAATAAGCTTTCAATGATTACACTCCTGCCTTGCTTTATTACATCCAAAGCAAATAATTCTACTTTTGTAAATGAACCTGCCTATCATACCATAATCAAATCAAATTATTAAAGCCTGAACATCAGGTTTTGCCTAAGTCCTAATCACATTTTTTACAACACTATAGCAGTGATAGATATGTTCTTTAACTTTTTTACTTGCCCAATGCCGGAATAAGTAATGCTTATGCTGATTATTAATTGATCTGATACCCCTGACTCCGTTCCCGAATAACCGTATACTGCATCCCACCAGCCTGCCTCACCAATCCCTTCAATTCCATCATTGTCAGGCATGCGGTCAGTTTCTCAATCGGCATATCCAACCTGGCACAGAGATCATCCACATGCATGGGTTCATAGCCCAAGGCGCTGATGATTTTTGCTTCGTCCGGTTCAACCGGCAATTCATGTCGCGCGCTTTGCTGTGCAGCAATTTGGGTGTACCCAAGCGTATCCAGCACATCCTTGGGATTCGTCAGGGGTGTTGCTCCCTCGGAGATGAGCTGATTTGTCCCCCTGCTCATCGGTGAAAGGATTGACCCGGGCACTGCAAAAACATCCCGACCCTGTTCATTGGCAAACTGGGCTGTGATCAGTGCACCACTTTTTTGTCCAGCCTCAATCACAATCGTGGCGCGGCTTAAACCGGAGATGATGCGGTTCCTCGGCGGGAAATTGACACCATCGGGGGGTGTCCCTGGTGCATAATCACTGATGATCGCCCCATGTTCCATGATTGCATCCGCCAATTTTCGGTGTTCAGATGGGTAGATGATATCCACACCGGAGCCCAACACTGCAATTGTGCGCCCGCCCGCACCCAAGGCTGCTTGGTGTGCCAGTGCATCCACACCTCTTGCCAGCCCGCTTACAATGGTGATGCCATTGCCAGCCAGATATGCGGCTGTGTCCTGCGTGATCTGGCGCCCGTAGGTTGTGACGCGCCTGGTGCCGACAATTGCCACTGCCCAATCATCCACAGACTCAATCTTCCCACGGAAATATATAACCGGTGGAGGTTGATCGATTTCTTTCAAGCGCTTTGGATAATTCTCATCCATCCATGTGATCACCTGGATGTTCTTATCCAGGATTTTCTGCCAGTAAACATCCAGATCGATATCATGCCGGACTTGCTGGAATTGTTCAATCACCTTCTCTGTCATGCCGGCAGCACGCAAAGATTCAAGCGGGGCATCCCACGCCAGCGAAAGTTTGCCAAAGAAATCAAGCAGGCGCCGTGTGCGGACGGCTCCGATCCCCTTCACCCGATTAAAACCAACCCAAAATTTTCGCTCATCCATCATGCTTTGGTCTTCCAGTCAATCAAACCGTCAGGGATTGAAACATCCATGCGGTGTCTCTCCAGGTCAATCTCCAAAATCACACTTTGAATGGCTGGCAGCAGGAGTTCTTTCCCTTCCGCTTTTTGCACCACATAGACGTCATTGGCGCCAGTTACCAGGATATCGTTGATCACCCCCAGAAATTCCTCGCCTTCGTAAACATCCAAACCGATCAACTGGTGATGATAATATTCCCCGTCCGGCAGGTCTGGCAGTCCCTCCCCGCTCACAAACACATCCATATTGGTCAGCTCAGCCACCTTCTCGCGCACAGCAAATCCCTCAAACTTGATCAGCATCAAGCCCTGTTTCCAGCGCACCTGGGTGATCTTTGCAGGTGTGCGTGCGGCGCCGACGAGCACCACTCTACCCTTGCATATGCGTTCAGGAAAATCAGTAAGCACCTTCATGGCAATTTCACCTGCCACTCCATGCGGTCGCTGTAAATGCCCAATGACAAGAAATACAGGCTCGCCTGCTTTCTGCGAGCCTGTAGAACTTCTAGTCTTGGTCGTCATGAGCAATTTGATCGAAATTAAACGGGGTCGATCACATCCAGGGTGGCTTGCTTGCCCTGCCTGGCAGCTGCAACCCTTAAAAGCATGCGGATTGAATTTGCCACTTTACCCCGCTTCCCGATGACCCTGCCCATATCTTCTTTGCCTACGCGCAATTCCAATCTGACGTTACTGCCAGACTGACTTTCGCGCACCTTCACCTGGGAAGGGTCTTCAACAAGAGAATTGACAATATATTCAATGAGACCCTGCAAACTATCAGTCATTATGACCTCTGGATCCTTATTTTTCAACAAGATGTGTTGTTTTTGGGCTTTCCACCCGGGTGGCATAAATCGATTCAGCCTCTGCAAGCAGTATGGCTTGATCTTCGCCAGCTTTGAAACGCTCAAATCTTTCTGTCAGGTTGACGGTCTTGAACAATTTTTTCACGGATTCTGAAGGTTGTGCACCCACACTGAGCCAGTGATAGATGCGGTCTTCCTGGAAGAAGATCGTGGCGGGGTTGGTTCTCGGATTGTAATGTCCGACGATTTCAATAAAACGACCATCACGAGGTGATTCTTTATCAGCAATGATCACCCGGTAATGGGGTTGATGGGTTGAGCCTACACGGCGCAAGCGAATACGTACCATCGAAATAATACTCCTCTATCCTTAATATCTAAATTACTTTTTCTTCCTTGCTCACATCCAAGGTTTGAGAGAACGTTGAAGGAGAACGTCACCTCATCAGGTTGCAAGGCTCATCCAAGCAGACGACCAATATTACCACGACCGCCCGTTTTTTGGAACTGTTTAACCAATCTTTGGATGTCGCGGAACTGTTTCATCAAGCGGTTCACGTCCTGAACATCCTTGCCACAACCTGCTGCAATGCGGCGGCGCCGGCTGGCATTCAAAACCTTCGGGTCCCGGCGCTCTTCCCTGGTCATGGAATTGATGATCGCCTCTACTGATTTTAACTGATTTTCAGCATCCCGTGGGTCCACTTTCCGGGCAACCTGCCCCATCTGTCCAGGGAGCATCTCGAGTACTTGCCCAAAAGGTCCCATTTTACGCATCTGCCGTAATTGTTTGGCAAAATCCTCAAGGGTAAACTCACCAGAAAGCAGGCGTTCTGCTTCCTTGGCGTCTTCAGCTTCCGTATAAGCACTTTCTGCCTTTTCGATCAAACCGAGAATATCGCCCATCCCCAAGATCCGTGAAGACATGCGCACCGGGTCAAACACTTCAATCGCATCGACTCCTTCGCCTGTGCCCAGGAATTTGATCGGGATGCCGGTCACCTCGCGGATGGAGATGGCAGCCCCTCCTCTGGCATCCCCGTCAATTTTGGTCATCATCAGGCCGGTAATTGGTACAGCGCTGCGAAAACCTTGGGCAATGTTGAGCGCTTCCTGCCCGGTCATCGCATCCACCACCAGCAAGATCTCATTCAATCGCACCTGCCCACTGATCCCTTTGAGCTCATTCATTAATGCATCATCCAATTGTGAGCGCCCGGCTGTGTCAATGATTACCACTGAATAAGCACCTTTCTGAGCTGAGTTGATCGCCTGTTTCGCTAATTGGGGTGGTTTTACACCTTCCTGGGCAAACACGGGGACATCGATGCGCTCACCCAATGTCTGCAACTGCTTGACAGCGGCTGGTCGGTAAGGGTCACCTGCCACCAGCATCACACGTTCTCCCCTGGCACGCAGCATTTTTGCCAGTTTGGCACTGGCTGTCGTTTTGCCCGAACCCTGCAGTCCGACCATCATGATCACGTGGGGTCTTTCACCCTTAAGGTTTAGGGGCTCTGCCTGACCTAATGTGGCGATCAACTCTTCATTGACAATTTTTATGATCTGCTGTGCAGGATTTAAAGCTTTTGAAACCTCAAAACCCACAGCCCTTGTCTTTACCCGTTGCGTGAACGATTTCACCACGCTGTAATGTACATCGGCTTCAAGCAATGCCAGGCGCACCTCACGCAGGGCAGCATCCACGTCCTCCTCGGAGAGTTTTCCGCGGCGCCGCAGGTTCTGGAATATTGTGTTCAGCTTTTGCGATAAATTCTCAAACAATGCAGATCCTCAGTGTTGTACCTTTGCCAAACCTTAATTTTAGCGTCACACGTCAATAAAATCAAGACTGATTTTTCCTCCGCCTTTGGAAGAGACTGACCTTTTCTCAATCACACGCAACTATTCGATAATGGGAGGGTTTTAAGTTAAGTGGTTCGATTTTATCTTCTGTACATTACGAAAGGATTTAGCTCATGTCCAAAATTGCCATTGTTACCGACAGCACCGCTGGGCTTTCACCTGAAATTGTCGCCAGGTATAAGATCAGCGTTGCGCCTTTGTTGCTGATCTGGGGGGATAAGACCTACCAGGATGGGATTGACATCACACCGGCAGAGTTTTACCAAAGGCTGCCCCAAAGTGATATCTTTCCCTCCACCTCGCAAGCCACTGTTGCCACTTTCCTTGATATCTTCAAGCGTCTCACTGATGAAGGCTATGACATCCTGGCAATCCTGATCTCCTCCAAGCTCTCAGGCACGCTGGATTCAGCCATCCAGGCAAAAGCGCACTTCCCCAACGCCAACATTGAACTGGTTGATTCCCTTTCAACCTCAGTCGCTCTGGAAATGTTGGTGATGGTGGCTGCCAGGGCTGTCAACAATGGCGCCACCCTGGCACAAACCAGGGCGCTGATTGAAAAAGCGATGCCAAAGATCCATTTATTTTTTGCTGTTAAAACGCTTGAATACCTGCATAAAGGCGGACGCATCGGTGGCGCTGCCCGATTCCTGGGCACTGCTCTTGGTCTCAAGCCTATTCTTGAACTGCGCGATGGCAAAATTGAAGCTCTTGAAAAGATCCGCACATCCAAAAAGGCACAGGCACGCCTGGTCGAACTGGTGGAATTGCACACTGACAAGCATGAAAAAATTAACAGCATCGGCATCATCGATGTTGACGCAGAGAATGGCGCTGAATTTCTTTTGAGTGAGTTCAAAACGCGCTTTCACCCTGATGAAATCATTCTCGGCACGCTCAGCCCTGTCATTGGCACGCACACAGGCCCAGGCACCGTTGGTGTTGCAGTCCTTGCAGGTTTGGAGGATGATTTGATAAAATAGGGTATCCAAAACTCACCTTAAAGGATATCCTCATGACAACCGAAGAAAAAATTGGTGTAAAAATTCCCGAAATTCTATTGCCTGTCAAGGGAATAGATCTGACCAAATGGGCGGTTATTGCCTGTGACCAGTTCACCTCCCAGCCGCAATATTGGAAGTCTGTCGCGGGTCTTGTTGGGGATTCACCCTCCACCTTCCATATGATCCTGCCTGAGATCTATCTTGAAAAGCCTGATGTGGCTGAGCACATCAGCCGCACGCATATTGCCATGCGCAAATACCTTGAAGAAGGTATCTTCCGTCCTTTCACTGGTCTCATCTACGTCGAGCGCACCATTGGGAATGTCACCCGCCACGGTTTGATGATTGCGCTTGATCTCGAAGCCTACGACTTCAGCACGGGCTCCCAGACACTCATCCGCGCCACCGAAGGCACAATCCTAGACCGCCTGCCCCCGCGTATGCGCATCCGCAAAGAAGCCCCTCTTGAAACCCCGCATATTCTCGTCCTCTATGACGACCCTGACAGCACGGTGCTGGCACCTGTCTTCGATAAAGCACCTGCGCTCGAGGTCTGCTACGACTTTGACCTGATGCAGGGCAGCGGTCACCTTACCGGCAGGTTGATCAGCGATTCAGCCATCATCCAGCAAATTTTGGATGCCCTTGAACAACTGGCTGACCCTGGCAAATTCGCTGACAAATACCACCTGCCCGGCTCCTACCAGCCATTGCTCTTTGCCATGGGCGATGGCAACCATTCCCTTGCAACCGCCAAAGCCATCTGGGAGGAACTCAAGCCCCAGGTCAGCATGCACCACCCTGCCCGTCATGCACTTGTCGAAATTGAGAACCTGCACGATCCCGCGTTGGAATTCGAACCCATCCATCGCGTCCTTTTCAACCTCAGCACCGATATCCTGGCTGACCTGCAAACCTGGTTTGGCAACCGTATGCTCGTCACACCCGTTTCTGACCTCAAAACATGGGTAGACGACATTGACAAGGTCTCCAGCATGCATCATCATTTTGGTCTGCTCACCGGCGAAGGTCCAATACACATCGAGATCAAGCGACCTGATTACAACCTGCCGGTTGGCAGCCTGCAGGGTTTCCTCGATGAATACCTGAAGAACCACCCATCTGTGCGCATTGACTACGTCCACGGTCGCGAAATTCTTGTTGAATTGGGCAGCAAACCCAACAACGCTGGTTTTTACCTGCCTGCGATGCCCAAGGCTGATCTCTTCAAAACCGTCATTCTCGATGGCGCCCTGCCACGCAAAACTTTCTCCATGGGTGAAGCCAGGGATAAACGCTTCTACATGGAATGCAGGAGGATAAGATAATAGTCAGATAGCCACATCGTTAAATAGCCTGTTAATCAACTATACGACTACCCGACTATACGACCATATGACTATACATATGACTATAAAACATGACTATAAAACTACTTGACTAAGTGAACATTTGTGCTAAAATATTGATACGTGATACGCTTGAATAACCCTTTACCGATCGGAGAAACTTATGGCAAAAAAACCTACCCCCACGGTCACCACCTTCTCAGATAAGAACGGTGATGTCAGTGAAGCAAAGAAAGCCGTCCTTGACCGCGCCCTGAGCGACATCATCAAGCGCTATGGCGAGGGCAGCATCATGCGTCTGGGTGAAGCCCACCATATGGAAGTCGAAACCATTCCCACTGGTTCGCTCTCGCTCGATATCGCCCTCGGCGTGGGTGGCATCCCCAAAGCCCGCATCACTGAGATCTTCGGTCCTGAATCTTCCGGCAAGACCACTCTTTGCCAGCATATCGTCGCTGAGTGTCAAAAAAAAGGCGGTACGGCTGCCTTCATCGATATGGAGCATGCCCTTGACCCTGTTTATGCAGCCCGCTGCGGTGTTAACGTCGATGAACTCCTTATTTCCCAGCCAGATACTGGCGAACAGGCACTCGAGATCGCCGAAACCCTCGTGCGCTCTGGCGCAGTCGACCTTGTTGTGATCGATTCGGTTGCAGCCCTTGTCCCCCGTTCCGAGATCGAAGGCGACATGGGCGATCCCACCATGGGCGTCCAGGCACGTCTGATGTCACAGGCACTGCGCAAGCTCTCCGGCGCCATCAACCAGACGCGCACGGCAGTTGTTTTCACCAACCAGTTGCGCCAGAAGATCGGTGTCATGTTCGGCAGCCCTGAAACCACCACCGGCGGCATGGCACTCAAATTTTATGCATCCGTGCGGCTGGACGTACGTCGCATTGAATCCATCAAGGTGGGAGCAGAGATCATGGGCAACCGGGTGCGTGTGCGTGTTGTCAAAAACAAGGTGGCAGCCCCCTTCCGCACTGCCGAATTTGACATCATGTATAACGAGGGCATCTCCAAATCCGGGGACATTCTTGACCTGGCAACCGAGCTCAACATCATCGAGAAACGCGGTTCCTTCTATTCCTACAGCGATGTCCGTCTTGGACAGGGACGTGAGAACGCCAAGAATTTCCTGCACCAGAATCCTGAATTGCAGGCGGAAATCGAGTTTGCCGTGCGTCAGCAGGCACTGACAGGCAACTTCACCCGTCCTTGGGATGAAACCTCCGAAAGCGCAGACGAGGTTGACGAAGCGTAAAAAAAATTTAGATAGATAGATGTAGGGGAGACACACATACCCCCATCTTCGCTCCCCTGTCTCCCGTCTATAGTCCCAGTTCCTTCCCAAGCTTTGTAAAGCGTCTGGCTGGTCATCACCCC
>CAZINW010000049.1:0-13412 GCA_964540765.1 uncultured Anaerolineaceae bacterium | reverse complement strand
CCGCTTCCGGCATGCTGCTTTCCTCTTCCCACGCTTTTTCTCCCTCACGGTCTCTTGAAGGGGCGTAGCTCTCATTTACGTCCAGCGCCTTCTCCCCATCCCAGCCACCAAGGACGTAGATCTTCCCGCCGGCCTCAGCCGCCCCGGCGTAGGCGCGCGCGCTTGGCATGGGCGTGGCTGGGTACCAGGTATCATCCAGTGGGTCATAGCGCAGCGCGATGTCGAGCGCCTTCTCGCCATCCCAGCCGCCGAAGAGGTACATCTGCCCTTCATAAGCTGCCAGGGCATAGCCACTGGCTGCTTGTGGCAGGGATGCTTTCGCCTCCCAACCATCTTTGCGTGGATCATAAACCTCAAGTACGTCTGTTGGTAAACCGCTTGCCAGCTCTCCACCGGGAACATAGATCTTCTCACCCAACAAAACGCCTGAGACATGGGTCACGGCTGTGGGTTTGTCGCTCAGGCGTGTCCAGGTGTCCGTCTGAGGGTCATAGCGTTCCACCAGCCCTGATGGGCCACTTTCGGTTTCCCCGGCGATGGCATAGATGGCATTATCATAAGCGGCTGCCGCCAGCCCGGCGCGGGCTTCGGGGAGGGGTGCCAATTCCTGCCAGCGCTCGGCTGAGGTCAAAATCTGTCCCGGGTTGGGCGTTGGGGTTGGTGCTGCGAACATGGGTGAATTGGCAAGCAGGGTGGCAAGACCGCTGATCAGGATGAGCCCGAGCGGGATGCTGACCCACCAGTATCGTTTCCAGAATTTCTGCCAGCGCGTAGGTTCGGCGGATTCCGGGGCAGGCAGGAAAATTGTCTCCGCCTCAGGCTCAGGTCCGGGTGATTTAACGATGCTGTGCTCGATGGCAAACAGGGTGGCTTCAGTGCGCGAGAAAACGCCGATCTTCTCAAAGATGTTGCGCAGATGCACCTTGACGGTGTTGATGCTAATAAAGAGCTGGGTTGCGATCTCTTTATTGCTCAGTCCCTGGGCAACCAGTTTGAGGATCTCAATTTCACGCTCGCTGAGATCGTGATTATCTGCCATGCTTTACCCTTCACCTGTTTGATACGTTTTTTTGAGCATGCCTTATTATAATGGGAAATTAGTCCGTTGCGCTTTGGTGGATATTTTTTGATAACATGCTGATATCAATGATTAAGTACGAGGGGAAGAAATAGTTTAAGTGTCAGTGGACGATACACGTTACCGGATGTATAGAAAGTTTGTCCCTCCCCGCCGAATTCTTCTGCTTCTTCCGGAAGTCGTGGACGTCCGCCTTGGGTGGCTGCATCCCAATTGATGAATACATCCCGGAAGGTGATATCGACCGAATATCCGAAATAATATCCATAGCTGGATCTGTAGAGCGTATTTTCGGTGACCACCATGAAGTGCACGTGATGACCACTGCTTGCGCCGGTATCATCCACCAAAGCGATCTGTTGACCCTGGCTGACAGGTGTACCGACTACTTTTAAGGCTGAGGGAATGCTGTTCTGTGCAAGGTGCAAGTATATTTGATAGGTCCAGGGAGTAGTGGAGCAGTCTTCAAGTGTGATGCTGTTGGTGCAATCAGTAGCTCCATTGGCGCAGGTGTCCTTCCAATGGAAAACCAATCCAGGCTTGGCTGCCTTCAATGGGAACATGCTGCCATCGGCAAAATCAAATGCATATGTGCAGAGTGCCACCGGGTAACATGAGGAGTGACCGATGGACCAGGTCAGTCGCTTGGTGAGACCAGCCTGCCAGGGAAGGTAGTATCCGCCATAAACGGGACCATCCTCAATCACCTTATTTTCATCAGGTGGAGCGGATTGCATGACGTAGTCTTTCAGAAGTAATGATGATTGATTTAATGTTTGCTGAAAATGAGGATCATCCTCCAATAAAACTTGCCATTGATTTTGTTCCGCTGACAGTATGGCAATGGCGCGGCGGGGCTCCGTCCCCAGAATAACACCTGTTTCCCGTTCGATGGGCGCTAACCAGAGCAACGCCTCACTTTCATTGGCATTGTAGATCACATTATCAACTGACCAGTCATAATGGTCCCAACCATCAGTGCCATCCTTTACAGCCTTTATGACAGAAGCCATCAAATCAGCGTCGGGTGATTGGGTAGGTGTAGTCTTGGGATATGTGCCAGTCAATTCATGGACAGGTGTGGAGGGAGGTGCTGATGGATCCTTCAATATCATCCCAATCAGAAAGACTGAGATCAAGAACATCAATATGGATGGAATTAGCCAAAAGGGAATTCTTTTTAACAAATGTTTGTTTTTGGTCTTGGATTTTATGAGATTGATCTGTTTACAAGTCATAATTAGAGTGTTCCTAAGCAATGTATAGTGTGAGGTTTACAGGATAATGATTCTCGTTTTATGCAATGATTTCAATTTTCTATGTAGCAAGTTTTATGCCAAAAGAGAGGGTCCGCCTGAGGAACAAGGCGGACCCATAGGAATGTGGCTTTTCAATCACTATTTATCGATGTGCACCTCCTTTCAATCTCCCAAGAGCGGGGTGGTCTGTAAATAAGCCATGCGCTGCTCGATGAAACTCAGAACGGATGCAACGGCCTGATCGTAACTATCGTTACTGACCAGAGAGTCTTCACCATTGAAGGCATGGAAGACGGCTGACTGTGCATTGACAAAGTCAACCATGGCGCCACTGAGATAGGCTTTTTCATAGACGAGCTGTAATTTTTCTTCGTAAAGTGCCTTGAAACTGTCAGTGGCGATAAAACGGGTTAACAGGATGTTTGTACCGCCTCCTGGGGAGCGCATACCGCGGGATGAGGTCATGTAGAGGTCGTAGGTGGCGGAGGACGACCCTCCCGCCATTTTGCCAAGGCTCTCATTGCCATCCCAATAGAGCAGGGTGAAGCGACCAGCCTGGTCGTCATAGTACAGGTAAAAATTATTGTTCATGCCGATGATCGAATCGGTGTTGACCAGCAGGTTGTTGACTGCCAGGTAGGTGGCAAAGGCATCCACGTCCAGGTAGTCATCCAGTTCATTTTCAAAAGTGGCATCATCGGACTCTGTCAGGAATGCCATAAAGCGGATGAAGGGCGCCATATCAGCCTCGTTTTCACGGGTCTCCTGGGAGAAACTCTCGGCATAGGAACTGGGATCTTCATCGATGTAAGTCAGGCTCGAACCCAACTCGGCTTTGTAGAGAATGCCGTCAGCATTGGTAAAGTTTTTTGCCAGGTATTCCTCGTCAATGACCTCGGAGAGCACGTAAAGCTTCGGGGTTTCATCGTTCAATTGAAAACTGGTATAGGCAGTATCGGCAGATGGCAAACCAACCAGGTCAAAGACATAATTCGTAAGCGGCTCCTGCAGGATAGCAGCATCATACGTACTGCCATAAGTGCGCAGAGAGAGCTGGGTGAGACCCTGGTAGGATTGTCCATCGGTGAACTCATCAAATTTGATCAGCAGGGGAATGCTGGCTTCACCGCTGGGGTCGGTTGTAGTTCCCATTCCGCCAAACCCTCCTTGTGGCACATTGCCCATCTGCTCCTGGAATTCCTGGATCTGTTCTTCGGTCAGGTTACCCATCTGGTTTTGCAACTCCTGGAGTTGTTCTTCCGTCAGATTCTCGGGGATTTGACGATCGGAAGGCATTCCACTACCTTCAAGTGGCTCGCCATCTGATGGCATACCCGGAACACCTCTGCCCGGCCAATTGCGATCTTCAGGTAAATTGGAAGGGTCAAAGCCTTCAGGAGCGGTTCTTTCACCATCGACATTGTCTCCCTCAGTTTCATCGGAGTTGCCCCAAAACCCTCTGCCCCCCATGCCGCCCATGCCACCCAGGGCTGTCCTGAGCGAGGAATTGCCTTTGAGGCGGATGCCGACATCTTCAACCAGGAGTCCGTCAATGACCACGTCCGCCTTGTAATATTCTTTTTCGCCCGTCTGTTGGTAGGTGGTGATCATATTTTGATAATCTTCATCTGAGATAAGGATCTGTACGCTGTGAACGATGCTGTCATCCAATAGATCGATGGTATTGCTGATGTTCTCACCAGAGCGCGTGGATCCGTTGGAAGTGTTATCACTGGCACTGACTGTGGTGTAGGCAATGATGCGTTGACTACCCATGGCGATGACCAGTATGACCAGCACAATCACCAGGATCAGGATCAAGGGATAATGTCTTTTAAAATTCAGGCTCATCATTTACCTCGCTGCCTGGCAGGCTGCTGTGGGAGCGACGGTTTTTGCAGTCTGCCAGGCATTCATAAGGAGATATCTAGAGGTCGGTGCTGTTATAACCAGTGATCAAGGTGACCTTGTTATTGCCATTCAAATTCTTGACTTCTGCCAGGAAAGGTTCCACCTGGTTCGGTTTCTTGAGACCAATGCTGTAGGTCAGTTCGGTTAACAGCCCGTTTTGAACTGAATCAACGCTGATCAATTCAGAAGAACTAGTATGCTTGAGGAAGGTTGAATCAAAGAGGGTGTCATAAGGGGTTCCATTAGGCACCAGGATGCGCAGGATTTGGCTGGATGTGGGTCGGCTGAACCAGTTGAAGCGGGTCATGATCAAGATCACGATGCTGATCACAACTGCCGCTACGATCGCTAGCAGGTAAAATTTGGTTCCGACTGCCATGCCAATTACCATGGTGAAAAAAATGAAACCGACATCCCTGGTTTCTTTGACTGCGTTGCGAAAGCGAATAATGGAAAGGGCGCCCACAAGCGAGAATGCACGCGCGATATTGGACCCAACGATCATCATCACCACAGCAACGATCATGCCATTCATCACCAGGGTGACCACAAAACTTTGCGAATAAGATGTGCCGCGGTGCGTAATCTTGTAAACCCAACCAACGCCAGCGCTGAGGAGAAAGCTGAGTAAAAGGCAGATCACCACGTCAAGAACAGAAAATTCTCCCGTCAGGTCTTGAAAATTAAAAAGTTCACTTAATGCATCCATGAAAATCTCCAATGTTTTAGTTTTTTGGGCAGATCACCCGGCAAAAATTATTTTCATGATTTATCAGGTCAACAGTTTGACCTGGTCTGTCTCTAGGAAAAAACGTACAGGCCGGAAATCCTGTGACAGTTCGATACTGCGGCAGTACTTGCTGACCCGTGTAAGTTGCAAATTATGCGCAGCAACCAATTCCGTCAGCCAGTAAGGAATGCGCTCGTTGACTTTGATCTCCATGATCACCCAATCCGGCGGGAACATGGGCAATGAGGGCTGAACCTGGTGCAGGTTCTGCTGCCCGGTGCTGTAGGTCAAATTGGTATCAAAGGTGATGCGCAACCCAATATCATAGTCCGAGCCAATCCAGGCGCTGCGGTCATAGCGGATCAAGCTGACGGGCTGCAGGTTATACTGCCAGAGCATGGTGTAAACCTCGTCAATGAATGCTTTATCAGCTGGTTCATGCTGCGGGATCTCACGCTGATCGCACAGATATAATGCGTCCTTGTAGGGGAGTAAAACGCGACGTTTCTGAGTGACACGATCAAGGTGCTGCTTGATCTCCACAAAAACAGGTGATTCAGCAGAAAGAGCTGCCCCGGTTTCGTACTGGCGGATGCGCAATTTGCGACGAAATTTGATGCCATTCATTTTTTCCCAGTAAAAGCGAAGATCTGGCGAGTCGTAGTAAAGGCTGGTGATATTGTAACGACCCTCACCATTGCCATTCTTATCGGGGGAAAGGTAGGCGCTTAATGCCTGTTTGAATGCCTCAGCCTGGCGCAGTGGGAGCAGGTATTTGAGTTCAAAACGGTTGATGGTGCGAATGGTATGACTGAGGTTGTTGGGCATAACATTTCCTTTCTGCAACGTACTGTCAGTTTATCCGGAATGACCTGGCATTTAAAGTGAAGGAGGTCACGATTTTGCTAAAAAATCCATGCTTAATGTCATGGTAGAAAGTGGGGCGGCATGACAGGGAGCAGACGACAATGGAAGTGCAACGTGATATCATAAGTGTATGAAAAATGACCATGATGACCCTGAACTGATCCGCCTGGTGCGTACAGCCGGATGGCTGTGGTTGGGATACCTGGCAGCTCTGATGGTGATGGACCTCTATCTCTATCGCAGCCTGTTTGGCGTCCTGGCTTACTACCTCATTAATGGTCTTACCGCCGCAATTTTTATAGGGCTATCCTATTCGAAGTGGATCCGACGGGTTCTTAAACAATTCTATCTGCCCCTGATGCTGGTTTTGATTGCAGCCCTTCCGATGATCTTCAACCACCTGTTAACCTCAGGCTTTGCCTTTGGCGTCCTTTCAAATGTGGAAGGCATGGCACTCAGGCAAATGCCGGTATTATTTGTGGCTTTGGTGATTGCTACATGGCGTTATGGTATGGGCGGCGTGTTTGTTTACAGTATTGGGACTGCGGTTTTGGAACTGATTGTTGTGGATATCATTTCCCCTCTGATCATTTATTACAGACCCGACAGATCGCTTTCATCGATGCAGCCTTTCTCACCCATTCCGTTCAGTGCGATCAATGTATTCCTCTTTTTGGCGCTTGTTCGGACGATCAGTTTCGTTGTGGTGGGCTTTTTCATCAACCAGTTGATGCGTCGCATTCACGCGCAGCAAAAGTCCCTGGCAGATGCGAATGCCCGCTTGACCCATTATGCCAGCACCCTGGAAAGCCTGACGATCACGCGGGAGCGCAACCGCATGGCGCATGAACTGCATGATACCCTGGCACATTCGCTCACAGCCATATCTGTGCAGCTTGAGACCGTCAGGGCTTATTGGGACGTGGATCACGAAAAAGCCAGGCAGCAACTGGATAAATCCCTGGCTGTCACGCGCTCTGGCGTGGAGGAAACCCGCCGCGTGCTCAAGTCCCTGCGTGCCACCCCTCTGGAAGAGATGGGGCTGGGATTGGCTTTGAAGCAACTGGCAAGGTCAGGCGCGGATCGCGGCAACCTGGAATTGACATTATCCATCCCTAAAGAATTGCCCCCGCTTTCGCCGGACATTGAACAATGTATTTACCGGGTGGCGCAAGAGTCCATTGAAAATGTTGTCTCCCATGCAAACGCCAGCCATTTAAACGTGCAACTTGCTCAGGAGGACAAATCCCTGGTGCTGAAGGTGGAGGATGATGGGCTGGGATTTGATCTGGAAAAGGCCGAGAAATCGGGGCACTTTGGTCTTGTGGGGATGCGCGAACGTGCCCAGATGGTCGGTGGCAAGCTCTCAGTCGTGAGCCAACCGGTTAAGGGTACGAGTGTCAGGTTGATGATAGGAGCAGTCCTGTGAAAGTGTTGATTTGCGATGACCAGGCGGTGATCCGCGATGGGCTGGAACTCTTATTGAAGCTTGAAAAAGATGTGGATGTGGTTGGGACGGCTGCGGACGGGGCAGAAGCTGTTGAGATGACGCTCGAAAAATCGCCCGATCTGGTCTTGATGGATTTAAAGATGCCTGGCATGAATGGGATTGAAGCCACGCGCAAGATCAGGGCGCATCACCCGAATGTTAAAGTGCTGGTACTGACGACCTATGACGATGACGAATGGGTGGTGGATGCCATCCGGGCGGGTGCCAGCGGGTACCTGCTGAAGGACACCCCACGTGAAGAGATCATGCGTGCCATTCGCGGGACGCTGGAAGGTAAAGCTTTTGTCGACCCCAATGTGGCAGGCAAACTTCTCAGCCAGGTATCAAGCCGTCAGTCTCAGCCTAAATCCATCCTGGCTGAAAAGCTGACTGAACGTGAAATGGACGTGCTACGCTTGCTGTCACGTGGGTTCAACAATATGGAAATTGCAGAAACGCTCTATCTTTCAGAGGGGACAGTACGCAATCATGTATCTGCCATTTTTACCAAATTGGATGTGACCAGCCGAACCCAGGCAGCCGTGATTGCCATTCAACATGGCATAGATACCGAGCAAATTGGATCATAACCGTTAACCCGAATTTATCCAACCCACTCGACAATTGTCGCTTCACCCTGCCCGACCCCAACGCAAAGGGTTGCCAGTCCATAAAAAGGTTTACGTGTCGCGGGTGCACGCCTGCGCATTTCATGCAGCAGGGTCGTGAGGATGCGCGCACCGGAACAACCCAGCGGGTGCCCCAAGGCTACTGCACCGCCGTTGACATTGGTGCGCGCGTGATCCAGACCCAACTCGTGCATCACAGCCAGCGCCTGGACAGCAAAGGCTTCATTCACCTCAGCCAACGCAATATCCTGGATGGTCAGGTTGGCGCGCTGCAGTGCTTTCATTGTCGCCGACACAGGACCCATACCCATGATGCGCGGTGGCACGCCTGCCGCGGCTGCACTGACAATCCTTAACAGGGGTTTAAACCCCAGAGACCTGGCACGCTCAGCGCTCATCACCAACAGTGCGGCGGCACCATCGTTGAGGCTGGAAGCATTACCGGCAGTAACGCTGCCATCTGCTTTAAAGGCAGGCTTGAGACGGGCAAGGGATTCAAGACTGGTGTCACGGCGGGGGCGTTCGTCGGTACCCATGATAAGCGGGTCACCTTTGCGCTGCGGGATGGAAACCGGTAGGATCTCTTCAGCAAATTTGCCGGAATCAATGGCATCAATGGCACGCCGATGGCTTTCATAAGCAAAAGCATCCTGTTCCTCACGACAGATGCCGGTTTGAGCAGCAATATTTTCCGCAGTCATACCCATGGGCTCAACTCCGTATTTGGCTTCAAAATTGGGATTGATGAAGCGCCAGCCAAGAGCAGTGTCATAGGCGGTCAAGTTGCCGCCACCTTCAGGCTTAGGCATGGCATAGGGTGCGCGGCTCATGCTTTCCACCCCACCGGCAATAAAGACATCGCCGTCCCCCGCATGGATGGCACGAGCTGCCAGGTTGACCGCTGCCAGACCTGAGGCGCACAGACGATTGACCGTCAGCGCTGGCACCGTGACTGGGAGCCCCGCCAGCAAGGCTGCCATGCGAGCAACGTTGCGGTTGTCTTCACCAGCTTGGTTGGCACAGCCAAAATAAACCTCTTCAATCATGGCAGGATTCAAGTGGTTGCGATCCACGATCGCTTTAATGACCAGGGCTGCCAGGTCATCCGGGCGGACTTTGGAGAGTGACCCTCCCAAGTTGCCAATGGGGGTGCGTATGGCGTCAATAATCACGGCTTCAGGCATTTCAGGACTCCTCAAAATGATGGTATATTGATTTTACCATCTGGAATTTGGAAATTAACACCCTCTCTGACTTTCTACAGGCAACTTCCAGTCTGTTTCTGCATCATATAATATTAATGGACGCATGAAAGGAGTGAAAATGGACACTAACACGAGATCAATACCCCAAACAGATAATATTGATCAAAACCATGATGTCATCATTATTGGTGGAGGACCGGCAGGGGCAACCGCTGCCATCTACACCGCAAGGGCGGGCTTGAAGACGCTGGTGATCGATAAGGGCTTAACTGCGGGTGCACTGGGTATCACCGGGAAGATTGCCAATTACCCGGGGTTTGGTGAGATCAGCGGCGCTGAGCTGCTGGAGCGCATGCGCACCCAGGCACGCACTTTTGGGGCTCAATTCATTTCTGACAGGGTTATCGGCGTTGACTTGTTGTCTGAAACCAAGACCGTCTTCGCCAATGCCAGTACCTATGCAGCCAGGTCGGTGATCATTGCGACCGGATCGATGGGACGCAAGACGCTGGTCAAGGGTGAGGAGAAGTTCCTTGGACGCGGGGTTTCATACTGCGCGGTTTGCGATGCAGCTTTTTTTCGCAGCCAGGAGGTTGTGGTGGCAGGCAGCAGCGATGAAACCATTGAAGAGGCATTGTACCTGGCAAGATTTGTAAAAAAGGTGCATTTGCTCAGTCCCACGCCTGAATTGAAGGCGCCCCAGCATCTGATCGAGGAGCTGTCGCAAAATCCCGACGTGATGCTTTATCAAAGTGCCAGCCTGCGAGAGATCAGTGGCAAGGATCATGTTGAATTCGTGCGCTTTGCCAGGCGGGGCAAGGGTGAGCAGATCCTCCCTGTAAGCGGGGCATTTATTTACCTGCAGGGTGGGCAGCCCATCACGGATTTCCTGCAGGGGCAGCTCGATCTCAGCGAGAGAGGCTGTATCATGGTCAATCGGGAGTTCCAGACAAAGATTCCGGGGGTGTTCGCCATCGGGGATGTGCTCTGCAATCATATCAAACAGGCTGTCATCGCAGCCGGCGAGGGCGCGGTGGCAGGCATTGCCGTTGAAAAGTACCTGACCGGGCGCAAGCAGATGAGCTACGATTGGTCGAAATGATTTGATTGACGCAACCAGACAAAGATGATCAAAGAACCCCTCCTGGTAAAACCAACCAGGGCTTGACGATCAGACGATTGTCAGCCTATGGCTGTTTAAGGGTAAAATTAGTGACCAACTGTAAAAATGGAAAAGAAACCCGAATTTCCTGAGTTGGCAGGGTGCTTCTCAGTCATTACAATGGAAGGTTGGAAGCAATTTTATGGGACATGTGATACCGGAAGATCTTGATAAGGCAGCCCAACGGGGCGAACCTTCACACGTCTGGAGGGAGGGGCAAAAGCGCCGGCTGGCTTTGGTCACGGCGGCAGCCGGGGATAGGTTGAAGGGGCGCGTGCTGGTGAATGGCTGCGGTGTGGGCATGTATGTCAGGCACCTGGTGCCCCTGGCAAACGAAGTAGTCGGGCTGGATATTGAACTGCCCCGCGTCAAGGAAACCAGTGTCTTCAGTCCGCTGGTGGTGAATGCTGCCTGTGAGTACCTGCCTTTTGCTGGGGCTGAATTTGACCTGATCCTGAGCCACGAGGTATTGGAGCATGTGCAGGATGATGCTGCGGTCGTCCATGAAATGGTGCGGGCACTCAAGCCTGGGGGCAGGATCGTCTTGTTTTGCCCGAACCGCGGTTATCCCTTTGAAACCCATGGCATCTACTGGCGCGGCAGGTATCATTTTGGCAATAAATTCTTCGTCAATTATCTGCCAAGAGCATGGCGTGACCGACTGGCACCCCATGTGGAAATCTATACAAGGCAGGACCTGACCCGGCTGTTTGAGGGGCTGCCGGTCAGATTTGTTGAGTGCAGGATTTTGTTCGGCGCTTATGACAATATCATCAGCCGCTGGCCCAGGCTTGGAAAGCTGCTGCGCGGGTTTCTTCAGGCACTGGAGAAAACGCCTCTGCGGGTATTTGGGTTGTCGCATTTCTGGGTCGTCGAGAAGAGCGGGCGAAGCTGAAATCGACGAAAATCTTAAAGGAAAACAACAGTTTTTCCACATTTCACTGATTTAGTTGTAGGACCCGACCCCAGCAGGGGGTCAAGGGCAGGTTAAGATGATGGTTCTTTATGCTGAAGTGCTCGCCTGGATTCAACAGGTCTTTAAGGGCGGTATCTGCAAGATCGGGCAAGCGCAGTTCGACCGTCTGAACTTCAGAGCTGCTGTTAACCACAACAAGCACGCAATCATCCCTGTACGTGCGCGTGAAGGCGAACTGCTGGGGGGCGACGAGATGCTCTTGGTAATCTCCAAGCTGCAAGGCGGGGGAGCCCGAGCGGATGGCGGAAAGATGGGCTATGGTGCTGTGCAAATCAGGCTGCGGGCTGTTTGATTGCAGCGCCGGCAGGTCAAAGTAAGGACGCAGCGGGCGGTCATCCCAACTGATTTTTTCACCCAGGATGCCAAACTCACTGCCATAATAAATGGACGGAATGCCCGGGATGGTGAACAGCAGCAGGTGAAGGGGGAAAAGGTGTGCCAGGTTGGTGACCTGGCTTGCGATGCGGTTGACGTCGTGGTTGTCCAAAAAATTATAGAGATGCTGACCTTCGTAAATTCCACCGCTGGCAAACTGGCGCTTCAGTGAGTATGCCAGCTCAAAGTAATTGTGATCATTGTGGCTGGAATATAATCCCTTGTAAAGTTCATAATTGGTAACTGAATCAAGAGTCTCCTGGTTGACCCACTGGCGGTAATCCCCATGGATGACCTCGCCCATCAGCCAGAAATCCTCCCTGAACTGGTGGCAAAAGGCAGCAAGCGCTTTTAGAAAGCTGAAGCTGAGCACATCCGCAGCATCCAGACGCAGCCCGTCAATGCCGAGTTCTTCCGCCCACATGCGGATGGCATTGAAGAGATGCTCACGCACGGAGGGGTTTTCAAGGTTGAGTTTGACCAGGCTGTAGTGACCGTTCCAGGCTTCGTAGATGAAGGGATCGCCATAGGGACTGCGTCCATCAAAGCGCAGATTGGCGAACCAGTCCTGATAGGGACTGGCGCTGCCGTTGGCAAGCAGATCTTTAAATGCCCAAAAATCACGCCCGACGTGATTGAACACTCCATCCAGTACCAGGCGCATGCCACGGGCATGTAATTCGTCACTGAGCGCACGCAAATCCGCACGCGTGCCAAGGCGCCGATCCACTTCGTAATAATTGACGGTGTCGTAGCCATGCGCAGTGGATTCAAAGAGCGGTCCGAGGTAAAGCGCATTGGCGCCCAGCGATTGGATGTGATCCAACCAGGAATGGACCTGCCCCAGGCGGTTGATCGGCGCTGATGAAAGATCATTGCTGTGAGGGGCGCCCAGTGCACCCAGAGGGTAGATATGATAAAAAACTGTGTGATTGATCCAATCTGACATTAAAACACCATTTCCATTTCGATATACCGTGCGGTATAGTCATGTTTGCAAAATAAAGTCATTCCAAAAAAGGAATGGCTGAATATAGGGCTTGAGCCAGGTAAAATCCTGAGTTCACTTCCGACTAAGTGGCTGTTTAGATTCCTTTTTGTTATGAGAAGATGCCATGCATAAATTGCTGCTGTGCCCTGTAAATCAATGCATTGTCGAGTTCGATTTGCTGTTCGAGAGCCAGGCTGATGTAAGTATTGATCATGCCAAAGAAGGTGGCGGCATAAGCCGGGGCTCTGCCACGCATATTGCCATGATCACGGCTGGCTTCGCTGAAGAGTTTTTCGAGCAGGTTTATTTGGATTTTGCTGAAAGATGCCACCGCCTGGTATGAGTCACTCTCAACCGGTGCGAAAGCCATTCCCAGTTGCAGACGGTAGAAGGCAGGATTTTTTTGTGCAAACTGGAAATACGTGCGGATGACTTTCTCCAGGGTTAAAGTCAGGTCACCCTGGTAGGCGGCGCTGGTCTGCAGATCAGACTGTAAAGGCGCAAATCCATGCTCAAGCAAGGCTTGCAGCAGTCCGCGCTTGCTGATGAAGTAATGGTAGAGCGTGGGTTTGGTCACGCCGGCAGCGTCAACGATTTCCTGAATGCCCACCGCATCATATCCGCGTGCTGAGAAGAGGTCAAGTGCAACCGCAAGCAATTTCTCATGATTGTTCATGGGGTTTATTATACCGATCGGTATAGTATTGTCAAGGGTTGATATTGGAGAGTGTTGAAAAACG
>CAZINW010000048.1:0-14483 GCA_964540765.1 uncultured Anaerolineaceae bacterium | reverse complement strand
TATTATGGATGTCACAGGGCATTAAGAAAATCTCACAAAAGTATGGTATGACATTCCGCACTGTCCCTTCTGCGGGCTCCCATCACCCATTTGAGACCTACCTTTCGATCAATCGTGTGCAGGAACTTGAAGCGGGGCTCTATCATTTCATGGCTGATACCCATCAACTGGAGATCGTCAGCCTGGGAGCATATGTCAACCAGGCACTCACCACTGCCGCCCTAGAGCAACAACATGTCGCAAGCAGCGCGGTCACTTTCATTTGGGTCGCAAATCCTTACCGCACCAGTTGGCGCTATGGTTCACGTGCCTATCGCTACCTCTACCTTGATGCAGGTCATGCCTGTCAGAATCTTTATCTGGCAGCCGAATCGATCGACAGCGGCGTTTGTGCCATCGGTGCATATGATGATGACCTGGTCAATAAGTTGATTGGGGTTGACGGTGTTGAGCAGTTTGCCATCTACCTGGCATCTCTAGGCAAGAAAATTCCAATCAATGCAGGATAACTTAATAATTATATGAGAATCGCCAAATCGGATTTTTTAGTCCTTATTTCAGCCGGGGCGGAATGGCGTGAAATCCTGCCGCTCTTTCCTGGTGTCCACCCGGATCAATCCCCATATGGCGAGTATTTCGTTTCAGATGTGTTTAAATATCCTGTCATTTTTTTCCATGGCGGTTGGGGAAAAGTTGCCTCAGCGGGTGCAACACAATATGCCATTGATCGTTGGGATCCGGATTTATTGATCAACCTGGGTACATGTGGCGGTGTTGAGGGACTTATTGATCACAACACTTTGATCCTGGCTGAGGAAACAGTCATCTATGACATCATCGAAGGTATGAGCAGCTATCAAAAGGCTATCGATCATTACACCACCAGGGCAGATCTGGATTGGTTGGGAGATGAGCTGCCTTTCCCCGTGAAACGCACAAAGTTATATTCAGCAGACAGGGACCTCCGCCCGGAAGACGTATCAGGTGTGCTCTCGAGGTTTGGAGCGGTTGCTGTCGACTGGGAATCAGGTGCCTTCGCCTGGGTGTGCGCCAGGAATCGCAAAAGCTGGTTAGAATTGCGAGGTGTTACTGATCTGGTAAGTTCAACCAGTGGTGAAGCCCTTGGGAACGTGGCGATATGGCATCAAAGAATTGCAGCAACCATGCAAGCCATGCTCAGCCATTTGCCGTGGCTGCTGGAACGCTATAAAAGTACACACTGACATCAATCCCGGCTTCCCAGGTCGCTTCTGGCTGCCTTAAAAACAAAACAGAGCTTGCTTGTAAAGTACTGGAACAAGTTCTGTATTAATTACTTCCTTATAAATCACGCTAATAAAAACCTATTTTCCCAGTTTGGCTCTTTCCGCTTCAACAATGCTGTGGTCCAGCTTTTTGAATAAGGGTTCTGGCTGGTTAAAAGCACTTCCAGCAATCAGTGTTGTAGCGTGCCAGAGGTCATTACCCTGCGCGGTCAGCGAGCCGGTCGGGTCATACTGCAGGATCAAATGATCACTGAGCGCATCGGTCACCTTTTTCGTTGGCTGTGATCCGAATATTGGCAATTCATAAGCCAGCATCTGATGAAGCCGTTCACATGACTGAGGAATGAAAGGGGAGAACATCAGTTTCAACCAGTCAATGGCTTGAATGGCGGTATAAACCGACTTGGCAGCTTCACTTTTATCAGTTTTGATCTCAAACCAGGGGGCATGCACATCAAGATAACGATTTACTTCAGAAGCCAGCGCCATGGCATCTGCAAGGGCTGCCCGCAATTGGACCTTCTCAATTTTTTCACCAACGGTCTCAAAACCAGCCTTGATCGTCTCCAGCAAAGCCAAGTCAGCGTCTCTCAACTGCCCGGGATCGGGGATGACCCCCTCCCAATGTTTGTAAGCGAAAGACAGAACCCTGTTGACCAGGTTGCCCCAGGTGGCAACCAACTCATTGTTGTTGCGCTGGAAGAACTCCTCCCAATCCCAATCCGAATCCCTGTTTTCAGGCATGGATGTGGTCAGGTAATAGCGCAGCGGGTCTGGGTCGAAACTCTCAAGGAAATCCGAACCCCAAACAGCCCAATTGGCACTGCCAGAGATCTTGCGCCCCTCCAGGTTCATGAATTCATTGGCAGGCACGTCATAGGGAAGCAGCATTTCTTGCGGATCCTGGCTGCCCATGGCTGCATCGAACCCTTTTTGCAGACCGATCAATTCAGCCGGCCAGATAACTGCATGGAAAGGAATATTATCCTTGCCGATGAAATAATAGGAACGGGCATTCTGATCAATCCACCAATCCCGCCATGCATCCGGTTTCCCCTTTAAATTTGCCCATTCGATCGTGCTGGAGAGGTACCCGATCACAGCTTCAAACCACACATACAGGCATTTCCCCTGCCAGTCCTCTTCTGGCACAGGGATGCCCCAATCCAGATCCCGCGTGATGGGACGCCCGCGCAGACCATCCGTCATGATCTGACCGAGAGATTGGCGCATCACGCTGGGGCGCCAATAGGATTCTTTGGTTTTGAGAAAATCGACAATTTCCCCCTGAAGCTTGCTCAGGTCAAGGTAGAAGTGCTGGGTTTCTTTCAGCTCAGGGGTTGAGCCATCCACCTTAGAGCGTGGGTTCTGCAGCAGTTCTGCTTCCAACATATGCCCACAGCGTTCACATTGATCTGAGCGCGCATCGGAGTTGCCACAAAAGTAACAGGTCCCCTCCACATAGCGGTCTGGCAGGAAGCGCCCCTGGGTGTTGGAATACCACTGTTTTTCGGTGGCTGTATACATGAAACCGTTCTGCTTGAGAAGCTTAAAGATCAACTGGGCTATGTCAAAATGATTCTGGGTATGTGTGCTGGTAAAAATATCATAGGTCAGACCCAATTTTTGAAAAAGGTCAATAAATTGCTGATGATATTCCTGATAGATGGCTAAAGGTTTGATCCCGGATGCATCTGCCTTAACAGTAATGGGGGTTCCATGCGAATCTGACCCGGACACCATCAGCACATTCCTGCCGCGCAGGCGGTGATAGCGCGCAGAAATATCCGCCGGCAGGTAGGAACCGGTCAGGTTCCCCACGTGGATCTTGGCACTGGCATATGGCCAGGCAACTGCAATTAAGATGTTTTCTTTCATGGACACCTCCAAGGATCAAACAACAGAATTCTATCATTAAACAAAAAACTGGCTTTTACACCAGTGGTTTTTTCCAGCTATTTACACAGCACAACTTCCTGGCTGAAGTTGCGCTATTCGATAAGCATGAACATCACTTTTGAGTAATTATCCATCCCAAGTATTATATCTCTTTTCACAAATAATCCTTCAGTTGAGCTGAACGTTTGGGATTGCGCAGCCGTCTGAGGGCTTTGCCTTCAATCTGCCGGATGCGCTCGCGCGTGAGCGAAAATTTTTCACCCACTTCTTCCAGAGTGAAAGAGCGCCCGCTGTCCAATCCGAATCGCAGCCTTAATATATTTGCCTCGCGATTGGGCAGAGTGGTCAAAACTTCATCGATTTTTTCACGCAGCATATGCTGGTAAGTTGAATCGAGCGGTGAAGGCGTTAATTCATCTTCCACAAACATACCCAGTTCCGAGTCCTCATCGTCCCCTACCGGGCTGTCAAGTGAAACTGGCAGCCAGGAGATGCGGATCATCCAATCAACCTTCTGAACATCGGTTCCCATGGCATCCGCAATTTCCTGAGAGGTTGGCTTTCGATTTAAGTTCTGCTCCAATTCAAAGCTGATCTTATAGAGCTGACGCAGGCGGTCGATCATATGTACCGGAATGCGAATGGTGCGTGCCTGATCGGCAATACTGCGTGTGATCGCCTGCCGGATCCACCAAGTGGCATAGGTCGAAAAACGAAAACCCCTTTTATAATCGTATTTTTCCACCGCACGGATCAAACCCAGGTTTCCTTCCTGGATCAGGTCCAAAAAGCCGACCCCGCGCCCCATGTATTTCTTGGCAACGCTCACCACTAGGCGTGTATTAGCTTTGATCAAATGTTCCCATGCCCGCTCACCATCCATAATGATGGCCTCAAGCAAATCCAATTTTGGATCAGGAACCTCTTCAATGGCATACATCATTGCGCTTTCAGCAATCCTGCCTTCTTCTATGCGTCTGGCGAGAGAGACTTCTTCCTCATAAGTCAATAAAGGCACCTGGGACATTTCCTTAAGATAAAGACCAATTGTATCTTCCGTGCCAATCATTTCAAGAGGTGGTTGGTAACCATCCTCCACTGCAAGGTTGATTTCTTTGTCTTCCTCTTCGACAGGTTCATATCCCAAAACATCGATGCCCCTGTTTTCAATATAATTAACCACGGCCTGCAGGAGATCATCATCAAGCCGATCTCCACAGATGTCCATCAGGTCATCGAACAGAATAAACCCCTGGGATTCTGCCTTTTCCATCACTTCCCCCATGACTTCCTTCAACATACGATCATGGTTGTTTGGCATTTAATTGACTCCTGCTCATATTACGAGGAAAGGATTGAGATCAAGTTATTGAAGATCCCAGCCTCCCGAATAATGTTCACATGATTTTTCGTTTAAATTTTGCCCACATTGGTCGCACAGACCCTTACAGTCTGGTTTACAGATGGCATTAATGGGAATCTCCAGGATCAAATATTCCCGAAATATCTCGCCCAGATCAATGTAGCCATCTTCAGGGACAATCAAATCAGTATCCTCCTGGGTGCGCTGAGAAAATACATATAATTCTTCAATTTTCGTCTCAACACGAGTGTAAAAAAGGGTCAGACATCGTCCGCAGATGGCTTCGATCTGCCCCTCCAAATGAGATTCCAACAGGAGCCCCTCATGTGTGCGCGATAATCGAACAGCACTGACCATTTGCTTCACGTTCAAGTCAGGTTCAATGAAGATTTCTTCATATTCAATATTAAAATCCCGGCTAAAGCCAATGGGTTGGTTAAGAAAATACCCGATATTGGTGCGGAGTGAGTAGCGATTCTTTTCCATGAAAATTTTATTCCTCAAGTTAAAAATGCGTTAAAATTATAACAGTTTTGCTGATTTGAGTCAATTTATTAATATATTTATCTTAATAATCTTAAATAGGGAGCCGTATGACCGATGTACTATTAATAGCATCAAACAATGTCGATAAACAGGTTGAATTTGAGTATTTATTAAGGGACCTGCCGATCAAACTGATCTACCCCGCTGATTTGGAGCTCAATCTGGAAGTGGAAGAAAGTGGTTCCTCCTATTATGAAAATGCCCTGCTGAAAGCCTCTGCCTTTTTTACAGCCAGTGGTGTGCCAACACTGGCAGATGATTCCGGATTGGAGGTATACGCCCTTTCGGGCGAGCCTGGCATCCACTCTCATCGCTATGCCCGTCTACCCAATGCCAGCGATGCGGATCGGCGCAGCTATTTGCTTGAACAGCTGGCACCCCATCCACGACCGTGGTTGGCTTGCTTTCACTGCGTCATTGTGATGATCGATGCGCAGGGCGATTCACATCACTACCATGGCAGCTGCCATGGTGAAATCATCCCCAAAGAGCGGGGGGAAGGTGGCTTTGGCTATGATCCCATCTTCTTTATGCCAGCGCTCAATGCCACCATGGCTGAACTGCCTGAGAGCCTAAAAAACGCCGTCAGCCACAGGGCTAATGCAGTTAAAGCAGCGTTGCCCCATCTCAAAGCGCTTTTGATCAATGGATCGGGATAATCCGGGCAGATGCCTGTTACCAATGATTATAGTGAACCTTATCCGGGTCAAACCGGTCAACTGCCTGCGGGTGTTCAGCCGGGTACCCAAGTGCGATGATCGAGAACGGGTAAATTTCGTCAGGCAGACCGCATAAAGCCCTCGCACCCGTGATGCGCTCCTCGCGCGGGTGCACCGCCAGCCAGACCCCGCCCAGACCGAGGTGATGAGCTGCCAGCAGGATATTTTGCGTGGCAGCCGAGCAATCCTGAACCCACATATCGAATTTCTTACCCACCGGCACAAATGCGCATACCAGGATCGCCAAGGGCGCTTCCAGAAGCATTTTTGACCATGGATGGAATTCCGGGATCTTGTCAAGCAAATCCCGCTCGTCGATCACCACAAATCGCCATGGTTGTTCGTTGTTGGCACTGGGTGCAAACATTCCGGCTCTGAGCAGGGTCTGTACATCCTCAACTGACACCTTCCTGTCAAGGAATTTTCGAATGCTTCTACGCGTGAGTATCGTTTCTATGGCATTCATTCTTGTCTCCTTGTATCTCTCAATTATCTATTGCCCTGGCTGCTCAGCTTTTATAGCCGATCATCCTGAGGAAGTTTTTCCGACAGGCAATATCATCCGTCCCTTCCACACCGTTTGGTCTGCTGCCATCAACAACACCCAGGATACCTCTCCCCTGCTCCGTCTCGACCAGGATCACTTCGGTTGGGTTGGCGGTTGCACAGAATATATGGCAGACTTCAGGCACTTGTTTGACGGTATTGAGCACATTGATCGGGTAAAACTCCGCAGCCAGGAAAAGGATGAAACTGTGCCCGGCGCCCAGTGCCATGGCATTTTCCTGGGCGAGCGCGATCAGATCTTCATCAGTGCCTGACCAGCGCACCAGGCATTTCCCCGATGCCTCGCAGAAAGCAAGACCAAACTTAATGCCCGGCACCGCGCAAACCAGCGCTTCATGAATGTCTTCAACAGTCTTAATGAAATGGGATTGCCCCAGGATGAAATTGATGGGTTCTGGCTTCTTTATTGAAATAATTTTCAGTTCCATTTGATCGCTCCAAAGAGGTATTGCTCCATTTTAACATGAATCCCAATTTTTACGTCGCTCAGGTTTGTAAAGATTATGGTGGCTGTCCATAAATTGCATGATGCAAGCGTCAACGCTTGTCACACTTAAGTGGCAAGAGTAAGGTAAAATTTGTGCATGAAGAGATCACTGAAATGGGTCTTTACCGTGATGTTTGTACTTGTCCTTGCAAGCGCCAACCAGGGATGCCAGCCGCACACCGGGCCCAGGCCAACCACCAATTATTTGGAGCTGACCCCGATTCCAACGGTGCCCACCCCCACATTCCGTCCGACTTACACCCCCACCCCCCTGCCTCTCGGTGATCCTGCCAATCCCATTATCATGGGTTTTATCGCCAGTGAAGCCTCATCTGAACAAACCACAGCCGCCAATGATCTCACCAGGCAATTAAGTCAGGCATTGGGTCTCCAGATCACAGCCCAAATTTTCCCCACCTACAACGAATTTGAAAGAAGTTTGAGATCAGGGTCAGTTCAGATCGCGTGGCTTGAATCGGTGGAATATATCCTGGCTTCCAAATCAGGCTCTTTCAAAGCAGGTTTGCTCACCAATCACTTGGGAATCACAGCCCTTGGTGTCCAATTCTTTGCTCATAAAGACTCAGGCTTTACATCCTTTTTTGATATCGCCGCAGATCAATCCACCGCCAATGCCGTCACAGCACTTGCACAGTTTTCTGGGATGCGTCCCTGCCTGGTGAATGATAATTCGCTTTCAGCCTATTGGGTACCTCTGGGATTGTTAACGCAGGTCGGTGTAGTGATGCTCGAACCATCCTACACGAATTCCACCACTGCCAACATCCGTGCCCTATATGTTAAAGGCGTGTGTGATTTCACAGGCACTTATGCGCTCTCAGGAGATCCTCGTACTGCATCCGCCATTACCACAGATCTGCCGGATGTCATGCAGCAAATCATCATTATCTGGCGCTCCGATGCACTGATTCCCAACCTGAGTCTATCTTTTTCAAACAAACTCGATCTGCCACTGCAAAAGCAACTGCAGGAAGCCCTGATCGCACTGTCAAGAACTCCCGAAGGTTTAAAATTGCTTTCAGATGCCAACGCTTACAGTATCGAAGCCCTTGAACCAACTGAAGACACTGCCTATGATGAGCTGAGAAGCCTTCTAGAAATTCAGAAGGTCAATTTGAGAACACTGGTTGATCAATGACAAATCAAAAACGCACTAAAAAAAACTTGAAATTTCCCGCCAGGATTTCAAGGATTTTTATCTTAAGCTGCCTCGTTCTCTTTTTCATCCTCGGGAGTCTGCGGAGCGCCATGATCCTTGAAACGCGCACTGCTGTCCATACCATTGAGACAGCACCAGATGCGCAGGCAGCCCTGGTTCTGGGTGCAGGGCTGTCAGCAGATGGGACCCCGAGCGACCCCCTGCGGGATCGCATCAACACCGCCATTGCTCTCTATCAATTGGGTAAAGTACAGAAAATCTTAATGAGTGGAGACAACCGTTTTGTTTATTACAATGAGCCCGAAGCCATGCGCCAGTATGCACTTTCGCAAGGCATTCCCGATCAGGATATCGTCCTGGACTATGCCGGACGCCGGACTTACGACAGCTGCTACCGCGCCAATGCCATCTTTGGTCTGGATGAGATCATTGTGGTGACACAGAACTACCACCTTCCCCGCGGTCTATTCCTCTGCAACCATCTGAACGTCAAGGCATTTGGCATCCCTGCTGATCAGACCCGCTACTTACGCAGCCGCTACATGTTCTGGCGAATCCGCGAAATATTCGCCTCAACAGCTGCCTTCTGGGATATCTACATCCTTAAACCTCTGCCCGTATTGGGAGAGTTTGAACCAATATTTCCGACATCCCAAGACTAAATTTAATCTGGCACAAACCTTGCAAAAGAAGAGATTATGGATCGCAATAAAGCCCTTTCTATCGTTCTTAAATACGTCAAAAATGAAAACTTGATCAAACACATGCTTTCAGTAGAAGCTGCCATGCGTTTTTATGCCAGAAAATTCGGAGAAGACGAAGAAACATGGGCAGTTACAGGTCTCCTGCATGACTTTGACTGGGAGATCCATCCCACCATGGAAGAACATCCCCTGGCAGGTGAGCCCATCCTGCGCTCTGAAGGGGTGTCGGATGACATCATCCGAGCCATTTTAAGCCATGCTGATTACACGGGGACCGAGAGGCTGACGCTGATGGAAAAAGCGCTTTATGCCTGCGATGAGGTCACCGGTTTGATCACGGCTGTGGCACTGGTAAGACCTTCCCGTTCCATCCTTGATCTCGAAAGCAGGTCGGTCAAAAAGAAATGGAAAGATAAAGCTTTTGCTGCCGGAGCCAATCGTGAAGAGATCACAAATGCCGCAGAGGCATTTGGCATAGATCTATGGGAGCATGTGGATAATGTCATATCCGCCATGCGTACGATCGCTGTTGAACTTGACCTGGGTGGCACACCCCAGTTATAAAGAGAGAGCGGACCAGATGTACCTGAAAGGGAAAGGATTTTTTCTCAGCCGCATAAAGAATTGTGAGAATGGTGACTCGGAACGGATCGCCACGCTTGCCAGCAATGCAGGTCTTTCCCATCTCATCATCAAGATTGCTGATGGGGTTTCTCCATCAAACATGGATGTGGACACAAAAAAGGATCTCGTCCCATCGCTGGTGGGTGCCTTAAGAGCCCGCAATATTTCTGTTTGGGGCTGCCATCACATTTATGGGCTTCAACCGGAGGGAGAAGCTGGCATTGCCATTGAACGCTTGATGCAGTGTGCTTTGGATGGTTATGTGGTCAATGCGGGAGTAGAATATGAACAACCGGGCAGGTCTGCCAGTGCAAGCATCTTTATGACACGCCTGCGCCAATCGCTCCCTGACATTCCGGTGGCATTGAGTTCGTTCAAATATCCTTCTCTGCATCGCCAATTTCCCTGGCAGTCATTCCTTGAGAAGTGTGACCTGATCATGCCACAGGTGTATTGGCTGAAAACACACGGGAATGCAGGCGCGCAGCTATCCCGCTCCGTGCAAGAGTTTAAGGGCATCTTCCCTCATCTGCCTGTCTGTCCCACCGGTCCCACTTTCAAAGAGTGGGGTTGGTCGCCATATCCTGAAGAAATCCTGGATTTTTTGAATACCGCAAAAAGCATCGGAGTACAGGCTGTTAATTTTCATTCTTTCGACACTGTCCTGCAACCGCTGCAACAGTCGCTCTGGCAGATCATCAAGAATAACCCCTGGCAATCACAATCACTTGAAAAGGGAATCGCTGAGCAGTACGTCAACGCATTGAACAATCGCAGCTTGGACCAGGTTCTTGCTTTGTATGATGAAAATGCAACATTTGTCAGTTCGAGAGGGATCCTCAGGGGCAGTCGCCGCTTCAAACGTTGGTATGAAAATCTCTTTGAAAGAATTGTCCCTTCTGACAAATTTACCCTCTTGAATTCAACCAGTTTGCTTGATTCCATCAACTTTGAATGGCAGGCAAGGATGGCAAATCCAAAAACCTCCATTGTTTCAAGGGAGATTATCCGTTTGGAGAATGAAAAGATCAGCATCCACTACAGCATTTACAGCTCGAAACTTTTTGATGAATAAGGTCAATCCGAATTAAAAAAAGCAGCTCGATGTGGGCTGCTTTTTTGATTAATGGTCACTCAGTCTGAATCCCAATAGGCGCTCAGATCTTCGATCGGTGTGAAACCGATGATCTCATCCTTAACCTTGACCTCAAATATCTTTTGCCCGTTTGCCATGCGGCTGCGTTTGGGGGCATCACCGATCTTAAATGTCCTGCTGGCTGCCTTTCTGAAGTGACAGATTCCTCTTTCAGTCAGCCTGCCGATCATCTGCACCACAAGCTGATCATTGCCATCTAGTTTCCAACTGATCACGCCCTGCCCGTAGCGACCCTGAACGGGATAGTCTTTGGCTTCCATGCGTTTGGCATGACCGTTCTTCGTCACGACGATGATGTTATCTTTAACTCCCAGGATCCCGGCGCCGATCACAAAATCGTCCTCCTTCAATTTAATACCGTTGACACCCGCTGCCACCAGACCCATCGGACGCGCATCCCCTTCTGTGAAGCGGATCGACATGCCCTGAGCTGTGCTCAACAGCAGGTCCTCATTCCCCTTTGTCAACAGCACGCTGTACAGCTCATCGCCTTCATTGATGCGTGCCAGTGTGAAACAGGTGGCTGAAGGACCCGGCAGATCCCCGATGGGAGAACGTTTGACCATGCCGAGTCGGCTGACCGTCATCACATAGCGATCCGGCAGTTCTGACCTGTCCATGGGCACCGCAAACATATCAACCAGAATATCCCCCTCAACCAGTGGTGCAATCTTGTGGACTAACATCCCCTCATCGGGAGAGCTTTGCACTGGAATGGATAAGGAATGGATGGCTGTAGCTTTACCTTCAGTAGTCACCAGGAAGATCGTCTGATGCGAGTTCGTCCGGATCAGGTTCCAGGGGGCTTTGCTCCCGCCGAGCCGGTAAGGTTTATCACCATTGGTTCTGGAGAGTTTATTATCCTCTGTCAATGCCACCCAGAAGTTCTCCTGGGGCATGACATCAGTTTGAGTCAGCAGTTCACTCGCTTTTGAGCCCTCACCCAAGCGGATGATTTGAGTCCTGCGGGCATCGCCATATTTGACTTTGACAGCCTTCAACTCATCCATAACCACCTGCCGCATCTGTTTAGGTGATTTGAGCAGCGCCTTCAATTCTTTTATCCGGTCAGAAACTTCTTGATACTCGATATCGATCTTCTTGCGCTCCAGAGACGCCAACCGGCGCAGAGGCATATCCAGGATGGCATTCGCTTGAATATCATCCAGCTTGAAGCGTTTCTTCAGGTTATCCCGCGCGGTCTCTACACGCTGTGAATGCCGGATAATATCAATCACCTCGTCCAGGTTTTGAAGGGCAATCTGCAGGGCAGCCAGAATATGCAGACGTTCTTCGTTCTTTCGCAATTCAAATTCACTGCGGCGGCGGGTCACCTCAAGTCGATGCTCGGCATAGACTCGCAGCGCCTGTTTAAGCGTTAACTTGTGCGGGCTTCCATCCACCAGGGCAAGCAAATTGATCCCAAAAGTGCTCTGCATGGGCGTGCGTTTATAAAGGTTGCTTAATATCTTTTCTGTATCAGCAGTTTTGCTGAGTTCGATGACAATCCGCATCCCCTGCCGATCCGATTCATCTCTCAGATCTACAATGCCGTCCATGACGCCATCCCGTGTTAATTCTGCGATGCGTTCGATCAGGGAGGATTTATTGGTCATATAGGGCAGTTCAGTGACAATAATACGATTACGCCCGCGGGTCATTTCTTCAAGGCGGACCCTTGCCCGCAATTGCACACGACCGTTGCCGCTGCCGTAGATCTGCGCCAGGGGATCTGAGTTGTCATCCTGAATGATCAACGCACCGGTTGGGAAATCCGGCCCCTTAACAAAACGCATCAAGTCTTCGACAGTGATATCTTCCAACTTCTCCCAATTTTCAAGCATCATCCCCAGGGCATCGACGATCTCGCCCAGGTTGTGGGGCGGTATATTTGTGGCCATCCCCACCGCAATGCCTGAGGCACCGTTGATCAATAAATTAGGCAGTGCAGAGGGGAGCACTTCCGGCTCCTGTAAGGTGCCATCAAAATTATCAACAAAATCAACAGTTTCCATATCCAACTGCTGCAGGAGGTTCATGGCTGGTTCTGTCAGGCGGGCTTCCGTGTACCGCATGGCAGCAGGGGGATCACCATCCATGCTACCAAAATTACCCTGTCCATCCACAAGCAAGTAGCGTTCAGAAAAATCCTGTGCCATGCGTGCCATGGCTTCATAAACTGCCATATCCCCATGAGGGTGGTATTTGCCAAGTACCTCACCCACAATCCTGGCTGACTTTTTATGCGCAGTATCTGCCCTCAGCCCCATATCAAACATTGCATACAGAATGCGTCTTTGAACCGGCTTGAGACCATCCCTTGCGTCTGGTAAAGCCCTTGACACAATCACACTCATGGCATAATCAAGGTATGATTGCTGCATTTCATCATTAATATTAATTTTCTTAACAGAACCCAGATCCATAAATTACTCCTTTGCACACCAATAATAGTGGCTATTCGAACCTTCGTCAAGAACCAGTCGTTTCCCTGTTTTCCTGAGAAGTTACTTAATTCCGTACATTGGATGCTCTCATTTTCAGGGTTTGGGGGGAATAATATCAGAATACATTCAAACACGATCATTTTTCGAAAAGATTAATCCAGGTAGATGGAAAGATCGTTGAATCATCCCGGTGGTCGTCACCGCCGGATTGATTCAGTTGATGATGGATTTTAACAACCGCATGATTACTTTGCTGCAAGTAAACCGACAGAAACAACAACTTAACATCCGTATAGCTGAACTACAGCAAACCAAGGTTAAAGTTTTTCTATCATACAGATCAATTACATTTGCCTTTGAGTCCTCTTAATAAAGCAATTTCTGGCGATTTTTCCGTCGACTTACAAATATGGAATTATAATTAACCCAATTCAGGATCATTTTCAACAAAACTATTTCAATTTCAAAGGAGAAAAAATGAAAAATCGCTTGTTAAAGTTCGCTATTTTATCAATTGCCATAATTATAGGTTTTTCCAGCATGGCTGGTTGTGCTCAAACATCCAACCAACAAAGAATCGTCTGTCTCGCTCCCAGTTGTGTTGAGGTGATTTTTGAACTCGGACTTGAAGATGAAATCGTTGGTTGGTCACAATATACGGACTACCCCCCTGAAGTCACGGAATTTAAAGGATGGGTTCCATACCAGGACTATCAATTCATCAGTATTGAAGACGAACTCAGTAAAGATGTCGCTGTAGTCAGCGGTTTTACAGATTACAACAAAGAACTGGTTAAAGCACTTGAACCCACATTAATCATAGCGACTGAATCCCTTCAATCCGACATGGCTGAGGAACTTAAATCTGAAGGTTACACTGTGCTCTTTCATAATCCGACCACCCTCGATGAAGTTTTCCAGATGATCATTGACATTGGTGAAGCAACTGGGACAGGTCGCAAGGCTCAAAAGCTGGTTGACGGTTACAACAAGCAAATTGAGGAAGTCAAAGCCATCACAAAAGACCTTCCAAATATTAAAGTCTATCTTGAGATCAGCCATTATGGACCCTGGGCAACAGGTTCCGGTTCTCCCATGGACCAGATTATTGAGATTGCCGGGGGTACTAATATTTTTGAAGATGTTCAAGAAACTGCTTTTGAAACCACGAATGCAGAGATCGTTAAACGCAACCCGGATGTAATCCTGACGCCGCTGTGGCCAAACGCAGGTATCGATGAGGTGACCACCGTTCGTGAGATCGTCACCCGTGAAGGTTATGAAACAACAGAAGCAGTTCAAAATGATCGCGTGTATCACTACGATTCAAGTCTCTTCAAGCGCCCAGGCCCCCGCCAGGTCACCGCAATTCTCAAAATGGCTTATTTACTCCATCCTTACTATTTTGAAAATCCAGAAGACTCGGTATCCCCATGGGAACTTGGCAAGATCGATGACGCTTACGATCCCCCAGCCCCGTTGGATTGAAGATTTTTCATAAATAATCTGGTGTCTGACAATAAAAA
>CAZINW010000047.1:0-15833 GCA_964540765.1 uncultured Anaerolineaceae bacterium | reverse complement strand
CCTACCTGATATACAAAAAGCCACCCGCATTACAGGTGGTTTCTTGTATTTGCTCAGATGCCGAGTCACAGAATCGGACTGTGGACACCGCGATTTTCAGTCGCGTGCTCTACCAACTGAGCTAACTCGGCATGGGTTGGTTCTGAGCCAATGTTCCATGATTTTACACGCAAGGTGAAGGCTTGTCAAGCAAATCCAGCCTGCCCTTACGGAGACGCAATAACTGGAAGGAAGCTCCTGGCATCAATCCATCCCGGAGGACTTGCACCATAGTTCTTCGCCGTTCACTTCGATAAAGATGCTCTCTTCTTTTTGAATGAACGGGTAATCATTTAGAGTGGCTGCATTTTCTTCAAAGAGCGCATCAGCTTTTGCACCAGACACATGATAGGACGCCCAGAAAGGTGACTCCTCATCCCGGTCAATGCGAGTTGCATTGGCGCAGGCGAGGGTGGCATCCAGCGTATTCCTCACCTCCCCAGGTGTTGTCTTCGCCTGGCTGTATTCAAACAGGGTGGGCCAGCCGTCATCGCTCATATTCCAGACCAGGAAACTGGCATCCAGGGGATTGCCGGCGATGGCATGTTCAATATTGTGCTCTGCGATGAAGCGGTCCACATTGAGGGTGTTAAGGGTGAGGGTAAAACCAAAAAAGACCAGGAAGAGCGCAAACGCAAGGCGGCGGAACTGGCTGAAGATCTCCATGACTGCCATGGCAGCCAGCAGCACCCCCAGCCAGACCATAAAGACATGCGTGATGGTGCGCAGGTGGGTGAAGCCATAGGCGGCTTCATACAGGCTGAGGCGTTGGAATGCGGAAATCAGCATCACCCCCACCTGCAGGATGAGCAGCACACTCAGGATGGAAAAGATGCGCCTTTCTTTTTTGGTGCTGCGTTTGGTGAACAAGCTGAGCAGGTAGAAAAGCCCCAGGCTGATGAGGGTGACTGCCACGAGCTCAAAGAAGCCGCGCCGGGCATATTCAGCATAGGTGAAGCCTTCAAGGGAGATGTTGGCTTCACCGGCAAAGAAGTACTGGAATTGTACGATGAGGAAGCTGGCAAAAAGCAGGTTGACGAGCAGAAGCACGGTGAACGCTTCCGCATGCCCGAGAAAAGGAGGGAAAAATGGCTGATCAGGGTTGATGGCTTTCTTTTCCGCACTGTGCGTCAGTGCCAGGATGTAGGCACCCGCCAGGATGTATGCAAGCAAGAGAATGTAGATGACACGCACAACGAACTCACCAAAATTCTCAAACTTCAACCAGTCAAACAAGTGGGCAAGACGCTCTTCGAAGATGGGATCTGCACTTGCCAGCAAGGCACCCAGTGCCAGCAGCAGTGGGATGGCGATCAACACGCCACGCAAATAAGGCCAGACCTTGCCGGCTGTCGTTTTTTTCTCAGCGGGCGGGAGCGACGCGTTGGCTTTGCTGTTCTGCAGCACCAGGCGGATGGGGTCAACAAGGGCGCTTTGCATCAGCCGCAGAAAGCCCATCAGCACTTCGCGCATCCGGTAGAGCATCCATTGACCGTTGAGCAGGGTCAATGCCAACAGCACCAGACCCCACAGGGTGAGGACCACGTTGACAAAGGTGGTTGAGGCTTCCTGGCGGAAAATAGTCATCACGGCACCAAAGAGAATTGGGAACAGTAGAAGCAATGGCTGCCAGGGGACGCGTTTTTTCTCAATGATGACCAGGATGAAGACCCCGGCAAGGACAAGCAGTGTCAGGATCAGGAATTGCAGTCCGAACTGCTTTTTCCAGATGATCTGGTCGAAGAACATCATGATCGCCAAGGGGATTAAAAGGAACCAGGCGGGGTGTTTGATGTTCAATGGGTTGGCAGGTTTACTTTCAGGGGTTGAGTCTGTCATAATATTCATCCTTTCCCAGGTGCATGTCTTCAGCGAGCATGCTGCCTGACCCTGATTTTACATAAGGGAACTCTCAAACCCTCTCAAATCCAATCCAAAACCTGCCAAAAACTATCTGAACCATGCGATTGCCCCACAGCCTCTCATTTCTTTATAATTTTTGTAGATGGTCATACGTTTCGAACCTTTTTGCCCATTTTGTGGTTAATAATTATGCTATACTGTTTTTATCATTTTAACTGTGAGGTAAACATGGGAAAGATTGCAATTATGACAGACTCGAGTGCGTACATACCTAAAACACTCCTTGACCAATACAATATTGGCACGGTTCCGCTCACGCTACACTTTGAAGGCAAATCTTATTACGATGGCGTGGATATAACTGCGACGGAGCTTTATACGCGTATGCTCACTGCTTCCACGCTCCCAACCACCAGCCAGGTGACGATCGGTCAGTTTGATGAAGCTTTTGGCAAACTGCTGAAAGAGGGCAGGGAAGTCTTTTACATGGGCATTTCCAGCGGGATTTCCAGCACAATGGAATCTGCTTTCCAGGCGCAGTCAAACTTCCCCGATGCACCTTTGGAGGTGATGGATTCAAGGTTGGTTTCCATGGCGCTGGGGTTTATGGTGCTGACGGTTGCCAGGGCTGCCCGTGAGGGTGCATCTTTGACGGAGTGCAGGGCAATTGCTGAGGCAGCATATCCAAAGATCGGCGTTTATTTTACAGTCAATGACCTTGTCTATCTGCACAAGGGTGGGCGCATCAATTCAGCCAAGCGCCTGTTGGGCTCGGCGCTCAATCTCAAGCCGCTCATGGAGATCAGGGATGGAAAAATCGAGCTAGTGGAAAGCGTCAGGTCGCGTAAGAAGGCGATAGAACGTATGCTGGAGCTGATTGAGAGGCGCATTGGGGATGCCAAACCGGTGCGGGTCTCACCCTTCCATGCGCTCTGCCTGGAAGATGCCCAAGAGCTTCAGGCTGTTGCAGAAGAACGCTTCCATCCGGTGGAAAACATCCTGACCGAGGTCAGCCCGGTAATTGGTTCGCACGTTGGCCCCGGTACGATCAGTCTTGCGTTCATGGCAGGGTAGGAATAGCTGAAAGCTCAAAGAAAGCCCGTAGCGTGATATCACCCCACTTCATTTCTGGGGCCAGACTTTGTTGGGTTTCGGGAGGCTCATGTCAGTTGATCGGTTGCCCTTTAATTAGCGCTCATGCGCGACGGCCCTTCACCCAACCTACAAATTTTTTCTTTCAACTTTCGACTTTGAGCTATCTTATCTGGATACATGGGAGGGTTTTTGCTTTTGTGTTTCCTGCTCGATTTTGATTCATGAACCCTTCTCTACATTTTGTATCGCCTTTTTTGTTTTTAACTTTCAGCTTCGGTCTACTTTATCCAACTCTTTATATAATTGACCGCGATGCCGATATATTCTTTCATTGCGGAGGTGGTCTGGTTGAGGGCACTGCTGCTCGGCAGGATGTTGAATGGGATCTGGGCTGGTTTGAATGAGAGCATCTCTTCCCACCCTTTGTCAGTGACCGAAAAGTCGGTAGGCGCAGGGATCACATTCAGCCCTTGGGCTTCGAAGAGCGCCACAGAGCGCGGCATGTGCATGGCAGAGGTGACCAGAATGATCGTCTTGATATTCTTCTCTCGCAGGATCTCTGCAGAATAAAACGCATTTTCAGCCGTATTTTCAGAATCATTTTCCAACCACAGGGCTTCTTCGGGGACGGCAAGCTTAACCAGGATGTCGCGCATTTCTTCAGCAGGTGTGCTGCCACGCCCATCGCTGAAATCCAGATTGCCGCCAGTCAGCAAAATGTTAGTTGCCAGGCCCTGGTGGTAAATCTCGGCAGCATACAAGACCCTGTCACCAGCACCGTTGATCTCCGTGATCGGGCGCGGGGAATCCGCTGATTCAGTGCCACCGCCCAGCAGGACAATTACATCCACTTCTGGCAGGCTCTCGGTGGACAAATAGCGCTGCTCGAGGCTGCGCACCAAACCTGCGCTGACAATGCGGTTGCCGGCAACGAAAACAATTAGCAGGGCAATCACCACCAGCCAGATGGCGGTTTTTGGTTTTCTTTTGATTTTGAACAGCGCTATGACAAGAAAAAGACAGGCCAGTCCGAGTGGGTAAACGAATTGCGGTAGTAATTTTGAAAGATAAACAAACATGGCACACTCCTTGCAGATGATTATACTGGTTAATGATGCTCTTGATGATACAGATGGTTGATATGGTTGCAGGAATTGTGCCACATCTATTGGCAAAGCTTTTATACATAAACATCTGGAAAGGAGCCTGATCGGTTGATCTGTTTCAAAAATGAAAAAACGATTAAGCCACGGAATCCAAAATTACAGGGTATAATATTTATGCTTGTCGAACCACTCTTTAGAGAGGTAGTTTTTATGCGTGTTGGAACTGACAGAGACTATTCATATCTATCAAAAAATTTGGATTTATTGTGGGAGGGCGCTTGTGCTGCCCGATATTTACATTTAATTGGATCAAAAGATTTCATGATTGTTATAAGGAGGGTGCTATTTGATTAAAGAATTTTGTAGTGTGAGAGTAATAAAATTTGAAATATGATTAAGGAGAAGTGTTCATGAAAAAGATCGGAATGAAAATATTTAGTTTGATCGTGCTGATCAGCATGATCGTAACGCCTGCCATTGCGCAGGCACCTGTCCAGCAGACGGATGAAGCCACGGATGGGAAATATCAGGCTGTATCTTCGGATGATATCACCAGTATGGATACACCAGCCCGCTATATCGTCCTCTTTGAAGGTGACTCACTGGTTGCCCACAGCGGCGGTGCAAAGGGGCTGGATGCGAACAGCATTGAAAGCCAGGATTACCTGAACGCCCTGGCAACCCAGCGTGCTGCCATCCTGGCAGATGCTGAAGCAGCCATCGGACGCAGTATTGTGGTCCGCTATGTCTATGATGTCATTCTCAACGGTGTCTCTGTTGAGTTGACGCCTGGCGAAGCTGCCGCACTGGCAACGATGCCTAGCATCCGCAAGGTGCTGCGCGATAGCACCGAATATATCACTACTGATGCCGGCCCATCCTGGCTTGGCGCCCCCACACTTTGGGACGGAAGCGCTGTTCCGGATGGCATTGGCACACAAGGCGAAGGCATCCTGGTTGGTATGCTGGATACCGGTATTAATTTTGATCACCCGTCCTTCAGTGACACCCCGGCAGATGATTATGTCTATGAATGGACCGGTGATTACCTGGGTGTTTGTGCTCCCGCTGGTGATCCAGAATATGCCACTGCATGTAACGACAAAGTGGTTGGTGCATACAGTTATACCTATGATGCGCCTTCCGAACCGGTGACGCCTGAAGACAGCGATGGTCATGGTTCACACACTGCCAGCACAGTCGCCGGTAACGCGGTTGATGTGGATTACTATGGCACCCCCGTAACTATCTCTGGTATGGCACCGCATGCCCAGATCATTGCGTATGACGTTTGTTACCCGTCAGCTTCCGGTGGCTCCTGCAATGGCGAAGATTCCATTGCTGCCATCCAGCAGGCCATTCTTAATGGCGTGGATGTTATCAACTACTCAATCTCGGGTGGCGAAGACCCCTATAATGACGGGGTTGAACTTGCCTTCCTGGAAGCATTTGATGCTGGTGTTGTGGTTTCAACTTCCGCTGGCAATGATGGTCCCGCTGCGGAAACGGTTGCTCACCGCTCTCCCTGGCTGCTGAGCACCGCTGCCTCCACACACAACCGCAAATTCACCAGTGAAGTTGACTTTTCTGACCCAATGTATCAGGGGATCACAACACTGGCAGGCGAAATCCCCTTCACCACGGCTGTCGTTGCCTCGGATGTGAAATACTCCGGTGAGGATGGCAACCCTCTGGGTTGTGCCGATCCCGGTTATACCCCCAATTTCTTTGATGGCGCCATTGCGCTGATCAAGCGCGGCACCTGTACCTTTTCCGAGAAAATCCTGACAGCAGAGGCTGCTGGTGCCTCGGGAGTTTTGATCTTCACCGATGACCGTGCTCCAGGTGCAATGAGCGTTAGCGGCACCCATATTCCTGGTGTCATGCTGGATATCCCCGGCACAACTGGCGATGCCATTGCTGCCTGGGTGACTGCCCAACCCGACGAGACCGTCAGCATCTCCGCTTTTGGTGCCTTGCATAGCGACGCCTATGCAGACATCATGGCAGATTTCAGCTCGCGCGGTCCTAACACAACCTTCGATGTTCTCAAACCGGATGTCTCTGCTCCGGGTATGGAAATCCTGGCTGCCGTGGCGGATAGTACCATTCCACCCAGCGGCGATGCAGAATATAACCTGCTGCAGGGTACCTCAATGTCAAGCCCGCACGATGCCGGCTCTGCTGTGCTGCTTTATGCCCTGCATCCTGACTGGACCCCTGCAGAAATCAAATCCGCCTTAATGATGACTGCTTATGGTGACCTGTTGAAAGAAGACAAGGTTACCCCGGCGGATCTCTTCGACATCGGCGCTGGACGCATCCAGCTTGAACTGGCTGGTCTCACCGGCCTGGTGATGGACGAGACCTATGACAACTACCTCGCAGCTGATCCGGCTGAAGGCGGCGATGTCAAAACCCTCAATATTGCCAGCCTTTACAACAGCTCCTGTGTCGGCGAATGCAGTTGGACGCGCACGTTCACCAGTGTGGCTGGCTTACCCGCCACCTATACCGTGACAGCCCCCGCCTGGATCACAGTCGACCCGGCGGAATTCACGATCAACCCAGGCGCCACCCAGGCAATCACCATTACCGCGGATGTGAGTGGCTTAACCCCGGATGAATGGCAGTTTGCCACGATTGAATTCAATACAGACAGCGTCCATCCTGGTATTAGCAAAGGTACCGATACCGATTTATTAATTGAAGGCTTTGAGGGTGGAGCAATACCTGCAACCTGGACACTGTTCAATGAAGATGACCAAATGCCATGGCTTGTTGATGATGGTACTAATGCCGACATTGATGATTCTGTTCTACCACATAGCGGCACTTACATGGCATGGCACAATGATGACAACATTGCTGCCGAGGCAGCTACCTGGTTAGTCAGCCCGACCATTAGCGTTCCTACGACTGGCACAACCATCGCAAGTTTCTGGGAAGATAATTATTATATGGCTTATGCAGCAGCATCAGGGCATACGCTTCAGGTTTCCACGGGTAGTTGTGTTCCGGGAGATGGTGCGTTCACGCTTCTCCAGGACTATACAGGGTCCTCCAACCTTACAGAGTGGACTGAACGATCCGTCGACCTTTCTGCTTATGCCGGTCAGAACATCTGTCTGGCATGGAGGTACTATGGGGACTACGCCTCGGAGTGGTTTATTGATGATATTAGTGTGACCAATGCAACAGGGGGGGGCGACCCCATCTCTGATGTGACCATCCCGGCAGCTATTATGCCCACGACTGGCAACCTCCCTGACCTGGTCAAGTTTGAATCCCATCGCGACGCCGGTGGCGATACCCTGACGGATCTTATTGCTGTGGAAATCACCGATCTGACTGTTGATGCTTTTGGTTTCGTCAAGGGCGAGCCTACTGAAATCCAACTGGCAAAGGACCCGTCCAACGGCGATCCTTATAACAATCTGAGCGAAGTTTACTATACTGTCATCCCCATGGATTTGGGTGCCGCCCGTGTGGTGGCCGAAATTACCGCCTCCACGGCTCCGGATGTGGATTTGTATTGGGGTTTTGATGTCAACGAAGATGGCTTGCCATCTGAAGACGAACAGTACGAAGCCAGCGCCACCGCAACAGCCTATGAATACCTGAGCGAGTGGGGCCTCCCGGTGGGTTATGATGACCTGTGGATCCTGGTGCAGAACTGGCAAGGTTCGGGCGCTCCCCTCGACGATATTACTTTGATGTTGGGAGTAGTTCCGTGGGAACCTGTTGATCCGCCTACCATGACGGTCAATGGTCCTGAGACCAATCCTGCTGGTGTACCCTTTGCCCTGGATGTTCTCTGGCACGATATTGACACTGAGGAAGGCGATCGTCTGTATGGTCTCATCGACGTCTTTGCTGATGCAGCCCATGCAGTTAACCTTGGTACAACCGAAGTGGATGTGGTCCGCGGCGTGGATGACGTGATCAAGACAGCAGATGTTGAAACCGCTGCCGCTGGTGATACGATCACCTACACCATTGAGATAACAAACTTCACAACTGAAGCCATCGAGTATGCCATCAATGATGTGATACCGGATGGCGTCACCTACGTTCCCGATTCGGTAACCGGTGGCGCTGTCTATGACCCCGCAACCAATGCCATCACCTGGACCGGTACAGTGGATGCAAGCTACCGTGACTATGTGGTTGCGACCAGCGCAGAAGATGCGAACTGCACCCTTGGATTCTATGCGGATGGCGACACCACAGATGACTACCTCGATTGGTTCACGACGAGCTATGCATTCGCTGCCAACTCAAGCATCTCAGGCGACAACTTCTGGTATTGGACGTTTGCCACTTACCCGCTGTTCAATTACTACGGCGTCGACTATTCCGGCATGGAATTCACTGCTGACGGCTATACCGGGTTCGATATGGCGGCAACATCCAATATCAACCAGGAACTGCCCGATGCAACCGATCCGAACAACTTGATGGGTATGTTCTGGGATGACTTCACCGTTGTCTATGATCTGGTAACAAATAAGGGTGTGACGCTGGTTGGCGATGGCGCTTCTCTGGCAACCATCGAATACGATGATGTTGTACTCAATGCTGACCCGACCAAGACGATGGACATGGAAGTCGGCTACTTCCTGCAGCCGGATGATACCCCGGGCGCTTACGAGATCATCTTCGCTTATGATAACATCACCCCCGGGCTGTTTGCAGCTGCCAGTGGCACCATCGGCGTGGAAAACGTGGATGGCACTGTTGGTACGCTCTACAGCTACAACGACACTGCCCTGACGATCGAAGATGGCTCCGCCATCTGCTTTGACTGGGCACTCCTACCGGCTCCGCCGAAGGTGATCACCTTCCAGGTGACGGTGGACGAGGATGCACTCAGTGGTCCATTAACCAATGTTGTCCTGCATACAAATGACCAAATCGGCACCGTGGAAGAAAGTGCCACTGCAGTTGTTGACTTGAACATGTTCAAGTACATCTATCTCCCGATCATCCATAAGTAACCCTGATCGTTTTTCAGAGTAAGAAGAGCCTGCCCATCCGGGCAGGCTTTTTACGTAAATTGTTGGTGATTTTTTTGTAGTGTGATCCTCAGTCGCTTTGCGTCCCAGCGCGTAGCGCGTGTGCCCCATGCGGGGTACGTGTGCCCCATGCGGGGTACGTGTGCCCCATGCGGGGTACGGGTGGAAAGTGCCAGAGCGCAGCGAAAGGGATGATCGCACCATCAAGCCTGGGGTGGTGCGCTCAAGGTCGGAGCATACCCTGCAGTCTACTTCCTCACATTGGGAAGATCCTGTCATACACTTCGGGCGCATATTTCTCGACCACATCGGACGAGAGTGCGTTGCTCCTGCAAATCTCGGCATACAGATCCACGCTGGGGCGGCGGATGCGTGCCTGCGTTTCCGTATCCAAGCCCCACAAGCCAAAGCGCTGGCTCCAGCCACGCTCCCATTCGAAATTGTCCACCAGGCTCCAATGGAAATAACCTTTGACCGAGGCATTATGCTGCATGATGCGCCAGAGCTGATGCAGGTGTTGCAGGGTGTAGCGCCGGCGGAAATCGTCCTGCGAATCATCGCAGCCGTTCTCGGTGATGTAGATTGGCAGGTCAAACTGCCGTGCCCATTTCACGCTTTCCACCATCCCCTCGGGTACGTTGGCAAGAAAGCCCGACTCGCTCAGGTCAGCATCCCTGGCATAAAAGCGATTGGCATAAGACTCTTTGGCTTTTAGCAGGCTGAAGCGCATCAGGTCCTGCGAATAATAGTTCACACCAATGAAATCCTGGGTGCCGGCAGCCTGAGGGATGGATTCCTTCAAGATGGTCGCGTCGAAAGTGCCGTTCTTGAGCGCAGCGGGGAAAGACTGGTTGAAGATTTTGTGGTGCAAACGGGCTGTCAGGCGGTCCAGCGGCAGCCAGGTGGCAGCTTTGAAGCTGCGGTAATTCTGGGCAATACCCACCTGGGCGTTCTTCTGCAGTTCATGGATCACTTTGTATGCAGCAGCGTGCCCGCGCGCCAAATTTGCCAACACCTTCAACGCCAGTTTGAGGTCATTCCTGCCAGGGGGAAAGCCCCCGCCCAGGTAGCCGCCTGACATATAGACGTTGGGCTCGTTGATCGTGACCCACAGGCTGCAGTGGGCCTTCAAGGCATCCACGGTCTTATGCACGTAGGCAGCAAACAACTCCGCCGCTGCGGGGTTCTCCCAGCCGCCCATTTCCGCCAGCCAGAGCGGGTTGGTGAAGTGGTGCAGGGTGACCATGGCAGTCATGCTGCGCTCTTTTAAACCGATCAGCATTTCGCGGTAGCGATCCAGCGCGGATTCGTCCCAGCGTTCAGGCTCGGGTTGAATGCGGCTCCACTCCACCGAAAGGCGGTGTGCATTCTGATAGGTCTCATGTGCGCGGTCAAAATCCTCACGCCAGCGCCCTGCCCACCAGTCACAGGCTCTGCCGGAGCGGTCGCCATTGAGGATATGACCTTCGACCTGCTCCCATGCCCACCAGTCATTGTTGCTGTTAAAACCCTCCACCTGGTGCGAGGAAGTGGCACTGCCCCATAAAAATCCTTGCGGAAAAGTAAATGTACCCTTTGGGATTGGCATGTAAAACCTCCCGGATCGTGTGATGGGTGAATTGTAGCATGGAAAAGTAGAGATAGGCTGGGTGAAGGGTGGATGCGGATGAGCGCTGATCAATGGGCAACCGATCAATCGACCTGAGCCTGCCCGAAACCCAACAAAAGAGAATGTGGCAAGGGTTGGGTTACGGACGTTATGAGTGGGTTGAGAGAATTGGTATTGTCATGAGATTGATTGTGATGTGCCCTTCACCCAACCTACGCAGAACACGTTGTGGGGAGGGTTATGAATCAATGTAGCGAAGGAAATATAGGAGTGAAAACCTTCCCCTGGCAACCACGCCCTGCGTTCAGACCCCGAATATCCCTGAAAGGACAAACACGAAAAGGGAGCCAATGATGATGCCCATGGCGGTATAGTGCTCGTGCCCATATTGACGTGCAGTTGGGATCAATTCGTCCAGCGTGATGAAAACCATCACACCACCGGCAAATGCCAGCGCAACCGGAACCAACCCCTGGAATGACACCAGGAACAGGCTCGCCAGGAGTGCCCCAACCGGTTCAGCCAGACCGGATAGAAACGCCACCAGGAAGGCATCCCTGCGGCAGACCCCAGCCTTGCACAAGGGTAATGCGGTTGCCAATCCTTCCGGGATATTGTGCAATAGAATGGCAGCGGCAATGAATAAGCCAAATTGAGGATTGTGTAAGTAACCCGCACCCACGGCAATCCCTTCGGGCAGGTTATGCAGCGTGATCCCAACAGCGAGCAACAAACCGGTGTTGACCAGCCCGCGATCCACATTTTTATTTCTTCCGCGCACACGCCCGTAGCGACGACCTATCTGCATGCGTAAATCACTCTGCGGCTGGTCCTGCTCACCATGGATTTCCTTCTCGCCGAAGCGGATATGCGGGGCAAAGTGGTCCAGCAAAAACATGAAGATTGCGCCGGCACCAAACCCGATAGTTGTGATCCACGGCCCGGCCATTTCCCAGGCTTCGTTAACCAATTCCAGGAAGGAAAGGCAGATCATCACACCTGCGGTGATGCCCATCAGCAAGCCATAGGACCTTCTGCCTGGTCGGCGGATGATCGCGATCAGACCGCCCAGCCCGGTGCCCAGGCTTGCCATCAAACTCAGGAGCAGAATATTAACCAGGGGTGACAGATTTTCAAGCATAGGTGCTATTATCTCTTTTCTTGTTAATTTTTAAACGGTCTGGATACAGTTGATCCAGTCAGTCTGTCTTTAAAAAGATATTTACTTTTCGCAGAAACAGGAACCCTACCAATCCCAGGTGAACACTCTTTGAGGGGTCAATTTGATCAGGGTGTTGAGCGCATCCTCAATCCATTCCTGCTTATCTTTCGCCAGCATGCCTTCTTTGCCAAGGTAGCACTGGTAGATCCAATAAAACTGCTTCTTGAGGAAATTCCGCGGCTCCCGTAGCAGTTCTGCCTCCTCTTCCAGGATGACCGCACTGGTCTGCCCGCCTTCAACAGACACATCACGGCAATGGATATGAATGGGTTTTCCTCAAGGTCTTTGACCTTGCGTCCAGATGCTTTCGCCCATCCCAGGCATACCAGACCGGGACAACGTGCGGATGCCCCTCTTTATCGGCGGTTGCCATCCTGGCAATGTGAGGTTGCGTCAGGAAGATATCGATGAATTGTTTTTTCTCGTCGGGTAGTTGGTTCATAACGTTCTCCAAGGCTGTACGCGTTTACCCCAGGATTATACTTAGTTTTTTATTTTGCTGGCGATAAATTGCACAGAGACTGCGTGATGTTATGGAAGGATTTGAATAAACCCAAAATAGTTGAGCAGCGCCGCGATGATGATCACGAATTGCAGGATTTGGAAGAACAAAATTGCATTCAATTTGCGGTTGAGTGTCTTGCTGGATACGTGTTCGCTTTTATCAAAATCTGTCATGATGTACGCCTTTTTGGAATAATTATACCTTTAATTACCCGACTTGGAACCTAGAATGAAGGTGGGCAGCAATTCTCAGTATGAATAAGATAAGTATTGCCCAATATGTTTTTTTAGTGCTTTAAGTTAATGTCGGCAAGGTTCAAATTAACCCAATAGGTCAAAACGCTCCTTTTATAATGGCTTCGTCCCCTTGTTTATGTGCAAAAGCGACAAAAAACTGCATCGCCCGCGCAATATTTCGATAAAAAGTGCATTTTGTGCTTAAAAAATGCTCTGTCGTGTTTCTTTTGGAAAGATTTTTATGCATCACTTTCATACTGAGAATTGCTGGAAGGAAGGTGTTGAAAATCAAATTGTCGCCGCATCCTCCCAAAAAGTCCCCTGCAGGGGAAGTTTGTGCCCGCCAATATGTTCATCATCCTTCGTAGAGGCGACCGGTACCAGAAAACCACTGGCATTTTACTGGTCGCCCCTTGTACATATATTACTGTATGACCTGAAGCACGAGGAGATCAAAATTGCGGTCGGGTGGTGATCGCACTAAAATGATTGTGTCATGCTATTTAACTCAACAAATAACCACCATCCACGACAATTGTCTCTCCCGTAATGTATGTTGCTGCATCACTGGCAAGAAAAAGTACAACCGTAGCAATCTCATCCGGTTCGCCTTGGCGTCCAAATGGGATACGTGCGGTAAAAGCTTTCCCTATTGTCTCAGACTGTTCAGGTGTTGATCCGGATGCCTTGATCAATGCAGCGGATGTTTGTTGTGCGCCTGGAGTCAGGATGCCGCCAGGTGCGATGGCATTGACGCTGATACCGCTTTTACCCCACTCAAGCGCCAGTGATTTTGTCATCATGACAATGCCGGCTTTGGAAGAATCATAATGTACCAGGTTACCCGTTGGGTGCAGCGCATCAATGGATGCAATATTGATGATCTTCCCGCCCTTACTTTTTTCCATCATCTTAAGTGCTGCTTTTTGCGCCATGAAGAAAGTGCCCTTCAGGTTGATATCCAGTACAAGATCCCAGGAAGATTCGTTCATATTAACTGCTGGCATGAATGGGAAAATGCCCGCATTATTAACCAAAATATCCAGCGATCCATAGGTGTGGATGGTATGGTTGATCGCATTTTCAATATCTTCCAGCTTGCTGACATCTGTCAAAACGAAATCCACTTTTCTTCCCTTTTTAATGAATTCCTTAATGGTTTCTTTGCCATTTTTGGCATCAATGTCCGCAATGACAACCGATGCGCCAGCCTCACTCAAACGATCAACGATCGCTTTCCCTATACCCATTACTCCGCCTGAAACCAGCGCGGTCTTCCCGCTCAAATCGAACAGTTGTGATATGTTTTTTGTGCTCATAAGGTCCTCCAAATCCATATTGTATAATAATTATGATTATTATATCAATAATACATATTTATATCAATCTAATTTCGTAAGAACCTTATAAATGTACAATGATGAACGATTAAGTCGCGTGATATCTGGTCAAATTTAAATCGAAGTGATCATTTTTTGACTGGCGTGCCGCGGCTCAATTAATCGGAAATTCATATCAGATGTAAGTCATCATTTAGCTTTGCACTTGCGGAAAAACCAGGTAGGGAAAGGTTTGTGGATCAATGTGAGACAGGAATGAAGGGAACGATGACCCTCCCTGTTGAACAATAAAATGTTGGGTTGCGGGCACGCAAGGGTGGGTTGAGAGGAATGGCAATGAATGGGGTTGGAAGGGGATGTGCCCTTCACCCAACCTACAAAAGCTGAAAGTGCTAAGGTGAAAGCTCAAACCCATGAATGAATGTCCTTTCAGTAGTCCACTTTCACCTGCCAGCACCTGTGATACAATTTCCCAAAATCAACAGCATTGATGGGAAGTTTTAACCCCCGGGAAGAAATGATCCTTTATTTTGGGGCTTTGGCGGGCACGCAATTAAGACGGTTGCATATCAGCAGGTCAAATGATCTGTTTGGGAGAGACTAGAGTGACGAAATTAGTGGTCGCGCTTAGTGGAGGCGTGGATAGTTCAGTTGCAGCAGCCTTGTTAGTGAAGCAGGGCTATGAGGTCACAGGCGTCACGATGCGTTTGTGGAGCGAACCTGGGTGCGAGCATGAAAATCGTTGTTGTACGCCCGAAACCAGGAGGATTGCAGAACAGGTGGCAGAGAAGCTGAACATTCCGTTCAAGATTCTCGATGCTGAAGAAGTTTTCCGTAACCAGGTTGTTCAAGCATTCCTGGACGGATATCAACAGGGAGAAACTCCCAATCCGTGCATATTTTGCAATCGATACGTCAAGTGGGGCTTCCTGCTTTCCTTTGCAGAGAGCATTGGCGCACCCTTTATCGCAACCGGGCATTATGCACGCATAACCCGTGCGGAAAATGGTCTTTATGAACTTTGGAAAGGTGTAGATCCATCCAAGGATCAGGCCTATATGTTGAGTCTGCTCAACCAGGAACTTCTTGCACATTCCATCTTTCCACTGGGAAATTATTACAAAGTGCAAACCCGGCAAATTGCCCAGGATATGGGTTTGCCTGCTGCAAACCAGCCCGAAAGCCAGGATCTTTGCTTTTTGGGAGAGAGTGACTATCGCGTTTTTCTGCGAAAATATGTCCCTCAAGTTGTGCAGCCTGGTTTGATCGAAAACCAGGATGGAAAGGTTTTGGGGGAACATCAAGGACTCGCTTTTTACACGATCGGTCAGCGAAAAGGGCTGCCTTCCTCTACCCGACCCCTGTATGTTTTGGAAAAAAGATTGCATGAGAATGTGTTAATGGTTGGCTTTCTGGAGGAATTGGGAAGGGAAACGTTTTTAGCTTATCCAGTGAATTGGATTGCGGGTGAAATTCCCGCTGAGCCAATTCAGGCGGAAGTTAAGATTCGTTTTAAAGCTCAACCTGTTCCATCTCTGGTGACGCCAAAAGAGGATGGAAGCATTCATGTGCGCTTAAGCCATCCACTCCGCGATATCTCAGCAGGACAAATGGCTGTGTTATATAAAGGAGATCAAGTATTGGGTGGAGGTTTGATCCGTTGATCGCAAAATGTTTTACCAAAATTGCAATTGATCTTCACATGGACGATCAATAGCGGATACCACTTTTATATGGCAATAAGTTACAGCGCAAAATCACCGCCACTGGTCGTAGGGACATGGCACAGGGTGCCAGTGG
>CAZINW010000046.1:0-15953 GCA_964540765.1 uncultured Anaerolineaceae bacterium | reverse complement strand
CCGTCGTGAGACAGGTCGGTCTCTATCCACTGTGGGCGTAAGAGATTTGAGAGGATCTGCTCCTAGTACGAGAGGACCGGAGTGGACAGACCTCTGGTGTGCCAGTTGTCGTGCCAACGGCATTGCTGGGTAGCTATGTCTGGCAAAGATAACCGCTGAAAGCATCTAAGTGGGAAACTTGCCTCAAGATTAGATCTCTTTATCCCGTCAAGGGAGTAAGATCGCAGGTAGACCACCTGCTTAATAGGCAGCATGTGTAAGCGCAGCAATGCGTTGAGCTAAGCTGTACTAATGATCGAGGGCTTCACCCGTGATGCGGGGAACTCGGTGCTTTTTTAGAAATTGTCTACAATATCATTCAGTTACACAGACTAAGAAAATAGTCTCTTGGTGATTGGAGCGGCGAGGGTACACCCGGTAACATCTCGAACCCGGCAGTTAAGCTCGTCAGCGCCGATGGTACTTGGAGGGTAACTTCCTGGGAGAGTAGGTCATTGCCAAGAGACTTTTCATTTAATTTAACACGCTGCTTCCCAGACTTTTTTATTATCATAATTCTCCTAATTTGCACATCTTCAAAAATTAATGTACAATTGGGCAACCCGCACCCCGGTTGCATGATTTGGATCAACCGTGACCCGGCAAGCCAGATTGGTTGGATGACCAGAACTTGCAGCATAGTGGGTTTCGCTTAGAAACCAAGGAGGATTCCATGTTCATGATCATGTTTGTTTTGAATGACCCGGAGAGGTTGAACGAAATCCTGGAAGCTTGGGAGAAATCCAGCGTGAAAGGTGTGACCATCATCGAAAGCACCGGGATGCACCGCGTCAGACGACAATTTGTACCGATGCGATATGTGTCCGCTCTCTTCGACCAGGAAGAAAGCCACCTGACTTTGATGGCCATAGTTGAGGCGGAAAGCCAAATCAACGCCTGCCTGGAAGCCGCAGAATCTGTAGTCGGTGACCTCAATGATCCCAATACTGGCATTTTTACCGCCTGGCCACTGCAATGTGTTAAAGGTTTACAGACAGGGGGATAAATCTCATGGTCTGGCTCGAATTTTTGATCAGTGCAGCCATCATCACTTTTGCTGCCATGCAACTTGCCAAGTATGGTGATATTATTGGCATTCGCACCAAACTCGGGGGGATGTTTGTGGGCACACTGCTGCTGGCAACAGCCACCTCACTGCCCGAGGTTTTGACGACGATCAATGCGGTTTCAACCGGCGTCCCGGACCTGGCTGCAGGCGCTCTGTTTGGCAGCAATATGTTCAATATCCTGCTTCTGGCTGTTCTCGACCTGATTCATTACAGGCGCCGTATCACACGCAAAGACGCCACGAAACATGCCCTTTCCGGAAGCCTAGCAGTGATGATGATCGGGCTGGCAGTGTTCTTCATCATTGCCGATCTGCCTTACCAGATCAAGATCGGTTCGTTTGTTGTGGGTTTGGATGGCATCACCATGATCCTGGCTTACCTTTTGGCGATATCTCTTTTACGTAAACATAGTCGTCAGCACCCTGGTGTTAGCAGTGAGTTGGAAGTCCCCGAAGGTTTGCCATCTCTGAAGGTGTCCATCCTCTGGTTTGCAATCGCAGTCCTGGTTTTAATCTTTGTGACCCCCTGGATGGTGGACGCCAGCGTGCGCATAGCCGATATCACCGGGCTGGGTGCCACATTCATTGGCTCCACCCTGGTTGCATTCGTGACCTCGCTGCCGGAATTGGTAACCACCATCTCAGCTGCCTGTATCGGGGCAGATGACATGGCGATCGGCAACCTGTTTGGCAGCAATATGTTCAATATGTTCTCCATTGGCATTGCAGATCTTTTCTTCATAAATGCGAGCTTTTTTAGTGTCATTGACAGTTCATTTTTGTTGATCGGCATGCTTGGGCTATTGATGACCGTATTTGGATTGATTGGAACCCTGGCGCGCATTGAGTGGCGCATATTTTTTGTTGAAGTTGACGCGCTTGTGCTGATCCTGGCCTATTTTGGCGGCATGGCGCTGCTTTTTGCGCGTGGACTGGCGCCATGAAAAGTGCGAATTTACCCATAGCATACAATAAAGACGCGGATATTCCGCATCTTTTTAGTCTCTCATTATTAATTAGGTTATTATCTTACTCAGGCCATGCTGCTTCATATGCCTTCAGGATGCGGTCGCAGAGGGCGTTAAATTCAGCATTCACTTTGCACCTGGATGCATCTGCCATGTGCCAGGCGATGATATCTTCCGCGCCGCGCGAGAATGGGGTGGTGCATTTGAAGTCAGGCACCAGGCGTTTGATCTTGCTGTTATCCAGGATGAAGCTGTGGGTTTTATCCCCCAGCAGGCTGTTGCCCCAAACCGGATCGTAGGCATTGATCAGATCAGAGGGGACATGCACGATCTTCGCCTTGACGCCTGCTGCAGCAGCCATGATCTCATAGATCTGGTTCCAACTGAGCCATTCGTCGGAGGTGATATGGAAGGCTTCGCCAATGGCATGGGAGTTCCCCAGCAGCCCGACAAAGCCTTTGGCAAAGTCTGAATTATGGGTGAGCGTCCACAAGGAGCTGCCATCCCCGTGCACAATGACTTTCTCCCCGCGCAGCATCCTATCCACGGTTGTCCATTCCCCATGGATGGGAATATACGTTTGATTGTAGGTATGCGAGGGACGCACGATGGTGATGGGGAACTTCTCCTCCCGGTAGGTGCGCACCAATCTTTCCTCGCAGGCGATCTTGTCCCGTGAGTACTGCCAGACCGGGTTATCCAGGATGGTCGATTCGGTTACGGGTAGCCCCGCGGGTGGGGTCTGGTAGGCGGAGGCGGAGCTGATAAAAATATATTGGCTGGTCCGGTTACGGAATAAATCCAGGTCAGTTTCGATGTGATCGGGTGTAAAGGCGACGAAATCAGCGACGGCATCAAACTCAAGGTCGCCCAACGCAGCCCTGACGGATTGGGGATCACGGATGTCCCCGGTCAGCACTTTTGCGCCTTTCGGAACAGGATGGGTGGACTGCCCACGGTTGAGCAGATAGAGTTCAATCCCTTTTTTCACTGCCAATTTTGAGCAGCCCGAACTGATAGTGCCAGTACCCCCGATGAACAATGCTTTCATAAAAGCCTCCTGCATAAAACAATGAAATTCCTGATGAGTTTAATTTTACCTTATGTGACATCCTGCTGTGCATTTTTGTAAAGCAAGACGGGTATCCAGGCAGCCATGGATACCATCATTAAGCTGTGACAAGCCCGGCATCACACCGCAGAGCCTGGAAATGGCTGTTGGGGCAGGTGTAGCTGCAAGAAGAACCCTGCGACAGACAATCAAATAAAAAATGAACGCGGGGAAAGCTGTTTTTAGCAGCTCAATTTCTAAAAATATACGCGTTGACACTTGAAAACGGGTGTATAATATGGCGTACATTGGAACCAGATTACATTATCGTCTGGGCCAGTGTTTGTGCGTGTAGGGAAAGAAGATAAAGCATCTTCCCGATCAGCAAAACTATCCACCTTTGAAGGGAGGTGAGACTTTTGGCAAGTGTAACGTTGCGACAAAATGAGTCGCAGGACTCACTGCTCAAACGCTTTCGCAAGAAGGTTATTAAAAGCGGTGTTCTCAGTACCATCAGGAATAAACGCTGGTTCATCTCAAAAAGTGAAATGCGCAGGATGGAAAAGAAGAAGGCTATCCGTCGATCACATCGCAAAGAGTATGAATAGCCTGTGAGTTGGATACCAGCTCGAAAAATGTAGGATGGAGGTTCTATGGCGAAAGAAGAAGAGAAGATAACCGTGGATGGCACGATCATTGAGGCATTGCCCAGTACACAATTTAAAGTGCGGCTGGAAAATGGCCATGAAGTGTTGGCTTACCTTTCCGGGCGTATGCGCCGATATTATATTCGGATTTTATTAGGTGATACTGTACGGGTTGAAATGTCCCCATATGATCTGGAACGTGGCAGGATTGTTTACCGCCAGCGCCGCCCGGGATCTTCCCAGCCAGAGGATTTTTAGAACCCAAATTTAGAATAGAAAGCCCTGCTACGGCAGGGTTTATTTTTTAACCAACATTGTCGCTGGAATTTAATCAACTGGCAGTAAAATATACATCATGGTAATATCGCTGCTTGAGACAGTGCCACAAAAAGTTCCGATACGCCCCATGAGCCTGCAAACTGACCTGAACGCTGTGGCAGATTTGATCGAGGAGAGCTTTTCGCTGCAGCAGGACGCTGACGGTCAGGTTTTTCTCAAACAGATGCGCCAGGCTGCCAGGGATGCCCGCTTCATCAGTTGGGTGGGAAGCTGGCAGGATCTGCAGCCGGCAACTTTCAGGGGTTTTGTCTGGGTTGAACAGGGCAAGGTGGTTGGCAATATCAGCTTGATCCCTTTTTCCCGGCAGAGGCGCAACATCATCCTGATCGCCAATGTTGCCGTTAAGCAAGATTTTCGCAGGCGCGGCATTGCGCGGGCATTGACAACACATGCGCTGCGGTATTTGCACCAGAAAGGCATCAAAGACATCTGGTTGCAGGTCAATGCGATCAACCAGGCTGCCATAAACCTTTATGAATCGCTTGATTTTAAAGCATGCTGTACCCGAACGACCTGGCAGCACAAACGGTCAAGGATGGCTACGCCTGAGGACCTGCTTCAGGATGGTCTGGTATTGCGCAGACGAAAATCAGGAGAAGATGCCTTGCAGAGCCTGTGGCTGGAAGAAATTTATCCCAACACCATCACCTGGCATTTCCCGATTTTCTTTGAGGATTTCTCAAAAGGGATCATCTGGGATCCCTCCCGCTGGATTGAAGCCTTAAAATTAAGACATTGGGCACTGCAATCAGGAGATCAAACCCTGGGTTTTCTCACCTGGCAGCGTACCGACACCTATGCAGATAACCTCTGGCTTGCCATCAATCCGCAAGCGGATAAGCCGGCTGTGATCCAGAACCTTCTGATGGCAGCGATCCCCAGGATCACCCATAAAAAACCGCTCAGCGTGGATTTTCCAGAAGGGCAGGCGTCGGAGAGCTTTCAACACGCAGGCTTTTCTCTCTTTCGCTCTTTGATCTGGATGAAATATTTACCCGATGCGTCTCATTAAAAAAGCTGGCAGCATTGCCAGCTTTTTGGTTAATGATTTGTCAGACAATAGTAGATTACAGTTCTTCGTCGACGATCGTCTCAATCAGATCAAGAAATTCCTGCCATTCCTCTTTGAAGAAGTGCAAAGTGACATTGTTCAATTCAAGATGGTAGGTTGATTCATTATCCGGTTCGTCTGCACGCCATGCGAGATAATTTTCTGTCTCAGCAATGGTTGTGGTGACAGGTTCTTTTTCGTTATCCATATTTATTTCTCCTTAATAATTGGTTGGTTTGATTATCTCACAATTTTCCACAGGTCGCCAGTTAATCTTTATCTGGTTCCATAGGGTTTGTTTTTGAACGGCTGCTCACCTTTTTCTTGAACATGCCAGGAAATTTCTTTTGGAACCAGGCTTTAATCTTTTTCCAGAATTTTTTAAAAAAACCAAGCCAGCGGGGCTGCTTTGGGGGTTCCCTGTATTCCAGACGGTCCCATGGATCTTTATCCACCATTTTGGCAAGGACATATCTGAGCAGCAGTTGCAGACTGGCGAAAACGGGTGCAGCCAGAACGACACCGATCAACCCAAGCAGGTTGGCACCGATCAGGGCGGCGATCAGGATGGCAGCAGGATGAACCTTTAAAGCATTTCCCATCACCTTTGGCACCAGGATGTTATCCAGGATGTTGTCTATGACAAGGGCGAGCGCAACCACAATGAGCGCATACCAGCCACCCGAAAGCCCAAATGGATTGGCGGGCTGAAGTAATGCCACCAATCCAAAGCTGATCCATGAAATCCATGCGCCGATATAGGGAATGAAACGACCCAGACCGGCAACCAATGCCAGACCAAAGAAGTAATTCACCCCCATACTTCCCAGGAAAATCGTAAAGATGACAATTGCAGCAGCGACCACGATCAATTCGCCGCGAATGAATGCATTCCAAATGCGTGAGAGCTCTTTACCCATGCGTTCCATGTCTTCATGATAACCAGGGATGTCGATTCGCATCAGGCGTCCCTGTACCCCTTCTGTTTCAGATAGCATGAAAAATGAGACCAGGTAGGTGACAAAAAACCAGAAAATCAGGTTGGCACCGCCAGAAACCAGCTTGCCCACCAGGGAGCCGGCTGATCCAAGGATGGGTTGGATTGCACCGATAATCTCTGAGGTGATACTATCCCAGTTCAAACCAGTCAGGTCGATTTCAAGGAGACCAATTGTGAATGTTCTGTGAGAAAATTCTTCGATCAAACCGGGAAGTTTGTTGATATTGTTTTGGATGAAGGTGATCAAATTCTGCACCTGCTCGATCAGTGCCACTCCCCCCCAAGCGACCAATCCGATGAGGATCAGGGCAAACAACACATAGATAATAAAGACTGATCCCCGCCAGCGGAGGTGCAGAAACTTGCGCAACCCATTGGCAAGTGGGTAAAAGAGATAGGCAATAATGAAAGCCGCAAGCAGGGGGCCAATGAATTCCTGAAACCGGACGAGGAGTATCAGCCCAAACGCTGCCAATGCCAGCCCGACGATAAGCTTGGTGGTCCAACCCCAACGCGGAGAATTTCCTGCGCTCTCTTTTTTGGGGGGTTGATTATCTAATTCTGTCATATGTCCTCAGCCTGAATGATTGTGTAAGTGCCGATTTATGTGATCATAATCAATTATACTGGAAAGAAGGTCTTTTTCACATTGATTCACATTGTTTTGAAATGGTCAGTTAACTGAAGACCGCCCACAGAGTGGACGGTCATTCGGTTGGCTGCGGCATCCTTTATCGACTTACGAGGAGGGATGCCGCAGCTTTAGGTAAGTAACTACTCATATCAGGCATCACCTCCTCATTCATAAGATGGTAATAAGGAACCATTTATTGCACACTCCTAGTATCGCACAAAATACCTTAGAAGTCAATTATTTGCAAAACCTCAAAAATCTCATTTTCGTTTCATTCACGCATTGAAGAAATATGCTCTGTCCAAATTTGGTGAAGAAATGACAATTTTGCTAAAATATTTCATTATTTCAGGTAGAATCTAATTATTAAAATTTGATGATATGGAAAGGTAGTAACATGCAATATCGGCCCTTTGGAAAATTAGATTGGCAGGTTTCAGCGCTTGGATTCGGTGCCATGCGGCTGCCTGTTCTGAATGATGACTCGGGTACAATCGACGAGCCACAGGCGATCGCCATGATTAGGGCAGCCATTGATGGGGGTGTCAATTATGTGGATACAGCCTATAGTTATCATCGCGGTAAAGGGGAGGGGCTGGTTGCCAAGGCTTTGAAGGAAGGTTATCGTGAAAAGGTGAGAGTGGCCACTAAAATGCCTTCCTGGCTGGTAAAAACTCCGGACGACCTCGACCGGCTGTTGGACGAGCAAATGAGCAGGCTTGAAATCTCCAAAATTGATTTTTACCTGCTGCACAGTCTGAACGCCACGCACTGGAAGAATTATCAGACATTAAATATCTTTGATTGGGCTGAACGTCAAAAGGCGGATGGCAGAATTGGTGCGTTTGGTTTTTCTTTCCATGATGCCTACCCGGTATTTGAAGAGATCGTCAATGGCTATGATGCCTGGGATTTTTGCCAGATCCAATATAATTATATGGACATTGATAACCAGGCTGGTATGCGTGGTTTGAAGCTGGCAGCAGAAAAAGGCCTGGGGGTGGTCGTGATGGAACCTTTGGGTGGTGGGGCATTGGCAAAGTCCCCGATGCCAGGTACTGTTGACCTGATCTTTGCGGATTCCAACAGGCAGTGGCGTTCAGCAGAGTGGGGGCTGCAGTGGGTGTGGGATCAACTAGAGGTTTCGGTGGTTCTGAGCGGCATGAGCACCATGGAGCAGGTTCAACAAAATCTGGAGAGCGCCAGCCGCTCGGGCGCAGGCAGCTTGAATGAAGAAGATCACCATGTGATTGAAGAAGTGCGCCAAGCCTTTCATTCGCTCATTCCCATCCCCTGTACTGCCTGTGAGTACTGCCAGCCTTGTCCCAATGACGTCTTCATCCCGAAGATTTTTTCAATTTACAATAATGCGATCATGTACCAGGAACCAGGGCATGGTCGCTGGGCTTACAACGATATTATCAAGTCGGAGAATCGGGCGGATAATTGCATCGAGTGCGGATTGTGCGAGGATGCCTGCCCCCAGCAAATTGAGATCATTGACTGGTTGAAAACAGCGCATAGCTATCTTTCTGAAACCGGGAAGTCCTGAAGACTGTGATGAAAGATACTGCTGAAAACCCAAAAGTTACCTCGCAGGTGAACACAGCAGCGATCAAAGCCAAATTTCCCTTGAAATGGTTCCTCCTGGTGCTTTTGTTGATCATAGCAGGCGCCTGGTTATGGTTCACGCCGCCAGGTTTTTGGGGCAAACTGGGTGCCATTGGCTATGCTGTCTGTCATCAAATTGCGGCGCGTTCATACCATGTTCACGATCAGCAGGTGCCATTGTGTGCGCGCTGTACTGGCATGTACCTGGGCGCCATGTTGGGGATTGTCTTTCAACTTGTCCAGGGCAAAAAAGGTGCCTATCCCCCTTTGAAAACCATCCTCATCATGGCGCTGATGGTGGTCGCGTTTGGGCTGGATGGGGTCAATTCTTACATCCATTTTTTCCCATCTGTGGCAGCCTTGTACGAGCCACATAACACGCTCAGGCTGATCACCGGCACAGGCATGGGGCTTGCCATTTCAGCCGCGATCGTACCGGCATTTCATCAGACCATATGGGTAAAATGGCAGAAAAACTCAGGGCTGGGCAGTTGGAAACAACTTGGTTTGCTGCTCATCCTGGCAGCTTTACTGGTGCTGGCGGTGCTGTCTGGAAGTAGCTGGGCAATTCTGTCCCTCGCCATCATCAGCACAGGCAGCGTGTTCATCCTGCTGACCATGATTTATAGTATGGTCTGGGTAATGCTGCTTAAAAAGGAAAATACCTATACCCACTTCAAGCAACTGACAGTGCCATTGCTGGGTGGTGTTCTCACTGCTTTGCTGCAAATCGGTGCCTTTGACCTGGCACGTTACCTTCTGACCGGCACCTGGGCTGGTCTTAACCTATGATTATCTACTGTTCCATTTGTTAAAACTTGCTATAATAGAGTTAGTGTTTTTATTGTAGAAAAGGGAATTTTATGGAAGCAGTTAGTGGCATATTATCAGCATTTGGATTATCGGCATCAGCGGGTTTGAATGCCTATATCCCCTTGTTAATCGTATCCCTGTTAGCCAAATTCAGCAATTTAATTGAGCTGGCAAAACCTTGGGATGCGCTCACCAGTTGGTGGACGATCGGTGTTTTGATCGTGCTCTCTTTAGTGGAATTTTTCGCCGACAAAGTGCCGGCAGTTGATCACATCAATGACGCCATTCAAACCTTCATCAGACCTACGGCGGGTGCCATCCTGTTTGCAGCCAGCGCCCAGTCAGTTACCGAAGTGCATCCTGTGCTTTCGATCATTGCAGGCTTGTTGGTGGCAGGCAGCGTCCATGCTGTTAAATCGCTGGCGATCCGACCGGCTGTCACTGTTGCCACGGCGGGCACGGGGGATGCGGCGGTCAGTGTCCTGGAAGACGCCGTTTCGACAGTCATCTCTGTGCTGGCAGTGGTTGTACCCGTCCTGATGGCAGTCATCCTCGTGCTGCTCGTGATCTTGGTCGCCAGGTGGCTGAGTAGAAGGTCAAAGAGAAAACAGGCAGTCTGAAGGTGATAAAGTTCTTTTCTACAACAGGAGCCTAAGATGGTAGAGAATAATCAGTTAACCCCATCAGTCCCGATCAAGAACAGTAATTGGGCTGTGATTGCACTGATCAGCGGTATTGCCGGGCTGACCCTGGTCCCATTCCTGGGGTCGCTTATTGCCATCATCGGAGGTTATGCTGCCAAGGACGATATTCACAATAGCATGGGCAGGCTTGTTGGTGAGAGCATGGCGACCTGGGGGTTGGTCCTGGGCTGGATCGGCATGGCTTTGATCATCATCACGCTTTGCCTGTCCATTATTATCCCGCTTGCCACTGGGGCTGCCCTGTGTGGCGGTCTCCCTGATCTGATGAATGGATTGGGATTGTATTACTAAAACTTCATCGAAGTTGATCTGATTAACCACCAATTGGGTCAAGAATATCGAAGGGCTTTATCAACCAAAAAACTAACTAAAACAATTTAATCTAAGGAGTATCACATGGAAAACAATAATCAATATCAAATCCCAACACCAAAAAAAACCAATGATTGGTCGATCGTTTCATTGATCGGTGGAATCACCGGTCTGACCATCCTGCCCTTCCTGGGGTCTCTTTTTGGCGTCATTGGTGGAAATGTTGCCAAGAAACAAATTATTGAGAGCGCCGGCACTCAAACGGGAGAAGACCTGGCAAAGTGGGGTGTCATCCTGGGTTGGATCGGCATTGCATTGGCGGCGATCGGAGTTTGTGCCGTTATCGTACTTCTCATTGTCTTTGGCACAGCCATTTGGAGTTGGGCGGGTGTAAATTAATAAATTACACCTGGCAGCACAGGTTTGACCTGGGACTTCAGGGAAATCTTTGCATGGATTTCCCTGAAGGATACCAATCCTCATTGGGGGTCTGAAACGGTCTGATGACCTGCAACAAATCTTTTAAAGAATCTATAGCCTGCCAGCAGGCCTGGCGGGTGTTTTTATCCAGAGCCAGGGATTTAAACTCATTCTCATCCAGTAACAGACTGGATTTGTCCGGGTAGATCAGGAGGTCAAGCGCCAGGTCATCAAAGCTGATGGTGTCATCCGTAAAGATGGCTGGGCGGCAGACGTTGCAGTACCAGCCTTTGAGTGCATCGTCATCTTTGTCATGGAGTTCCAAAATGTTGTACCAACGGTCATTGAAATAGGTCTCAATGAACCTGTCACCCTCCCTGAGCAGGATGCCGTGAAAAGGCATGTCTGCGTGGGTAAAGAATGCTTCGATAACCATCGTATTCAGGGAGGTGGATATCACCCTGGCAGGGTACCGCCACATTTCCTTGCCCAGGTGGTTACATTTAATAACGGTAAGGTTCATCAGGGATTTAGTTTGCATCCAGGCTCTCTTCACTTAATTAAGGATATTTTACACTGGCAGGCATTGGACCTTTTCAGGCGGGAAATACACGCCCAACCTTGATCCTCTGGGTTGGTCCTGGGCCGCCTGGATGAATATTGTGATGCCGTTCTGTGCACGCAGGCTCAGGCGGTAGGCTTCCCCTTGGAAGATGCTGTCACTGACAGTACCCGAGATGCAATTTACCGGATTTTCATTTATAGGGCACACACGCGCCTCTGATGGGCGCAGAAGCAGGACACGCTTTTCCCCGACTGATGGGGGCTGTCCATCACAGACAACCTGCATGATGCCAAGAGGTGTATCTATTGCAAACGGATTGACGGAGTGCACGCTGCCAGGTAGCAGGTTGCCCAGCCCAAAGAAGTTAGCCACCCAGGCGGATGCCGGCGCCTGGTAGATTTCCTGGGGGGTGCCTGCCTGAATGATCCTGCCCTCATGTAATATAAGCAGGCGGTCAGCAATGGCAAAAGCTTCTGACTGGTCATGGGTGACGTAGATGGCAGGTAGGTCGGTTTCATGCAGGACGCGGCGCAGTTCCTGGCTGAGTTGTTCGCGCAAGCTGCGGTCAAGCGCACCCAGGGGTTCGTCCAGCATCAGCAGGTGTGGGTCGGGCGCCAGGGCACGTGCCAGTGCCACCCGCTGCTGCTCCCCGCCGGAAAGGTCTGTCACGCGCCGGCTGGAAAAATCAAGCATATTGATGGTGCGCAGCGATTTTTCGGTGCGATCCTGGATCTCCTGCGCAGGCAGCTTTTGCATGCGCAAGCCAAAAGCCACGTTCTGAAAGACAGTGCGATGCGGGAAGAGGGCATAATCCTGGAACATCAGCCCAAAGCGGCGCTGGTAGGGTGGGGTGGTTGCCAGGTCAGCCCCGTTCCAAAGCACGCTGCCCGAGTCCGGTATCTCCAGCCCTGAGATGATGCGCAGCAGGGTGCTTTTCCCACTGCCGGATGTACCCAGCAGGCAGATGGTCTCGCCTTTGTTAACGGTAAAGGAGACACCTTCCAGCAGGGGCTTACCCTCATATTTCTTGTAAATATCTCTGACTTCCAGCATTAAAAGACCTCTTCTCCGGGCAGGCGGACTTTTTCAATCAGCCAGATGCCGGCTGTGCAGACTGCCATCAACAGGGTGGACATTGCCAGTGCCTGCCCATAGTTGAGGGCACCCGGCTGCGATATGTAGCGGTAGATGGCTACCGGGATGGTGGGGTTTTCAGGTGTGGTGATGAAACTGGAAGCGCCAAACTCGCCCAACGAGATGGTAAAGGCAAAAACAGCGCTGACTAGCAGGGCACGCATCAGGATGGGCAGGTCCACTTCGCGAAAAACCTGCAAAGGAGATGCGCCCAGCATGCCGGCTGCCTGGCGCAGGGATGGCGGAATATTCCTGAGGGTCGGTAGCAAGCTGCGCACCACAAACGGCAGCGCCACCAGGCTGTGCGCAATCGGCACCAGCAGGGGAAATTCTGGCTGGTTCCAGGGGGGCATATTAAAGACGACGATGAACCCAAGCCCCAGTGTGACTGCGGAAGCACCCAGCGGCAGCATGATGAACGGATCAAGCCAGCGGTTGAGGCGGCTGCGTTGATCCATGGCGTAAGCCACCAGCGTTCCCATGCTGACGGAGATCAGCACTGTCAGGATGGAGTAGGTTAAAGAGTTGCGCATCGCCTGGATGGGCGGCACGTAAAAGAGGGATCCCTGGCGGTTGACGAAGAGTTCCTTGTAATAAGCCAGGGTGAAGCCGGCTGTCACCTCAGCGCGCTCTCCACGGGCTGCCTCCAGCCTGACCACCGAACGCAGGGACAATGCCAGCAGGGGTGAGGCGATCAAAACAAACAAGATCACCACCACCACCCCGACCATGACCTTTTCCCATACCCTGGTGGGGCGGCGCAGCGTCTCAGCCTGGCTGACTGGCATCAAATTGCTGGCACGCGTTTGGCTGAGGCGGTTGTAGAGGACAGTGATGCCGAGCGTACACGCCAATTGGACGAGCGACAGCAGCCCTGCCAGCGGCAGGTTGAGCATGTGAAATGCCTGGGTGTAGATCTCCACCTCAAGCGTGGCATATTGCGGACCGCCCAGCATTAGCACCACCCCGAAGCTGGTAAAATTGAAGAGAAATACCAGCAGGGAGGCAGCTGCAATCGCAGGCGATAGCATGGGCAGGGTGATCTCCCTGAATGCCCGCCAAGGATGCGCCCCCAGCATTTGGGCAGCCTGTTCCAGCCTGTCGTTTTGCCCTGCCCAGGCTGACCCGACAATGCGGATGATGATGGTGGTATTGTAAAAGACATGTGCCAGCAGGATGGCTGGAAAGGTATTGAGGAACTGGATGGGGGCTTGATCCAATCCGAATAAAGCCATCAGCCCCAGGTTGAGCCAGCCGCGCGGACCCAGCAGGGCATTGAAGCCAGCAGCGACCACGACGGTTGGCAGGATGAAGGAGATGGTCGTCAGCAGGCGCATCAGCTTCTTTCCGGCGAAATTGAAGTGAGAAAAAATGTAGGCACTGGGCAGACCCAACAGCAATGTCAGCAGGGTGGAAAGCGTCGCCTGGTAGAAGGTAAACCCCAGCGGCTTGAGGATGCTGTTCCAATTAAAGCTGGACCAACTTGCGCTGAATTGCGCTGAGAAAATAAGCTTGAAGATGGCGATCAGTGGCTGGTAGAAAAAGATGCTCAAAAAAGCAACGGGCAGCAGCCACAACAACGCCGCCCGCACTTGTGGTTTGTGGTTGTTTGTCTTAAAAAGCTGCCTGTTTACCATAGGTTTTATTTTAATACCAGGTCCGTCCATGCCTCGACCCAGACCTCCCGCTTTTCAGCGATCAAGGAAGTGTCAAGGGCGGCGGGTTCGGAGGGGGTCTGCACTGCTTCCAGAAATTCAGGTGGCAAAGCCGCTGAGGGATTTACCGGGAAGACGAACATTTGCAACGGCACATCTCCTTGGAAGTCCACGCTGAGCATAAAATCGATGAACTTCTCAGCCAGGCTGCGGTTGGGGGTGCCTTTGAGGATGCCGGCAAATTCCACCTGGCGGAAGCAGGTCTGCGGACCGATGATACTGGCGGTGGGGGCTTCTTCGAGAGGCGTCTCGGCGTAGATCAGCTCGGCGGCCGGGCTGGATGCATAGGAGACGACCATCGGCTGCGGGCCGCGCCCTGAGGAGGCACTGAAGTTGGTGTAATAGGCTGTCTCCCAATCCGAGGTGACCACCACCTGGTTTTCGACCAGCTTTTGCCAATAATCCAGATAGCCATCCTCGCCGAAATGTGCAATGGTCGCCAGCAGGAATGCCAGCCCCGGGGAGGAAGTGGCAGGGTTTTCAACCGCCAGCAAGCCGGTGTATTCGGATTTGACCAGGTCTTCCAGGCTTGTTGGAACAGCCAGTCCTTTCTCTGCAAACCAGACTTTGTCGTAATTGATGCAGACATCGCCGTAATCGATGGGCAGGGCACGCTTTTGTGGGTCAAGTATGAATGCTGCTGGGATCTCTGCCAGTGCGGGCGCATCATAGGCTTCGAAAATATCGTTTTCGAGTGCGCGTGATAAAAAGGTGTTATCAATGCCGTAAAATACATCTGCGGGCGGGGTGCCTTTGAGCTGCAGCAGGATCACGCGGTTGAGCGCTGCACCGGTATCGCCGCCTTTGATAAAGTTGAGCTTTGCATTGTTTGCCTGCTCAAATTGGGTGACCAGCTCAGCGCTGATGGCAAAGGAGTCATGCGTCATGATGGTCAGGATTTGGGGTTCAGCGGGCGTTTCCGGCGTCTGCGTCTTTGGTGCACAGGCAGCTAGGAGCAGTCCTGCAATAACGACCAGAGGGATGAGTTTTTTAATCATGGTTCACTTCCTTTTCTTGTGATTTTTGATCACAACGGGTATGCAGGCATAAGAGCATGCCCGTTTGGATTTGAATGGATATTTCTTCAGCAATAGCTTCATTGGAGATGCCGCGCGTCTGGTGGGGGAAGAGCGTTTCATGGTGCAGTGGGTACGCCAGACCTGCGGTTGTGACCCCGCTGGCAGGGGCGCATGATGGGATAAGCGAGATGCGGTCACCCACGCAGCATGTAAATTTCACATCTTTGCGGATGAGAAAGATGCGCTCTTTGCCGTCGTCCATACGGATGTCAATTGCTTCCAGATCAGGGTTGGTGAGCAGCACCAGGTTGCCCAGGGTCTGATCCAGCCTGCCGCCCAGGGCTGCCACGATCAGGATGTGCCTGAATCCCTGTGCAATGACGTGGTAAAGTGCCAACTCCAGGTCGGTCTGGTTTTTGGCGGGCGGGAAGCGCAGGATCTCCACCCCGATGGTTTGCAGGGCGGGTAAGGCTCCCGGGTCGACAGAATCCAGGTCACCGATCAGCAGGTGCGGGGTGAGGTTCAGGTTGGTCAGGTGGTGCAGTCCGCCGTCAACCGCCACCAGGTAGTCCTTCTGGCTGATCTCAATGCTACCCAGGCAGCCCGCTTCGCCATTGGCGAAAAGCACCGCACGCGCGAATTGTGACATAAAAAAAGCCCTCCTGCCTTGGGAGGGTCTTTTGCTGATATGTGCATCCCTCCGCCGGCATGATCCGGATCAGGTTATGCGGGTCGGAAGCTTATGGCTTCCCTCTCAGCCTGGCAACACCAGGCTCCCCGTGTGATCTTATGGATATGATACCACGAATGGAGCATGCTGCGCAAAGCTGTACAGCGATGAAAGGTAGCCTCTTTTCGTTCT
>CAZINW010000045.1:0-16022 GCA_964540765.1 uncultured Anaerolineaceae bacterium | reverse complement strand
ATAATCAAAGAACTAATTTCACTTGATTATTCTGTGTAGCTAAATCTTATTTTACTTCTTTTCCATGAATTGGATAGATGTAAGATAGGATGTAAGATAGGAAGTGGAACCTCCATTTCAATAATTGGACTTTTCACAATCGTGAATTTATTAAAATAATTCCAAAGAATTCTATGAATGCCCTCAGCGCGCAGCCCCCCGCTTGCGGGGCGGGGATTCGAACCCATACCTCTATTGTTGCACTTCTTCCAATAGTAAAGTTAAAAAGAAAAGACTCCCTTGGGAGTCTATTAGTGCCCTCAGTGCATAGCCCCCCGCTTGCGGGGCGGGGATTCGAACCCATCTACTATTGTTGCACTTCTTCCAATAGTAAAGTTAAAAAGAATAGACTCCCAAAGGAGTCTATTAGTGCCCTCAGTGCATAGCCCCCCGCTTGCGGGGCGGGGATTCGAACCCATCTACTATTGTTGCACTTCTTCCAATAGTAAAGTTAAAAAGAATAGACTCCCAAAGGAGTCTATTAGTGCCCTCACGGGGATTCGAACCCCGGTTTTAGCCTTGAAAGGGCTGCGTCCTGGTCCCCTAGACGATGAGGGCGATAGCGAACAGAATTCTACCAGACCCCCTAATACTGGTCAAGGACGAATTTGTCGTTGACAGCCTGTATTTCAAAGCCCATTCCTTACAGAACGAATTTGCTCTTAAAGACTTACACGTCGGAGCCTGCTGAATGCCTGTCAGACCCAACTGCAGCGTCTCGGTCGGAATGCACTGGTCGTCATCCGGGCTCGCAGACGCTCAATACCCAGCGTTGAGGACGTTAGCCTGCTGGAACCAGTGCTGGAAGTCTCGCAAAAGATCTGGCATTTTGAAAACCCACAGTCTCAGGCAAGTCAGCCGAACTTAACTGAATCCTCCTCGCAGCAAGCTGCGGGAAAATACCCGCTTTTGATTATATGCCAGAATGAATTCTCGCATCAATTGCGATTACGTATTGCGATTACGTATAGTCAAAAATCTGTCGAAATTCTTGTCGAAATTCTCACAGGATCATATGGGTTGTGGTAAAATTTTATCAGGTAGAATTCATAATTTTGATATTAAGAAAAATTGCTTTTGGAGCAACATATGATGACTTCGCTTCAAAAAGGTATTGAAGCCGCCAAAACAGGATCAATGGATGACGCTCTGGCACATCTTAAAGATGCTATCATTGAAGAACCTGAAAATGCAAACGTTTGGGTCTGGCTTTCCGCAATTATTGAAGACGAAGACAAACAAACCATCTTCTTGAAGAAAGCACTTGAGATTGATCCTGATAACCGCCCTGCACAGCGTGGGCTGGCGTATATTGAACGCAAGAAAGTAGTCCCACCAAAACCGGGGGAAAAGCTCTCAGATTACACCAAACCGATCGGTCTCTTTCGCACCAGCCCGCCAGACACAAAAGCACCCATGCCCTCTCTTCAACCTGAGGGTGAACCTGCCCGCATGCCAGAGACTGAATCAAAGGTCAAACAGCCGCCCAAGGATAAACCGTCATCCATCACCCCTCAAACGCAACCATCAAAAAACGAAAAGAACACAGCCTGGCTCGATATTGTGCTCTACATCATCATTTTTATGGTCTTCGTGATCATTGGGGTTCTTGTCGGTTCCACCTTCCTAAAAATAGATCTGCCTTTTCTTAACACACCCACCCCAGCCATTCAGGCACTTCCCCCACAGGAAGGGATTTACCTGTTCATTGATGGTGCCTACCAGGAAATGAAAACCAACCTGGGTGAGCCTGAATTTGAAGAAGGCATCCCATCAACAACTGAGAGTCTGCCCTCCATTGTCGTCGATACTCCCCTGGTTGACATTGAAACCCTTCTCATTAAGTATGAGGATGGTTCCACTATCTCCTTTCAAACAAAAAAATTGGATGACACGCTTTATCTGGTAAATCCTAATAAAGCTCTGGCTCCAGGTATGTACTGTCTCATCCATACCTTGAACGCCGAGAAAGGCGAAGCCTTGTACTGGTGTTTCAGAATCAAATAACGCAGGGATTACCTCCCACCTGGATTCTCAATCTGTTCCCGTTGATTGGGATTTTCTTTTTCCTACAGTCATCCTTTGCTTCTCAATTATAATGAAGACGTTCATAACTTCGATAAGGATAGTGCCCTTGCATGCAGACCAATACCATCATTTCAATTGAATCCATCGCTGACAAGATCAAAAAATATCAGCTTTTTGTACCCGATATTGCCCGCAAAGCAAAGCCGGGTCAGTTCGTCATCATCCGTCTTAACGACCAGGGAGAACGCATTCCCCTGACCATCGTGGATTCTCACTACAAAGAAGGTACGATCATTCTGATCGTTCAGGAGGTTGGCAAATCAACCCATCTGCTGGCTGAAATGAAAGCCGGTGATCACATCCTGGACGTGGTTGGACCGCTGGGTAATTCTTCAGAAATTAAGAGATATGGTAATGTGGTCGTGGTTGGCGGTGGTGTTGGTACTGCTGTCAGCTATCCCGTGGCAAAAGCCCTGAAATCCATCGGGAACCATGTCACTACGATCATTGGAGCCCGCACGAAAGACCTCATCATTCTCGAAGATGAGGTAAAAGCCATCAGTGATGAGTGTTATCTCACCACGGATGATGGCAGCTATGGCTTCCATGGATTCGTGACTCAAAAGCTCCAAAGCCTGATCGATGCCGGGCATCACTTTGACAGAGTTTTTGCGATCGGGCCCCTGCAGATGATGCGCGCTGTTGCTGAGCTCACCCGTCCCTTGGCTATCCCTACCATCGTCAGTTTGAATACCATCATGGTGGACGGTACGGGCATGTGCGGTGGCTGCCGCGTCAGGGTGGGCAATGAAAACCGCTTCACCTGCGTCGATGGACCCGAATTTGACGGGCACCTGGTTGATTTCAGCACGCTCATCAACCGTAATCGTGCCTACCTGCACGAAGAGCAATGTGCTCTGGATGCAAGCATCGCCAGTCTCAAATCCTCTCGCACCCAGGATCGCCTCAAAATTCCCCGTCAGGTCATGCCCGAAAGATCTGTTGAGGTGAGGATCAAAAACTTTGAAGAAGTCAACCTCGGATTCTCCGAAGAGATCGCCATCCTGGAAGCGCAGCGCTGCCTTCACTGCCGTAAACCATCCTGCGTGGAAGGCTGCCCTGTTGGTGTGAAGATACCTGAGTTCATCAAACTTTTGGAAAAAAGGGAGTTTCTGGCCTCAGCCCGCAAAATTCAGGTGGACAATGTACTTGCCAAGGTCTGCGCACGTGTATGCCCGCAGTCCGACCAGTGTGAAGGGGCTTGTATCCTCACCAAACGAGGAGACGCGGTTGCCATTGGTGCGCTGGCACGCTTTGTCACTGATTTCGCTCGCGCTCATGCAAGCATACAGGAAAAACCGGCGGTCCAAAAAACAGGATTTAAAGTAGCTGTCATTGGCTCCGGTCCTGCCGGTCTCAGCTGCGCAGGCGACTTGATCCGTGCCGGTCATGATGTGACCGTATTTGAAGCCTTTCATGATTTTGGCGGCGTCCTTATCTACGGCATCCCCGAATTCCGCCTGCCCAAGGATATCGTCAGGGAAGAGGTTTCTGCGTTGAAAGATCTCGGTGTGCGCTTTCAAGCCAACACGGTCATTGGGATCACGCTGACCATTGATGAGCTTTTCGATCAGGAAGGGTTTGATGCAGTCTTCATCTCAGTGGGTGCTGGGCTGCCAAATTTCATGAACCTGCCTGGAGAGAATCTGATCGGCATTTACTCAGCCAATGAATTCCTGACGCGTGTGAACCTGATGAAAGCCTGGCAGTTTCCCAAGGTTGACACACCTGTTTTGGATCTAAGGGATAAACATGTGGCTGTCATTGGTGGCGGAAATACTGCCCTTGACTCAGCCAGGGTGGCGCTGCGACTGGGTGCCAGTCACGTGGATATCATTTACCGCCGCAGCGAAAATGAAATGCCCGGCAGGCTGGAAGAGATCAAACATGCCAAACATGAAGGCATTCAATTTCAATTCCTCAGCACGCCAGTTGAATTCCTCGGAGATGAAAACGGTTGGCTCAAGACCATTCGTTTAATGCACATGTCATTGGGAGAGCCTGATTCATCAGGTCGACGGCGACCGCAGCCCATCCCGGGCTCTGAGTCCAATTTTCCAGTGGATATGACCGTGATCGCAATAGGCAACGGTTCCAACCCGATCATTCAAAAAACAACACCTGACTTGAAATTCAATCGTTGGGGCCATATTGAAGTGGACGAAGAGACCCTCTCCACAAGCAAGCCTGGCGTTTTCGCCGGCGGTGACATTGTCACGGGTGGTGCAACTGTCATCCTGGCAATGGGAGCCGGACGCAGGGCAGCTACAGCCATCAATGCTTACCTGCTTCAAAACAAACAGCAAATATAAATATTATTGTGTAAAGGACACACACAAGGAGTTCAGCATGAAAAAGAGCAAGATCGTCTGCATCGGCGCAGGGAGTTTTTCCTTCGGTTTAAGCACACTCGTCACCCTCTTGAAAAGCGAGCCTTTACAGGGCAGTGAAATTGTTCTTGTCGATCAGAACCAGGAAGCATTGGATTTGATCAGCAGCCTGGCAGAATGGCTCAACCAGGAATGGGGAACCGGGAAGGTCATTTCATCCTTCTCACATCATCACAGGGCTTTAAGCGGCGCCAACTTTGTCATCTCAGCCATTGAAGTCCCTCCGCGCGAGCAGCTCTGGCAGCAGGATTACGAAATCACCCTCAAATATGGTCTGCGCCAGCCTTATGCCGAAAACGGTGGTCCTGGAGGATTTGCACATGCCGCGCGCAATGTCCTCCCCGTCCTGGATATCGTCTATGATATGGAAGCCAAATGTCCTGACGCTTGGTTCCTCAATTTCACCAACCCGATGCAGCGTATCTGCGCGCTGATCCATCATTATTCAGAAATTAAAGTGGTTGGTCTGTGTCATCAACTCGGAGCTGCCTATGCCATGGCAGCCAAAGCCCTGGCGCAGGATTTTGGCTTCGACCCAGGCGATGATTTTGTCAGCACACATTCCGCCAAAGAGAATCATGCACCCATGAGTCGGATGGGAACGTTGGGATTCGAACATTTCAAGATCAAGGCGGCTGGCGTGAACCACTTCACCTGGATGCTTGACCTGCGTCACCGCATCACAGGCGAAGACCTCTATCCGCTCTTCCGCAAACGCTGGCAGGTCATGGACCCGCATTTTGAGCCCCTCACACGTGCAGTCTTTGATGCGTTCGGTCTCTTTCCTGTGCCTGGCGATGAGCATCTCTGTGAATATCTACCCTGGGTCAGTGATCCGATCACAAAGCCTTGGGAAAAATATGATCTGAGTCTCTACGATTGGCAGGAACGCGCCCGCAACCGTGAAGAAACGTGGACGCAAGTCAAGGATATCGTCCATCGCAAAGATAATCCGGATCAATTTGCATCAGCCCTCAGCGAGGGTGCAGTCGAAATCATCGAGGGCATCCTTGGAAATCAGGATCTTGTATGGGAAGCGGTCAACATTCCCAACCGATCCTATATCCCCAATTTGCCCGAAAATGCAATTATCGAACTGCCTGGCTTGGTCAACGCGCACGGGATCACTGGTATTCCCATGGGTCCCCTGCCAGATGGCATCGCTGAAATCCTTTGCCGGGAGATCTCTGCCAGCCAGCTCTGCATCGATGCAGTTGTTCACGGCGATCGCCAGCTCGCAATGCAGTGTCTCTTGCTGGATCCCTTCATCCGTGATATCGACATGGCAAAAGTGATCCTTGATGATTACCTGACCACTTACCGGGTTTATCTTCCCCAGTTTTGGGGAGATAAATAGGCACTGGCTTTGCGTTAAATTGTGATCTGATACTCCTTATTTCATACTGCGTCTCAATACAGCGAGTTTTTGACACTTAACCGTTAACAATGCCCATAAACAGATTGACGAACATGCCTGACGGGTGTATATTTGGTTTGTAGTTAGCGGAAGTTCTATAGTGAAAGGGCTCGTTTTGTTCTGATCTGGGACCTCACGCAACACAATTATTCAACCGTTTTTCTATTTTTTTCAGGAGGATCATAAGGTCATGTCAGAACGAGAACAAGGGACAGTCAAGTGGTTTAATGGAGAGAAGGGCTATGGGTTCATCTCTCGCGACTCCGGAGACAAAGACGTCTTTGTCCATTTCAGCGCCATCAATATCGATGGTTTCAAGACATTGAAAGAAGGACAAAAAGTCGAGTTTCTGGTCGTGCAAGGTGCCAAGGGTCCCCAGGCACAGGATGTCATGCTTATTGAATAAATAACGCAAACTAGCAGAACAGGATGCAGATGGATGAGCTGCATCCTGTTTTTTTATCGCTTCAAGTCCCTGTATTTAAATCGTTGCGGCTGATCAGCCTCAAGCCCAAGGCGTTTGCGGCGGGCTTCTTCGTAATCAGACCAGCTGCCTAAGTAGAGATGCGCCTGGCTGTTACCTTCAAAAGCCAGGATATGGGTGGCGACGCGGTCTAAAAACCAGCGGTCGTGGCTGACAACCACAGCACAGCCCGCAAAATTTTCAAGTGCCTCTTCCAATGCCCGCAGCGTATTGACGTCCAGGTCATTGGTGGGCTCATCCAGCAGGATCACATTGGCGCCCGTTGTCAGCGTTTTGGCCAGGTGCACACGGTTTCGCTCACCGCCAGAAAGCGTCTTCACCTGTTTCTGCTGGTCTGCTCCCAGAAAATTGAATGAAGAGCAATAAGCATGCGCATTGATCTGCTTGCTGCCAAGGGTAAGCGTATCAGCTCCGCCTGAGATCTCCTGATAGACTGTCTTCTCGTCATCGAGAGACCTGGATTGATCTGCATACGCCATTTTGACTGTTGCACCGATCTTTACCGTTCCCTTATCCGGTTTTTCCTGCCCTGTGATCATACGCAGGAGGGTCGTTTTTCCAACGCCATTAGGTCCGATCACTCCAATAATGCTGCCAGGAGGAATGGTTACAGAGAGGTTATCGATCAACAGGCGCTTCCCATACCCCTTGCTGATCCCATCAAGGTTGATGACAATATCTCCCAGCCTGGGTCCAGAGGGAATATAGATCTCGAGATCTTCCCGCCGACCTTCATATTCTTCACTCAACAGGCGCTCATAGGCGGTCACGCGTGCCTGCCCTTTACTTTGACGCGCTTTGGGGGACATGTGGATCCATTCCAATTCCCGCTGCAAAGTCCTTTGCCGTTTTGACTCGGTTTTTTCTTCAACGCGCAGGCGTTCCTGTTTCTGCTCCAACCAGGATGAGTAGTTGCCCTTCCAGGGTATCCCATACCCGCGATCAAGTTCCAATATCCAACCTGCCACATTGTCCAGAAAGTAGCGATCATGGGTGACCGCAATCACAGTACCTTTATATTGTTGAAGATGGTGCTCCAACCAGGCTACCGATTCAGCGTCCAGGTGATTGGTTGGTTCATCCAAAAGCAGGATATCATGTTCCGTCAGCAGCAAGCGGGTCAGGGCGACGCGCCTGCGCTCACCGCCTGAAAGAACCGAAATGGGTGTATCCGCAGGAGGACATCTCAATGCTTCCATGGCTACTTCCAGGTGATTATCCAGGTTCCAGGCATCGTGTTTATCAAGCTCATCCTGCAGTTTTGCCTGCTTGCTGATAAGGGCATCAAAATCAGCATCCGGCTCGGAAAAACCGGCATTGATCTGATCGTATTCCTCCAGGAAATCCACAATGGGCTGCACCGCCTCACGAATGACTTCGATCACGGTTTTTGTATCGTCTAGCTTGGGTTCCTGCTCAAGCAGTCCGACGCTGTACCCTTTGGTCATGGCAATCTCGCCGATATATTCCTGGTCCACGCCTGCCATGATGCGCAGAAGTGTGGATTTCCCGGCACCGTTCAGCCCCAGCACACCAATTTTTGCCCCATAATAGAATCCCAGCGAAATATCGCGTAATACTTGTTTATTGGGTGGATGCATGCGCCCAACCCGCACCATCGAATAAATGATCTTGGTATCGTTTGTCATGCTGAAATTGTACCGCAGAAGGTTAATTATTCGAGGAGAGATCAGACAGGAGAGATCAGACAGTCCCCCCAAAAATGGTGGAAGGGAAATTCATAACCAGGCACATTCTCCAGCCATCAGACACCCACAACCCAACATTGACATTTATTTAGTTTTCGTAGTTTTCGCAAACAAAATACACACACCCGCTATTAGCTGATAGCGCGTAGCCAATAGGAAATTGGTCAAGGATGATACACCGATACCTCTTTTCATTTTAGGCTTTTCATTTTAGTTTAAAAAAGCTTTCAGTATTTACAGTTTTTTCCACTCATATTTTATTAGCAATATCAAATTGCCTACCAATCCTGCCAAATAGTGCAAAAATGGTAAAGACAAAGATAAACCGCACCATTTGATCAGAAGACCAATGGCGTGACAAACTGACTAAAAGGTCCAAGGCCAAATTTCCACTCTGATGCCCAATTTCCCTTGCAAGAAATGGATCAAGATAAGTTAAATCATCGCTGCGGGTGCACACATTTTCTATATTATCAACAGAAGCAGCACCTTCTGCCTTTGATCCTATCAATAAGAAAATGGAGCTGTCAGTTGCCTTGGAATACAGTTTGCCTACTCATGTTTATGTTAATATTGTGTAGGATATCTCTTGCATTTTTCCCGTGACTTTTAGTATATGAAAAACTAATCATTATTTGGTGCCTGCCATTTAAACGGGAAGATAACTAACGAGGGGAGTGAAAAATTTTCCACAGGATACTACTCAATAAAAAGATAGCTCTAAGAGAGCTTTGAAAAACCCTCTGCTCCAAAAATTTCTCTGCGCGGATGCCCCACTTTTGTACAAAAAAGGCAGCATTTTGGGAACAAAGATGTAAAAAATCCCGTTTTACAGCAGTAACGCCCCACTTTCTCAGAAAGTGGTTTCTATAAGGGGACTTTTTCAGCGGGCTCCTAAACACCCCCTGAATATGCCGGGTAAATTTGAAGATGAGCTGCCCATCCAAATCATTATTCTTATAATGCGGCTGGTACATCTGCTCTCGAAAAATAACCCTATAAACCCGTGCGTTCTACAAATCTTCGGAAATCTTAGGCTTGCGACTGAGGCACATATTACAAAGTACCCTAGGAGAGCTTTGAAAAACCCTCTGCTCCAAAAATTTCTCTGCGCGGATGCCCCACTTTTGTACAAAAAAGGCAGCATTTTGGGAACAAAGATGTAAAAAATCCCGTTTTACAGCAGTAACGCCCCACTTTCTCAGAAAGTGGTTTCTATAAGGGGACTTTTTCAGCGGGCTCCTAGTCCACTGAAATTGAGAGCCGGCTGATTCTATCCGATTTGGGTGAGCTTGAAGATCAGGATCTTAATCCAATCTGCGCATGGGACATACAAAGCCACCACCAGCAAACTGACAGCAATATACGACAGCGGGATGGCAGTCATCAGGATGCCCCGCGAGGCAAAAATACTCACAAGAATGATATCAGCCAGCGTACCAAGTAGCATCCAGCGGCTGGGTCGGGAGTTCCAAAAATGGTGACGTTCACGCACAAGGTATACATTTGCCTGGCCGGTGAACACCAGCATCACAAACATTAGTGTCTGCAGCTGTCCCAACGGAAGGTGCGCTACATAGTTAGCCACATAGAAGAATCCAAACGATAGCAGCAACACCGGAAGGGCCAGCCCGAAGGCAGCCACCATCAACGGCAGGATTTTCCAGCGGTCCGGTTTGCGGGAATAGGAAACATTGTCTGTGGCAAGCGACATGGTGACAAAATCATTGGCAAACAGCAGCAAGATGATCAGCAGCGGCGTGACCACGAACTCACGAGTCAGGACAAATCCCACGCTCAGGAACAGCGCGATCTGGAATGTCTTAATAATTTTATTGAGCGTGTAGGTCAGCATGCGCTGGTAAATCTGGCGGCTGGCCTTGACTGCATCCAGGATATTGCTTAACCCCTCTTTGGTCAGCACCAGGCTGGCTGCTGCCTTCGCCACATCGGTGGCGCTGGCCACTGCGATGCCTACCTCTGCTTGTTTCAGAGCAGGCGCATCATTCACACCATCGCCGGTCATGCCCACGATTCGACCGGATTTTTGCAGGCCCTGCACGAGACGGAATTTGTCTTCCGGGAACACACCCGCAAAAATGCTGCACTCCGGAGCACCTTCCTGGTGAATGTTATGCAACTCCTCGCCTGGGCAGGGATCCCCGGTGATGCCCACCTGTGCCGCGACGGCTTTGGCAGTGAGTGCTTCATCTCCGGTTACCATTACGACACGCACGCCTAACTTGTTGAGTTCCTGGATCAAGGTTTTTGAATCAGGGCGAGGCGTATCCTGCAGCCCGAGTAGGCCGACCAGCTGGAACGGACCGGAATCGGGACCGGCTGCAACAGCAAGAACGCGATTCCCAAACCCGGCAAATTCTGCAACGTCTGCCTCAATGTCCTGCCCACCTGTAAGCGCAGTAATCGTCTGTGGAGCACCCTTCAGGATTCGTATTTTGCTCCCATCCGGCAGCACAATCAGCGCCTCGGACCTTTTCGTCGCTGGCTCAAACGGGGTGAAGTCCAGGCGTTCACCTACCAAATCCATTTGACGGTTGTGCGCGCCTTCGATAATGGCGAGGTCAAGCGGGTCCTGCGTGGCGGCCCGGGAAGCCTGTGCTCCAAACCGGATGACATCAACCTCCTGGTAAGGAGGGTAGGCGCGTATTGTGTTCAACTTGAGGCGGTTCTCAGTGATCGTACCTGTTTTGTCACTAGCCAGGATGGTCATCGCAGCAGCTTCTTCGATGGCGGAGAGGCGGGCGACGAGAACACCCTGCTTTGCTAGTTCCGCTGCGCCGAGGGCGGTGGCAAGGGTGAACGTGGCAGGTAGTGCCACCGGCACCGACGCAACCAGGATGATGAGCGCAAAGGGCAGGATCTGATGCCAGGCGATTTGGGCGTAGAAGGCATAACCGATGACCAACGCAACCAGGACAGCATCGGCAATGACGAGGTATTTCACGATGGAAAAAATGATCTCTTCAAGGTGACTGACAGTCTTTGCCTCACGAACCAGTTCAGCGGTCTTACCGAATTTGGTGTTCGCACCAGTGTTAGTGACCTCGCAGGTTGTTTCGCCGCGCTTAATGACCGCGCCTGCAAATGTTACCTGTCCTGCACCGGTTTCCACCGGCAGCGATTCACCGGTCAGGGCCGACTGGTCGATCTCCACCTGCCCGTCAATGAGATTGGCATCAGCAGGGACTAGGTCTCCCATGCGCAGGTGGATGATGTCACCAGGTACGAGGTCGAGAGCAGGGATCAGCTGCCACTGCCCATCGCGGCGGGTGCGCGTCTGCACCGTCAGCTTTTGACGGAGGAGAGACAGTGCATTTTGGGCGTGATTCTCCTGGCTAAAACTCAGGATGGCATTGAAGACGAGCAGTGCTCCGATAACGATCGCTTCGGTGTTCTTACCAAGGTATATTTCGAGTATGATGGTAATTTCGAGCATCCACGGGACAGGCGCCCAGAACTTTTTAAGAAACACCAGCAGCAGATTTCGTTTGGCTTCGGGGATCGCGTTTGAACCATATTGTTTCAACCGTTTTGCAGCTTCTGCAGAGGTCAGCCCGGTTAATGGGTTTGTGGGTTCATTTGTAAGTGTAGTCATGTTATATAAATTCTAATACAAAAGAAAAAAGAGGGTGTTGATTCCTAAAAAAAGAAATGGTCAAAACTTGTTTGCTGTCCAATTCCACCACCTGGAATGGTTTTCAGGAGGGTATAAGTAATTAGGATAATAAAAAAATGCGATCATTACAAATATGAAAACGGGGTTTTTATTTGGGTTATCGCAATTGATACAATCGCAATTGATACCTGAACCAAATTAAATCGATCGAAACGAAAAGAGGCTTGCTGAAGAATGAAATCTGTTTTATAGAAATCTGTTTTATAATATCGTTCAAATCTTGAAATGTTATGGGTTATAGGAGGACGAATGAAAATTGAACTACTCTATTTTGCAGATTGCCCGTCATGGAAAATGGGTTTAGAGAACTTAAAGGCAGCCCTGACAGCAGAAAAAGTGGACGAAAATATAGAATAAGTAAACTTATCCTTTTTTGAGGTGAATATGACTCCCATTCTTGAAATTCGTGACTTGGTCAAAAAGTACGACGACTTCACTGCGGTTAATAGTGTCTCGTTCGCGATCCAGGAAGGCGAGATCTTCAGCCTGCTCGGACCGAACGGAGCCGGCAAAACCACCACCATCTCCGTGCTTTCCACGCTCTACACCCCCACCAGTGGCGATGCAACCATCTGCGGGCATTCCGTCACACGCGAACCCATGGCAGTTAAACGCTGTATTGGGGTCGTTCCCCAGGAACTGGCGCTCTATGAAGACTTGACAGCCCTGGAAAACCTGAATTTCTGGGGGCAGATGTATGGTCTTTCTGGCAAGGAACTTTCCTCGCGCATTGCTGAAGTGCTGGAGCAAATTGGTCTGAAAGATAAAGCCAAACAGCGCATCAAAACCTACTCTGGTGGGATGAAACGGCGCGTGAACATCGGCGTCGGATTGCTGCATAAACCCCGACTTCTTTTTATGGATGAACCCACGGTCGGCATTGACCCTCAGTCGCGCCGCGCCATCCTGGACTCGGTCAAGGAACTCAATCGCCAGGGCATGACCATCCTCTATACCACCCATTATATGGAAGAAGCGCAGGAACTCTCAAACCGCGTGGGCATCATCGACCACGGGGAACTGATTGCCCTCGGCACACAATCCGAGCTCACCCGTCAGGTCGGCGAGACAGATACCCTTGTGCTGCACCTGGGTGAGAATGAAGATCCCCAGCCGCTGATAACCGGGCTGGAAAAGCTCAAGGGCGTCCTCAAAGCTGACGCAACCGATCACGAGATTTCCATCGTCACCCCTTCCGCTGAAGAGTTGATCGCCCCCGCTGTTTCTTGTGCTAATGAGCTTGGGCTTAAGATCCATTCGATTGATATCCGCGAGCCCAACCTGGAGGCAGTTTTTCTGCACCTGACCGGTCGGGCATTGAGGGATTGAGGTATCGCTATGCGTAAATTATTCCTGATTGCGTGGAAAGATCTGCGGCTCATTTTCCGCGACCGCTCTGCCCTGGTGCTGATGCTACTTGCTCCCTTCTTCCTTACCGTCGGCATGGGCTTTATCACCGGGCGTTTTTCAGGCACGAACAGCGCTGGCATCAACGGCATCCCACTGGCAATTGTCAACCGGGACGAGGGAGAATTGGGTCAGGCGCTGGTGGAGCTGTTCCAGTCCCCAGATATCGACACATTGGTAGAGTCCAGCTTGCTGCCCTCTCCAGTTGATGCCAGCCAGCAGGTTGACGAAGACCAATACGCCGCAGCCCTGATCATTCCACAGGGGTTTACTGCATCCATCATTCCGCAGGAAGGTTCCACATCCCCTTCCGAAACCGTTCAGGTCGAGTTTTATACCAACCCCGTCCAACCAACCAGCGTTGGCATTGTTCGCACCATTTTGGACCAGTTCATGATGCAAGTCGAGACCGGTCGGATTGGCACACAAATCACGGTCTCACAATTGATCGAAGGCGGTTACATCACCCCAGAGCAGGCAATGGTTGTGGGCAGTGCCTTTGGTGCCCAGCAAGCGCAAAATGCTGCCCATTCATCTGCGATCCGTCTGAATAATGTCACCGCCAGCGGGGAAGCCGTCAAATTCGACGTCCTGGCATACCTGGCGCCGGGCATGGCATTAATGTTCCTGATGTTCACCGTCACCTACGGTGGGCGTTCGCTCCTGGTTGAAGACCGGCAAGGCACACTTTCGCGCATGCTGGTCTCACCCACCACGTCCGCTCAAATCCTGGGTGGCAAGGTTTTTGGCATCTTTCTCACAAGCGTGGCTCAGTTGCTCATCCTGATCGGAGGTACTTCGCTGCTCTTCAGCTTGCAATGGGGCGACCCACTGGCGGTGCTGATGCTTGTGCTCGCTGCAGCTTTCGGGGCCACCGCATGGGGAATGCTCATCGCTGCCTCCCTCAAAACCCCGGGGCAGATCAGCTCTGTAGGGTCAGCGATGATGCTCCTCTTCGGCATTTTGGGTGGCAGCTTCTTTGACCTCAGCATGATGCCCGAATGGGTACGGACGGTCAGCAAGATCACCCCCAATGCGTGGGGCATCAGCGGTTTTACCACCCTGGCGATGGGCGGCAACCTGCACAGCATCCGCACACCGCTGGTCGCATTGCTGGTCATGGGAGCAGTACTCTTCATCATCGCGTCGTTATGGATCCGTCAGCACGGGTTGGGTAGAAAGTGAGAGGATGATCATGAAAAAAATGCTGGCAATCGCCATAAAAGATACTCTTGTACGCTTTACCAGCCCGGTTGAGTGGCTTTTCTTCATCATCCTTCCGATCGTCTTCACTCTCGTCATTGGAGGGAGTACCGGTGCACCAGCCGATAACCGCGTCCCACTCTACGTGGTGGACGAAGCCAACACTCCCCTCTCTGCCACCTTGCTGGATACCCTGGAAGCATCCACTTCCATCCAACCGCTGCTGAAAACGCGGGAAGACGCGCTTTCTGACTTGGATGAACGCCAGGTTTCTGCCGTGCTGATCCTGCCGGGCGGGTTTGGCTGGGGTGCCTTGCAGTCCGGCTCGATGGAACTGGAATTGCGCCAGTTGCCCAACAATACCAACGCCCTGGTGGCGCAACAGGGGGTGCAGGCAGCGCTTAGCCGGGTGGGAAGCACCGTGGAGATTGCCAAGACAAGTGTGGCACAAGCTGAAGCCCTGCGCCCGTTCGCTTCGAGCGAAGAGCGCCAGGCATACTTTGATCAGGCGCTTGTCTCCGCACAGGAACAGTTGGAACAAGCCCCACAGCGCATCCAGGAGATCAGCGGAAACACGCCGGATCAGGTCGAATATGACCCGCGCGCCAACAGTTCAATCGGTCAAATGATCACATGGGTGTTCATCCCCCTCATCGGTCTATCAGCCATGTTCGCAGTGGAGCGCCAGAGTGGCACCTTGCGCCGCATACTCACCACACCCACCAGCAAAGCCACCTATATCACCGGAACCATCATTGGTCAGATGCTGACCGCGCTGGTGCAAATGACCATCCTGGTATTGTTTGGTATTTACGTCATGCACATCAATTGGGGAGATTCCCCGCTGGCTATAGCGATGATGCTGGTCTCTTCGACGCTGGCAGCCGCTGCACTCGGGACGATGCTGGGAACCATGGTGAAAACCGGGGCACAAGCCGATGGCGTGAGCATCATGGTTGGCATGGTGATGGCGATGATGGGGGGCTGCTGGTACCCGATCGAATTCTTCCCCCAGTTCATCCGGGATGTGGTCAAGATCTTCCCCACCACCTGGGCGATGCAGGGAATGCTGGATATCGTCTTGCGCGGTCAGGGCGTGGCGGGTGTGTGGCAGGAGAGCCTGGTGCTGTGCGGTTTTGCGCTGGTGTTCTTCTCGATCGGGGTATGGCGCTTTAAGTATGAGTAGACCTTGGGGACAGACCATAATCCCACCGTTGACAGTTGTTCAGTTAGAGATAGGGTATCGCTCCTGATCTGAGGGTACGATTTGCTTCAAATCATCAACGGGTCATGTGGGAGGGTTTGTGCCCAACCAATATACTGAACAACAGTAATGCAAACCCTCCCCTGTGTGAGACGGATGGCACATCCATTTGCGCCTTTTGCAAGTCAAAATATTTTAATCCCCCGAATGAAATGAGGGAGACACCAGCCGTCGGTTAGGTGGAGGGCAGATGTGTGTGAGCGTATTCCTTGCACATGGGTCATAACCGACCTAGTAGTAATTGTTCGCCAAACAAAAAGACCCCTCTGATAAAGGAAGAGTCTCTGTCGGGGCGGGCGGATTTGGACCGCCGACCTCACGGTC
>CAZINW010000044.1:0-16182 GCA_964540765.1 uncultured Anaerolineaceae bacterium | reverse complement strand
TGGGGTACAAAGTGCCCCGCATGGGGTACAAAGTGCCCCGCATGGGGTACAAAGTCCTCCTTACACATGTATTGAATAGTATTGAGTATAATTATCTGCAAGAACCCGCGATCAGGAGTATTCAGGTTATTTAACCGTGTGACCAACACATCGACAGATCAAAGTCGCTCCCCGCGTGGGAGCGTGGATTGAAACATTTGAATTATGCTGGCATGGTTATTGTAACCATCCAGAACAGGAAAAAACGATTGTGAGCACTTATTCGTTGGTAAATTTCAGAAGCGATTTTATGATTGGTCATTAAGATGTATCGGACCAGGAATTTCACACGATCATTAATTGGTTTGCTTGCCATGCTGATGATATTAAATGGTTGTTATAAACCCGCCACCAGGTATGAGCCCTGGCAGGTGCCATCAGTGCAACCAATAGGCGAAATCAAACCTACCAGCACAAAGCTTTTTCTCGTTGATGTAACCTCGACGCCGATCATACCCATGACCTCACCCACGCCCGATGCTCCCAGGACCCTTCCAACCTTGAGATCTGAAAGTCTTGAATACACTGTTCAGTCGAACGATACAGTGGCAAAAATTGCACTCGCACATCAAGTTTCCGTTGCGCAGATTCTGGCAGCCAATACCATTGAAGATCCAAATATCATCCACGCTGGACAGGTGTTTACCATCCCGCCAGCTTCTGCCAATGAACAGGCGACCGGGTTTAAGATCATCCCCGATTCTGAGCTTGTTTACGGTCCCAATTCTGCTGATTTTGATATTGAAGGCGTCATCAATAAGGCGGGAGGATACCTTTCCCAATACAAATTTGTCATGGATGAGGGTGAATTCAGCGGGGCAGAGATTGTCACCAGGGTCGCCAACGAGTACTCCGTCAATCCACGCTTGCTGCTGGCATTGCTTGAGTATCGCAGTGAATGGTTGACAAATCCTTCTCCGGATGTTAAAACGCTTGATTACCCGATGGGGTTTGCGGACTCATCCCGCAAAGGGCTTTACTTGCAACTGGCATGGACGGCCAATGCATTGAACAGAGGTTTCTATCTTTGGGAGATCAATGCGCTGGCAGTGTGGACGCTGGCAGATGGCACCGTGATGCGGATTGACCCAACGATCAATGCAGGTACGGCTGGCGTGCAGTATCTGATGAGCCTGCTGTTTGGACGGTCGGATTGGGGCATTGCGGTTGAAGACTCCGGCTTCATCGCCGCCTATCAAAGTTTATTTGGCTATCCTTTTAATTATGCTTTTGAACCTTTGATCCCTGCTGATCTGGAGCAACCGGTTATGGCATTACCCTTTGCTGATGGGGATGTATGGTCATATACGAGCGGACCGCATGGAGGGTGGAATGACGGTTCTGCCTGGGCTGCTTTGGATTTTGCGCCTCCAGGTGAGGCAATGGGTTGTTTCCCCAGCAGTGTGTATGTGACAGCCTCCGCCGATGGTGAAATTGTACGTTCGGGCTTGGGGGCGGTTGTGCAGGATATCGATGGGGATGGGATAGAGCAAACTGGCTGGTCGATCCTTTACATGCATATCGCCAGTGAGGGCAGGGCAGGCGTTGGAGAATATCTTGGAACTGGCGATCCTGTGGGTTATGCATCCTGTGAAGGAGGTTTTTCAAGTGGAACCCATATGCATATTGCACGGCGTTATAATGGCGTATGGATCTCAGCGGATGGTACACTGCCTTTTATCATGGATGGGTGGGTTGCATCCAGTACTGGCATAGAGTATGACGGATACCTGAGTAAAAATGGACAGACTATCGAAGCCTGGGATGGCAGAACCGATTTCAACCAGATCGGCCGCTAGGAAGCGCGCTCTCAAACGGCGGAAAAGGAGGAATTTCCTGCTTTTCTTCCTGGCGGTGCTGCTTTCAGTTTTTTTAGGCATTTTACTGGTGAAACCTGTGGTAGCTCCTGAAGGCAGCGCAGGCAGTGTCTTTGTGCAGTTCCCAACAGCGGAAGTGACTCAGACGACTCAAGTGGTAATAGAAGAAACGCCTGAACCTGATGTACCTACTGCTGAAAACACCAAACAACCCAAGTTACCCACTCAGGCACAAGCGATATCCTATCCAAAAGGGACACCACTTTTATATTATGCTCAATCCGGGGACAGCCTGGATGTATTGGCTGTCCATTTTGGTGTGGAGATCAGTGAAATAACCTCAACCACTCCCCTGCCTGAAGAGGGATTCATCTCATCAGGGCAACTACTTTTGATCCCATCCCGCCTGGAGGAAATCAGTTCACCACTGAAATTGATGCCCGATACAGAAATTGTCAATTCGCCTTCGACCATTGACTTTGATGTTGAGCATTTTGTGGAGGAGGCTGGGGGGTATTTAAGCACTTATAGCGAATACCTGGCATCCACTGGCACCACAAGCGGTGCGCAAATCATCACAAGAGTGGCGCTGGAGTATTCAATCAACCCACGTATGCTCCTGGGATTATTGGAGAATCAAAGCGGCTGGGTCTATGGCAATCCTGAGGGTTCCTCCGCTCAAAATTACCCAATGGGTTATGTCAATTCAGAACATAAAGGACTGTACAAGCAGGCAGTCTGGGCGGCGGGTGAAATTGCCACAGGGTATTATGGTTGGCGGGAAGGCACTCTTGTAGCGTTGACTTTTCCGGATAAAAGCATGCTGCGTCTGGCACCGGACCTGAATAGCGGCACAGCGGGGTTAATGTACTTCTTTTCACGGCTGTATAATATTGAGGAGTGGGCTGGAGCGTTATACACCGATTCAGGTCTCATTGATCTGTATACAAGCATGTTTGGTAATCCCTGGTTAAGGGCGCAAGAATTTGAACCACTTTTTACACCTGAAATTAAGCAGCCCGAAATGATCCTTCCCTTTGAGATTGGGCGCATTTGGGCGCTGACAGGCGGTCCACATGCTGCCTGGGGAGCTGCAGAGGTGCGCGGGGCATTGGATTTTGCACCCCCAAGTGATGTGTCAGGATGCGTGACATCCTCTGAGTGGGTGGTTGCATCTATTTCAGGATTGGTGGTGCGCTCCGGGGATGGCGCTGTGGTGATTGATATGGACGGGGATGGCTATGAACAAACGGGATGGAATATCGTCTATATGCACGTTGCCACACAGGATCGCATTCCATTGGGAACGATTGTTGAGGTCGGCGACCGGATTGGGCATCCTTCCTGCGAGGGCGGAAGATCAACCGGTACGCATGTGCACATCACCCGCAAATACAACGGGGAATGGGTTCCTGCGGATGGACCTTTGCCGTTTGTGCTATCAGGCTGGAAAGCCAAAGCGGGTTCCTCGATCTATACTGGCTGGCTGATGAGGGATGGTCAGATTGTCCGCGCCAGCCTGACAAGTTCCACCCCATCTCATATTCAGCGTGAAGAATAAGAAACTCCCTTTTCATGGTATAGTAAATTCCAGATGTTAACAGTGTCTGTTGCAATGATTGATTGATCATGGGCAATGGCACTGATTTACGCTTTCAAAATGAGAAAAGAAAATCATAATCCAGTAAAATGGTTGCCTGTTTTGCTTTGCGGTGTAATGTTGGTATGCTCCTGTGTACCGCAAGCCAAACCAGGCTACCTGATCCCTGCCACTCAGACAGAAGTGGGAACGCTACCAACCTCCACGCCCTATCCGACCAGACCAATATATGACCCCGGAACCCAGGTGGATTACACAGCGCAAACAGGTGATAACCTTACTGCGCTGGCAGCCCGCTTCAATACCAGCATCGATGAGATCAAAGAAGCCAACCCGAATATTCCTGATGACGCCACCACCATGCCACCAGGTATGCCGATGAAAATCCCAATCTATTACAAGCCCTTGTGGGGAAGCGATTACCAGATCATTCCTGATGGTGCATTTGTGAATGGTCCAGATGCGGTTGGTTTCAATGTGCGCCAATTTATTGAGAGCACGCCCGGTTGGTTAAAGCGATACCGCACTTATGTTTCTGGTCAAAATATGGATGCAGTTGAGGCGATAAATTGGGTGGCAGATAATTACAGCGTCAATCCAAAACTGCTGTTGGCTTTAATAGAGTACCAGACAGGCGCATTGACAAACCCAGTACGGATTTATGATAACGAAACCACTTTCATGGGATTTGATACACAAGAGAATCCCGGCGTTTACTTACAGATATCCTATGCAGCAAACATGCTTAACGATTTTTATTACCGGTATCGCAGGGGGGAATTGATCAGTTTTGAACACTTGGATGGACGCCTTGAAAACATCGACCCCTGGCAGAATGCGGGCACTGCAGCCCTGCATCTTTATTTTTCGAAATTGTATGATGGTGAAGAATACCTGAAAGCGATCGGACCGGATGGTTTCGCCAAAACCTATGCAATTTTATTCGGCGATCCTTGGCTCAATGCGCAAGCGTATATCCCGGGCAGTCTGACACAGCCTGAGTTTATCCTGCCCTTCGAAGCAGGCACGACATGGGCGTATACCGGGGGACCTCATACAGGTTGGGGAAGCCTGGCACCCTGGTCAGCGGTTGATTTTGCGCCGCCAATTGGTGCCAGTGGGTGCGTGGAGACAGATGAATTTGCTACAGCAGTGGCAGATGGTGTGGTTGCTAGAACGGCAACGGGCATTGTTGTATTGGATTTGGATGGTGATGGGGATGAGCGCACTGGATGGGTTGTTTTTTACCTGCATGTGGCAACTGAGGACAAAGTATCTGTAGGAATGGTTCTGAAAGCTGGCGATCCTGTTGGTCACCCCTCCTGCGAGGGCGGAAACTCAACCGGCACCCATATTCATATATCACGAAAGTACAATGGCGAGTGGATTGAAGCCTATGGTTTGATCCCGTTCAACCTTTCCGGTTGGCTTGCCAGGGAAGGCACGGATGCCTATTCAGGTACGCTGGTAAGGGGAGATCAAATTGTGATCGCAAATACCAACCCCAACAATTTGAGTTTCATTACTGCTGAGCAATAGGAATAAAACAAAAGAGGCTGCTGGGTCAGCCTCTTCGTGTAAAGGTTTTATATTACTGTAGATAATCCCATGGATTTACAGCTGTGCCTTGAAAACGTAGTTCAAAATGAAGATGGGGACCGGTGGATCGACCTGTAGAGCCCATCAGGGCAATTTGCTCACCCTTGTAAACATTGGAACCGCATGGAACATAGCTGAAATCCAAAAGGTGGGCATACATGGTTTGCCAGCCATCATCATGATCGACTACCAGGAGGTTGCCATAGCCCCGGTCTGACCAGCCGGAGTAAACCACCACACCGGTATCTGCTGCATAAATAATACTGCCAGAAACCCCATCAAAATCCAGCCCATTATGTACAGGGGGGTTCCAGTCGTATCCTGAGAGATAATGAGCAACGGTAGGAAATGAAAATGTGCCAGTACCAACCGCGCCAAATATGGTACCCTCGCAGTAATTTGGTCCGAGGTACTTGGAACCTTCAGCGGGATTATCACGTGCCACTACCCAGGAGACAGTTGGGCGTGTTCCACCAGGAACCACAAGCATCGTGCCGGGTTTGATATTGGGCAAGGAATAATCACCAATGGTGTTTGGATCAAGGTTGTTCAAAGGGTAGTTGATAATGACATCTGGATCAACTCCATAGAAGCTTGAAACGCCGTTTAAACCCTCACCTTCACTCCACATGTGGTAGACGCCATCTTCAGGCAGAATCACCAGCTCAAAACCAATTGAGAGTCCATCCGGTGTATCTCCAAGGGTATACCTGTTTGCCCATAAAACGGTTTCGGGCTTCAAACCAAATTTATCAGCAATACTGAAAATGCTATCGTTAGGTTCAACAATATACTTGAGGATCCCTGTTCGCCTTTCAATGGCAGAAGAGGTCGTCTGAATCTCAGGGTTGCGTAATATTCCACCCAATGCCGTCAGTTTTTCAAAGACAGGGGTGACATAGGTTAATTGTGGGGAAGGGAGTGGTGTTGAGATGGTTTCTGGCTCGATTGCGGCTGAGTCGTGGTTGCGGGCAAGGACCAGCCTGCCAACGCCCCAGACCGAGAGGATCAAAGCTGCCAGGGCAATTAGCGATAGAGAAATTTTAAGAATTTTATTTGGGTTCTCCTTCTTATCATTGACTGGCTCTGTTGATGCCTCTGAGGAAGTAACAGGTTGGGCTGGTTCGCCTTCACTAGGTACAGATTTTTCATTGAATTCGGTATTGTCAATCATATTAACTCCGAAACGCATGATAACACATGTGGATGATGTGTCAAGTCACGCAATTTGAGGAACATGGACAGTAATTTAAGCCTGCAAAGGGATCGCAACCTTGAAACAGAACACCTGCCCGTTAAGGAGTCATAAAATACTCGGCAAGGATGGACGATATATCCACTTGCGAATGCTTTGAGAGGGTCGTAAAGAAATCCTGCTGGGTGGCAATCTTATATGAATAAGAGGTGACATAATCTTTTAGGAAAGCAAAGAAAGCCTCATCACCGACTGCCTCGCGGAGGGATTGCATAAACCTTGCGCCGCGCAGATAGACAGCATAAAGGTAAGGATCGTATCCGCCCGGGAAGTAAATGGATGAATTGACAAATCCCTTGGGGCTGAAACTATCAATGCGGTTATCCCACCACCACTGAACGAATTCAGGATGGTATTTTTCATAATAAAGAACTTCAGCATAGGTGGCAAGCGCTTCATCAAGCCATGGTTCACGCGCCTGGTTGTTCCCGACAAGGCTGAAAAACCATTGATGCGAAGTTTCATGTGGTGTAAGGATGGTCAGATTGGTTTGTGGCGTGCCATTATGGGATTGAATGACGCCATAACTGATGAAAGCCAAGCCGTCATATTCCATGTTATGGAGAAACTCCGCTTCAATGATGGAAAAAAGGTCTCTGGGATATGGCACGAAAAGTTCGCCATACAGTGCGATCGCCTTTGCAGCCATTTCCACCGCAGCCATCCCGGATGCTTCGTGACCTGGAAGGACGTAGGAGCGGATGGTAACCCCATCCTGTTCAATTTCTTGGATGACATAATATTCACTGATGGACAAGGCAAATGTACGCGCCAGTTCCAATTGATAATGTAAAACGCCATCCACCTCGGTGGCAGGGGCACTGGCAGCAATCTTAAAATTTTCTCGGCGGTCTGTGAATTTGAGATTGACCTCAAAATCAGAAGATTCATAAACGAGATATTCACCCACCATAAAATTATTGACGACATGCATATCCTCAACCACCCATCCATCAGTCTCATCGTAGGGTGGGATGAAAGGATACCAGTTTGCCAGATTGATCTGCCCTCCAGCCACACCAAAGGTGCCTTCGCGTGCTGGAAAACTGAGCTTATATTGAAGTTTTAGCGTGATCTGTTCCCCCACCTTGAGGGGGGGCGCCAAAGGGACGCGCAGATTGATCCCTTCCCAGGAAAAGTTTGTGATTGTTTGATCATTGGCGTCCGATAATTGGATCAGGCTGAAACTGCCCTCATAATAAAGGGGACTGACAACCAGGAGAAGATCAACCAGATCGGCTGATGTTTTATTTGTATAGTTAATCACCTGAGAGACACTGGCATTATGGTTGTAATAATCTACAGTCAGATCAATTTGATAACGGGTTTGCAGTCCGTTAAGGGGGAGGGGTGGTGTTGATGTTGGAGAGGGCTGGGGTGTGGGTGGTTGCGGCGTATTGGTGGGTGTGGTCAGGATTGGACTGGGTGGTGTTGTTGTTGACTGGGGAGTGGGCTGACATGCAGAAAATAAGAGACTGATCAGTGAAATGAGTATGAGTGTATCAGCAAGGTGATTCTTTAACATTCTCATAGTAAAATCTCCTGGTTCAATTTTACCAGAATTTCGGAATCTACCTATCCAAAAGAATCAGATCTGCACTTCCGAAACAGGAAAATATTCTTACTCTATTGAATTGGAGCATTCGATGCCAGGTGCGAGACCTAAAGGAATGTCAGCTTTTGTGCTTATTTGGATTGGACAAGTTGTGTCTCTAATGGGATCAGCAATGACACAATTCGGTCTGGGGATTTGGGCTTGGGAGAAAACAGGGCAGGCGACTCCACTCGCGATGGTTGGATTCTTTGGTGTTGCCCCGATGATTCTGATCACCCCATTTGCAGGTGTACTGGTTGACCGGTGGAATCGAAAATTGGTGATGGCGTTAAGCGATATTGCCACTGCGTTCTCCTCAGTTTTTATCTTGATCCTATTATTGCTGGGGAAGATGGAAATATGGCACCTCTATGTTGCTTCGACATTTGCTGGCATATTTGGTGCCTTTCAATGGCCGGCTTATTCGGCAGCCATCTCATTGATGATCCCAAAGGAACAGTATGGACGTGCCAGTGGCATGATCTCAATGGCTGAGACTGGATCAGGGATCCTGGCGCCAATCCTGGCAGCGGTATTGATTGTCAAGATCGGTCTGACAGGCATACTCGTGATTGATCTGCTCACATTGATATTTGCGCTTGTCATGTTGATGCTGGTGGACGTTCCCAGCGTGGCATCAGGTGAGCAAAGTATGGAAGGACGTGGGGGCTTTTTCAAGGAATTGGCATACGGCTTCCATTATTTATTCTCGCGGGCAAGTTTGTTGGGGCTTCAGCTGGTGTTTTTCTTCGGTAATTTTTTCTCTTCGATTGCATTTTCTTTACTCACACCGATGATTCTGTCCAGGACTGGCGGGGATGCCACCCTGCTTGGGAGTACACAATCTGCAGGTGCCATAGGCGGACTGATCGGCAGTCTCATATTGACTGCCTGGGGAGGCCCTAAAAAGAAAGTAGTGGGAGTTCTGGGTGGATGGATTGCCTCAGGCATCTTGGGGTTGTTCCTTTATGGGATCACGGGATCGTATTATGTGTGGCTTGTGGCAAGTTTCCTGATGATGATGATCATACCGATATTAAACGGTTCCAACCAGGCGATCTGGCAGGCAAAAGTCGCACCTGAAGTCCAGGGCAGGGTATTTTCAGTGCGCAGATTGGTGGCACAGATCACATCGCCTTTGGCAATGCTGATCGCTGGTCCGCTGGCAGACAAGGTGATGGAGCCCGCCATGCAAAATCCCGAATCCAGCCTGGCAAGGTTGGTCGGACCTGTGACGGGGACAGGTGAAGGCGTGGGCATGGGATTGATTGTGGCTGTGTGCGGTTTACTGATGGCAGTCGTTGGGATTGTTCCATTTTTCATACCTACAATTCGAAATGTTGAAACAATATTGCCTGACCACCAGTCCGGGGCATGAAGTGGGAGAGATTATCTGATCCACTTGCCCGTATCCAGAAAAAAAGTGGTCTCTCGCAATTGTAAATATTCATGCAGACCGTTCTGTTAAAGAAGATTGGTTTACTTGAATTTTCTTTCTGTCAATCGGTATGTTTAATGGTGATGCGGCTGGTGATCTCAACCGCTTTGCGCAACATCGCAATCGATGGGCAGTAACGATCCTCAGAAAGCTGGACTGAGCGTTCCACAGCCGCAGGGTCAATGTCTCTGCCGGTGACGATATACTCGATTTCGATATGTGTAAATACTTTGGGATGTTCAGAGGCACGCTGAATATGCGTTTGCACCTCAAAGGCGGTTATATCCTGTTGCTTTTTCTTCAGGATGGAAATGACATCCATGGCAGTGCAACCAGCCAACCCAATGGCGAGTAATTCTGTCGGGCGGAAACCGGAATCATGACCGCCGACTGCTGAAGCTGCATCAAGTGGGAGTGTGAAACCCGTATCTGATGAGCCTGTAAATGACATATCATCATGCCAAATTACTTTTGCTTCCATAATTTTCTCCTCATTTCATCCTGACCAAACCGGTCAGATTTTCGTTGTTATCAGGTGCTTGCACCTGCCTCTGTCGTTCCGCATATTGATTACACCAGATTGAGCAGCGCGTTGCATTGAATGCGACCTTGTCCGCAGTAAGGGCAGGGCTCACCTGATCTTAAAGAAGCCCAAACTTATTCCTGACATGGATACTCTTGACCCTTCTCAGGTGGCTTAACTTTGCCTGGACTGATTGGCAAGGAACCAGGGATGTACAGATCACTATTTGTCATCAAGATCCAATTTCGCCAAAAGGCGGTTATGAACATCTTCTGGCAGATGGATCAATTCAGTGCCTTCCTGGCAGAGGTCGATGGTTTTATTGAGGGTGTTTACCACGATGCGACAGTTATCACAGTTTTCCAGGTGTTCAAGAATAAGATCCGTCAGTTCAGGACTCAACTCACCATCGCGCAGATCGCTGAGGTGTTTGACAAGATCGCAGCATGGCATTTCATGTAAATTTCTCATGAGATCGCTAGCCTCCCTGAAAAGTATCCTGATAGCTGCTCCCGGAGTTCAAGGCGGGCACGCAGAAGACGGGTTTTTACGGCTGCTTCGCTGATATTGAGAGTTTCGGCGGTATCCCGAGTGGAAAGCCCTGACAGGTCCCTGAGAATGAAGACGGCACGATTGGCAGGCGAAAGTTTTTCGACTGCTTGAGAGATCTTAGCCTGTGATTCACCCGTCATCAATTCCGCTTCAGGCAGGCAGCACCAATCCACAGCCTGGCGTGGAATCAAATCACCATCATCAGCTTCATATTCCTGATTAATGGAAGCGGTAGCAGGTTTGCGCTTGCGGATCATCATGAGTGCCTCGTTTACAGCTATTCGGTACAGCCAGGTTGAAAGTTGACTGCGTCCCTCAAACGAAGGTAAATTGTGGAAGGCTTTAATGAAGGTTTCTTGCAGAACATCTTCAGCATCCTGTTCATCGTTCAACATCCGGAAAGCGACCCGGTAAATCGTTTCGGAATTAACTTCTACAAGTTCAGCAAAAGCTTTTTTACTGCCTTTGCGCAATTCTTCCAAAAATAACCCTTCGTCGGTTGAATATTTACTCATTAGATGATCATTGCTAAAGAAAGTTACACCTGGTATGAGAGAGACCAGGTTGGTTCGACATCGAATGAAAAATCATCGAGGTCATCCTTAATAAAATGGTAGTAACCGGCAGCCGCGATCATGGCTGCATTGTCTGTGCACAGGTTAAGTGAGGGGATATGGACGCGATAGCGATTCTGTGAGCGGAAGGCACTGCGCAGGGCTTTATTGGCAGAGACACCGCCGGCAACAATGATCTCTTTCACCTCAAACTCATCCGCTGCAGCCAGTGCTTTATCATAAAGGGCATCCACCACTGCTGATTGAAAACTGGCTGCAAGATCTGCAATGGGGAGAGGGTTTCCTGAGTGCCTGATGTCCTCCACTGTTCGCAACACTGCTGTTTTTAGACCGCTGAAGGAAAAATCCCATTTTGAATGCAAACGGGCACGGGGAAAATTATAGGCGTTGGGGTTGCCATCCCGGGCAGCCTTCTGGATGGATGGGCCGCCTGGATAAGGCAGATTCAGCAACCGGGCAATCTTGTCAAAAGCCTCACCAGCAGCATCATCCAATGTGCCCCCCAGGCGCTTGTAAACAAGATGATCGCTCATTAAAATGAGTTCTGAATGTCCGCCTGAAGCGAGCAGTGCAAGGATTGGAAAATCCGGTTCAGGGCTGACTTTGGCTCCATTGGGATATAGCCAGGCAGAGTAGATATGTCCTTCAAGATGATTGACGCCGATGATGGGAATGTTGGCAGACAGAGCCAGTGATTTGGCAAAATTTACACCGACCACAAGCGAGCCAGCCAAACCAGGTCCACGGGTGACGGCGATGGCATCCATGTCATTCAAGGTGAGATATGCTTGTTGCAGGGCTTCAGCAACAGTGGCATGGATGACTCTTACATGCTCGCGGGATGCGATTTCAGGGTAGACGCCGCCATAGCGGGCATGCAAATCTGCCTGGCTGGCGATCACATTGCTTTCGATGATCCTGCCAGCGCTGATAACAGCTGCCGCTGTTTCATCGCAAGAACTTTCAATACCGAGGATGCGCGCATCCTTTTTGTCCATCTTTAGCCTCCTTTGACAGGCAGAACCAGATCCATGGGGTAATCCACAAACTTTCTGAAGGTTCCTTCACTATTCATGTACCAGGTATCCTCAAGGCGGACACCCATCCCTTCATCAGAATAATATAATCCTGGTTCGATGGTGAAGACTGAGCCCGGTTTAAGTATCTGTGTATCATCCTTTGGCTGGTTGCAAAAGGGCTTTTCGTGAATATTCAATCCAACGCCGTGACCAAGGCTGTGGACATAGCCATTCACCGTCTGCGGATCCTTACGAACGGTTGGGTGTCCCATGTTCTCAAATAGATCACAAGTGTGCTCCTGATATTCGTGCACGTTAACACCGGCTTTGACTTCCCGTGTAATGGAATCGTAGACTGTTTTTACCTGTTCGTAAAGCTTGCAGACTTTATCAGTGGCATACCCAAGGCTCCATGTGCGTGTGAAATCATAGTAATAGCCACCACCTGCCTCACACGGAAAGATGTCATAAACAATGGTTTGACCCAAACGGATCAGATCTGTGGGGGAGCCAGTACTGTGAGGAACACCTGCATCCCTGCCAATGGCAAAGATCGTGTCCTCCGGGTTTTCCCCACCCAATTCTGCGATCCACAAATTGATGCGTTTCTTGACATCCCCAATGGTAAGGGGGGTATCATCAGCCTTCATCAGGACGTCCTGTTTGACTGAATGGGAGGACAAGAAATCTGCCGTATTGCCAACCACCCGGGTGGTGAGCTGACCCATCTTGTGAATGCGCTCCAGTTCGACAGCGTCTTTGGTCGCCCTGGCTTCCAGGAGAATGGAACCGTTCCCATCACCGGATATTTCCAATTCAGGCATCATTTTTTGCAGCCTGGAAAGTACTGAGTAGAAATTACCCACTTCACGCGTGCCATAGAGCATGACCCTGCCTTTGGTAAGGCCAAACTCCGTTAATATCATTTTAAAACGAAGCGCGAGGGCGATGATGGGATCATCGTCAGCCTCTTTTAAGAGAGCTTTGTAATCGTACTTTGAGGTATTGATCAATGGGTAACCGGATTTGGCAGCCTCATCGCGTTCCATGGGATCGTGGCAGAGAAACGGCAGCTTGCCTTGCATCTTGATCAGATCTGCGTTTGTAATGTGTGCTCCACCGGTCAGATAAACCATGGGAGGATTGTGTTGAGCCGGTCCGCTGATCCAGATGGCATCAACGCCCTGTTGTTTCATTAAAGCTTCAAGTTCATGTTTCATATTATTCTTTCTCTTTCATGATTAATAATGCTGTTTGCAACCCCTTGATAAAAGATGATTCCTGATAGTCCATTATAGTGCGTGGATCAAAAATGATCTGGTCATTCTGAATGCGAGCGATGATGGGGGGATTCTGCCTGCGCAAGATGGATAAGAACTTTTCTGGCTTTTGTGCTGAGAGGGCAAGACACCAGGTATCCAATTCTTCTTCAGGAAGGCTGCCACCGCCGGTTGTTGATCTTCCGGGAATGATCTCGCCCGTTCCCAGTGTGTTGATCCATACCTGTGCCTGAGCGTGTAGCGATTCAAGACTGCGCGAAAGCATCTGGTAAAGCGGGATTTGGGCATCTGCTTCATCTGTTAAATAATGGAGAAGGGTGGCACTGAGCGCGGCAAGACAGAGTTTATCTGATCGCAGGGCACGTGCAAGGGGGTGCTTGTGGATCTTATCCAACAAAGCTTTTTTCCCAACAATAATCCCGGCTTGTGGTCCACCCAGGAGCTTATCGCCTGAAAAGCAGACCAGGTCACAACCTGCTGCAAGGGAGTCCTGGATGGTGGTTTCATGGGTGAGTCCGTAATTTTCAGTGTTGAGAAAGGCGCCAGAACCAAGATCGTGCAGAACTGGCAGATGAAATGCATGTGCTAGATCAGCAATTTCAGACAAGGAGGGTTCGGTTGAAAAGCCCTGAAGTTTAAAATTGGAATGATGCGCAATGAGAACAAGCGACGCACCATCTTGAAGTGCCTTTTCATAATCTGCCAGATGTGTGCGGTTGGTGGTGCCGATCTCAATCAGTTTGGCACCGGATTGGCGCATCACGTCAGGAATACGAAAACCTCCACCGATTTCAACCAGTTGGGAACGTGAGATAACGACCTTGCGACGGTTTGCCAAGGCTGCCAGTGCTAAAAGCACCGCTCCGGCGTTATTATTGACAACAAGAGCCGCTTCACACCCGGTCAAACGTTTTAACAATTGTTCCGCATGGATCAACCGGGAACCGCGTTTGCCTTTATCAAGGTCATATTCAAGCGTTGAATAGCCACTTGCGGTTTCTCTCACTGCTTGAAGGGCAGACTGGCTCAGGGGAGCGCGACCCAAATTTGTATGAAGGATGACACCGCTGGCATTGATAACCGGAATTAAGGTTGGTTTGAGCCAGTTTTGCAGTGTGGAATCAAGCGCCTCAATGACAGTTTTTTGATCGGGAAGAGAATGACCTTCGCTCAGATTGTGACGAAGTTCAGCCTGGACGGCACGGATGGCTGAGAGTGTAAGACTACGACCATATGTGGCAATCAGTTGTGATACTAAGGGATCTCTCAGGAAGGAATCAACAGAAGGTACATTGCTGAGGTCGGTCATGGAAGTTTACGCAAGTGGTGCTTTAGGCTTCCAGCGACTGCGCTCCAACAACCGCAAAAACAATTCTATCAGGATGAATGCTCCAGCCAAAATCAGTGCCAGCCCGGTATTCAATACGCGTCCCATTTGCAGCCAGGCAATGGTAGAACCATAAATGCCAAACCATAACGACTGCCGGATAATGACACTCTTCTCTGCAAGTGGGTCGGAGGGAAAGCGTCTGTTTAGGTAATAAACGAGAGGGAGAGTTGTGCCTGAGAGTGCCAGGACACCAAAGAAGAAAAACAACCAGCGGGGACCGAGCAAGGGAAGAAAGATCAGCACTACCACCAAGAGACCGATCCAACCCGATAAAGTGAGGATCAAAAAAACAGGCAAAAAATCTTTAAAGGTGTAAGGTTTTTGATTTTCCATGTTGCATTATATTATAACCTAAGCGCATAGGATATGGTAGAGAGCGTTGAAAAACGTTATTCCCACAGGGACGCATCGCCGGAAAATAGGAATGACACGAAAGGTTTTTCAACATCCTCTCAAACAGATAATTGCCTTGCCAATCATCCTATGATAAACTTTTCTCAATCATCTAATCGGTTTGTTTATCAAGAAAGGGACCCTATGAATAAAAAAATAGCCCGAATATTTACATGTTTAATGGCGTTTTCTTTCGCCCTGCAGCTTTCTCCGGCCGCAGCCACATCGAGCCATCTCGATGTCCAGGGCATATCCCAAAATGTTGCTCCTGAAAGGGATGAACCTGAGACAGGATACCCACCTGATTTCCCTGATGAAAGGCTTGATCCGGAATTTGAAGCACATTTCGAAGTTGAACAGGACAGGCACTACCAGGACTACCTGTTAAACGCGAACCTGCCTGAAGAGGTCATTGCCCCACTTAAAACGAACTCTGAACCGCTTGAGGAGCGTGAGTACGTTCCCCCGACTGCGGAGGAGATCGACCAGACCAGGGTGCAAGCGGAGAGTTTTGACTGCAACTTGGTGACAGATGTACCCCCAACAGAGTGTGAAGCCTTAGTCGCGCTATATGAGGGTACCAACGGGGCAGGCTGGAAGTACCATGACAACTGGCTTGTGACGACCACGGTAGGCAATTGGTTTGGAGTAACCGTTAATGACGCGCATGTTACTGGCCTCGAACTGGACTGGAACAAACTGACCGGTTCAGTTCCGCCAGAACTGGGCAACCTCACCAGCCTGGAGTGGCTCTATCTGGACGGCAACCAGCTGAGCGGGGAGATCCCACCAGAATTAGGCAGCCTCACCAACCTGCAGGGGTTAGATCTGAGCTACAACCAACTGAGCGGTTCAATCCCAGCGGAATTGGGCAGCCTCAGTAGCCTGGAGGATCTCGAATTGCCTGGCAACCAGCTGAGCGGGGCAATCCCAGACAGTCTGGGCAGCCTCACCAACCTACGGGAGCTCTATCTGAATAGGAACCAGCTGAGCGGATCAATTCCGCCAGATCTGGGCAGCCTCACCAACCTGCAGGGGCTCTATCTGAGCTATAACCAGCTGAGCGGGGCGATTCCGCCAGAACTGGGCAGCCTCACCAACCTCTATG
>CAZINW010000043.1:10524-16804 GCA_964540765.1 uncultured Anaerolineaceae bacterium | reverse complement strand
GAGGCGACGATGGGATTTGTCGCGTCGCACACTGCAAAGTGAACCAGTCTTTTGTGTCGGAGTTAAATAAAGAGAGGCGACGATGGGATTTGAACCCATGATGAGGGTTTTGCAGACCCTTGCCTTGCCACTTGGCCACGTCGCCTGACTAAAAAGCTGATATCAAAGTTCCTTCTGCAACCTCGTATCAGCCGATAACAAGAGCGGGCGATGGGACTCGAACCCACGACCTTCTCCTTGGCAAGGAGACGTTCTACCAATTGAACTACACCCGCTTACCCTGTAGTGGCAAGATTTTAGCACAGGTAAAAATAAAAGTCAAATCGAATTTGTGTGGTGCACTCTGCGTGCTCATTGAAGATCAAAAATCCGTTCCTGTATCAGGTATTCTTATGATATATAAGCTCGAATATTAATTACTGGGTATAATTTGAGAAGGTTTTGAATAAACTCGTAGATCAAAAGGAGTTTTACATGTCCCAAACAACAGATGATTTAAAAACAGCATTTGCTGGTGAAAGCCAGGCTTATCAAAAATATAAAGCCTTTGCCAAAAAGGCAACCAAAGAGGGTTATGCCAATATCGCCAAACTCTTTGAGACCACTGCGGAAGCAGAACGCACCCATGCAGCAGGTCATTTTAATGCAATGGATGGCGTAGGTGAAACGCTTGCCAACCTGGAAGCAGCCATTGCCGGTGAAACCTATGAGTATACCGAAATGTACCCACCCATGCTGGCTGAGGCTGAAGCTGAAGGTCATAAAGCAAAACGCATGTTTGGCTATGCAGTCCAGGCTGAAGAAGTGCATGCACGTCTATATACCCTGGCATTGGAAGCTATCAAACAGGGCAAGGACCTGGAGGTCAGCGAGTTCTACCTCTGCCCACACTGTGGCTACATTGAGTTCGGAGCACCGCCTGAGAAATGCCCGATCTGCGGTACGCTTGGCGAAAAATTCTTGCTGCTTGATTAGGATGCTGGATCCAAAAGGGCTCTGTGATGCAGGGCTCTTTTTGTTTTAAGGCGAGTCCATCAACCAGCCTTGCACCCATCTTTACGGGTGACCTTCAAGATGGCGATCTTGGTGGGATGATTGAAGGGGGCAGGATCGGCAGGGGGAGGAGTTGTGATCGTATCTCCATATCCAGTGACATCTTCAGGGACTGTGATCAGCTCATGGATCTGGAGATAGGGCCCCCCGCAAAGGAGGTTGAGCTGTGCCATCATCTCTGCACCGCTGACAAATAGGGCATTATTGATCAGTACAAGCCAGCCATCGTGCCCGACAAGAGGGCGCACTTTGTTGATCAGCCGCTTATATTCTCCCACCAGGTCCACCTTGCCGGCAGTCGTTGTTGAAAAGAAAGGAGGATCCAGGATGATGCAGTCAAAAAGTGTTTGACTTGTTTTAAAGCGGTCGATCACCTTGAAAAAATCCATGGTGATGGTGTTGATTTGATTGCCAGGCAGCCTGTTAAGGCGGGTACTTTCCCTGGCAAGCGCCAGGAAGCGGGGATTAATATCTGTTTGAGCAACTGTGGAAGCGCCACCCGCCATTGCCGCAATGCCCAGGGTTCCCGTGTAAGCAAAGCTATTCAGCACGCTTTTTCCAGCCAGGTTGTCGTGCAGCCAGAATCTCAAGTGGCGTGTGTCCAAATAGAAACTGGCGTCCTGGTTAAGCTGCAAATCCAAGGCATACTGGATGCCATTCTCCCATATGGATCGTTGCAGTTGGCTTCCACATGTGATCGTACCACGTCGTAAGTCTGCGTCAATATGACGGGCTTTTACCAACACAGTTTCAATCCAGGGGAGCTGCTCCAGGAAAAAAGCTTGCAACAGCCCTGTCCCATCATCTGCCATATCTGCGTTCCTGCTGTAGGCAGAGAGCACCAGGGTTCTGCCGAAGAGGTCTGCAACCAAGTCAGGGAAGCCTTCGTAAAAGCCATTCAAGAGGCGGACGGCAGATTGATGCTCCGGGTCAAGCAAAGGAATTCGGTGTGCCAGACACCTTTTTAACCTTTCTGTTTGCTGTTGATTCAGGCTCATATATTATCCGTCGATTCCTATTTCTTCTAGTGTTCGCTTATAATTACACACATCATAATAATATCATTGTCACAGGGAAATGCTTATGATCGTATTTTTGGAAGGTCTTAATCCGATTTTACAGGCGCTGCTTGCAACGCTGTTTACCTGGGCTGTAACAGCATTAGGCGCGGCTGGCGTTTTCACCCGTAAAGAGTTTAGCCGCAAGACTTTGGATGGCTTGTTGGGCTTTGCGTCGGGTGTGATGATCGCAGCCAGCTACTTTTCTTTGCTTGCGCCAGCAATTGAAATGTCAGACGGTTTAGCGGTTCCCAATTGGTTCCCCGCCGTGGTTGGTTTCCTCCTGGGGGGCGGTTTCCTTTTTGCAGTGGATAAGTTGCTCCCCCATCTCCATATCGGCAATGATTTGAAAGACGCTGAAGGTTTGAAGAGTTCATGGCAGCGCAGCGTCTTGCTGGTGCTGGCGATCACCCTGCACAATATTCCTGAGGGTCTGGCAGTGGGTGTGGCATTTGGTGCTGCCGCCGTTGGGTTGAATAATTCCTCCCTTGCATCTGCGGTAGCATTGGCAGTTGGGATTGGCATCCAGAATTTTCCTGAAGGTCTGGCGGTTTCTATCCCGTTGCGTCGGGAAAATATGACACGTGGGAAGGCTTTCATGTTCGGTCAACTTTCAGGGATGGTGGAACCCATAGCAGGTGTTTTGGGTGCTGCTGCTGTTCTGTTGATGCAGCCTTTATTGCCTTATGCCCTCGCATTTGCTGCAGGTGCAATGATCTATGTGGTGGCTGAGGAGTTGATCCCTAACTCGAAAGCTGGACCATCCCAACATTCCGATATACCAACCATTGGGGTGATGGTCGGTTTTGCTGTGATGATGCTGCTGGATGTGGCTTTGGGATAATTTTGCATCAATTCGGGTTAATTGAAATCAATTCTTCTTCCAGACCTGGTAGAGGGCTAAATTGCCTTCCCTGCCATCGGAATAAAAGCAGTCTTCCAGTGTGAATCCACTGGATACTCTCAGGTCGTTCAGTTCCTCTTCCGTGAAACGGTGCACATAACGGGTGCCCACCTTGCTTTCTCCCATTTCTGCACGCCAATCCAGCAAGGTATCGCCTTCCTCCACATTGCTTTCTTTCAAACCAACTGTCTCCCAAGGTAAGATGCGTTTGCGCAGTTTGGCGCTGTTTTGGAACTGCCAGGTGGAGAAAACAAAATGTCCTTCAGTAGCTAATAATTCATGAATTTGCGCAAGCAATTGCTGGCGTAAAACAGCACCAGGAATGTGATGCAACACTGCAAAGGCTGTGATGACATCAAAAGGATCTGAAACGATTGACCTGGCCCAACCATTGGAAGTGAGATCAGCTTTGCTGAAAGTCTTGACGATCTGGGAAAAAGGACGGTTGAGTTCTTCGGCTTTTTTTAAAAGCGCTTCACTGATATCGACACCAAAATAGCTGCCAGAGAATTCATGCCTGATCAAGTAATTTAAAAAATTGCCGTTCCCGCAGCCCAGATCAAGAATATTTGCGTCAGCCGGGATGGTATCTGCCACCTTGATGACGCCTGACTGCAATTTTTCACGCGAGGCTGAGAAAGACACTGCATACTCGCTGTAGAAATTCCTATTCAGGGCGACAAGATGATTTTGAATGTCTGGATGCATGGCTGAAGTATAACAGCCCTCTACGCGGATAACCAGTTTTCAAATATTGGGTACAATAAAGCCATGTCACAGGCAGAAATCTGGCACAAAAAAAGGCATTACTCACAGGAAGACCTGGCCCTGGCTCGAAAAGCACTGGAGGCTGTTCGAAGCGGCATGCCCCTGCGCGCGGCTGTGCGTCTCTACACCCTGCCTGATGGACGCGGCTTCCTTGCCAAGCACACTCTGGTGGCAGTATATCGCCAATTGGTGGAAAGTGGGGAATGGGCTGAGGATACTGCCTTGTTAGCTAGGATTCGCATGAAACCTGTACGCACGCTCTCCGGGGTGACGACGATCACAGTGCTGACGAAGCCCAGCCCCTGCCCGGGTGAATGCATTTTCTGCCCCACAGAGCAGGATATGCCACAGAGCTACCTTTCAGACGAGCCTGGTGCCAGGCGTGGGCTTGAAAATGACTTCGATCCCTACAGGCAGGTGAGCTCCCGACTTGATGCGCTGCATCAAGTGGGACATCCGACAGATAAAATTGAACTGCTTATCCTTGGCGGCAGTTGGAGCGCCTATCCCCGCGCTTACCAGTCCTGGTTTGTGCACCGCTGTTTTGATGCCCTCAATGGGGTCAACCCTGATGATGACCAGCCAGTTGATGACCTGAAATCTGCGCATGCCCGCAACGTCAGCAGCACGCATCGCAATGTCGGTCTGGTGGTCGAGACCCGTCCTGATCTGATAACGGTGGAGGAACTGGCATGGTATCGCGAATTGGGCGTCACCAAGGTGCAGATTGGCGCACAAAGCCTGGATGATCGTATCCTGGCATTGAATCACCGCGGGCATACCGCTGCCAAAACCCTGGAGGCTGTCTCAATGCTGCGCGCTGGAGGCTTTAAGATCGTGTTGCATTGGATGCCCAATCTCCTCGGTGCCACGCTTGGCTCCGATCGGCAGGACTTTGCCCACATCTGGCAGCCAGGAGGCTTAAATCCAGATGAGTTGAAGATTTATCCCTGCCAGCTGCTCAAAAATTCAGACCTCTACCAGGTTTGGCTGGATGGTCATTACACACCCTATACGGAGCAGGAATTGATTGATCTGATCGCTGACCTTAAGGGGACAGTTCCCAGGTACTGCCGCATCAACCGCATCATTCGTGACATTCCCTCACCACATGTGGTTGCAGGTAACCGCAATACCAGCCTGCGGCAGGACATCGCCCTTGAGCTGGAAAATCGAGGAACGCGCTGTCAATGTATCCGTTGCCGTGAGATCAGGGGGCAGGCTGTCGCTGATCGGGATTTTGTGTTGCGCGATGAGACTTACCAGGCGGCTTATGCTGAAGAGCATTTTATCTCGTTCAATACCCGTGACGATAAATTGGTGGGTTACTGCAGGTTGTCGTTACCTGAAAAAGAAAATCTACTGGGGCTGGCAGACCTGGACAATGCTGCCATCATTCGGGAAGTCCACGTGTATGGACAATCGCTGGAGGTCGGCTCGGAACAAGAGGGCGCTGCACAGCATATTGGTTTGGGGAGCCGTTTAATTGCTGAAGCTGAAACTATCAGCCGCAGACATGGCTTGCCACGCCTTGCAGTCATTTCTGCTGTGGGAACCCGCGCCTATTATGCAGGAAGGGGCTTTCAGATGGGTAGCCTCTATATGGTCAAGGACCTTTAAAGATTATCTCAGCTTAAACTCAATTGATGAATTATGAATTGTTATAGTATTTTCTCGTAGGGCAGTTCATCAGTTCAACTCATCAATCAATTGGACAGCGATTTCGACCGCGCCTGAAATAAATTGACAGCAGCGTTGATTAAACAAGTCGAGTTCACGCACTTTTGCGAGTTCTTCAGGAATGCGGATATCGAGACCAAGCAGCCCCGGGCAGGTTACCTCACCAAATTGAGCCCTGAACTTTTCCAGGAACAAGCTGCCGATCTCATAGTTGCGATACTTTACTGCACTATCAGGTGTGGTATTGCCAAAATGATAACCGAGACCCATCAATGCCCCGCTGACGGTGCCACAAATCGAGCCATTATGGCTGATGCCGCCACCAAATGGGGTGGCAGTCTTTAGCGCGATTGTCGGCTCCAAATCGATCTTTTCAGCCAACGCCCCGAATGTGGATTGGGCACAATTGAAGCCGGTGCTAAAGTGGCTCAATGCAATCTGTTTAAGCTCATCGTTGCTTGTCATGATCTTCCAACCTTGTTACTATTCCGACTTTGTTTCGGGCAATTCCAGCCCCTCCGAATTCTTGTTCATCGCAAACTTTTCGCCTGTTCCTGTTGTGTGTTCTGCGTTCTGCCTGGATGGTTGACCAGCATCGGGTTCCTCACCCAGAGACATGTCAGGATCAGCCAATGGAGACATAGACTCCTCAGTCGATATATCCTGACCTGGTGGTTCCTGGATTGGCGTTTCCACCTCTTCATTAATTTCGGGTTCAACAGTTGAAATTTCTTCAGTTACTGGAGTCTCCACAGGAGATGCAATTTCTTCAGGTACTGGAGCTTCTTCAAGTGTTGAAATTTCTTCTGAAACTGCA
>CAZINW010000043.1:0-10424 GCA_964540765.1 uncultured Anaerolineaceae bacterium | reverse complement strand
AATTTCTTCAGGTACTGGAGCTTCTTCAAGTGTTGAAATTTCTTCTGAAACTGCAGCCTCTTCAGGGGCTGAAATTTCTTCAGTAACTGCAACCTCTTCAGGGACTGGAACCACTTTTTCCTTCTTGATCCATTTGCCAGCGCTGACCATCCACAAGCAAAGCACCATGCCAAGGAGTGCCCAAAAGAGCAGGTATTGGGTGAACGGCATTGCCAAAACCGGAACGCTCATCTTTGAAAGTGTTTGGATGGCATTCGTCGTGATGGAATCAACACCGAGAACCCAATATTGTGAAAACAACCAGGGCTGATCGACCACATAGATATTTACTGCCAACCCGGCGTCTTTGTATGCCTTAATGGCTTCATTTGAGATGCCTTTATCAACATTAACAACCTGGTAATTGTCCGCCACAACCTCGGCAGCCGAGGGTAGATCTGTGCTCGAAACACCGATCACGCGTTTGACTCCTGGCGTCTCCTTGCTGACCATATCTATTTGAGCTTTGTCCAGGATCAACCAGATCTGATCTTCCATCTTTTCAGCTTTGAGCATCTCGTACACATGCTCAAACAATCCTGATGCATAAGGATGTCCTGCAGGGGGATTACGCAGGTCATATAAGAGGATCATGTCGGTTTGCTTGATCAGGTGCAATGTATCAGCGAGGGTCGGGACACCCTGCGTTTGATATTCGGTTAGTGATGATTGGCTGACCAGACCGTTTTTAATGGATCCATAGGGGTCGTTCAAAATAAACCACCAGTTTGGATTGAGTTCCTGGATTTCTTCAAGAGTAAAAGTTTCAGCCCGCTCATCCTGCCTGCCAGGAAATACCTCGGCAACGTTGGTAGTGCGTTCCAGTGTCTCATCATGCATCAGGAAGGGTACGCCATCCTGGCTGACACGCACATCCGATTCGAAACCATATGCGCCAAGCTTATCTGCCAACTGCGCAGCCGCCAATGTGTTCTCAGGAGCCAGCATCGAAGCCCCACGGTGTGCCAAGAGAGCTGGTTTGGCAGCAAGTTCGCCATGATAAGCCCATGTGGGTGCAAAAATCACCGGGACAACCCAGGCGGCTAAAAAAATAACACAGATGGTCACATAGGCAGTATTATGCCAAAGGCGACGCTTTGCATCGGTTGATTTTGCCATTTTTTTCAGGGCAGCTCGAAGAATAAAAGTAACAACAAAAAGTAATAACGCATCCGTAACCACCCTTGATATGGAAAGCAGGTGAGATATCACCCCGCGCTGGCTTGGGTCTTGCTTCGTTATGAGGATCAGGCTGCCATAAAATACCGCCAGGAAGAGCAGTGCCAAAACAAAATAAATCCAATTGGCATGGGATTTTGTCCATGCAGACCTTTTCAAGTGGTACTGCATCTGTATGATCCGGATGATGGACCAGATACCCAGGGCAAAGCTCAAGCCAACCACAATATAGACATATGGCAGGTTCAGTTTGATCAGTCCTTTAACGAATCCATCCACGGATGGGATTATGACAGCATTGGCGAACCAGTAAACCAGGTAAAAAATCACATGAAGGAGGATCAGGCAGGCAAAAATCATGTGAAAATGGATGCGTAACTTATCCCAGTGGGATGATGTTTTTGGATCAGTCATTGTTCCTCTCTTTTCTGACCTGATGGTTGAAGATCATTTAACCCATTTTATCCCATATTTTATAAGAATATTATTCAATCATTGTTTTGCTTTAAAACCAGTCAAACGTCAGCGGAAAATTTTCACTCTCCCCAATTTATGTTGACTTTTCCGGGCTATCATGCTAATATAAACCGACTGGTCGGTATATTTTACTTAGAGGAGGTTCTCATTTCACGCAGGAATACCACACGAGAAAAGATCCTGGCTATGGCACTGGATCTGATCACAAAGAATGGTTTTGATCCCACCAGTGTGGCAGATATCTGCCTTGCTGCCAACGTCAGTAAAGGGGCTTTTTATCATTATTTCCCTTCCAAGCAGGCATTATTCATGGAATTGATCCAAATGTGGCTGGATGCTCTCGATGTCGGTTTGCACATGGCGCTGGACAATGCATCCAGTGTGCCAGAGGGTCTTCTCAATATGGCTGGCATGACTGGTCGGATTTTCCAGGAAGCCAAGGACGGTTTTCCGATCTTGATCGAATTCTGGCGCCAGGCCAATCTTGACCCTGTCATCTGGCAGGAAGCGATGACCCCATATAAACGTTACCTGGATTATTTTGAAAAATTGGTTTTGCAGGGCATTAAAGAAGGTTCCTTCGATGAATCAACTGATCCCAAATTCGCAGCCCGCCTTTTAATTTCCATGGCAATGGGACTTTTATTACAGGCATCATTTGATCCTGAATCGGTCTTCTGGGAAGAGACCACAATAACAGGGATGCAATTGATCATAAATGGTTTACGGAGGTTACCATGAATTTAGTCACAGGAGCCGCAGGGCATTTAGGCAATGTGCTCGTGCGTGAATTACTGAAGAATAATGAAAAGGTGAGGGTGCTGGTTCTTCCTGGCGAGGACCTGCGATCACTGCAGGGATTGGATGTAGAGGTTTTTGAGGGGAATATTTTGGATGAGGACAGCCTGAAGCCTGCATTTGAAGGTGTGGATACTGTTTTCCATATGGCTGCATTGGTGGCGATAACAGAAGATAAACCTGGTTTACTGCACAGGGTTAATGTTGATGGTACCCGCAATGTTATTGCGGCATCCAAACACGCCGGTGTCAAACGCTTTATTTACACCAGTTCAATTCATGCGCTGCAGCGCCCTCCCGAAGGTGTTACCATCGACGAAACCCTTCCCTTTGATCCTGATAATCCTGCCGGCGCCTATGATCGCACCAAGGCTGAAGCTTCCCTAGTGGTGCTGGAAGCTGCCAGGCAGGGTTTGGATGCCTTGATTGTGTGCCCGACTGGCGTGATCGGACCCTACGATTATCGTCGCAGTGAAATGGGTGAAATGGTGCTTTCATGGATGAAGAGAAGGCCTTCCGTCTCAATGGATGGTCATTTCGATTTTGTGGACGTGCGGGATGTTGCCCGAGGGCATCTGCTGGCAAGAGATCATGGAAAAAGGGGTGAAACCTATTTATTAAGCGGTGAACAGGTTGAGATCAGCTCTGTCCGTGAGTGGGTACAGAGTGTGGTGGGCATCAAGACCCCTGAAATAAGATTTTCAGCACCGATTGCTTACTTTGTGGCACCACTTGCTGAACTTTATTACAGGCTGACCAAAACAAAACCTCGCTTTACCCGCTATTCTGTGGAAACACTGCAAAGCAATTCAAAAATCAGTTCTGCCAAGGCACAAACGGAGTTGGGATATCACCACCGCTCCCTCATTGAATCCGTCAAGGATACTGTGCAATGGTGGCATGTCAATTTGTCGAACACGGCGTCTTCATTACGTACGCCCATAAAACAGCGGCGAAATTCCGGGAAAATATAAACGTTCAAAAGTCAAAGAGGCAGAGTAAAAATCCGCCTTTTTTTCTTTCAAGGGTGATTAAAACGGTTTTTGTGCAACAATCACCAGATTTTCGCTTTTTAGGGGATCGAAAACTTCATCATTGAGCCCCCCCAAAGTAGAGATCACCTTAAAACTGGATTGTACAAGTTGTTCCAATAAGTCATTCACGAAGAGCGGCATGAGAAGAGTTGAGGTCAAGTCCACCTGCCAATTTTCCCCTCTCTTGCGCTTGAGTGTTAAAAAGTTGAATTGGATCAATCCAGCATCTTCAAAATCGTAAAAGCGCTGAAAAACCCATTCGTTGTCGCCTTCCCTGTGCGCCTGGGGTTCCATCCAACGCTTGCGTTTGCTCATAATGCTGTCAAAATTGCGATTTTGCAGTATCAATAAGCCCCCTGGTTTGAGAAGGTTGTAAAAATCTTTGAGAACCTCATCCAGTTCCAGCTTTGAAAGAACGTGAGGCAATGAATTCCCCAGGCATAACACGGCATCGCAGGTGTTAATGCCAAAAAGCTGGCTCAGGCTGCCAAATCCTGCTTGCCGAAAATCAATGTTCGTGCCATGTTCCAAAGCGTTAGCATTTGCGATTGAGATCATCTCTTGGGAAATATCCGCGCCGCTGACCTGGTAACCAAGTTTTGCCAGGGCGATGGCATGCATTCCTGTCCCGCAGGCTGCATCCAGGATATCGAGTGTGGCATCCTTGCTTTTTTTAATGTAATCCAATTGACCTACCAAAAAAGGCATTTCAAATGCCAACCTGCTCTTCCAATTAACAAAATGGTCATATTCTTGAGCTAATTTATCGTACATGCTTACCTCGTTTATCTCGTGCCATCCTACCTTAAAGGTTGGCAGGTCGGGCAAAAATGAGTCCCCCGCTGACCGACAATGATCCGTCTGATGATTGTGCCACATCTTGGACAGGCATTGCCGGTACGCTGGTAGACACAAAGATGGTTTTGGAAATCACCACCCTGGTAAACCCAGTCAATACTTGCCCCATTGTGTCGGATTCCTTCACGAAGGACAGAGCGGATGGCTGATAAGAGGTTCTTTGCGCCTTCAGGCTCAATCTGATGTGCCAGTTGTTGTGGATGTATCTTTGCCTGGAAGAGTGCCTCATCCGTGTAAATATTACCCAAGCCTGCCAGGAAGGTTTGATCCATTAAAAGTGGTTTGATCATGCGCTTGTGGTCTTTTAACATTTCAAAAAACAAATCAGGTGTCAGATGTGGGTCAAAAGGTTCAAAACCAAGGCTCCCAAAAACCATCAGGGGATCCTGAGTGAGCCATACCCGCCCAAACTTGCGTGTATCATGGAAGATCAAACGCCAGTCATTATCAAGGTGGAAAATAATGCGGTTATGCTTCTCATCCGGTACTACAAAACCAGGGTTCTCGTTCTTAGGTCTCATGATGAGATCCCCACTCATCCGTAAGTGAATGATCAAGTGACCTTGGTCAAGGGGAAAGTGCAGAAATTTGCCTCTGCGTAAGGCAGAAATAATGCGCCTGCCTTGGATATTGGCAACGAAATCCTCCAGAGGCTGCCCTTGGATGGATTTGTGCCATAAAACATCGACAGCATTGATCCTTCTTTCCAAAATTGATGGAATATCAGGGCTGCCTTCACGCAGGTTGGTAATGATGGTTTCTACTTCTGGTAATTCTGGCATGCGGATATGCTTGGTATTAAATATCTGATCAATAAAGTGCGCTTGCTTGTGAGCGTTGAAATTTAGACATGCCCCTTGGATTGAGGTTTGCTGTATCCCTCAACAATTCAGATCACTCATTGAACATTTCACCAACGCTGCGTCCCTGGTTTGCACGGCGAATTACTTCTGCCATCAAGGATCCAATTGAGAGAATTGTTAATTGCCCGCCAAAAAGCATTTGCTTCTCTGGAGGCAAGGGAATTGTATTGGTGGTGATGAATTCCTTGACCGGCAGTTCGCTGAGCTTATCAACAGCATTTGATGAAAATACTGGATGCACACAAACCACGTAAATATCATTTGCGCCGAATTTTTTTGCAAGGTTCACAGCTTCAATGATGGTACCGCCAGTATCAATCTCATCGTCCATGATGATCACATCCCGGTTGACAATATCACCGATGATGGAAAGTGCTTCTGTTTTAGCTTTGTTATCAATCCTGCGTTTTTCAATGAATGTGAGGGGGATATCAAAAGCGTTGGCATAACGGCGGCCCATTTTGGCAAAACCAAGGTCTGCAGTCAGCAGAACAGGATTTTGCATCGATGGGATTTTTTTCAACAAATAGGGTTTGATAATATGATAGGCTGAAAGGACGTCACCAGGAATTGAGAAGAATCCCTGGATCTGCCCGGCATGCAGATCCATGGTGATGTAGCGGTCAGCTCCTGCCACTTGGATCAAATCTGCCACCAGGCGCGCGGTGATGGGCACTCGCGGTTGATCTTTGCGATCGGAGCGTCCGTAACACATGTAAGGAACAACAACTGTAATGCGACCGGCTGAATCCAACCGGAGAGTCTGGATCATGATGAGTAATTCCATCAAATTGCGATGCACCGGGATCGAAGTGGTTTGGATGACATAACAATCCTGTCCACGGACACTTGCGTGCAATTTTACAAAAAGGTTCTCATTAGGAAACTCGATGATGTCTCTCCCGCAAAGGGGCAACCCCAGGTACTCAGCAATTTCATCTGATAATTCAGGCGAAGCTGTGCCCGCATACAATTTGATATTTCCATGGAGTGGATCGTGTTTCATGTGAGGTGACGACATTTGTGCCTGCCTTTATGCGTTTATTCTTAATTCCCAATCAGTCTTTAAGATACTCATGATGATGATGTCGTAATAACGACCATGCTGGTAATGTCCATCGCGGAAGCGTCCTTCCTGCACAAAACCGGCTTTCTCATAGGCACGAATGCCGCGCTTGTTTTTATCAAACACTTGCAGCCCGATGCGGTGTAGATTAAGGGTTTCAAAGCCGTGCTTGAGCATCACTAGCATGGCTTCTGTGCCATAGCCTTTATCCCAGAAGTCTTTTTCACCGATCATGATGCCAATCTCAGCCTTCCTGAGGAGCCAACTGATATCATGGAATTGAATGGTGCCAATGGATTGCCAACCATCAACATCTTCCTTGCCTGTAGAGGGCAGTTTAACTCCTATCACATAGACATGCTGAGCCTGTGGCTGTTCCAGCATGGAATCAAACCAGCGCTCTTCCTCAGCTACTGACATTGGAACTTGCAGCATGACGTTCTCAGTGACTTCTGGGTCATTGATCCATTTAACAAATAGTGGGATATCGCTGCGTTCTGCAGCCCTGAGCCGAATTCTGCCACCAAGCAGGTAAGTCATTTTCAAAACCTCAAGTTAGGGTGTCAGGCGGTTGGGACCCCGGAACAGGTATACAGCCTCACGGATATTGGGCAAGTCCAGCATGATCATAAGCAAGCGGCTCAACCCCAATCCAAAACCGCCGTGGGGTGGGCAGCCGTAGCGGAAGTAGTTCAGGTAATTTTGAATGGGACCAAGGGTCAACCCTTTTTCCAACGCCTGGTTTTTCAACTGATTATAGCGATGTTCACGCTGTGCCCCAGTGGTCACCTCAAGACCTCTGCCAAGGAGATCAAAACTTTTGGTCAACAAGGGGTTATCGTCTTGCAGCATGTGATAGAAGGGGCGGGTGGCAAAGGGCCAGTCCGTGACGAAGACGTAATCATTGCCAAAATTTTCTTTGACATAATTACCAAGGGCGCGTTCAGCGCCAGGGTCAAGGTCACCCTTCCTTTCAGGCGGTAGTTTGTACCCAATGCCTTTAAGAATCTCACAAGCTTGAGCCATGCTTAACCTCGGGAATGGCACCTCTGGCACGACTAATTCAAATCCAAAAAGCGCCTTGATCTGCTCATCATGCCTGGCTTTCACTTGCGCATAAGTATAAGCAAGCCAATCTTCCATGAATTTCATCACATCATCATGGCTTTGTATCCACGAAATTTCCATATCCACGCCGGTGAATTCGGTCATATGTCTGGAGGTAAAAGAGGGATCCGCACGGAAAACTGGACCGATCTCAAAAACACGTTCAAACCCGGCTGCCATCGCCATCTGCTTGTAGAATTGCGGTGATTGCGCCAGGTAGGCGGTCGTCTCAAAATAACTTAAGCTAAAAAGTTCTGCGCCGCTCTCGCTGGGCGCGCCCATGATCTTTGGCGAATGCATTTCAATAAAGTCATGCTCAAGCCAGTAGGTTCGCATTGCGTGTTCAACTGTAGTCTGGATCTCAAAGATGGTACGGTTGATATCACGGCGCAGATCCAGATAGCGCCAATCCATGCGGAAATCTTGCTCCGGCAAATTATCACTGAAGGGCTCAAACGGGAGGGGAGATTCCGCATTATTTTCAACGATCATGGATTCCAATTGGATCTCAATACCGCCCAACTTCACCACCTCGTTTGCAACAACCTTGCCAATCATGGTAAGAGCAGATTCTGAGCCAAGGGTGGATATCAATTCTGCCAGTTCAGGATTCCCTTTTTTCCAATGTGCCACTTGCACCAGGCCAGTTCGATCCCGTATGATCAGGAACTGCATGCTCTTCTGATCGCGCAGAGTCTGCAGCCACCCCTGAATTTTGACGGATTCACCAATGTGGCTGGTAAGGTCTTTAATTAAAATACGGTCCATGAACGAACTCCTGAGTGTATAGATTATGTGGGCTTAATTATAAGCTAATAAACGGGTGACTGCAGCGTGTGGTGCCAGTTTTCTTTCATGCATTTCTTGAATGACTTGCTGGATGAGGTCTGAAGGAATGTTTTTGGCCCATTGCTTGCTTAACGCATCCCGGATCAAGCCTTCCAATTCAAGTGCCAGGTTTTCCTTGTCGCGGCGCTCCCACAATGTACTTCTTTTCAGGTAAGCATGATGATCTTCAATTGCTTTTAACAATTCTTCCATGCCCTTGCTTTCCGTGGCAATTGTGCTGATCACTGGCGTAACCCATTCGGGATCAATATCATCTGTCTCTATTGGATTTGTGTCTTGTGAAACACTAAAAAGGTGCTTGCGGGCGGGTGGGTTATAACCTGCGCCTCTGGTCATCTCAAGCATTGCCTGTAGAGCGCGTTTGCTGTTTTCTGCCCCTGGTTTATCGGATTTGTTGACAACCAGGATGTCTGCGATCTCCAGGATGCCCGCTTTAATTGCCTGGATCTCATCGCCCAATCCTGGTGCTTCAACCACAATTACAGTATGTGCCAGACCTGCAATTTCAACCTCAGATTGTCCGGCGCCGACTGTTTCAATCAGGATGATGGTATAGCCAGCCGCATCCAGCACCTGGCTGAAAGCTGTGGTGGTATGGGCCAAGCCGCCCAATGCACCGCGCGATGCCATTGAGCGGATGAAGATATCTGAATCACCAGCAAGATCGCGCATGCGTACCCTGTCGCCAAGAAGAGCGCCACCAGTGTATGGGCTGCTCGGGTCAACCGCTATAATGGCAATTTTGGGGGAATCCTGCCTTTTTCGAAGATTCATCGCCAGGCTGTTGACAAGCGTGCTTTTACCGGTACCAGGAGCGCCGGTAATACCAATCAGATGTGCACTGCCGGTATAGGGAAAGAGACCATCCATGGCTTCCTGACCCGCAGATGTGTTATTCTCAACCTGCGTGAGAACTCTGGAGAGGGAAAGCTTGTCCCCCCCTCTTAAAGATGCTATTAAATCCATATTTTTCACTGATTCAGGATTGTTGAATGGCAATTTTGATGTCTTCGCACACTTTTTGTGTGTTTGTGCCGGGACCATAGACTGCATGCACGCCTGCAGCAAGCAAGGCAGGGATATCCGTTTCAGGGATGATCCCACCCACAAAGACAATGACATCGTTCTGACCATTTTGACGGATCTTTTGCACAACTTGCGGGACCAGTGCGTTATGCGCTCCTGAGAGTATTGACAACCCTACCACGTCCACGTCCTCTTGTAATGCTGCTTCAGCGATCATATCTGGTGTCTGACGCAAGCCCGTATAAATAACTTCCATGCCTGCGTCGCGCAATGCACGCGCAATCACTTTGGCACCACGGTCATGTCCATCCAGGCCCGGTTTGGCAATTAATACACGAATTTTTTGTTCCGCCATTGTGCAAATCCTTATTGATGTAAGTTAATTCGATTATACCTCGTTAAAAGTGATGCCATTTGAATTTTCAAGGTTAAATTCTGCCTTTGAGTAAAACTGTGAACCAAGAATGTGCACGATCTCACCATAATAAATGCGGTGGTAATCATGCTCCTGGTAGAAATTATGGATTCCCGGATCAAGGAAATAGTTCGGGTCAAGATCCTGCCAATAGATTTTCCTGCATTCGACACTGAGTTCGGCTTCTGCAAAACTGGGGGAAAGCACCTGATGCGCAGCCATGGGGTTTAAACCTGCCAGTTTGATCTTATCTCCATCTCTCCCGGAACGCATACCGAGAATATCGAGAGCCTTTTTATAGGCATCCGGAAATGCTGTTACAGTGAAATCAGGATACTTTTCCATGAATTCAAAGGTATACCGTGTGGGTCTCACTGCAACCACAACACAGGGTTTGTTCCACATGGTGCCGATGCTACCCCATCCGATGGTCATGGTATTAAATACTTTTTGATTGAAATCACCGCAGGTCAAAAGCAGTGTTTTAAGATCAAATAGTGCATGGGGTTGGATGGAAAGCATTTCGGGTTCTATTTGGACAAGGTTCATCATTGCCTCCGGATTGTTAATGTTTCAGTAAATTATATCTGAAAGTTGTGTTCACCTATGAATAAATGCGCATCTGAAGGGCTCCTGACTTTTGGATCTCGTCCTCTGCACGTAATGCCTCAAAAGAAAATGTTACTTTAGGGTAATCGTTGCCTCAAATAAGA
>CAZINW010000042.1:0-17364 GCA_964540765.1 uncultured Anaerolineaceae bacterium | reverse complement strand
CCGCGAAGGTGGATTGACGGTTGGCGCTGGTGTGATCACCAAAATTATTGAGTAAGAAATTAATGGAGGAATGCATGGTTGCCCTTTTTATGGGGCAACCATGCTGAAAGAATAAAATGGCATCGAAAAAGAAAGATGTTCGACCTGTAATTCATCTGGCGTGCACAGATTGCAAAGAGCGAAATTACACAACCGTGAAAAATCGCCGTAATGATCCAGGCCGCCTGGAGATGAAAAAGTATTGCCCTCACTGTCGCCAACATACGCAGCATCGTGAGGTTAAGTAAGCGAGTGATCTAAGAACCCTTAAGGGCTTTGAGACTGCCAACTTACCTAGGTCAGTAGCTCAATTGGCAGAGCACCGCTCTCCAAAAGCGGGGGTTGTGGGTTCAATTCCTACCTGACCTGTTTGAACAGGATTAACGCCGTCGCAAAGGCGGCGTTTTAGCCACAAGTAAGGAGATGAGAAAATGACAGTAAATAATAAAAAAACTTCAATTTTCCAGAAGATCAAACGCTTTTGGCAGGAAACAATTGGTGAATTACGCAAAGTAACCTGGCCTACTCCAAAGGAAGCTTGGGATTTAACGAAAGTTGTATTGATTGTGACTGCTCTCATGTCCGCTTTATTAGGTGTGATGGATTTTGCCTTCTCACGGTTCATCGGCTTTTTGGTGACGATATAAACGAAGAATTGACTTTGCTTGGCAGGGAACTTTAATGGCTGCGTTCGATAACGACAATGACATAAATGAATATGGTGATGTAGAGGAAAAAGCCTCTGCAGAAGAGTCTGTGGACGCTTCCATGGAAGATTCATCTACCTTGGAACCAATGGCAGAAAAACCGATGGTTGACGATAAACAGGTGCCATTAAAAGCAAGCGAACCTGACCAGTCAGACAACAGACAGTGGTTTGTGATCCATTGCTATTCAGGGTATGAGAATAAGGTGCGCAAGAATCTTGAGCAGCGTATCGAAACCATGAACATGAAAAGCAAGATCTTTGATGTGGTCATTCCGACACAGGAAGAGATTGAAGTGAAAGATGGCAAACGCAAAACTGTTGAGCGGCATGTCTTTCCTGGATATGTGCTGGTAAACATGATCCTGGAAGAGGAGTCATGGTACGTGGTGCGCAATACCCCTGGTGTAACCGGATTTGTTGGAATGGGCGAGGAGCCAACGCCATTAAGACCGGAAGAGGTTGCTCAAATATTGCGCCGTATGGAAGATGAAGCACCTACATTCAAAGTCACCTATCGACCTGGTGAACGGGTTCGTATTGTGGATGGCCCCTTTAATGATTTCAGGGGTACTGTGTCCGAGATCGATATGGAGCGTTCGAAGATCCGTGTCATGGTGAATTTTTTTGGTCGTGAAACACCTGTTGAACTTGACTTTTTACAGGTGGAAAAGGCATAAACCGGAGATATCCGGAATTACGTGGGAGGGATCTTGATTGACCCCGTCAATACCACAAAGGAGAATATTCGTGGCAAAGAAAGTAAAAGCAATTATCAAATTACAGATTACAGCAGGGAAAGCCAATCCGGCACCTCCCATTGGACCTGCGTTAGCCCAGCATGGCGTCAATATCATGGCTTTTTGCAAGGAATACAATGCGCGCACATCCAACCGGATGGGTGAGATCATCCCTGCAGAGATCACCATCTTCGCTGACAGCTCATTCAAATTTGAGCTGAAGTCGTCCCCTGCTCCAGTGCTCTTGCGCAAAGCCGCAGGCATTGAAAAAGGGTCGGCTCAGCCAAATCGTGAAAAAGTGGGGAAGATCACTCGTGCTCAATTGCGTGAAATCGCCGAAATCAAGTTGAAGGATATGAATGCAAATGATATCGAAGGTGCAATGCTGCAGCTTGAAGGTACAGCCCGAAATATGGGCATCACAATCGTTGAAAAGTAATTTTGGAGAATATGTGGGAGGATGTCTTGCATCCGTTAAAACCACAAAGGAGTAATCATGCCCAAACACGGGAAAAAATTTGTAGAAGCATTAAACAAAATTGATAAAGAAAAAGTATACAGCCCATATGAAGCGCTGGAGCTTGTTAAATCGGTCAGTTTTGCCAGTTTCGATGAGACGGTTGAAGTGCATCTTCGCACAGGACTGGATCCACGTCAAGCAGACCAGCAGATCCGCGATATTGTTGTTTTGCCCAACGGATTGGGTAAACCCGTCCGTGTGCTTGTTTTTGCTCAAGGTGAGGCTGCAGCCGCTGCAAGATCTGCCGGCGCTGATTTTATTGCTGACTCTGATGAGGAAATCAATAAAATTCAGCAAGGATTTACAGATTTTGATGTTGCCATTGCAACTATGGACATGATGGGAAAGGTTGGGCGTTTAGGCCGCATTCTTGGTCCACGCAACTTGATGCCAAATCCCAAAGCTGGAACTGTTGTGCAGCCCGCAGATATTGAAGCAGCAATTGTCCAAGCCAAAGCCGGACGTGTTGAGTTCCGCCTGGACAAAACAGCCAATATTCACGTCCCGATCGGCAAAGTATCATTCAGCGTGGATGCTCTGCATGAGAATATGGCAGCATTGATGACAGCCATCCGTCGTGCAAAGCCATCCGGAGTAAAAGGCACTTTTCTGCGGAAAGTGACCGTCGTTTCCACGATGGGACCTGGTGTGAAAGTTGAACCCAATACTGCCATTGCAATGGGAGCCAAGCAGTTATAATATTGAACTGATTTGACCTGATTTGACCTTTGCAGATATGCCATATCAAGGTATAATGGCGTTCGATTAAAAACTGAATACGGACTTCACTTAAGAAAGCTGGTGCCGCTTCAGGCTTAATTTCCCGCCGAGGTGAAGATGATACGTTATCAACGAATTAGATATAGCGTGAGTCTTTACTTGGCAGGTGTTTAAGTAAGGACTTTTTTATTAATAAATCACCGGAAGGAGGTGAAAATAAATTGGCGTTTTCAAGGAATCACAAAGAAACTATTGTAAAGCAATATGGCGAGTGGATTGATAAAAGTAAAGCCATATTCATCCTGTCTTATTCCAAGATGGCCATGCCACCTGTGGATTTGGCACGTAAACGTCTGCGCGAGTCAGATGGTGAGTTGCATGTCGTAAAAAACCGACTTTTCAAACTGGTTTTGGAAGAAAAAGGATATCCTTTTGATGAAAAGTTTTGGGAAGGTAACAACATCGTTGGCTTCGCATATGAAGATGCACCTGAAGTAGCCAAAGCCCTGACAGAAATCTCCAAAGGGAATGATGTTTTTGAACTACGCGCTGGTTACCTGGACATGAAATTATTGGATGAAAAGCATGTTCGTGCCCTGGCAGATCTGCCAAGCTTGCCTGTTATGCGTGCAATACTTTTGGGCACCATTCTGGCGCCGGCAAGCAAGCTTGTTCGAACTCTCGCAGAGCCTGGACGTGGACTTGCTGCAGTCATCAAGGCAAATTCTGAAAAGCAAGCGAATGCTGCTTAATAATCGCATCTGCAAAGGTGCAACAAAAAAAATAATAATAAATACTTTATAGGAGTAAAAAAATGGCTGATTTAGCTAAAATTGTTGAACAACTGAGTGAGCTTTCTGTTTTGGAAGCTGCTGACCTCGTCAAAATGCTCGAGGAAAAATGGGGTGTTTCTGCTGCTGCACCTGTTGCTGCAGTTGCTGCTGGTCCAGCTGCCGCCGCTGAAGAAGAAGTCGAAGAGAAGACTGAGTTCAACGTCGTCATCAAAGACCCCGGTGCCAAAAAGATCGAAGTCATTAAAGTCATCCGCCAACTCACCAGCCTTGGTCTGGTTGAAGCCAAGAATATGGCTGAAGCACCTGACTCGAAAGTTTTGGAAGCCGTCAGCAAGGACGTCGCCAACGATGCCAAAGCCAAACTTGAGGCTGCAGGCGCCAAAGTTGAACTGCTTTAATTTTGGATCGTAAATTAAAAATGCCACCCGAAAGGGTGGCTTTTTTATTTAAATTGTTTTATTGAAATTAGAGCTCCTACGCTTTTTCGAGCTGGCGGATAACCAAGACAACTTTACCCTGAACTTCCACCACGCTGGGATCATCAATGATGATCGGCTTCATCAGTGGGTTGGCTGGCTGCAAGCGCACGCGACCATTTTCAAGATAGAAGTATTTCAACGTGGTTTCATCGCGGTCTGATAACCAGATTGCCACCATCTCACCATTGCGTGCCTGGTCCACCTTTTTCATGATGACAATATCGCCATCATTCACCATGGCATCAATCATTGAGTCACCGTGAACCTGGAGGGCGTAAAGCTGTTCAGCCATTTCAGGGACTGGCAGCAGGCTGCGTGCAATTTCAATCCCTGATTCGGGGTCATAATAATTAAAATCTGAAGATGGAATCGGCATGGGTTCACCGGCAACAATATTACCGACCAGGGGTATGAACACCAATTCGGAAAGGGATCTGCCTGCCTTATTAATGGATGAGCCCAGTTCATCACCCAGGTTCCTGATCAAGCGAATACCGCGGGAAATATTGCTCTGCCGCTCAATATATTTCATTTCCTCGAGTTGATTGAGATAATAATTGACAACAGACGTCGAACTGATCTCAGTATTTTCACCAATTTCACGGATGGATGGAGGATATCCAAACTCATTCTGGTATCGTTCCAGAAAGGTCAGGATATGTATGTGGCGCTGACTTAACCCTGATTTTTTTCTTGCCATCATAAGCCTCCCAATAAAGAGCTCATTTGTGCTATTATTGATTGCAGTATATACGAACATCTGTTCTCTGTCAAGGGGAAAGGTGACAAGTCGGGTTTTGAAGTATGGATGTGATTGACCCCTTCTGATAGTATGACGTATAATCTGCTGGGAGACAAGCCTAAAAGTTAGAAGATAAGGAATAGTGAAATGAAAACAGAAAAGAACACGTTAAGTTCTTTTTTTCACCAGATCGATTTCAGTTGGAAATCCCTCAAAGATTACCTGTTGATCATCACAGGTGGCTTGATCCAGGCTTTCGGGCTGCATCTTTTCCTGGTTCCTGCCAACCTTGTGAGTGGCGGCATCAGTGGTGCTGCCCAATTGATCCACCATTATAATGATTGGCCAATAGGGATGATGGTTCTCGTGGGGAACATACCCTTGTTTATCCTGGGGTGGCGTTATCTCGGCGGTCCCCGATTTGCCGTTCGAACCATCCTTGCCATCCTCGGTTTCTCAGTGTCGACTGACCTGTTAATGTGGTTCATGCCGCTGGCAGGCGGGATAACCGATGACCTGGTGCTGAATGCACTCTATGGAGGTATCTTGCTTGGGGCTGGATTGGGCGTGGTCTATCTTGGCCGGGGAACAAGCGGGGGAACAGACATACTTGGACGCATATTGAACAGGCGATTGGGTATATCCATCTCACTAGCTTACATGATCACAGATTCGCTGGTTGTGTTGGCTGCAGGCTTTGTTTTTGGTTGGGAGAGAGCCTTGTATGGACTTTTAATGATCTATGTCAGTGGCGTTGTTGCTGAAGTAGTATCAGAAGGATCAGCGGTCATCCGCACGGCATTGATTGTGACAAACCATGGGGAGGCGATTTCGCAGGCAATCATGGACCAATTGGAGCGTGGCGTAACGGTTTTGCCAGCCAAGGGGGCTTACAGCCAGGAAGAGCGGACCTTATTGTACTGTGCGATCACCACATCCGAGGTGGTTCGGTTAAAAGCCCTGGTGCATGAAGTTGACCCGCAGGCTTTTATGGTAATCGGACAGGCAACCGAAGCACTTGGCGAAGGTTTTAAACCGCTGCATGGCGGTTGAACTTTTTAGTTATCTTTTTGTAAGATTCTCGCTTAATTTCCAGCAGTACCTGGTTGAACTTCATTCTGCTCTGGTAACCTTAATGCAGTTGGATGCAGCCATAAATTGATCGCCAGAATGGCAAAAAATAGCCCACCGATCACGCCTAGTGGTGTTGGGCCGAGCAATGGATTTGTCTTCCCAATCAGCGCAAAATTGCCAATTGCTGCAATGCCATTGGTTGCTCCATGGGCAATAACAGCCGGCCAGACGCTGCCGGATCGCAGGGTCAGCCAGCTGAAAATGATGCCAAGCCCCACTGTGACCCAAACCATACCGAGCAATCCAAGCCATGGGGCAGCGGGGTAGTCCGTACCGTAGTTGTAGCCCATCAAGATCAGAGGCCAATGCCAGACTCCCCAAATAATTCCACTGATAATAATCGCTTTCTTGCTGCCAAGCGGGAGCAATTTTGGAAGTAAATAAGCGCGCCAACCGAATTCTTCGCCAAAAGTTGGAATGGCATTCAAGATGGGTGCCAACAAAATCGCCTGAACTCCCTGCAGGATCAATACCATCCAGGGATCAATGGCAATTGCCTCACTGGCTCCATAAGCCTTGTTGGCAGCACTTAGTTGGGATTGAAGCGCAGTCAGATTGGAATCAAATGTGTGTGGGAAGAGGTAGAAAAATGCTGCAGCGCCCAGAATTGTAAGAATACCGGGAAGAACCCATGCAATTGCCCAAAAGCGTCCATTCTTTTTAAACCCTGGCTTGAGCCATAATCCCTTCCAACCTTCACGGGTGAGCAGGCGGGTCAGGATATGTGCAATGGCTGGTGCTCCCATGAACAATGTGGACATGAGTACATATGCCAGGCTGAGCTGCAGGGATGGTATTACAATTGGGCTTTCGCTCAATCCGCCTGTCAGATAAATTACCAGAGCGGTTCCCCATGCAATTAAAAAGGCGATCCCCAAGAAAATGAAAACCCTTTTCTTATCCAAGGTTTGATCCATCATATCCTCTCTTTTCTAAAGATTATAATGCTTTCCTTGAAAATAGTCCTGAAGCACCATTTTTGGACCAGCTAAAGGGACCATACCAGAGAATATTATGGCATATCTTTCAACCATCTTATAATACGAAAATGGGGAAAATCTGATCATGGTCACCATGCAGGATGCTCGCCACCAGTAGATAGCTTTTCTACTTACCCCCTCCGATACACGAATTTTAGAGATGCCTGTTTCCTCAACAGGACATCAATTTCGCATTACCATGAGACAGGTTTATTTCCTAATGATCAGACCGTTTCACCCAATTTATCCCGCATTTTTTCTGCCAAGGCATCATCCGGGGTGCGACCTGTGAGACTGTACATGAACACTGAAAGCATCATATTGCAATCAGCCACTTCAAATTCAATATTTTCCCTGCGGATGCGGTCATTATTCCTAACCCAGCCAGGGATGCGAGAAACGATTTCATCCGCCTGCATGCCTAACGCCGAGAAATCGATCAGCAATTGTGTTTCCTCATCGGCAAGCTCTTTTTTGTGATGGGCAAGATATGCCTCAGCCAGTTCTCCGACCTCAGAGAAGAAGAATAACAGGGCACTTTTCTGATCAGCCCATTGCAGTCCACGTGCATTGTAATAATTCTGGATTTTTTCAATGTCCATTTTCCTGTGGCTCCTTCGATATTTTCCCAATTATACTTTGTCAATACAGTGAACCATTTTCAGGTGTCCGCAAAATTATTTATCAAGCGAAAAATAAGATAAAATATGCACTTGTCCACAATTCCTGCAGGAATTGTGGGATCACACCCAATGAAAGCGATCTTACTTCCATTGGCGAGGAGAAAAAATGGCATATCCTGACTGGCTGGAATCAGTTTATCATGCTGGTACGGCTGATTATCTTTCAAACATTTGTCCCTTCCTTGGTGAACATATCGAGGTGTGTTTACGCACCGCCAGTGACGCCCCCGTCCAACAGATCATGATGCGAACCTGCCCTAATGGCGAACAGCAGTTCACACCCATGGTAAAAGCTGAGACAAAAGGCACCATGCAGTTTTGGCGTGTGAATCTTAAAATCAATGAGAACATCACGCCTTACCGCTTTGGGATCCAGACTGATCAAGCTGTTTGGTGGCTGAATGCCGCGGGCATCAGCCTGCAGGAAACTTTCTCTCTCTTTGATTTTAAGATGCTGGCTGGATTTCATCCGATATCCTGGCTGAGGGATGCAGTTTTTTATCAGATCTTCCCGGATAGGTTTGCCAATGGAGACCCCAATAATGACCCGGTCATGGAACATATTAGTTACAGAGATTTGGTGTGAAACACGTTCAAGTGGGGTCAGCCAGCACCGGCAGGAGAACATAACTTGCTGGCATTCTACGGTGGAGACTTGCAGGGCATCAGCCAGAAGCTCGGTTACCTGCAAAACCTGGGCGTGAATGCCATTTATCTGAATCCCATCTTCAGCGCTTTTTCGAATCATCGTTACGACGTCACAGATTATGACAGGGTTGACCCTGTGTGGGGGGAGATGAAGCCCTGATCACGCTGCGAAAGGAATTGGATGACCTGCAAGTGCATATGATCCTTGATATTGTTCCCAATCATTGCGGCTTTGGTCATCCCTGGTTTCAAAGAGCGTTAAAACAGGCGGATTCAGTGGAGGCAGGGTTCTTTTATTTTGATCATCATCCCGATGTCTATGAATCCTGGATGGGGCACAGTTTATTGCCAAAACTCAACTATGCCAGCCATGAACTCCGCCGCCGCATGTATTTGGATGAGAACAGCATTGTGAAGAGCTGGTCGACCCCCCCTTCTCTGCCGATGGATGGAGGTTGGACGTTGCCAATATGCTTGGCAGGCGGGATGCAGACCAAGTAGCCCACGAGGTGATCCCGGAAATTCGTAAGGCAGTCAAGGATGTCAATCAGGATGCATACCTGGTTGACGAAAATTTCTTTGAGGCATCCTCGCAGCTCTAGGGGGATGGCTGAGACGGTGTGATGAATTATGCGGGCTTCTGTAACCCCTTGTTGTATTGGCTGATCGGATACCGGCAGGACGCTTTGGGGTGGAGTGGTGAATTGCGCACATCTGACCCATGGCCGACCGAAACCCTGCTGCAAAGTTGGCGGGATCACCTGGCTGCCATCCCATGGCAGATTGCCCTGCAGCAATTCAATCTTTTGGACAGCCATGATGCTCACCGCATTCGCACAATATTAAATGGCAATGAGTCACTCCACAGGCTGGCAGCCATCCTCCAATTTACATTTCCCGGGGTTCCGTGCATCTATTATGGCGATGAAATTGGGCTGGTGGATGATGAGGGGTTTGGTTCACGCAATTGCATGCCGTGGGACAAAGAGCGTTGGAATAAACCTTTGTTTGATTTTTACCGGTCATTAATTGCCTTTCGGAAAGGATCCGATGTTCTCAAGAATGGCAATTTCCAAATTTTACACTGGGAAAAGGATTTTTTCATTTATCAACGCAATTTGAATAATGACCATATATTGATTTCCGCCAACCGCTCATTCACTCCGAGAGCTTCATCAACTATTCGCATTGGGCAGGGTGGATTTGATGATAATGTGCAATATACATCCCTCTTTGGGGAGGAAAAACTGTCCATATCCCAAGGGTATCTCGTTTTGTCTGATCTACCGCAAGGTGGTGCAATCTGGTTTGCGAAGGATGTGGTTTAACTTCTTTAAAATGGGAAACCAGCGAAGATATTGCCGTATAATAAGAGAGAGACCTCATTGCTGAATGAGTTGATGATGGATTATTCAAAATTTAAGGAGAAAGCGCAAAAGTCCAACGAAAAGGCGCGCGATCTTTACCGTGAAGTGAACAAGCGAACAGGGGGGATACTTGGGATTCTCAGACATGCATTCACCAATTTCACCAATGCGCATGGGGTTGAGGCAGCCGCCAGCATCTCATTTTATGCACTTTTTTCCATCTTCCCACTGCTGCTTGTATTTATTTCGATTGCAGGATACTTTCTTGAAAGAGAAGTGGCGCAAGCCAAAGTATTGGAAGCTGTCACAGCCGCTATTCCTCTGGCAGAAAATGTAATCGTTGATAATATTGCCACCGTTATGCGGTTGAGAGGCACAGTGGGTGCTCTGGCTTTGATCACATTAATTTGGTCTGCATCAAACGTATTTAACAAGGTTATTCTGAACGTCAATCGGGCTTTTCCAGAAGTGCGCACGCCTAATTTTTTCCGTAGCAGGCTGCTTGCACTTATCATCATCTTTACCTTGGGGCTACTCTTCATTCTCTCCATTGCTGCGACGACTGTCATAGAGCTCATCCCAACATTCACCATTCCGATTAATGGAAAGAACCTGTATGAGACAACACTCTGGTATTTTATTTCTATTCTGGTGCCTGTGGTCATTGAAATTTTCTTGTTCTGGGGGTTATTTCAATGGATTCCTCACACTGCAATAAAGCGCAAGGCAAGTGTTATCGGCGCGCTGTTTGCTGCAATTTCCTGGGAACTGGTGACCAATGGTTTTACCTGGTTTTTGAGCAATGGTTTTGTCAATTATCAACTCATTTATGGATCGCTTGGTGCCATTGTCGCTTTGTTGTTCTGGATCTATTTGACCGGTCAGATCACAATTTTTGGCGCCCATCTGACTTATGCAATCAATTACCATCTTAGGGCTAAAGAAAATGCAAAGTTGAAACCCAAGAGCAGGTGTGACCTGCCCATCATTCAACCGTATGGGGAATCAGCCCTTCTGATCATTTATGATGAAAAAATCGATCCATTCTCCAATTTAAAGGTCATGCAACTGGATAGATGGCTCCAGGAGGATCCCATCGCGGGCCTGCTTGAGACTGTACCTGCTTATGCCAGCCTGCTTGTTCTTTATGATCCGCTTCAATTGCGCCTGGAAAAAGCCCTTGACTGGATCACAGTCAAGGTTAAATCCTGCCCACATGAGCACTTCAAACAATCAGACCTGGTTGAGGTGCCGGTTTTTTATGGGGGCGCTGTAGGCATGGATCTGGCTGCCATTGCTGATCAACATGGAATATCTGTGGATGAAGTCATTCAATGGCACAGCCGGGTAGAATACACAGTGGCGATGATGGGCTTTACACCAGGATTTGTTTATCTAAGTGGGATGGATAAGCGCTTGGTCACACCGCGCCTTGCAACACCGCGGAAGAATGTACCTGCTGGGGCGGTGGGGATAGCTGGCTCACAAACCGGCATCTATTCCATCGATTCTCCAGGGGGCTGGCAGTTAATTGGTTGGACACCCCTGGTCTTGTTTGACCAGGGAAGAGAAGACCCATTCATGTTTGAGCCGGGAAACCGGATACGTTTTATTCCACAATGAGATCTGGAGCAGCGGTGGAATGCTTGAGATAATTCAACCTGCATATCAGACAAGCCTTCAAGACGTTGGAAGAACAGGATACCAACGTTATGGTGTGCCAGTTTCAGGTCCGATGGATTGGATAGCGCACCTGGCAGCCAACCTGCTGGTTGGCAACCCGGAAAACGAGGCCTGCCTGGAAATTGGGTTGACAGATGCCGGGTTTCGCTTGCATTGCGATGCGCTGATCGCATTGACCGGAGCAGGGTACTGCTTGAAAGTCAACGGCAGGCAGATGCCAACATGGACGAGCATTTTCATGCACAAAGGTGCTGAGATCAAAATCGAAAAAATTGAAGGCGGAAATTGGGCATACCTGTCCCTGGCAGGGGGGATTGATCTGCCCTCTTCATTGGGTTCAAAAAGCAGATATGCACGCGCTGGCTTGGGCATGGATCTTAAAATTGGGGACATTCTCAGGCTCAAACACTTGAATGAAGATCGTTTTCGTATTGCCGGTAGAACGCTGGAGACTGACCTTCGCCCTGCATATGGCGTGAATAAATTCATCCATGCCACAGCAAGCCCGCATGCGGAGAGGTTCACATCGGAAGGATCAACAGCGTTTTGGCATTGCGCATATACCATATCAGCAGATTCGGATAGGATGGGTCTGCGGCTGAAGGGTGAACCGGTTTCTCATCAGAATGGCGCAGATATCATCTCCCAGGGGATGGTGTTGGGTGCTGTGCAGGTGCCTGCTGACGGTCAACCCATCGTGATGATGCCTGACCATCCGACCACAGGCGGATACACGCAGATTGCTGTCGTGACTCGAACAGGATTACCTTTGCTTGCGCAGGGAGAGCCTGGGATGACACGTTTTAATTTTGAAATGCAATCCGTTGAGGACGCACAAAGAGATTATGTCGAAATGGTGAAAGCTATCAAGTTGGACATTAATGAAGACAAGGAAGATTGGACGCAGTTATGAAGATTGATTTGAATTGCGATCTTGGCGAAGGCTTTGGACAATATAAGTTGGGAAATGATGAAGCGCTCATGCCCTTGATCACATCTGCCAACATCGCCTGTGGCTTTCATGCCGGGGATGCGCAGGTGATGTCACGTACGGTCCATCTGGCAGTAAAGGCGGGAGTTGCAATTGGAGCGCATCCCGGGTACCCCGATCTGCAGGGCTTTGGCAGGCGTTCCATGGACCTGACCATGGAAGAAATCGAAAACATGGTTTTATATCAGGTTGGGGCGCTGGCAGCCTTTGCCAGGGCTGCCGGCGCAAAACCGGTGCATGTTAAACCACATGGCGCCTTATACAACCGTGCATCGGTGGATCATGCCTGTGCACTTGCGATAGCCAGGGCTGTGGCAGGTTTTGACCCCGCTTTAATCCTTGTGGGACTGGCTGGTTCAAAGTTAATCGAAGCAGGGAATGAAATTGGATTGAGAACAGCCAATGAGGGATTTCCAGACCGAACTTATCTTCCAGATAGCAATCTAATGCCCCGCAGTTGGGAAGGAGCCATTTTGGAAAATCCTGAAAAAGTAGCGGAAAACGCAGTAAGGTTGGCGAGCGAGGGCATTTGTATAGAAAAAGATGGAAAAATTGCATGCCAAAGATTGGATACGCTCTGTTTACATGGGGATAACCCATCTGCTGTCGAAAATGCACGCCTGGTTTCGGAAAGACTTAAGCAAGCTGGATTTAAATTGGCTGCGCTTGTGTGATCTGAAAATTAAAATTTTGATTGACATCGACCCTGTTAGCTGCTAATATGAAATTGATCAATCGCACAATCTTTAGGCATTGCAACACAAAATGTTGATTTATAGCAGTTGACTCCGGTTATTTACATTGGACGCATGGATATTTTTTGTTCGGAGAAGATAAGCATGACACTATCTATATTGCGCAGTGGATGATGTTTTCAGTAGGTTCAATAAATCCATCCAGGCTTTCCTTGATAATTTGTGCCTGGTAGGATGGACAGGACTCCCACTCCTACCGATTTCGGAGTTGAACGTGACTTTTGGGATTGTAAAGAAGTATTTTTCGCCGTCGGATAATCTTTCACACACATGAATTAATTAATGTGGAGGAAAAACTTGAAATATATTCCGGAAACAACCAATCATAAAAAAATCTGGCAAACCATCATGACTCTGGTTGTTTTATTTTTAGCTGTGTATTTGATCCTGCCACAGATCACTGCCATCGAGAATTCCTGGCATGTACTGGCAAATATGCTTCTCTGGGCGGTAGGTTTGGCTTTTTTGGCACAAGCGCTGAGTTACCTTGGTAGTGGTTACTTGTTGAAAAAGACGCTCGAAATTACCCATCAAGTCGTTTCATTGATTAAATGTACGCTTATCGTTTTGGGTGCTGCCAGCATTTCTCTTGTCGCGGGGGGTACAGTAGGTGGTTCTGCTGCCATCTTTCAATGGACCAGCAACGAAAAGCACAGTGTGGGAAGTGCAACCCTGGCAAGTATTTTACCTTCCTTGTTTAACACCCTGGTGTTGGTAGTTCTGTCAATTTTTGGCTTGGTGCATTTGATTTTAATTCATGATTTGGCTAGTAGCCAGTTGATTGGTTTTAGCATCACACTGATCTTATTGGGATCAGTCATTGGCATCTCTGTTTTAGCAAGTCACTATCGGAATCGCACATTTACTGCAATTATATGGGTCGCCAAACATATAGCGCGCTTGCGTCGTAAACCCTTTGATAGTAATTCAACACAACACGAAATTGAGAATATATTTTTAGCATGGGATGAGCTATGGGGGGGCGAATGGCATCGTTTGGTTTTGGGAGCGTTCTTGAATGTGGCATTTGATATGCTTACACTTTACTTGTTATTCATTGCAGCAGGGGATCGCATTAGCTTCGGTATGCTGTTTTCAGGATACGCGCTGCCCTTACTGCTGGGAAGAATTGCTTTTATTCTCCCCGGTGGAGTAGGGGTAGTGGAGACAAGCATGGTAGCTCTGTATATAAGCCTGGGGATCTCAAAGGAGAATGCAGTTGTAGTTGTGGAGGTTTATCGATTGATCTCATTCTGGATACCTACACTGGCAGGATTTCCAATTGCTGCTTATTTGCAGAGATCCCGGATTTCAAATCATAAAAAACCAAATGTGGAAGAGCCCATTAATTGACGCATTGAATTCCCATTGATTATCTGGTAAAAATTGGGATCATAAGGAGGGTGTCGCGTATAATTACTTATTAGGTTATGATTTTTATGACCACTTGAACATGCGAAGATAAGATGTTTTGTATACATGAAAAACCCAATAATAAATGAATAAGAGATAGGAGGCGCGAGACAATCGAATGAAAGTTCTTCCTGATCGATTAACTGCCAAATTATCTCAATCAAGGCAGCAAGTTACCCAGCCAACTCTGGGGGCTTATTGGAATCTTGAACCAGAGTCACTTCTCTCCGAACTTAAAGCATCAAGAAGTGGTCTCCAGACAACTGAAGCCGAGCAACGTCTGAAGCAATATGGATTGAACACCATTGAAACAAAACAGCAAACAACTGCGTTACGCCTATTGCTGAGCCAATTCAAAAGCCCGCTTGTTCTCATTCTCATCTTCGCTGCCATTGTTTCCGGTATCGTTAAAGAATGGGTTGATGCAATCATTGTTCTTGCTATTGTGCTTGGCAGCACAATTCTTGGCTTCGTACAGGAATACAATGCCGGTAATGCCGTAGAAAAATTACGTTCACAAGTCAAGCTCAAAACTAGCCTGCTACGTGGTGGCCAGCCGCAAATGCTGCCCTCCGAACAAGTGGTACCAGGTGACATTGTGATGCTTGCTGCAGGCAGTCTGATCCCCGCTGATGGGATAGTGCTGGAAGCAAATGACTTCTTTGTCAACCAGGCTGTGCTTACCGGTGAAACCTTTCCGGTAGAGAAGAAACCTGTGACTGCCTCTGCAAATGCCAGTCTGGCGGAGCGTACTAATTGTGTTTTCATGGGTACCAGTGTCAGTAGCGGAACAGCGCAGGTGCTGATTGTGCAGACGGGAAAGGATACTGTGTTCGGACAAGTAGCGGAAAAGTTGAGGTTGCGATCACCAGAGACTGAATTCGAACGTGGTATTCGGCGTTTCGGTAACTTGCTTACGCAGGTCATGCTGGTGATGGTGGTCATTGTTCTAGGCATCAATATTTTCCTGGCAAAACCTGTGCTGGACTCGATTCTCTTTGCGCTTGCGCTGGCAGTAGGTCTGACGCCGGAATTGTTGCCTGCCATTATTAATATCACTCTTGCTCATGGGGCAAAGCAGATGGCCAAGAGTGGCGTGATCGTGCGCCGCCTGACCTCCATCGAGAATTTTGGAAGTATGGATGTGTTATGCACCGACAAAACTGGTACCCTTACCGAAGGTGTTGTCCGCCTCGATGGTGCACTTGATTCGCAAGGAAAACCATCCGAGTCTGTTCTACGAAATGCTTATCTGAATGCACACTTTCAGACTGGTCTAAACAATTCACTTGATGAAGCAATTCAATCCGCTGCACAAAAGGCTGAGTTGGATATCAGCACTGAGCAAAAAGTGGATGAAATCCCATATGACTTTGTGCGCAAGCGCCTGAGTGTGATCGTTGCCGATGCTCAAAGCGAGCATACACTCATCACCAAGGGTGCATTGGATAAAATTCTGAGCGTCTGTACCAGCTTTCAATCTGGGAATGGAATCCTTCAGCTAGATGCCAAAACACGGGCAGAGATTGAAAAGCGGTATAGCGAATGGAGTGAAAAAGGTTTCCGTGTACTTGGCCTGGCGACGAAGGCAGCGGACGGGCAACCTGAAGCTTATTCGAGCACTGATGAAAAAGACCTCACATTTGCCGGGTTCCTACTTTTCTTTGACCCCCCCAAGCCTGATGTGCAACAAGTCATTGTCGATCTAGCTAAACGCGGGGTGCAGCTTAAAATCATCACCGGCGACAATCAGAAAGTAGCCCGCCACGTCGCAGAGGCAGTAAATCTGACAATCCAAGGTGTGCTGACCGGAAGTGAGTTGAATGACTTGCATGACGAGGCGCTCTGGCACCTTGCTGAACGTACCACTCTCTTTGCGGAAGTGGATCCTAATCAGAAGGAGCGTATCATCCTCGCGCTGCAAAAGACCAGGCACGTGGTTGGTTATATGGGCGATGGCATCAACGACGCGCCAGCTCTGCACGCTGCGGACGTGAGTCTATCAGTGGACACAGCAGTGGACGTGGCCAAAGATGCCGCTGACTTTGTGCTGCTTAAAAAGGATTTGGCTATCCTGCAGCAGGGCATTGATGAGGGGCGCACCACCTTTGCCAACACACTCAAATACATCCTTACAACCATCAGTGCGAACTTCGGCAATATGTTCAGCATGGCTGGGGCTTCGATGTTTCTACCATTTCTACCCTTACTCGCTCCGCAAATCTTGCTCAATAATTTCCTCTCTGACATACCTGCTCTAACGATCGCCAGTGATAATGTGGACAAGGAAATCACGCAGAAACCACGTCGCTGGAATACGGAGTTTATTCGCAACTACATGGTGCTCTTCGGTCTGATCAGTTCGATCTTCGATTTCCTGACCTTCGGGGTATTGTTGCTTGTGTTCCATACTACACCTGAGGCGTTCCGTACCGGCTGGTTCATCGAGTCTTTAATAACTGAGCTGGTCATTGCCCTGGTTGTTCGGACGCGCCATCTTTTCTTCCGTAGTCGGCCAGGAAAGCTTTTACTGTTGAGTACATTGATTTTCATTGGAATTGCCCTCATGTTACCGTATCTTCCATTCATAAAGGTGTTTGGATTTGTTCCAATACCTGCACCGCTTCTATTGACTATGCTCGGGTTAACGGGATTATATGTTCTGGCGGTTGAGATAACCAAGAAGTATTTCTACTCCAAGGCGAAGAATGCTGAAGCGTAGGTTGGATTCAGTCCGAATATCAAGAAGCATTGCCATATCTTGTGGGCTTGATGAATGAAGAGCAAAAAGAGCGCCTAATAGTGTCTGCCCGGTGAACTGATCTCCTCCGTCTCGTTTTGTTTCAACGCAATAACAATAACGGATGTTTCCTTTTCCCGCCATCTTTTTTCCCTGTAATGTCCAATATGTAGTGCCTGAGTTTATCATTCTAGTGTCCTGGAGCAAGGTGATTTAGCAAGGTTTTCACG
>CAZINW010000041.1:0-17454 GCA_964540765.1 uncultured Anaerolineaceae bacterium | reverse complement strand
GAACCTTCAACCAAGCGGTTATGAGCCGCCTGCTCTGCCACTGAGCTACGGGCCCTCAGCCGCTTAATATTACCATAAACACGCCATTTGATCAGGGAAAACATAATAGAAAATATGATAAAGAAAATTTTATAAAAAAACAGGTCTGCTCTTCGTCGAACAGACCTGTGATCATGGTTTTCTTTTGATGCTTATTTCTGCATCTTTGCCCAAGAATCAACCAGGGAGATTGTACGGTTGAATACCAGGCTGCCTGGTTTTGAATCGACCCTATCCAGGCAGAAATAGCCGTTGCGCATAAACTGGAACGATTGCCCAATTTGAGCTTCCTTGAGGTTGGGCTCAAGCTTGCAACCATTCAATACTTCCAGTGAGTTAGGGTTGATGTTATCTGTGAAGTCTCCGCCCTCTGCCACATCATAAGGATTGGGCTTGGTAAAGAGGTTCTCATACAAGCGCACTTCAGCATTCAACGCATGCCTGGCAGATACCCAATGGATCGTGCCCCTCACTTTGCGTCCATCCGCGGACATGCCGCCCCTCGATTGCGGATCATAATGGCAGCGTAATTCAATCACACTGCCATCGACATTCTTGATGACCTCATCACAGGTGATGTAATATGCATTCATCAAGCGGACTTCCTGACCAGGTGCCAGCCGGTAATATTTGGCAGGGGGGTTTTCCATAAAGTCATCCTGCTCAATATAGACAATCTTTGAAAAAGGCACTTTACGGTTAGCCTGGCAATTGGGATCTTGAGGGAAGTCAGGCACAACAAATTCCTCTTCCTGCTCTTCCGGATAGTTATCAATGACCACTTTCAGAGGTCTGAGGACTGCCATGCGACGGGAAGCTGTGATATTGAGATCATCCCGCAAGACATGCTCCAGAAGTTCCATATCCACAATGCTGTTATTCTTTGCCACACCGATAATCTCGGCAAAATTGCGGATGGCAGAGGGTGTATACCCTCGGCGCTGTAAGCCTGACAGGGTGGGCATGCGCGGATCATTCCAACCGGAGACATGCTTTTGCTGCACCAACTGCAGCAGCTTACGCTTGCTCATCACGGTGTATGTCAGGTTGAGCCTGGCAAATTCAATTTGCTGCGGATGAAACATCTCCAATTCATCCAGAAACCAATCATATAAGGGACGATGATCCTCAAACTCGAGTGTGCAGATGGAATGGGTGATTTTCTCGACAGAGTCAGAGATACAATGAGCATAATCATACATGGGATAAATGCACCAGGCATTACCGGTGCGGTGATGTTCTGCATGGAGGATGCGGTACATGACCGGGTCACGCAAGTTCAGGTTGGGTGAAGCCATGTCAATCTTTGCCCGCAGCGTGCGGGCACCATCCGGGAATTTCCCCTGGCGCATACGCTCAAATAAATCAAGGTTTTCAACAATTGAACGGTTACGGAAAGGGCTTCCCCTGCCAGGCTCCGTCAGCGTACCGCGATAGACACGCAGCTCGTCCGCTGAGAGATCACAGACGTAAGCTTTACCCTTTTTGATCAAGGCAACCGCACACTGATAAAGGACTTCAAAATAATCAGAGGCATAATATTCACGGTCCTCCCAATCAAAACCCAGCCAGCGGATATTGGCTTTGATGGAGTCCACATATTCCACTTCCTCCTTTGTCGGATTGGTATCATCAAAGCGTAAATTGGTCAGCCCATGATAATCCTGCGCAATGCCAAAATTCAAGCAGATCGACTTGGCATGCCCGATATGCAAATAGCCGTTTGGTTCCGGTGGGAAGCGGGTATGCACTTTTGAATCAAAGCAACCTGTGCGATTATGCTCATCAATAATGTCACGAATGAAATTTGATTTAACTATTGAAGGATTTTCATTCATTGTCCTACTCCTGCCTTATGAATATCGTTGTTGACCATCTTTTTTCCATAAAATGCTTAACCTTCGGGTTAAAAAGCAACTTTACCCCAGAGGACTTGATCAGATTCAGGCAAAACGCCAGGGCATTTGCCTTAAATTTTCCTTGTATCTCAGACTTATTCACGCAATTGTCAAGAACACGGCGCCAATTCGCCTTTCGGAATTGAGCTTAATTGTAATACAAAGAGATTACATTAAGGAACAAGGAGTTATTATGCCAGGAGAGCTTTCCAATTCAATCCCTCTGCTTAAAATAGCTGTAAGTGGTTTCCAAAGAAGTGACTACTTTCTACCATCAAAACCGACGGGTAATCGAGTTCAATCGATCTCTTCAAACTTGCCTGTGACGGTGAAGATGATCCGCTCGCACAGATTGATAACCCGATCAGCTGCACGCTCAAGGTCATGGGCAGCCCATAGCAGGTAATTCGATTGCTCCAGCCTGGAAGGTCTTGCCAGGGTCAGGGCGGATAATTCACAATAGACCTGGTAATAAAGGGCGTCAACCTCATCATCTTCATTGGGAATCTCCCTGGCAGTCTTAATATCCCTGGAAATAAAGGCAACCAGGGCGCGGTTCAACATGAATTGCACCTTTTGAGCCATGGTTTCCAGGTCTATGATCGGCTTGATCAGGTTTTCTTCACCAATCAGCAGATTAATCTTGCCAACTCCTTTTGCATAGTCGCCAATTCGTTCCAATTCCCCTGCAATTTCCAAAATGGCAGCCAGAATGCGCAAATCAACAGCAGCAGGTTGTCGCAAGGCAATCAAAGTCAGAACCTCTTCTTCGATGGCATAGCGCTGTTCATTGACTTGACGATCGATTTCAATGACCTGACGTGACCCTTCCAAATCGCGCACCTTAAGATATTGCACAGAATCAATGATCATCTTGGAAACCTGATTTCCCAGGAAAATCACCTTGTCCTGCAAGTCCTGTAATTCTCTATCAAAAGTTTCACGGGTCATTACCCAAATCTCCCGGTAATGTAATCTTCAGTGCGTTTATCTTTGGGGTTGGTGAACATAATGCGAGTCAAGTCAAACTCAATTAATTGACCGGTACGGCTTTCATCAGTGTAAAAAAATGCGGTGTAATCCGATACCCGTCCAGCTTGTTGCATATTGTGCGTCACGATCACAATCGTATAATTCTTTGCCAATTCGCGGATCAGTTCTTCAATACGCAGGGTGGCTATCGGGTCAAGAGAGGCTGCCGGTTCATCCATCAGGATCACACTGGGTTCAACAGCAAGGACACGGGCGATGCACAGCCGTTGCTGCTGACCGCCGGAGAGCGCCAGACCAGACTTGTTGAGATCATCCTTGACTTCATCCCATAAAGCTGCTCCACGCAAACTGAGCTCGACCAGTTCATTTAATTGATTGCGATCTTTCAGACCATTGACGCGCGGACCATAGGCAACATTATCAAAAATCGATTTGGGAAATGGATTTGGCTTTTGGAAAACCATGCCAACCTGCTGACGAAGGTTGACCACATCCATTTTGAAAATATTCTCTCCATCAATGGTCGCTTCACCTTCAACGGTAACACCAGGGATAAGATCATTCATACGATTGAATGTGCGCAGGAAGGTACTTTTACCGCAACCGGAAGGGCCAATCAAAGCAGTGACCTGCTTTTCCTGGATTTGCATATTGATATTTTCAAGCGCACGGAATTTGCCATAGCTCAGGCTGTAATTCCTGGTTTCAAGTTTAATGTTGTTCATTAAATCTCTCGTACTCCTGCTGTTAATTTACGGGATAAGAAATTGATAAGAAGGTTTATAAGAATGATGCTGATGATCAGAATTGCGCCTGTTCCCATGGCTTTATCAAAAGCATTGGTATCCATTGCAAGGTAATATAAATGTAATGCCATGGTGCGACCGCTGGACATGATGGACGTTGGCATACGGTAGCTGCCGCCCAGGGTTACATAGAATACCGCGGTTTCACTCACAATGCGTCCCACACTCAGGATGATGCCGGTGATAACCCCTGGTAGTGCAGCAGGCAGAACCACTTTATATACAGTCTGCCATTTGGTAGCGCCCAACGCAAGACTGCCCTCCCGATAACTGCTAGGCACGGTCAGTAAGGCTTCCTCTGTCGTGCGAATAATGGTCGGTAATACCAGGCAAGCACCCGCCAGGCTGGCTGAAAGTAATGAAAAGCCAAAATGCATCGCAGATACAAACAGGGCATAGCCAAAAAGACCAAAAATAATGGATGGGATGCCAGCCAGTGTTTCCACACCAAAATGTGCGAATTGGATCAGGCGTTGCAGGAATTTTGAGGAAATACTGGTGTCTCCCGCATATTCCACCAAATAAATGGCGGCTCCCACACCCAGAGGTGCAGCGATCAAAATGGTTAGAAACACCAGGTAGAATGTGGTAACAATGGTAGTTGAGATACCACCTTCGCCAGAAAGCCCCCCCTTGGGAGGCGTGGAAAGAAACTGCCAGTCAATTACCTTAATACCTTGACCAACGACATACCCCACTACTGCCAACAAGATCAGGATGGTAATAATTCCGCCAATCCATAATATCGTATAGAAGGCTTTTTGCGTGAGATGCCTGGATTTTAGGTTGGATTGATTCTTCTTGAACAGGTTGTTTTCATGATTCATTTCTAATGCGTTATTATGGTTCTTCATGTTTTACCTGTAATCTCAAGTTAATGGCTCTTGCTTCGATCGCGCATCAGTAAACGGGCAGAGATGTTCACAATCATGATCATCACGAACAATACAACCCCAGTCGCAAACAAGGCGCTTTCATGGATGCCAGTAGCATAGCTGATCTCTACGGCAATATTGCCAGTCAGAGTGCGGGCCTGGCGCAAGACAAGTGTCAACGGATTATCAGTCAGCGGGGTAGGCATGATCGCAGAATTACCAATCACCATGATCATTGCCATCGTTTCACCGAGCGCACGACCTACGCCTAAAATTAGAGCAGCAATGATGCCAGAGCGGGCAGCAGGGAGGGTCACCTTAACGATGGTTTGCCAGTTCGTGGCACCTAATGCCAGTGAGGCCTGCTTGTAGCTTTGCGGGACTGCACGAATGGCATCTTCTGACACACTGGCAATTGTGGGAAGGATCATCACTGCCAATACGATTGCGGCTGCCAACAAACCATAGCCGGAATTCCCAGGCACAGGGATCTTTCGCATCAGGGGCACCAGAACAACCATTCCAAACAAACCATAAACTACCGAGGGAATACCTGCCAGAAGTTGTATTGCAGGACGAACCACAGCCTGTACAACTTTAGGCGCCACTTCCGCCAGGAAGATGGCCCCACCCAATGCCAAGGGTACACCAAGCAAAATGGCAAGAATTGTCACTGTAACAGACCCAACAATCATTGCCAAAATGCCATATTGATCCTGCCCGGGACGCCAGACAGTTTCAAATAGCATTGATTTCAGACCCACTTCTTTGAAAGCAAGCAGACTTTCTCGGAAAATGAAAATAGCGATCAAAAAAACAATGATGATGGAGATCATTGCACTGATAAATAAAAGGTTTCTAACTCCCTTTTCTACCGTATATTTTCGTTGCATACTCACTCCACACCAAGCATATTCTTAATTTTATCAGCATTTTGGCGTTCCCCTCCAAAAGAGAGGGACGCCAATTATCATATTGTAACTATCAATTCATGAATAGTTCTTATGAACTACTTGACAGGGATGTAACCTTCTTCTTTAACAACAGCCTGACCATCTGCACTCAGAATGTAATCCAGAAAGGCCTTGACAACACCCTGGGGCTCACCATTGGTCAACATGTTCAAGGGACGCACAACCGGGTAGGTGCCATTGGAAGCATTTTCTTCGGTCGGGACTATGCCATCAACTGTGAGAGCTTTAACACTCTCATCCAGGTACCCGAAAGACAGGTATCCTATCGAGAAGGGTGTGGTGGAAACAGTGGTACGAACTGCACCATTGGAGGGCTGAAGGATGGCGTTCTCTGTGATGAGTATATCCTTGCCCATCACCATTTCCTGGAAAGCATCACGGGTGCCGGAACCTTCTTCACGGGACACTACAATGATCACTTCGTCTGGTCCACCAACTTCATTCCAGTTGGTGACTCCGCCAGAGAAGATGCCACGCACCTGGTCAAGGGTCAATCCTTCCACAGGGACATCAGCATTGGTAATAACGGCGATACCATCACGGGCGATGATAAAGACCTGCAAATCGGGAAATTCGGTTTTCTCTTCGTCCTTGATCTCGCGGGAAGCTGTCCCTATATCAGACGTGGCTTCACCAGCAGCTTTGACTCCCACACTGGAACCGCCACCCTGAACATCAATGGAAACATCGGGATTGGCAGCCATGAAGGCTTCGGCAAACAACTCGGCCAAAGGTTGAACGGTGGTTGATCCAGCAATGCTGATTGAACCGGACATAGTATCTCCAGCGGCGAAGGATATCTCATCAGTAGGAGCGACCGGGGTGGCAACTTCTTCTGTTGAGGCAGCCGTGCCGCACGAAGTCAGCAAAAGTGCTGAAAGCAAGACTACGATAATTAAAGTACGACGCATTTTTTCTACTCCTTGGTATAGAAATTTTAACTTTGATACTTTATGATGTTAACATATGCAATTTAACGCCAAATCAATGATAGGTTAACGTGGTGTGATAATATCGTTTAAGTTTCTGTTTATCATAATTGTTCATCATCTCCTTTCACGATAGCAGCAAGAATAAAAAGTTTATTCCATCAGGCTTGGAAAGTTTAAAAGCAATTGCATATTTACATCGCTTTTATTTCAGCACTTTCCTCAATGCAAAAAAAAAGCCCCTTGAATGATTTCAGGGGCTGAATTTAATTCATGAAGAATGGTTTAAACTTCAGATAACTCCTTTACTTTTAGTGCAACCTGAGTAGCCAAATCCACAATAGCTTTAATTTGATCGGGTTTGGCACTGCCGACAAACTCAACAGATCCCAACACATCCCATGACATTTGCTCAGCATAATGGTCGAACTCAGCTTTGGCACCACCTGACCAGGCAAAACTGCCAAAATACCCGGCTATTTTCTTATTGACACCCTTCAAGGCTGCCATTGAGAGCATATTGGCCATGGGAGGGAACATTTTGCGCTCATAAGTGGGTGCAGCAATCAGAACGCCTCGCCTGGTCCATAAAGATGGCAAAATAAAACTGGTCTGGGTGACACCCACATCAAAGACTTCAACAGGCACACCTTCCTTGGCAACTGCTTCAGCGGCATAATTCATGGCATGTTCCGTATTACGGTACATGGAGCCATAAAGCAATGTCACACCTGGCTCTGCGGGTTGGCTGCCATAGGTAGCCCACTTTTTATAGAGGTTTAAAATCTGTGCCGGATCCTTCCGCCAAACCAACCCATGGGATGGGGCAATCACTTCTATGGCAACGTCCTTAAGTTTTTCAATGGCAGACAAGACATGCTTGCTGAATGCTGCCACAATATTTGTATAATAGCGCAGGGCTTCGGTTTCATAAAAGTGCAGGTCAGCGCTTGTATCATCAAAGATGGTGCCATCAAGAGCACCAAAGCTGCCAAAAGCATCACATGAAAAGAGTACTTTCTCTGCGATGTCGTAAGTGACCATTGTCTCAGGCCAGTGTACCATGGGTGTGTAGATAAATTGGAGGGTATGCTTACCCAATGAAAGCGTCTGACCGTTCGAAAGTGCTTCTACATTTTCTGTAATATTATAGAAATCCTTGACCATCTGGATGGCTTTGGGCATGCCAATCAACCTCGCATGGGGTGCCAACTCAAGCAACCGGTTCAATGCGCCCGAATGGTCCGGCTCCATATGATTGACAATGACATAATCCAAATCAGCGGGGTTGATGATCTCTGAAATCTGCTGGATGAAATCATCGGTAAATGTCTCTTTCGAGAGATCAATCAGTACATTTTTCTCATCCTTAATGACATAGGCATTATAGGATACGCCCTGATGCAAGATAGGCCACAAGCCTTCAAACAATTCAGTTGACCGGTCATTGATGCCGGTCCAATAGATACCTGGTTTAATCTCTACAGGATGCATATGAAACCTTTACAGACCTAAATATTTTTTAACTTCTGGCAATTGACCAGCACTCCCCAAGTAATCATTCTTTTGCTCGATAAACTTTGCATATTCACTCATAAAGATTTTACCGGGGTCACGCAGGTCAAATTTTTCAGGGTAATCACGGAAGAATTCACGATGAACACGCGTCCAAACCAGGCGACCATCCGTATCAATGTTGATCTTGGTGACGCCTAATTTTGCAGCCTGATGGAATTGGGTTGCGTCCACGCCCCTGGCACCTGCAAGTTTACCGCCGGCAGCATTGATCCGTGCTACCTCTTCCTGAGGAACAGAACTTGAACCGTGCATTACCAAAGGAAATCCTGGCAAGCGTTTTTGGATCTCTCCAAGCACCTCGAAGTGTAATGATTGCGTACCTGAGAATTTAAAGGCACCATGACTGGTTCCGATGGCTACAGCCAGCGAATCACAGCCAGATCTTTCCACAAATTCACGCGCCTGTTCAGGATCAGTCAACTTTGCATCAGCCTCAGAAACCTTAACATGCTCCTCGACGCCACCCAACTGCCCGAGTTCAGCCTCAACGACAATGCCTTTTGCATGAGCTGCATCCGCCACGCGGCGTGTGATGGCAATATTCTCATCAAAGGGAGCATGGCTGGCATCAACCATGACAGAGCTGTAAAATCCTGATTTGATGCAGTCGTAGCAGGTTTCTTCGTCACCGTGATCAAGGTGGACTGCAAAAACCGCTTCAGGGAAAACCTGATCAGCTGCCCGAATAAGCCCTTCAAGCATCAATTTATTGGTAAAAGAACGCGCACCTTTGCTGATTTGAATGATGAACGGTGCTTGGGATGCAAGATTTCCACGGAAAAGTCCCATGGTCTGTTCAAGGTTGTTGATGTTATACGCACCGATGGCATACTTACCATACGCAACTTCGAACAATTTTTTGGTTGTTACGATCATTTTTACTCCTATTCCGCTCAATGATATTTTCAAAAATTAATATTTTAAGGCATATTCTCATAAACTATTTTAACACATGGGAACCTTGTTCTGACACTTTATCTACAAAAATTAAGGGTAAGGCAATTACCTCAGCGCATCCCGGTAAATTTGTGTCAAACGTTCGCCATAATCAGCAGGATCATGATTATTGCGGATTTGCTCAAAAGCTGACTGGCTTTTTTTAAGGATCAATTTTGGCTCAAGCATGATTTGTTCAATGATGCTTTCCAAGCCTCCACTAATGCGATTTCCAAGTTCCCTGCGTGCAGATTCTGTCGTATAGAGGGCTTCACCAAGCGAATTCCGAGGCACATCGATCAACCATCCAACCTGATCATTATTGATCTCAGGCAATGCGCGAATATTTGTAGTTATGACTGGGCATCCAGAAGCTTGAAATTCCAGGACAGAATATCCATAGGTATCTGCGTACGTCGGCAATAAGCCAATATGAGCCCTTTTCATTAAACCCAGTACTTCAGAATTGGGCAGGTTGGAATAATAGGTGATCCAATCCAAATTTGAGGCGATTTTTTCTTTTGCCCAGATGACATCTGCTTCAGTTTCATGGGCAGCATAATGATCCATATAAAGTGAACTAATAATAATTAATTCAATGGGATAGCTTTTTTCCCGTACAAGTTTTTCAAAAACTGTTAATATTTCTCTTCCACCTTTACGAAAAAAACCAGCCCCAACAAACATAAAACGCAATTTGTCATCAAAATTAAATTGTTTCTGATTAACATCAGTGATCAATAATTCTTGTGGTGGATGCAGGACTTTTATTTTGGAACATATCGATTCAGCGATTTCTTCCGGAATATCCTGAAGTAAATCCCTTTGCATTAATGCGCTATTATGAGACATGGGAAGCAAGGCTTTGCATGCCTTCCCAGACATAGCCAGGAATGCCCGCTTATTTTTCCCCTTAAATTCGATTTTCTTGATAACATCTCCCTGGTGTCGAGTAACAATATTCCTTAAACGCGGCAATACGGTTTCAAATGAAGAGACCCAAGGAGAATGAGCATAACTGACCCCGTTAAATAAATGGATCAGGTCAACCCTGTTAAAACCAAAATCATTGAACTGGTTATTCAGGTCAAATGTATTGATAAGAGGCTTGTTGATCAAGGAATTTATTTTCTTTGATCCGCGATTGGTGAGGCTGTATAAGTCCTTCACGCCCAGGTAGTGTGTGGATGGAACTTTGTTAATGATTGCTCTCAAATAGGAATAATGATCCATTCGATAATCAAGCACGCCGATTCTCACTAAATACACCTCTCACTCATTGACTCAACCATATTTGACTTGCGTAAATGATTATAACCCAAGCCTGGATGCGTAAAACTTTCCTAAATGTAATATAAGCTACCGTTTTAAAATTCGATGGTTAACTGTCAATTTCACCACAGGCTACACCGTGCAACTCAATTTTATCAGAGCAAATATGTTATGAGTCGTTTTGCGCAAGTTATTTTCTGCATGAGCCATGGCATTCTCCAGGCTGGTGATTGAGCTAATCGTTGAGAAAAATGCCTTTATCCCAAAATCAGTGAGTTGCTCATAACCTTCTTCCAACACGCCAGATATCGCAATAACAGGGACATCCATCGCTTTGGCACGCCTGCCAACACCAGCCAGCACCTTCCCCATGCTGCTTTGATAATCTGTCCGCCCCTCACCGGTTATCACCAGGTCACAATCCTTGAGATGCTCTTCAAAGCTGACCGCATCAAGCACCACATCTACACCGCTCTTTATTGTGGCTTGCGTGAAAGCCAGGAAAGGAACCGCTAGTCCACCTGCTGCGCCCGAGCCCTGAACAGCTTGCAGATCCAATCCCTTTTGGAATAATACCACTGATGCAAGTTTCCTAAGCCCCTCGTCCAACAAGGCTACCTGGTGAGATGACGCTCCCTTTTGAGGAGCAAAAACAGCGGCTGCACCATCCGGTCCATAAAGTGGACTGGTGACATCAGATGCAAGTATGAAATGGGATTCTTTTAATCCCTCGACCATTCCGCCCGGACCAATATGCGTCAAGGAAATGAGATCTTTACCAGCCAGGATTTCCTGATCATGATGCGCCAGGAAACGGATCCCCAAGGCATTCGCTGCGCCGGCACCGCCATCATTGGTGGCACTTCCTCCCAATCCTAAAATGAAATTGCGACATCCGTGCTGCAGCGCATCCCTGATCAATTGACCGGTACCAAAGCTGGACGTCTCAAGCACATTCCTCTCATTGTCCTGCAAGAGCGGCAATCCTGATGCGGCTGCCATTTCAATTACGGCTGTTCCATTGGGTAGAATGCCATAATATGCATTGATATCCCGCATAAGAGGGTCTTTGACCTGAACCCTGATTCTTTCCCCGGGATTGGCATAAAGCAGTGCATCGACAAAGCCCTCCCCACCATCGGCAATGGGAAGTTTAACAATATCCAAGTCCGGAAAAAATGAGCGCGTAACCTCAGCAATAATGTCGCAGATTTGAATGGCTGAAAGTGAGCCTTTGTATGAATCAGGAGCAATTACCAGTTTTTTCAGTTTTTTCATTTTTTTGATGAGTAGCTCTCATTTTTACATTTATTCCACTGACCAGTTATTCATTGGCGTTCTGTTGAAGTTTTTTGGGTTTCCAAACGATCATCAGGATCACTGCGATCAGAGCCATTGCAGCACCAAACAGAAATGGTGCGGATGGACCAAAGCCTGCCCATTTCCCCGCCCCGCTCCATAATAAACCAGCAATGAGCGATGCAGGAAAGTCAATGATGCCCAGGATGGCGTTATAAGTCCCATAGGCAGTACCACGAAGTTCAACCGGGACGAGATCAGCAACCATTGCTTTTGCGGTGCCGTAAGCCATGCCATAGTAAAGCCCGTAAATGACATATAGAATCCAGATATGGGTGGCATTTTGCGCAAGACCAAATCCAAGATAGATGAGCACATAGATGATCCAGCCACCAATGATCACTTTGCGACGACCTATCCGATCAGAAATAATTCCAGCGGGGGTTGAAACCAGGGTATAGATAAGATTGAAAACAGCCAGCATGATCAAAATACCCAGTACGCCCATGCCGCGTTCCTGTGCGCGCAGCACGAGGAAAGCATCCGATGAATTTCCAAGATCAAAAATACCAACAATGATCATGAACGTGATGAATGGCTTGCCCAACCCTTTAAGGGTGATCTTGGGTGCTGCGGCTGCTTCTTTGGCTTTCACATCCTTGACGCCGATAATGAGGGAAATGACTGCCAAAAAAGCCGGGATCAGACTGATCAAGACGATCGTGCGGAAAGTCGACTCGCCTAATTCAAGCGAAGAGGATTGCGTCAGCCATACCACAAGCGCAGCGATCAGGATACCCAGCATGGCGCCCGCGGTATCTGCTGCGCGGTGAAAACCAAATGCCAGACCCCTCTGCTCGGGTTTAATTGAATCCGCTACAAGTGCATCACGCGGCGCAGTGCGAATACCCTTGCCAACGCGATCTCCCCAGCGAATACCAGCGATGGCGCCCCAAGAATTTGCAATGTAAAAGAAAGGTTTGACAATTGCAGAAATACCATAGCCAACGACTGCCAGCCACTTGCGTGCTTTGAGCTTGTCTGAGACCCATCCTGAAAATACCTTAAGAATACTGGAGGTCGCCTCTGCAACCCCTTCAATGATGCCGATGATATTGGTCTTAACACCCAACACGTTTGATAAAAAGAGCGGTAAAATATTAATGACCATTTCGCTGGAAATATCCATCAAAAAGCTGGTCAGACTGACAGCCCAAACATTGCGTGGAAGGTCTTTAAGTCTTGGTTTTGTGGTCGCCATGGTTAACTCCTGTCAAAACAATTCAGCGTTTCCGATTATTTTAATCCATTTCTGAGGCTTCGTATTTATAATCATGCTACAGATATGATTGATGGAATGAGCAATAAGACCATCCTGATCACAGGTGCAACTGATGGACTGGGCAAACAAACCGCACTGCAGTTGGCCAAGTTGGGTGCGCGCATATTTTTGCATGGACGCAACCCGATCAAGGCGGAAAACGTACGAGCAGAAATCATCGGTCAAACGGGGAACTGTGCAATCGACGTGCTAACTGCTGATTTCCAATCCTTACGGCAGGTTCGGGAGATGGTAACAACCATCAAACAACGCACACCTCAGTTGGATATCTTGATCAATAATGCCGGCGTCTATATGCATGAGCGCAGGCTATCTGAAGATGGCTATGAGATGACCTTTGCGGTTAACCACCTGGCACCATTTCTTCTTACAAACTTGCTGCTCGAGTTGTTAAAGCAAAGTGCCCCCTCCCAAGTGATAACCCTCAGCTCCGTTGGTCATAAATTGGTTACCCTAAATATGGCTGATCTGCAAGGCAAACATTTCTTTTGGGGTTGGGTGGCTTACTGCCGCTCAAAATTGCTCAATGTGCTCTTTACGTTTGAGCTTGCGGAACGCTTAAAAGGCAGTGGGGTGAATGCTAATGCCATACACCCTGGTGTGGTACGCGCAACCAACCTGACCAGGAAAGCCAAAGTGGGTTGGGGGATTACGGTCAACGAGGGTGCGGAGTCTATCGTTAATCTGGCAACATCCTCAGCATTAGCCAAAGTAAGCGGTGCGTATTTTAACCGCTTAAAACAAGGAAAGGCTTCTCCCATTGCCAGAAAAATCGCATTGCGCAAGCAGGTGTGGCAAATAAGCTCAGAATTAACCAGCCTGCAACAAGTATGATGATTGAGAACCCTGGTTGAGTTCAATTAATGGATGGTGTAAGGTTTTCCATTATCAGGAGCAAGCAAACCACGCAGTCAGATCACCAGCCGTCGATCCATAAACAGATCACGCATGTTAGAATAAATGCTAGGCATGAACAGCCAAAAGATTATGGACTTGCACAGAAAATGAGTCAAGCAAAAGATAAACGCCTGAAGAGGGTATGGCAATCCGCCATTTCAGTTTTACTGGTTTTGGGGATTATCTCTGCATGCCAGGGCGAAGAAATCTACAGTCTGCCTGAACGTGATCCAATACCAAAGGTCAACCCTAGCCCCACTGTTCCAACAGCAACAGCATCGCCAACACCCGTACCTACCGCCACAGCCACCCCATTTCCCATCGTACCCATCAGATCGACATCCATGCCGCTCTATGATTTTGCAGAGGGCGTCAATCCCTTAACCGGCTTGGCTGTCGATGATCCATCCATTCTTGAGCGTCGACCTGTCATGGTGAAGGTCTCGAATTGGCCGCGTGATGGACGCCCACATGCCGGGCTTTCTGCTGCAGATATCGTCTTTGAATACTTTATTGGCTACCAGATGAACCGCTTTATGGCCATCTATTATGGTCAGGACAGTGCCAATATTGGTCCTGTGCGCTCAGGGCAACTGGTGGATGCCAAGCTTGTAAGGCTGTATCAAGGTCTTCTGGCATACGGGAATGCTGACCCGGCTGTGGACAAGGTGATTGTCAACGTCCTGGGCGAACGGGTGCTGGCATTCGGTTTCATTCCCTGCCCTGCCATGTGTGGAGAGACCACCCACAGCGCAACCGGCGTTTTTGCAAACTCTGCCGAGATCACAAAATATGCCATCGAAACCGGGATCAATAATGATAAACCAGACCTGCGCGGCATGTATTTTCAGAATGACCTGGATAATTGGGATGATTTGGGGAACGAGCTCAGCTTTATGTATGCTGATTTCAGCGTGATACAGTGGCGGTACAATGGTGACGTTGGCAAGTATGAGCTCTGGCAAGATTTTGAGACTGAAGATGATCGTATCATCCTGGCTCCTATGGTGGATCGTGACACCGATCAGCCATTAAGCTTTTCCAATATTCTGATCCTGTTTGCCACTTACACACAATTTTCACCCAGCCTGAACGATATTGACCTGTTTGTGGGCGAACGTCCTCAATCAGCCATACTCTTTCGTGATGGCAAGCTCATTTATGGCTCTTGGCAAGCCCCCTACCAGGATTATCCGCTCATTTTCAATACGCAGGACGGGGATTTACTGCCTTTGAAACCGGGGAATACCTGGGTCGTGATCGCCGGAAATCACACACTGACGGAACGCATCAGTAGCGGAGAATGGGATTTTTCATTCGAGCTTCCATAAAGGTTGTTTGACATAGCTCTGGATCAGCTCTGCTTTGGCTTGGGCGCGAATTTCAAAACACGCATGCCATTGAATGTGACCAATAATGAGACACCCATATCTGCCAGCACTGCCACCCAGAGTGGGGTAAGTCCAATCAATGCCAGGATGGCGATGATAAATTTGATGACCAGACTGAAAATGATATTATGCAGGATCAATCGGTTCGTAAAAGCAGAAAGTTTGACAGCAAAGACCAGTTTTCGAAGGTCATCACCCATCAGAACGATATCCGCTGTTTCCAGCACCTGTGCATTACCAGACCCCCCCATGGCAACACCCACATCTGCGATAGCCAGAGCCGGGCTGTCATTGATACCGTCACCGACCATGACAACTTCACCATACTTCTCACGCAACTGCTTTACAGCAGTTAATTTATCCTCAGGCAGCAACTGCGCCAGGTAATCTTTGATCCCAAGCGTTTCAGCCACGTTTTGAGCTACACCCAGGTTGTCTCCTGTCAGCATGACAGTACGAATTCCTGATGCATTCAGGTCAGCGATCACTGAGGCGGCTTCAGGTCGGGGGGTGTCAGCGATGGATAAAAATCCGCGCACATGATCTCCATCACAAACCAGCATGGTGGTCTGACCCTGTTCTTCTGCCTGTCGTGTCCAGTCAGAGAGGGTCTGCGGGGTTTCATGTTCGGATTCAAACAATGCCAGGCTGCCAACCGTTGCCAAACGACCATCCACATTACCTTGAAGCCCTTTTCCGTTCAGAGTCGTCAGGTTATCTGCGGTATAACGATCTGACAGACCTCTTTCGACCCCCGCATTGAAAACAGCCCGGCTGATCGGATGAGCGCTGTGCTTTTCAAGCGCTGAAGCCAATGCTAGGAGATCATCACACGCCTCACAGGTTTCCTCACCGTTGCAATCCAAAGCACGCAATTGGACAAGATTTGGCGTTCCGCGCGTCAGCGTGCCAGTCTTGTCAAAGGCAAAGACTTTCACCTTGCTAAGTTTTTCCATGAAAATGCCACCCTTGAAAATGATACCTTCCCTGGCAGCTTTGGTCAGGCTGCTGATGATCGTCACAGGCGTGCTGATCACCAATGCACATGGGCAACCAATCACCAGGAGTGAGAGCGCACGATACAACCAGCCGCGCTCATCACCCACGTTGAAAAAAGATGCGTCGAAGAATAAAGGCGGGATCACAGCCAGGAGTACAGCCAGAGCAACAATGATCGGCGTATAATACTTGGCAAAGGTATCAATAAATTTTTGTTTTTTTGCTTTGGAAGATTGGGCTTCAGTCACCAGCTGAATGATGCGCTGGATGGTTGTATCTGCTGCAATGCGCTTAACACGCACTTTTAACACACCCTGCCCATTGATGGTTCCGCTTAAGACCTCATCCCCGGGTTCCTTGAGAACCAGACGGCTCTCACCGGTGAGGGGAGCCTGATTGACTTCACTCCGTCCATCCAGCACATCGCCGTCCATGGGAAAGCGTTCGCCCGCTTTTACCAGGATGACATCGCCGATCTGCAAGTCCTCGATGGAGATCTCCTGCTCCCCAGAATCACTGATACGTAAGGCGTTGCGCGGTGCAAGGTCAGACATTTCATTTAACACATCTCGTGCGCGATCATTGGTGTAGCTTTCCAATGCCTCGGATATATTAAATAGCAGCATTAGGATCACAGCTTCACCAATTTCACCGATCACAACAGCGCCAATGGCTGCCACGGTTATCAAAAAATTAATATTGAGAGAATGGCTGATCAACAAGCCTCTGATCCCATCCAGGAATATGGGGGAACCCACCAGAACCAGAGCCACCAGTTGAATGATCCGTGCCACCCATGCGTTGCTGCCCAAACTTGAGAGGATGATTGAGATCAAAAACAGGAGGGCACTGATCAGAACCATCTTCATTTCCTTGCGGGCAATCAAGAATGTCCAGGCTGCTCTTAATCCCTTCCTGCCCTCCGCAGCCCGGGATTCCTCTTTTACTGCAACAGAGCCAAGATTTTGAATGCGATCATAAATCTCATTGTCATTAAAATCGCCGGAAACAATCAATTTGCCCTGAAAAAAGTTGAGTTCAGCCTCTGCCACACCAGGCGCTTTGCTGATATCAGCTTCCAATACTTTGGCGCAATCAGGACAATCCAAACCTTGAATGGTGAATTCTTTTTTTCTCATCAGTCGTCCTTTGATCAAGCTGCAATGTTTTTCCAGGTTAAATATGCCTGCTGTGTTCCAGGCTGCGTTGGTACAAGTCACCAATAT
>CAZINW010000040.1:0-17645 GCA_964540765.1 uncultured Anaerolineaceae bacterium | reverse complement strand
ACAAGATTAACGTTGGATGTGCTGGATGAAGGTACTGGATGCAGGTTGACAAAAGGGCTTTTGCCAGGTAAGATTCAGCATGCTTATTGAAAAAGTTTTTCAATTATGAGGTCTTATGGATTGGCAGGATAAACTCACAAACGCCGGTTACCGCATCTCACAACCCCGCTGCATTGTCATGGAAGTTTTGAGCAGTGCAAAGGTACCCTTGGCACCGCTGGCGGTGCTTAAGAGGGCACAGTCAGCCAGTCTCTGCCTTGGCATGGTGAGCGTTTACCGCACGCTGGACCTGCTGACCAAGTTGGGCCTGGTGACGTTGGTGCACCTTGAGGATGGCAGCCAGGGCTATGTCCTGGCGTCCGCCGGGCATCATCATCACATTGTCTGCCGCTCATGTGAGCAGGTGTTTGAATTCAGCGGGACTGAAGATTTGGATGAACTCATATCCCGCGTGCAGCAGGAGACAGGCTTCGAGGTCAGTGATCATCTGCTGCAATTATATGGCTTGTGCCCTGCCTGCCAAAAGGCACAGAAAGGATAGCTGTTGATGAAATCAATGACCCGTTCCGTGATATTACTGATGATAATTTTCATAATTCTTTTGGCTGGCTGTCAAGCCGGCACGCAAACACCTTCTGTCGGCGATCATCCATTTTCAATTAGCGTCAGCATCCTGCCCGAGGCTTACTTTGTTGAACGGATTGCCGGTGACCTGGCAGAAGTAAATGTCATGGTGGGTCCCGGTGACGATCCGCACACTTATGAACCCACCCCAGACCAGATGCGCATGCTGGATGACGCAGATATCTACTTCAGCATCGGCGTGGAGTTTGAAGCTGCCTGGCTACCGCGCTTCCAAAGCGCCAACCAGGACCTGGTGATTGTTGACGCATCCACAGGTGTTGAACGCATTCGCATGGCAGCTGCGCATGAAGGCGAGGATGCAGGCGAGCCTGACCCGCACATCTGGCTTTCCCCCTCCCGTGTTCACATCATCGCTGAAAACATGGCGGGCGCCCTGATTGAGATTGACCCCGGCAACAGCAGCAAATACCAGGCAAACCTGGCTGAATTTATTGACGACATTGATACCCTTGACGCGGACATCCGCCTGAAGTTGGAAGACATCACCAAGCGCCAGTTCCTGACCTTCCACCCTGCCTGGGGATATTTCGCTGATGATTATGACCTTGAAATGGTTGCCATTGAGGTTGGCGGTCAGGAGCCGGGCGCAGAATCGTTGGCAGGGACGATCAGCCTGATGGATCAATATCAATTGGATGTGATCTTTATGCAAAAGGAATTTTCCAGCAAATCTGTACAGGCAATTGCTGATGAAACCGGTGCCCGTGTTGTCATTGTGGACCCGCTGGCGCGTGATTGGCTGTCCAATATGCAAACGATGACAGATGCATTTGTGGATGCGTTACAATAAGGGAAGGCATCCAGAGGCGTAAACATGCTTGATGAGACTGAAAATCAAGAACCGGTCATCTCCCTGAGGGGCGTATGGGCAGGCTATGAGGATGATCTGATCCTGGAAGATGTCAACTTTGATATGTTCAAAGGGGATTATGTAGGTCTGATCGGACCAAATGGTGGCGGCAAGACCACGCTGATCCGCGTGCTCTTGGGGTTGATCAAACCAAACCGGGGGGAAGTCAGTGTAATGGGCAAATCAGCACAGGCAGGCAGGCGTTTTATCGGTTATGTGCCGCAGGTGCCTAGCGAGGACAAGGATTTCCCTGCCAGCGTATGGGATGTGGTACAGATGGGCAGATTGGGGCATGGCTCCCTTACCCGGCGCAAAAACAAGCAGGATGATGCCATTGTTGAGGAGAAATTGGGCTGGGTGGGGCTGCTGGACTTACGCAAACGCGCCATGGGGGAGCTTTCGGGTGGACAGCGCCAGCGTGTACATATTGCGCGTGCCCTGGCAACTGAGCCTGCGATCCTGCTGCTGGACGAACCGACCGCCAGCGTGGATGCAGAAGCCAGTTCAAATTTATATGAGCTCCTCAAAAATTTGAATGCTCAGGTCACCATTTTATTGATCTCCCATGACATGACAGCCATTTCAGCCCACGTCAAGACCATTGGTTGCGTCAACCGCCGCTTGGTTTATCATCGTGAAAAGCAGGTCACAGCGGATATGCTGGCACAGGGGTATGAGTGCCCGGTCGACTTGATCGCCCATGGCATGCCTCACCGCGTATTGCCTGCCCATCATGATGATAAGGAACAGCATGATTGATTTTCTGGCCAACATTTTTAGTTATGGCTTCATGCGCAATGCGCTCATTGCAGGTATGCTGGTCAGCATTGCCTGCGGCGTGATCGGCACGCTCGTGGTGCTTAATCGCATCGTCTTCCTTTCCGGTGGTATTGCACATGCCGCCTATGGCGGGGTTGGGATGGCATTTTTCTTTGGCGTTGACCCCATGATCGGCGCAGTGGCTTTTGGTCTGCTGTCATCAGTCGCCATGGGGCTGGTGCAGCGCAAGACCCGTCAGCGGGCGGATACGCTCATCGGCGTGATGTGGGCGGTAGGCATGGCACTGGGAGTCGTCTTTACCAATCTCAGTCCGGGCTATAAGCCTGACCTGATGAGCTATTTATTTGGCAGCATCCTGGCGGTTTCGAAATTGGATATCTGGTTGATGCTGGCTGTTGCCCTCCTGGTGATTGTGCTTGTGGCAGTCTTTTATAAAGGTTTTCTGGCAATTTCCTTCGATGAGACCTTTGCACGCGTGCGCAACCTGCCGGTGGACTTTCTCTATATGCTGATGATCATCTTGATCGGGTTGACGGTGGTTGTAGCCATGCGCGTGGTCGGGCTGATCATGATCATCGCCTTGCTCACCATTCCGCCGGCGATCGCCAACCTGTTCTCAAAAAGCATGTGGAAGATCATGTTGATCGCCTCACTCTTAAGCATGTTGTTCACCATCATCGGGTTGCTGCTTTCATACACATTGAACCTGACCAGCGGTGCCACTATCATCCTGGTGGCTGGTGCTGTTTATTTCCTGACGTTCCTGGTTAAATCTTTATGCCACCGTCGTGTGCAGGCGTAAATGGTCGAGGATCAAATGACATATGAAGATAACTGGCTGACAAGGGAAATTAATAGGTATAATATAAGTCCGTTATCATTTTGGGAAAGAACTTTAGATTAATTTTAGGATTTTATATGGGTTTAAAGGACTTTGCAAGCGGTTCATTTTCAGTAAATTTGGGCCTTTTTTTAGGGAAAGTGATACCCCTCAAAACGGGTCATCGATTAGCGCAGAGCGTCGGTGCATGGATTGCCAGGCATCCCAGTTACAAAATGGTTCAAGGGGTTAGAGCCAATCAATGGGTGGCTGGTGATGAGCAAATGAGCGCTGAAGAACTGAAGGCACAGACCAGGTTGGTGTTTCAATCCGTGGTTCGCAGCCTGTTCGACTATTATTACTACATACGCCGACCCGAGAAATTAAAGGAAATCATTCGTCTGAGTCCGCAGGCTCAAGCGGCTTTTACAGAGGGGGGGGAGGGTCATTCTGCCATTTTGATGATCCCCCATATGAGCAACTTTGATTTGATGGGACATGCCCTGACATTATTTGGAATCAAAGTTCAAATCCTGTCATTTCCTGCCCCCAATGAAGCCTATAAAATGCAGAACAGACTCAGGGAGGAAGTCGGTGTGGTGGTGACGCCCATGTCTTTCAGCGCCTTCCGGGCTGCCAAAAGCCGCTTGAAATCCGGGGGATATGTGGTGACCGGCTTGGATAGGCCAATGCCTGCTGACAGCAAAGAGAAGTACCGCCCCAGGTTCTTTGGGCGTGAAGCCAGCCTGCCAGTCATTCATGTGCGCCTGGCAAAAGAAACCGGCGCAGCCGTCTATGTAATGGCCTGCATGGCACAACCCGATGGTACCTATCTGCTGGAGAGCTCACAGCCGTATATTATGGAAGAGATGCCTGACCTGCAAGAGGAGACGATCTTGAACGCGGAACGTCTCCTGGCTGAAGCAGAGAAATTCATCCGCAAAGCACCTGAGCAATGGGCTATGTTCTACCCGGTGTGGCCTGAAGTGCTTGAAAAAATAGCTTTTATTATGGAAAAGGATTGAGATGGCAAAAAAAGTTGAAAAACACGAACGCGTCAATGATATTCTTTTAGGACCCCTTGAGCGATCTGCGCTGCAATGGCTGGCGGCTCACATGCCGGACTGGGTGAACCCGGATATGCTGACCATCCTCGGGATTATTGCATCCGTACTCACCCTGGTGAGTTATGCCCTGATGGGCGGGCATGAGGTGCGCGGCAATGGCTTTTTATGGCTGGCGAGTTTTGGCTTTTTCATGAACTGGTTTGGCGACAGCCTGGATGGAAGCCTGGCAAGATACCGCCATATTGAACGACCGCGTTTTGGTTACTTTATTGACCATTCTGTGGATGCTTTTAGCGTGACTGCCATTTTCATCGGGCTGGGACTGTCAGGCATGGTGCCCTTTTCATTGGGGGTTTTGGCTGCCGTTGGCTATCTGATGGCGATGATCAATGTTTACCTTAAGACCTTTGTGACCGGTATATTTGAAATGACGACTGCAAAGATCGGTCCGACGGAAATCCGCCTGTTAGCCGTCCTGATCAATATTCTGGTTTTCTTCTTCGGCAACCCTGAAGTTACGTTGCCCTTGTTCGGAAAAATGAACGTTTTCACCCTGGCACTGGGTGTGGTGACCGTTTTACTGTTTGGCTATTTCTTCTATAGAACGACATCAGATGGCTTGCGATTGGCAATGCTGGATGGCAAACGCCTGGAACGAAGGCAGGAACGTGAAGCCAAAAAAGCAGCCAAAGAGCTGGAGAAGGAAATAAAAAAGGAAAAAAAAGATAAAAAAGACAAAAAAGACAAAAAGAAGTAAAACTGTCTTTTTTCTAATGTTGACTGCTGGTATTTGATCAGAAAAGTAATGCGTTGGTTGCTCATTGCAAACCAACACATTTATTATTGATGAAGGTGCAATCCAAAAGATACTCTATTCGTTTTGACGGCGAAATTGATCAATCGCCGGCGCCAGTGCACACATGTCTGTCAGCCGGCTGCCCAATGGCGACGGGATCAGCTTTGGCAGGCTTTCTGGAGGCAAACTGGTGACACGCTCCAATGCCCGCCTGGCGGGGACGAGCAAGGCATCTTCCAGGAGACAGCCGGGGTTACCGATGATCATGACTTCAGGGCACAACAACCATACCAGCAGGCTCAAACCTCTCCCAAGCCAATCTCCAGCTTCATGAAAAATCTGTGTGGCATGTATGTCACCGTTGCGAACTGCCTCAACCAGTTGATAAACGCTGATATCAGCCGACCATTGATCAGGAAAGCGCAGGTGAGCCAGGTCCACTATGCCAGCTGCACTTGCAAAACCATTGAGTGTGCCGGGCAGGCCATATCCCGCCGGACCGGTTTCAGCCAGGTTTAGTTCTCCCAGTTTTCCCGCATATCCACCGGGAGGGTTGTAGCTCTCTCCGTTCACCAGGATGCCTGCGCGCAGGGTCGGCTCCATGCTGAGGAAGACAAAATTGCTCGTTCCCTGACCAGCGCCGAAATAAAATTCTGCCAGCACTCCGGCATTGGCTTCCTGCTCGACAAAAGCAGGCAGATTGAAGCGCATGGACATCTGACCTTTAATCGGAGCGGATTTCCACTCTGGCAGGTCGGGTGAATTGGTCAGGAGACCAAGCCTTTTCTGATAGTCACCACTGATGGCAATCGAGACCAGCTCTGGCGCCGGCATGCGCTGAACCTGAACGATGGTCAGCAATTTGTCTGCAAATGCACAGATGGAATCAAGGGCATTAAAGAAAGGCTCATCATGCGGCGTATCCATCTGAATGCGCTCATACACTTTTCCACTCAGGTCTCCGTAGGATACTGCAGTACGGGTACCGTTAATGTTGAAGCCCAAAATTCGACTATCAGGATGGATCAGTATATTATTATTCGACTGGTTCAGTACCATGGAAATTCCTCTGCCAGGAATTTTTGATTTGAATACATTATAATCCCATCGGTCTGATTTACGCGCCCTCCCTTCTGCTATAATTCAATCATTGATGGACATATGTCTGTTTAAAATGATCATCCAGAATTGATGGGTCAAGGAAGTTTAAACAAAAATGCCAAGAAAAATTGATAGACGCGTACAACGCACAAAAAAACTCCTGCGGGAAAGCATGCTCAATTTGATCATGGAGCGCGGATATGATGAGATTAATATCCAGGATGTCACAGATAAGGCCAACCTTGGCAGAGCCACCTTCTACCTGCACTACAAGGAGAAGGATGACCTGCTGGCAGATGTGATGCAGCAGTTAATGGAGGAATTCCTGCTGCAATCTCCTCAGTTGGTCACAGCCCAATGGCGCCTGGACGATACCAGAGGCATTCAAAAGTTGTTTAAGTTCGCTGAAGCCAATTACGATTTCTACCGTATCATGGTCATTGGCAAAGGCGCTGCCACGGCATCAAGGCAACTGCATCAAGTAATCGCTGCCAATATCCAGCAGGCGCTTGAAAATGAAATTGCCCTCACCAACGCTGAACCCATACTCCCGGTCACTTTTATGGCAGACCATTTTGCGGGTGCGTTGATTTCGACCATTTTGTGGTGGCTTGATACGGATATGCCCTATACTGCAGAAGAAATGGCGTTCATGTATCAGCAGGTGAGCCTGCTCAGCAGGGATCAACTATTGAAGCTCCCGGAACCAAAGGGCGCTGTGGCAGCTTTTATTGAAGAAAGCATTGACCGGGTCAGGAATCGGGATAAGAAAAAGCCAAAGCGCGAGAAAAACAGGAAAGGTCAAGATTCAAGTGATAGAGAAGAAATTCATCAATCCGAAGAGGGATCAACAATTCCGCTCAGTTTGGATCAACAACCCACCGAAATAATGGAACAGGAACCGGGTGGATCAACAGAAATGGATGCAGGTATGAGGACCCAGCCCAAATAAGCCTGATTGCTGGATGTTCCACAGGCGTCATACTGCGATGCGGGTGTGTTTGACGACTTGGCAACCCATAGCCCAGACTTATTGTAAAGAAACCAACCCGGAGCATGCCTGTCCGGTCATGGCACATGGGTTGATCCCTTTACCGCGTTCATCACAGGTAGTCCATGTCATTGAGAATGCCAATATATTTGATATTACCTCAACGAGGAAGCGATGGCAACCATTGAGGTATTCAATGAGAATTGCAGGATGGTCAAACCTCGCATCGCTCCCAGCGAATGAAAATTGCCAAACCCCGCCTGATTCATATACTATTTATATCAAACAGGAGTAAAATTCTGCTGTTAATTTATTGAAGTACTAATTTTGATTCTTATTAACTGGTCTTGTACCAGACAACGAGGTTTTGATGCGATCTAAAATTGGTTCTTGTTTGTTTTTATTGTTCATTCTACTTGCTCCAGCCTGTGCCAATCCCAGCCCACAGGAGCATACCCCATCCCCTTTGGCTGCCAGCGATACACCAGTGCCTGTTGACACAGCCACACTAATCCCTTCAAAAACGGCAATACCAACCAGCACAGATACGCCTGAACCCACTGCCACGCAGGTTCCAACCGCCACCAACACCCCCACCCAGTTCCTGGGTTTTGAAGATGCCTGGATCTACAAGGCATTTGCCAATGATAATGAAACCGTCTTCTATTTTATCGTGCCAAACGTGAGCGCCCCTTATCATGGCAGCGTGGATGGCTATCCACTGAGTTGCAAGATTGATGCAGGCTATCAGAACATGTTGATCTGCCGCAGCGATGAAAATCTTTTCGGTATGGATATCAGAACCTTTGAGTTTTTTGCAGATGAAGCCAAACAGTTCCTTGTTTATAGCGGCGATTATGCAACAGGTCTTACTTACAATGAGCCTCAACCAACCAAATTGGCGCTCATTTGGCCAAAAGCAGAATTCATCGAAGCGGACATCACCTGGGCAGGCGCAGAAACCTGGTGCCCTTTGCGTGGACAAAAAATCACTTGTGAAACGGAATATCGCAACTACGATGGCGTTTGCCTGGTTGGTCATACCTGCTTTGATGATTGCGGTTATTATTATTCGGTTGATACCATTAAAGATCGAACGGGCGACTGGATTGGTTGGGGTACTTGTTTTCCCTAAGCAACTGTTGATCAGTACTTGCAGATGACATTTGGTTGAATGGATTATTATAAAGGCCAGAGCAGCGGGACAAGTAAAATTGCGATGCCAAACACGATCACTGTTAACAGCGAGCCTACCTTAACAAAATCCAGGAAACGGTAATTTCCTGGTCCGTAGACCATCATACAGGCTGGTTCCAGGGGTGTAATATAGGAAGTGGCAGCGCCCCTACTGCAATCATCATGGCAAAGGTACGCGGGTTTAGATTCATTTGAATGGCTGTCTGAATGGCTACTGGCAGGACCACAAGCGCAGCAGCCTGATTGGACATTGGCTGAGTGAGGAGCATTGACAGGAAAAAGAAGCCGCAAGCAATAAGAGTGGGTTTGAGTTTCCCATCCAGACAGCCAGTTGTGAGGCAATAAATCCTGCCAGCTATGACACTTCCATAGCTTTCCCGAGAGCCAGCATACATCCCACCAGGACCAGGGCGTTCCAACTCATGGACCGATAAACTTCTGCCGGCGTAATGCAGCGGGTCACGAAAATTAAGAGTGTGCCCAGCATGGTTGCCATAGCCAGAGGCAAGACATTGGTGGCTGCCAGAATGATGGTTGCGGCGAAAATGATAAGAGCAAGCGGGGCTTTTTTGGTATTTTTTGGAGCTTCAATGGTGTCACTGATGATGCGGAAGCTGTCATCATCATTTCAACGGTCAAATTGAGATCACCTGTTTATAAAAATGATATGGATTTTCAGAGAGCTTATCAATACTTTGAAATCCGTATTGGCAGGGTTCATTATGATCATGCAAATTTTACTGCAATTACTGATAATTACTCAGGATCTGCTAAAATATTATCGGTAAATGGGTCATTGTGAGACCCAATATAACCTGATCAACGCACGAAAGCATTAAAATCAGGTTTGCTCCAAGAGCTTTCAATATTTGTAGATCCCTCCGCCGATGAACTCACGAATGACGGAGTTTTCAGGCACAATGGAATCATCAGTCACAACTTCCAATTGTTCCATCAGCGCATGCACGCGGCTGGCACGCTCCCAGGCGTCTTGGCGCAGGGGGTCACCTTTATATTCGCCTGCCCATCTCGCAAATTCCGCGCCCAGTTTGTGCTTGTACATGGGCAGTTCGTACGGCATGGCGCTGTTAACGATGGTATCCGTGGTATGCATGAATGGGATGATGTGACGCAGCTCACTGGTGCGTACATAATGCCAGTGCAACAACGTTTTGGTGGGGTCATAGGCACGGTGGGCAGCGTCGCGCAGCATGCGGCGGATCAAGCGGATATCTGTCCAGCGCACGTAATGACCATTATTATCCTTCAACTGCAACAGGGGCTCAATGTAAAGCTTGAACTTCATCTCAGCCGGGATGTCGCTGGTCATCTCGGGGTAGAGCCCATGCAGGCTGTCGATCAGGATGATCTCATTTTTGGCAAGCTTCATCGGGATGCGGCTGTCTTCACGGTGACCGGTTTTAAAGTTGTAATAAGGGATCAACACTTCTTCGCCCGCAAAAAGACGGCTGAGATGCTGGTTGATCAATTTTAGATCAAGTGCCTGCGGCGTTTCAAAATCATAATCGCCAAATTCATCCCTGGGGTGCATGTCCAGGTCAAAGAAATAATTGTCCACGTTCAAGGTGACCAGGCGCAAGCCTTGGCGAGCCAGATATTCACCCAATTTAATCGTTGTCGTTGTTTTACCGCTTGAAGAAGGACCGGCAATGAAGACCATGCGTACTTCATCACGGCGAGCTAGCACCATGCCAGCGGCATTTTCCACGTCCTCATGGTAGGCAGCTTCTGCGGCTGTGACAATTTGTGGCAGGGTGCCTTTGCGGATGTGTTCGTTGAGATGTGCAACGCTGTGAACCTCGTGTTCAACTGCCCAATCCAGAACCTTCCAGAGTTTTGCCCAGGGAATATTGCCCGATGGCAGGGCATCTGCCTCATTGCGTTTTTCGCGCTGGCGTGCACGTTCGTTGCGATAAAGAATGTAAGCTTTGGCGACTTTGGAATGTCCGTTTTCAATCAGCACTTTTTCAACCAGATCCTGGATTTGTTCAATGGTGGGGATGCTGCTTTCGGGTGTGCTGTCCTCAAGCAGTGAAACCACCTGCTCAGCCAGCTGCTGGGAAGTGGCTTTGTCACGACCACCTACCGCCACTGCCGCGCGGTAGATGGCATTGGTAATACGTTCGGGGGTAAAGGGCACAATTGCACCATTGCGTTTGATCACGGATTTTATCTCAGTCATGGCAAACCTCTTTCTTTAAATAAATACAGGGTACACTGTTTTGCGTGTATATTAATTATAGCCTGATTTTGATCGCTGAGTGGAACTCCTCCCCATGAAGGAAATACCTCATCAACATTAATGGTTTAACATTGGAAGTGCGGTTCAAGCGTTTTCGCGGTGCTATAATTAAACCCACGGAATTGAAATGGATATCTCAAAGCCTTTGATCATTGCCCATCGCGGCGCCAGTGCCTTGGCGCCTGAAAACACCATGGCATCCTTTGAGCTGGCATATACGTCAGGCGCAGATGGCATTGAACTGGACGTGATGTTTAGCAAGGATGAGGAACTGGTTGTCATCCATGATGACACCGTGGACAGGACTACGAATGGCAGCGGGCGCGTGAGTGATTTCACCTTGCGCACACTGCGCGGTCTGGATGCCGGGAGTGTCTTTGCAGGAGCATTCTGCGGTGAACATCTGCCTTCATTGGCGGAGGTCTATGAGCACTTGGGCGGCAAGCTGTTAATCAACGTGGAATTAAAAAATTATGCTTCACCTTTTGACAGCCTGACCCAAAAGGTGATCAAACTGACCCAGGATTTCAAACTAGTTGATTCTGTGCTACTGTCCTCGTTCAACCCCCTCAATCTAAGCCGGGCAAAGCGTCAACTGCCAGCCATTCAGCGGGGATTGCTGACATTCCCGCATGGGGCAGGCTCTCTGATGCGCGGACCGTTCGGGAGGATTTTTCCCTATGATGCGTTGCACCCATATTTCAGTGATGTCAGTGCTGGCTTAATTAAGAAAATGCATGCATTGGGACGCAAAGTGAACGCCTGGACAGTGGATGACCCTGCAGAACTACGCCGCCTGCGTGACATCGGCGTGGATGCGATCATTTGTAACGATCCCAGGGCTGCCAGAGAGGTTTTGGAAGGGTGCATAGATGACCCTGCGTAAGGCACGCGTGACCAGCAAATTGACCCGGCTGATGCATGTGGTCCTGGTTGTCCAATTCCTCATCGGCGCACTGCAGTTGGGAGAAGTGACTGCCGGTGACAGCCTGATCTCTGCACAGGCGGAGACCCTGGTTGCGCAGATGACCCCTGAAGAGAAGGTGGGACAGTTATTTTTGATCACCTTTGATGGCACTGATATTGCCGAAGGTAGTGATATCTATGAGCTGATCGTAAATCATCATATCGGTGGCGTTATTCTTGGCGCGGATATGAACAATTTCGTGTCTGAAGATACTACCGCCGCCGCTTACCAGCTCACCACGGGTCTGCAGGAGCTTGCCTGGCAGGAATCCAATCCGACTGAGGGAGAAATTATTGAGGATAACCCGCCAACCTATGTTCCCCTGTTCATAGGGATTGCACAGGAAGGAAATGGATCGCCCTCCGATCAAATCCTGGACGGTTTGACACCCCTGCCAAGTCAAATGACCATTGGTGCCACCTGGAACCCGCAACTGGCACAGGAAGTCGGTCAGGTGATGGGGTCTGAACTGGCAGCGCTGGGTTTCAATTTTTACCTCGGTCCATCGCTCGATGTGGTGGATACGAGCAATTCTGAAAATGCCTATTACTCAGGCACCCAAACCTTTGGTGGGGATCCATATTGGGTGGGTGAGCTGGGCAAGGCGTACATTTCTGGATTGCACCTTGGCAGCGACGGCAAACTGGCCGTCATCTCCAAGCATTTCCCCGGTCAGGGCAGCACAGACCGTTCCCCTGAGGACGAAGTTGCCACCGTGCGCAAATCACTGGAACAGCTCAAGCAAATTGAGCTGGCGCCTTTTATTGCAGTCACCAACAGCACCTCTGCCACCGAATCCCAGACCGACGGGCTGATGATTTCCCATATTCGTTACCAGGGATTTCAGGGCAACATCCGGGCTACCACCAGGCCGGTCAGCTTTGATAACACGGCGTTGAGTCAATTAATGGCATTGGAATCCTTCAGCAGTTGGCGCACCAATGGCGGTTTGATCGTCAGTGACAGCCTGGGCAGCCATGCGGTGCGTCGATTCTTTGACCCAACCGGTGAGACATTTGATGCACCCCAGATTGCCCGTACTGCATTCCAGGCAGGCAATGACCTGCTTTACTTGAAAGACTTTATTGCGACCAATGATCCGGATGCTTACACCACTGTCCTGGATACACTTGACCTCTTTGTTCAGAAATACCAGGAGGATACGGTCTTTGCCCAAAGGGTGGATGATTCGGTTTTGAGGATCATCAACAGCAAATTAAAACTGTATGGTGAATTTGAATTGGAAAATGTGATCCCACCTGAAGATGAATTGAACAGTTTGGGCAATGGCAGTCAGACTTCGCTTAAAGTTGCCAGGGAGGCGGTTACCCTGATAAGCCCCGCCGAGTCAGACCTGGAGACAATTCTGCTTGAAGAACCTTCAACCTATGAATACATGATCATCTTCTCTGACGTACGCTCCAGTCAGCAATGCAGCACCTGCGAACCAACCAGCATGCTTTCCAATTGGTCTTTACAAAATTCCCTGCTTCAACTCTATGGACCTGCGGGAAGCAACCAGATCCAGCAATCCAGGCTTTCCTCTTACACCTTCGGTCAGTTGCTGGAGGTATTGGATACAAAGACCGAGCCTTCCGATCCAAATTTAATGGATAATCTCAAAAGGGCAAATTGGGTCATTTTCAATATCATGGATATCAACAGCGCTTACCCTGGATCAGAGGCGCTAAAAAGGATTCTGTCTGAACGGGTTGACCTTTTAAGGGATAAAAAAGTGATCGTCTTTGCCTTTGACACACCATTCTACCTGGATGCCACGGAAATCTCGGAGGTGACAGCCTATTACGGTCTCTTCAGCAAAGTGCCGGCTTCTGTGGAAGTGGCAGCCAGGGTATTGATGCGCGAAATAAAACCGCAGGGTGCCTTACCTGTCTCAGTCTCAAGTGTGAGGTACGACCTGATCACAGCAACCTCGCCTGATCCCAATCAGATCATACAACTTAATCTTGTGAAGCCGGCAGCGAATGGCACGCCAACCCCGACCGTGGAAGCGACCTCAGAGGAGACTGAACCCATGCTTGGTATCGGTGAGAGTGTGGAAATCGAGGCAGGTGTCATTTTGGATCGCAACCAGAACCCTGTGCCGGATGGCACCGTGGTACGATTTACTTTTTGGTCGGTTGACGACAGTGTCATCACGCAACAGCAAGAATCGGTTACCATAAGCGGAAAAGCCAGGTTATCCTATCGCATTGACAGGGGTGGCACGCTGGAGGTGACGGCTGTCAGTGAGCCTGCAACCATATCGAGTAAATTGCTCTTGAATATTGAGAGTGGTATTGCCGAGGTCATCATGCCAACAGCAACCCCGGCACCAACCGCAACACCCACACTGGAACCAACGCCAACAACGACATTAACGCCAACCAGTGAGGCATCAACAACAATAGAACCCTCGGGATATCCCAACCTGACAGATTGGTTGCTGGCGGTGTTATTGGTGCTTGGCGGCTTTGGGGTTGCCTATTTGTTGGGTTACTTCTGGTGGGGGTCAGTGCGCTGGGGCTTGCGTTCAGGCTTATGTGCAGCGCTTGGCGGATTGCTGGCTTACGTATTGCTGAACCTGGGATTTCCTGGCATGGTGGCATGGGTGAAGCAGGCGGGCAGCAGCTTTGTGCTCCAGACAGTATTTATTGGTTTAATGTTGGGATGGATTGCTGCGCTGATCTGGTGGGTGCTCGTAGATGGCAACAAGATTCCAACCAGGAAACAGCAGCCTTAGCCAACTTTAAAATGCAATCCAAGGGTTATAGGCTGTGGATCAGTGTAAGAATAAGTCCTATTAACGTGAGCCCACCCGCAGCGGCAAGCAGGGTCATTTCCAGGGGTTGGAGAAACTTACTGCGCGGCGCCTGTTTTTTGCTGGGTTGAGAAAAAATACCCGAATCATCGCCAAGCGCCTTGATAAATGTCTGTACGTCTTTTGGGCGCTCATCGGGATGCAATGCCATCGCCCATAGAATGGTGCGATCGGTACGGGGGCTGAGACTGGGGTTGATCTCGCGGGGAGGGATGAGGCTGTCAGGATCGAGGAAGCGGTCACGTACATTGACGGGAGGCTGGTTTGTCAGCAGGTGATAAAGGGTGGCACCAAAGGCGTAAATATCCGTACGGGCATCCGTATGCCCCGAATCCCCACCATATTGCTCCAGGGGTGTGTACATGGCTGTCCCCTGACCCTGCAGAATGGTGATGGTGACCTCTCCGGGAGCAAGCAGCTTGACCAAGCCGAAGTCAACCAGTTTGATCACACCATGGGGGGTCAATTTAAGGTTGCTTGGCTTGATATCACGATGCAAGATAGGAGGCTCCTGACCATGCAAATAGATCAAGGCATCTGCAAGTTGGTTTGCCCAGGCAAGCACATCCGCCTCTGGCAGGAATTTGCCTGCCTGGCTGGCTTTTAACATCAGGGTGCGCAGATCCTCGCCGGGCACATAGTCCATCACCAGGTAATCCGCATCAGCGATTGAGAAAAAATCAGACACTTTTGGAAGATTGGGATGATCCAGCCTGGCCAACACGGTGGCTTCCCGCATGAATTGATCGCGGGTTTCTTTAAGAATGTCAGCAGCCAGGGTTGGATCGTGTTCCACTTCCTTGACAGCGCATTTTCGACCTGCAAGGCGCAGATCTTCAGCCAGGTAGATGCAGCCATAGCCACCCTGACCGATGATCCTTTCGATCTGGTAGCGTTTATTTAAGACTGCCCCAACTTTTTGATGCACCGGCATAAAAGTCAACCTCTCTCACATCGCTCATGGAGGTGTACCCCCAGCCAGGCTGGAGCTCACAACCCGCGATTGCTGCTAAAGCCCGTATTCGATTCGGCGTCGACGGACAGATGTGTACTATAATAATAACACTATAAACCATAATATGCGCCAGCGGGCAGGAAATTTAAGGTAGTTTCCTGGGTACCTGGGACGATGAACCATTTATGAAAAACTCGGAATATCCCTTTTTAATCGCACAAGGTGGCTTTTTGGCTAATCAGCGCTGGCTGATCAAAACCCAACTGGTGATTGGCAGAGATGACTCCTGTGAGATCGCCATTCCTGACCGGCAGGTATCCCGCCAGCATGCCAGGGTGACTTACAGCAAAGAGGGTGTGCTTCTGGAAGACCTTGAAAGCAAGAACGGCACCTTCTGCAACTCAAAACGGGTGGAGCAGGGTGTGTTCTTAAAAGAAGGGGATGAAGTTCAGATCGCACTGGCGCAGCGCTTTATGTTCATCAGTTCAGATGCAACTCTGCCGCTCGAAGATCTGCCGTTTGAACTTTCCACGGAGCGCCGATTGAAGCTCGACCCAGCTTCGCGGCGGGTTTGGATCCTGGATCAAGAGCTTGACCCACCTCTCTCGATCTCGCAATTTAGCCTGCTTCAGGCGCTTTATCAAAGGACTGGTGAGGTTATCAGCCGCGGCGAGATGGTCGCTGCTGTCTGGGGCAATGAAACGGAATGGATCAGTGAACAGGCTTTGGATGCGCTCATTCGGCGCTTGAGGGATCGCCTGGTACAACTGGATGACAGCCATGAATACCTCATCACTGTACGTGGACACGGTTTGCGTCTGGAAAACCCTCTTGTAGATTGAACCTGCCTATCAGCCCGCCTGGCTTATATTTTTCTGCATCGAAAAACGCAATACCGCTTTGTGGACCCTTTTTAATTGGTCGACCATCTCAGCCTGGTCTCCCTGTGATTCAACCTGGTTGGTGAGCCCGGAGAGAAACTGCAAAAATTCATCATCAATGGCATCTTTTGCCTCCTCGAGGAGGGCGTTCAGGCTGGCCTCATCCGGCGCCTGTAGCAGTGCTTCGATCAATTCAATGTAGGCACCTGATGTGCTGGCTGCCTGGATGATTTGGGCGACGGTCTGTAATTTGGCAAACCTGCCCTGGTCATTGGCGCTTTGAGCCTTCTTAAGCTCTTGGCGGAGCAGATCCACAAAGATCTGCGTTATCTTGGGCAAGGCTGCCTGGGCGGCTTCCTCCGTCTTTTCGGCTGAGAGGATTTCATCAAGCAGTTTTTGGGCTTGCTCCGTCTGTGCTTTAATGGCTTCGTCCACCTCGTGAGTCATGTCCAGCAGTTTTTCCCGCAATGCGATCAGTTTTGCTTGATCATCTCCCTTGGATTTTTCCAATTTGTCACTCAAGAGTTGGAAGAAGGCATAATCCATGCCACCGCGTGCCATGCTGACAATGGTCGCCAGCTGAACTTCGCTTGTGGAGGCGTTGATCACCAGGTCAAGCAGGTTCTCACGGGTAAGCCCCTTTTTGGAAAGTGCCTGCAGGTCGCTGATGGCTTTCTGGGTATCCCGAGTTTGTTCCGCCACTTTTTTGCCAAAGGTGCTGTGTTCAAGCAGGGCTTGTTGCAAACCTGCCAGTTGGCGCGCACTGTTCTCGTCACCGCCAGAAGCGGATGCTTCGATCAAGTGGGAGAGCAGCATGAAGAGCTGATCGTCGACCAGGTCATCTTCCTGCGTGATGGCAACCGGCAGAGCTTCAGAGCTTGCCATCGCCAGGCGTTGGATCAGGTTCAGACGGTCCTGTTGGGCTTTGATCATCTCAGGGGTGATGCCGTCTGTTTCCAGGATGCGTTCGAACAGGCGCTGTTGCGTCAGCATTGTCTGTGGTCGGAAAATATACGCCTTGCGTTTTTCAGGCACCAGGTCGTCCACCACTTTCTTGATCAGGGGCCCGATGGTCATTTCCTGCTGATTGACAGGAACGCCGGCTTCAGGCGGGAAGAAGGTCAGCAGCAGCTCGTGATCCGGGTCATGGTAGACGATCGGCGTTGGCAGCGGGCCATGGTAGCCACAGTGTGGGCAGTTGACCATGTTTGCCGTGCCGGAAAGCAGTTTTTGCTTGGCTTGCGGATCAGTATTGAGATCAAATAGCCGTTGAAGCTCAACGGTGATGGGTTGATGACATTTTGGGCAGGCTGCGGAAGTTTTGACCATAAAATTCCTCTCTTTTATCAATATTTAAGCCTTAGGATTATACCATTGCTGAAAAGCAATCCCGATATTTTGTAACTACTCAGGCTGAAAGAGACAAATGTCAGTAGGAAATCAGGACGAAAGACTCTAGAAGTCATCTCAAAAATGGGTAAAATAGGACAAGCTCAAAACATGAGCGTGAC
>CAZINW010000039.1:0-18898 GCA_964540765.1 uncultured Anaerolineaceae bacterium | reverse complement strand
TTCTTTTTGAGTCAACGTAATTCCCTATAGTAAGATTATTTGTGAGGCAATTCGCTGCAAAAGTCTGATCAGTAAATTAATGTATAATTCAACAGAACTCCTCATTAAGATGTAAGGTCAATCTGTTTGGATTTGAATGGAATTGAACAAGCACAATAAAAATTGGAAAATAATCATTCGCTGGATTGGGACAATCCTCTCCATCTTATTGTTGGTTTATTTATTCTATACTACAGGCATTGAAGAGATTATTGACGCACTAAAGAAAATATCGCTTTCCCGTCTCTTAATGATGGTATTTTTGATCTTTGTTTCTCGTTTAGCCACTTTTTTACGCTGGCATTCACTCTTACATATTGAAAACCTCAAAGTGCATTGGAAGGACAGCCTGCGCTTGACATTTGCTGGCTTGTTTGCATCCAACTTCCTTCCGACCACGGTCGGGGGAGATGTTGTCCGCTTGGCAGGGGCGATGAGAATTGGCATTAGTGGTGCCCTGGCAGCCGCTTCCCTGATGACCGATCGTTTGGTAGGTATCATAGGAATGGCATTGGTGTTGCCGTTTGGTCTCTCGCCATTATTTAATAATCTAAATCATCAAGCTGTTGATCAGGGTATCAATGCAATGGCAGGGTGGGCTTTTGGAAAAAAGATTGTAGCCAAAGTCAAGTCAACCCTGAAAAAAGTGGCCGAAAATTTCCGCTACTGGTTCAAACATCCGAAATATCTATTGCTGGCGATGTTATTCAATTTCATTCATATGGCTGCGATCTTCCTGATCATAAAGATCATCATCACCGAATTGGGAGAGAGCATGTCGTTCTGGGAGATCGCAGGGCTTTGGAGTTTAACTTACTTCGTCACTTTGTTGCCAATCTCAATCAATGGATTGGGACTGCAGGAAGTCACCATCACGAATTTATTCACGGTGTTGGGGGGACTGAGTAACTCAACCAGTCTGACGATTGCCATCATCATCCGTGGTTTGTGGATCCTGGGGAGCTTGCCCGGTGCGTTTTTTATCTCAGGAATATTAAGCGGTGAAAATTATTCAAAATTGGTCAAGGATAATGAGATTCTCAAGGAGTGAGTGTGGTAATTGGTAAAAAAGCATGGTTGCGATATCTTATGCTGATCAATGTTGCACTCTCCATTTGGTATCTGATCGTTTTCCTTGAAGCCAGGGGAATCTGGTTTTACATTGTTTCCCTGTCTTTGATCATTTCAATCGTCTTCCTGGTTTTAACATTCATACCCTTCAAAGCGAAAATCCAATTACCAAAAGTAATCCTGCCCAAGTCCGTGGCATGGACGATCGCTGTTATTTTGGCTTTACTGGCTGCGATATTGCCTTTTACCACTCCCTTCCAAATATTTTTGCATCACAGCGGTCGTTTGCTCTTTATGGTGTGGATGACGGGATTGGGATCGCTGCTTGTGAACCATGGTTACCCTGACACTTCACCAGCGAATGCGTTCATGTTTTTATCATTAATTGCTGGGGTAGTTTACAAGATAGGATCGTTTCTGCCTGAAATACAGGCGGTTCCTTTTTCCTTGGGGTGGTCAGAAGGCAGTCGTTATTACAACGCATCCATATTTTTTGCTCAAAGATTATATGGTCAAAAAATCCCGCTTCCTGTTTTGCATCCCTCCAGGTATCTTCTGCAATCCATCCCTTTTATCTTTGGGAGTCAGAACATCCTTATCCATCGTCTCTGGCAAGTCCTCCTCTGGATCGTTCTGACTGCTCTGGGCAGCCTTGTCCTGGCACGTCGCTTCAAATTTGGCAGTCGTTTTAACAAGCTGGCGCTCATTCTCTGGTTTTTTCTTTATTTTTTTCAGGGTGCAGTCTATTACCACTTGATGGTGTGTGTCATTTTAGTTTTATTGGGTTACCATCCTAAAAAACCAATTCGTACACTTGTATTTGTTGTACTTGCCTCAGTGTGGGCAGGATTAAGTCGGGTTAATTGGTTGCCTTTGCCAGCCCTCCTCGCAGCAACACTTTACCTTCTCGAAACCCCTGTGGGTTCCATGAAATGGTTCAGGTACTTTCGTGACCCGTTCATCTGGTGCCTGGCAGGCGGGGCGACCGCATTGCTGACCAACAGGTTGTACACTCTTTATTCAGGGAATGACCCGGCATTATTTACTTCTTCATTTTCGTCTGGACTGCTCTGGAGCCGTTTACTGCCAAACAGTACTTACAGCATGGGAATATTGATTGGTATCCTCGTTGTCTGCCTGCCCCTGGCTGTTCTGGTTGTGCAAAAGATCGTCAAAACTGGTTTCAAGGCATATTGGCAATCGGTGAGAAGCCTGGGTTTATGCTTAATTCTTTTTGTTTTTCTGCTGGGTGGGATTATCGTCAGTGTTAAAATTGGTGGGGGAGGGGATTTGCACAATATGGATGCCTTCCTGGTGATATGGATTGTGGTGGCGCTGAGCATCATATTTGATCATTACATATTGGAATCCCCCCAAAATGCACAACATTTTAAGCTGAACAATGCCTTTGTGATCCTTTCTACCATGATACCCGTGATATTCTCCATGCAAGCGACCACTTCCTGGAAATTTATTTCTCCCGCAACCCAGGAGAAGGATGTGAAATTAATTCAATCTGCTTTGGATGTGCTGCAAGATCAACCCGGTGAAGTTCTATTCATATCAGAGAGACAGTTACTGGCACTTAACAAAGTGGAAGGCATCAGGCTCTATCCTGAATATGAAAAAGTGTTTCTCATGGAAATGGCAATGAGCAATAATCAGCCTTACCTGCAAGAATTTTACAGTTTGCTCTCACAGCATACATTCTCAGCCATCCTGATGGACCCACTTTCCACGAATATGCAAGATCCATCCATGTCATTTTGGGCGGAGAATAATGAGTGGGTTAACCGGGTCATTTTGCCAATTCTGGAAGATTATGAACCGGTTTATACCCTTCAAAATGGAAATGTCAATTTATTGATCCCGCGAGGACAATCGGAATTATATAATGACCTTATTAACTTAAAGTCTGCGGTTCAATAAGGGATTTTAATATTCTTTTCAATTTGGATTTACAATCTGGTTTTTGACAATGACGTAAATATAGCACAGTCTTTTTGGAATAACAGTGAAATATCTCACCGAAAAATTTTAAAAAGTTAACTTTATGGTTTGAATATGGGGTTGATTACTTTCTTGACCGTGTAGGTGGGCTTCCCTTGTGACTCATGATAAGTGCGCACCAATAGCTCTGCAATCAAACCCATCAAAATCGACTGAAAACCCATGATGAATACCATTGTACTTATTTGGAATAATGGGGAAGTGAGAACGCCGATCGAAAAAAAGACCCGCCTGATAAACAAATAAATCAAAACAACCAGGCTGAGAGATATGAGTACGATCCCTGTCCCACCAAACAAATAGATAGGTTTGTTGGCATAGCTCGTTAAGAATTTCACCGTGAAAAGGTCAAGCAGCACTTTGGTGGTACGTTCCAACCCATATTTGGCTTTACCAAACCGGCGGGGATGGTGATTGACTGGTACTTCAATAATTTTTGCACCGACTGAGTTTGCATAAACAGGAATGAAGCGGTGCATTTCACCATACAATCGAAAACCTGTAATTACCTCACGGCGGTATGCTTTCAGAGTACAACCATAATCATGTAGCTTGACGCCAGTAATCCATGAAATCAATTTATTGGCAATTTGAGAAGGTATCCGGCGGGAAAAACCATCATGCCTGATTTTTCGCCATCCGCTCACCACATCATACCCTTCATTAATTTTCGTCAACATCATGGGGATATCAGCAGGATCATTCTGGAGATCCGCATCGATTAATACAATGGTCTCTCCCTCAGAATGATCAATGCCCGCCGCAATAGCTGCTGTTTGTCCAAAATTCCGTCTCAGTTCCACCACGCGGACGTGCAATGGATCTGCTTGTGCTAATTGCTCAAGGATCTCGGGGCTGGAGTCACTGCTCCCATCGTCAACCAGGATAAGCTCCCACTCAATCTTGAGTGGACTGACATTTAGGTAAACTGACTCATAGAGTAGTTTTATGCTTTCAAATTCGTTATATATGGGAACAATAATTGAGAGATCCATTACCAACCGTTACCTTTTCATCAAGTAATCCAGAAAAATTATACTACAGTCAAATAAGGGAAAAATTATCAGAGTATAATTCTTAGCATGCCCGATAATTCAATTCGCAATATCCTTGGTAATGAAGCCAGTCATGAAGATCATCTTGACCTGGCGTTGCGTCCCAATTCTCTGGCTGAGTTGATCGGACAACCTCAAGTTAAAGAAAACTTGCTTGTTCAAATTGAGGCAGCCAAACTTCGCAAAGAGCCTCTGGATCACATCCTTTTTTATGGCCCACCCGGATTGGGGAAGACCACCCTGGCACATATTTTAGCAACTGAAATGGGCGTGAACATCAAGATCACCTCCGGACCTGCCATTGAAAGGGCTGGCGACCTGGCAGCCATTCTGACCAATTTACGTGCTGGTGACATCCTCTTTGTTGATGAAATTCACCGCCTGGGTAGGGCAGTTGAGGAAATCCTCTACCCAGCCATGGAAGACTATGCCCTGGATATCGTTATTGGCAAGGGACCATCTGCCAAATCAATCCGTTTGAAATTACCGCGCTTTTCTGTGGTTGGTGCCACAACCCGGCTTGCCTTGCTGACATCACCCCTGCGAGCCCGCTTTGGCGCTGTTTACCGCCTGGATTATTATGATGAGGAAGCCTTATGTGCCATCATCAGGCGCGGCGCCAGCTTACTGAGCATCCCCTGCGAGGAGGAAGGTGTGGCTGAGATTGCCAGGCGCGCCCGTGGTACCCCGCGGATTGCACTGCGTATGCTTCGGCGTGTGCGCGATTATGCCCAGGTGCGTGCCGCGGGCATGATCTCCTCGGAAGTCGCTGCTGCCAGCCTTGAGATGCTCAATGTGGATGAGATGGGCCTGGACGAATTGGATCGGCGCGTCTTGTTAACGATCATTGAAAAATATTCAGGTGGACCGGTGGGTCTGAATACGATTGCAGCATCTGTTAGTGAAGAAGCAGATACCATCATGGATGTGGTGGAACCTTACCTTCTCCAACTTGGATTTCTCGATCGGACTTCACAGGGCAGGGTGGCAACGCAACTGGCTTATGAGCATCTCGGCTTGCGCTACATTGGAGCACATGATCAGCCGGGCTTGTTCAATGGTGATCCTCAGTAACTTCAAAAGCCTGGTTTCAAATCCAATGGTCGCCCCATTTCCTGCTTGTTAATCTCCAAAAGGTCGTTTGCTTTTTTTATGAGAACGGAAGACTTTGACTATCATCTCTCTGAAATGTTTATCGCCCAGACGCCGATTGAACCCCGCCATAATTCGCGTTTAATGCTGCTGGATCGATGTACCAACATAATCACGCACACTCGCTTCTACGAAATCGGCAACTTTCTCCAACCCGGCGATCTGCTGGTCATTAACCAGACACGCGTAATCCCTGCCCGCATCCATGCCAAAAAAATCCCCTCAGGGGGTCAGGTGGAGATGTTGTTGCTGCGGAAAGAAGATGAATTGTCATGGACTTGCCTGGTCGGTGGGAAAGGGCTTGCAGAGCACAAGCGCTTGCAGGTCATCAACGGGCCTGTGGCAGAGATTGTGGCAGTTTTGGATGGCGCTCAGCGTCTGGTCCGTTTCTCGGAGCCCATCGAAAATTATTTTCAGCAAGCAGGGCATGTGCCCCTGCCTCCTTACATTCATGAATATTTGCATGATCCGGAACGCTATCAGACCGTTTACAACAAAATTCCGGGCTCGGCTGCCGCACCCACAGCAGGCTTGCATTTCACACCTGAGTTGATGGAAACTCTGGCTGATCAAGGCATTCAATTTGCAGAATTGACGTTGCATGTGGGTTTGGACACCTTTGCACCTGTTAAAGAAAGTGATCCAACCAGGCATCAAATTCATAAGGAGTGGTGTGAATTATCGCAAGCGACCGCAGACAAGATCAACCAGGCAAAAGCCAATGGGAAGCGTGTGATCGCTGTCGGCACCACCTCAGTAAGAACACTGGAGACTGCAGCTGCCCTGTCAACAGATGGAGAGCTTTCAGCCTACACCGGTGAGACCAGCCTCTTTATCCTGCCAGGGTTTGAATTCAAGGTTGTGGACGCCATGATTACCAATTTTCACCTGCCCAAATCAACCCTTTTAATGTTGGTGAGTGCCTTTGCCGGACGGGAAACCATGTTGAACGCCTATGAAATCGCCAAAAAAGAAGGATACCGCTTTTTTTCATTTGGTGATGCCATGTTCATTCAATAAACCAGTTCCTATATAATTTTAATAATAATCATATATATATATTGTATAAGCCAGGCGGGCTTGATGTTATAATCCCATAAAATAACGAATGTCTTCTTATGATTCGTTAAAGGACTGAACACTATGATGCGTTTTGATCGTTTTACTGAAAGAGCGCAGGAAGCAGCCACCCGAGCAGCCGAGATCATTCAGCGCTACGGGCATAATCAAATTGATGCTGAACACATCCTGCTGGCAATGATTGAACAACCCCAGGGAGTTGTTTCTCAAATTCTGGAAATCTTGAAAATTGAACCCGGTGTCCTGGCTGAACGCCTGGATAATATCCTTCGCACCACACCCAAAGCCAATATCTTTGGCGGTGGGTCGGGACAGATCTTCATTACCCCGCGGGTTAAGATGATCGTTGACCATGCCAATGCGGAAGCAAACCGCTTGGGTGATGAATATATTTCCACCGAGCACCTCTTCCTGGCAATTTTAAGTGAGAAGAATACCCAACTATCTCGTATGCTGGAAGAACTGGGTTTGAATCGGCAGCGCGTCTTGGATGCCATCAATGAACTCAGGGGCGGGCAGAAAGTAACCGACCCGAAGGCTGAGTCACGCTATCGCACCCTGGAGAAATATTCACGCGATCTGACTACCATGGCACGTGAGGGTAAGCTGGACCCGGTCATTGGGCGGGACAAGGAAATTTTGCGTCTGATCCAGATCCTCTGCCGGCGCACCAAGAATAACCCGGTCCTGATCGGTGAAGCTGGCGTGGGGAAGACCGCCATTGTCGAGGGGCTTTCCCAAAAAATCGCCAATAATGATGTGCCTGAAATTTTGATGGGGAAACGCGTGGTGGCACTGGATTTGAGCGCCATGATCGCTGGTTCCCGTTTCCGCGGAGAATTCGAAGAACGCTTGAAAGCGTCCATTGAGGAGATCCAACGGTCAGAGGGTGAGATCATCCTGTTCATTGATGAACTGCATACTGTCGTGGGTGCAGGCGCAGCACAAGGCGCTGTGGATGCTTCCAATATGCTCAAACCTGCCCTGGCTCGTGGAGAGCTGCAGTGCGTGGGGGCAACTACCCTGGATGAATATCACAAGTACATCGAAAAAGATGCCGCCCTTGAACGCCGTTTTGCCCCGATTTATGTGGAAGAGCCCAACGTGGAGGATACCATCGAAATGTTGCGCGGTTTGCGTGACCGCTATGAAGCACACCATAAAGTGACCTTTTCGGATGCCGCCCTGGTGTCAGCCGTAAAACTTTCATCTAGGTATGTATCTGACCGAAAGTTGCCCGACAAAGCCATCGATTTGATGGATGAAGCGGCTGCCAAACTGCGGGTTGCCCTCTATTCCCTGCCGGATGACTTGAAAGTCATGAAACGTGAAATGGATCGTCTGGCAGCTGAGGAAGAAAAGGCAGGCATTGAACGCGATTATGAACGCGCTGTGAAACTGAAAGCAGAGCGCCTGCGCATTGAACAGACCTTTGTGCAGGAGCGCGATAAATGGGAACTGGAACACAAGTTGGATGAGATCGTGGACGTCAATGACATCGCCCAGGTCATCAACCAGTGGACTGGCATCCCCGTCACCCAGATGATGGAGAGCGAGGCTGACCGATTGCTTCAAATGGAAGCACGCCTGCATGAACGCATCGTCGGGCAGGATGAAGCCATTGCGGCGATTTCAGATTCCATCAGACGTGCACGCGCAGGCATGAAAGACCCGCGCCGACCCAACGGCTCATTTATCTTTATTGGCCCATCTGGCGTGGGCAAGACGGAGCTCGCCAAAGCCCTGGCTGAATTCCTCTTTGATGATGAAGACGCTCTCGTACGCATTGATATGAGCGAATACCGCGAACAGCACACCGTCTCCCGCCTGTTTGGCGCCCCTCCTGGTTATGTAGGCTATGAGGAAGGCGGTCAATTGACCGAAGCAGTTCGGCGGCGACCTTACCGCGTGATCCTCTTTGATGAGGTTGAAAAGGCACATCCTGAGGTATGGAATTCCCTTTTGCAGATCCTGGATGATGGTCGTTTGACCGATGGACAGGGTCGGGTTGTGGATTTCCGCAATACGGTGTTGATCATGACCAGCAATCTTGGCACTGAATTTGTCAACCGCGGTGGAACCCTCGGTTTCCTCGGCAGTTCGGGTGATAGCGAAGAGAAACAGGCACATGACAAGATTGAGAAAGCCCTCAAAGGCACATTCAGACCTGAATTCCTCAACCGCATTGATGAGATCATCATGTTCTCCCCTCTCAGCAAGGAGCAAATGTTGGATATTGTCACCTTGCAAATGCGGGAAATCCAGGAGCGTCTGGCTGAGTACAAAATAAAAATCGAATTGAGCGATAAAGCCCGCCAATGGTTGGCAGACACTGGTTATGACCCACTCTTTGGTGCCAGACCACTCAAGCGTACTCTGCAAAAGCACGTGGAAAGCCCGCTTTCAACCCAACTTCTCTCAGGGCATTTTAAAGAGGGCGATACGGTGCTGGCAGACTTGAAAGATGATGCCATCGTTTTTACGAAGCTTGAAGAGAAGGCTGAGTAAAATTTTAGAAAACGTTTATAAAGAAAAGGATTGAGAAATTCAATCCTTTTTTATTGGATTGGAACTCAACCCTTTTTGATCACGATCAGGGTGATGTCGTCAACGATTGGTTTTTCCCCGACAAAATTGTGCACATCTTTGAGGATTGCTTCCATGGTGAGTTGTGCGCTGCTGTCCTTGTTGTGGGTCAGTACCCTGAGCAGGCGTTCTTTACCATAGAAATCATCCTGTTCGTTCTCGACTTCGGTAACTCCATCTGTGTAAAAAACGATGATCTCCCCCTCAGCCAGGCTGATCACCTTTTGATGCCAATGACCCTCCTTGAAAAGACCTACCAGCATGCCGGTCGGATCAAGGAACGAAAATGGGTCATCCTGCTTGGGGTTTATGACAATGGGTGGATTATGACCGGCATTGGAATAAGTGAATGTCTTTGTTTGAGGGTCCAAAATTCCATAGACCAGTGTTAAAAAGATCCCTTCCTGGGTATCCTGCATGATGCGTTGGTTTAATTTATTCATCAGCATCTCGGGGGTATTGGCATGTTCCAGGGCAAAAGTACGCATGAGGGTCCGGCTTAATGCCATGTAAAGCGCTGCACCGGCGCCCTTGTCGCCCACATCGGCAATCACCACACCGATGCGATCCCCAGGTAGATCGATAAAATCATAATAATCCCCGGATGTCTCCCTGGCTGGTTCAAGCGCGGCAGCAATTTGCCATCCAGGCAGGTCAGGTACGCGCGCAGGAATAAAACTGGTCTGTACTTTGCCTGCTTCACTGAGTTCATGCTTCTGTTTTCGGCTGGTGATTGCCAGTTCTTTGGATAGCTGCTTTACGATCCGTAATTTGTCAATGATCAGGTCCGGATAATATGAGCTTCCCAGCTCCTTGAAGACGCTCAGGGCGTCTCTTAGCAAATTCTGTGAGCGCTCCAGACCTTCTGCATCCTGCCGGTGGATATGGATGAGAGCTATTTCCAACCAGGTATGCGCCTGCCACCACCGGGCTTCCATTTTACTAAATTCCTGTTCACAGGCTTCAAAATTCTCCAAGGCTCCTTGCCAATCCTGTTGACTTGCCGCCAATCTTGCAGAAATAAGCCGGAGTTGGGATTTCTCAAATTGACTGCTGGCATATTGAGAGTCGTCATTAACTTTATTCCAATAAACTTTTGCTTTAGCCTGGTCATTCTTTAACGCATGAACCAATGCCAGCAAACCCATCAATTGTGAGTGCGTTTCAGGTGAAGCGCCTGCCTCAAGATGTTCATTTAAGATTGTCAGGATAATGTCGAGGTTATTCCTGGATACCTGGTTGTCTTCCAAATAGATTGGTTCAACAAGGATTTCACCAAGGCGAAGATTGCCATTTAGCAATTGCTCAAGATCACCCCGCTGCCGTTGTGCCCTGTTGAAAGAGAGTATCAAATCATATGCCCTGCCAGAATTACCGAGTTGACGTTCAAGTTGAGACTCCCACAGGAGAATGGAAAGGTGTTCATCCTTTAGTTCCTGTGCTTGTTGCGTGCTGACTTGTTTCATCCTTTCAATGTCCACCCTGACATCGTTATACCTGCAAAGCATGATCTTGTTGTTGATGATGCCCGCTTGAATGTAGAACTCATCCGAAAGATTGCCTGTATCCATGCCTAAATCGATTGCCCTCTGGCGGTAATCAAGAGCCAAACGGATTTGACCTAAATTTTCAACGATGGCAGCCAGGTTGATGTATGCCCGCGAGGCAGAACTGTTGAGATGGTTTGTTTCTGCAATTTCAAGGGCATCTTCAAGCAGTGAAATCGCTTCTGTGGCGCTGAGCGTTGGAAAAACCCCCATCGTTGCAAGGACTTCAGCCTGGACGTCCATCGCATTTAGTTCTCTCGCCATCTTCAAAGCACTTTTAATATATTGCTGCGCTTTTTTCAGGTCATTATTGAACAAGTAGGTGCGACCGCACTCATGCAGCAAATATGCCACCCCCGCGCTTTTCTGCTTTCCCTTAACCAGTTTCAATCCTTCGAGGCAGTAGGATAGATTCTGCTCCAAATCATTGATCCACCAGGAGGCACGCGACAACCAGGCATATAATCGCGCAACGCGATCGTAATTCTTCTCTGATTTGTAGATTTCCAGTGCTTCCAGCCAATACCCGATGGCATCAGGATATCTGGCCTGGTCTGAAAGCGACTGTCCCAATCCTGCCAGTAGATCTGCCTTTTCTGGGGGATCTCCAACCAGTGCTAACGCTTGCCGATAATTGCTCTCTGCTTCAATAACAGCATGATTGGACAATGCCTCTTTTGCACCCAACGTATAATAATTGCGAGCTTTTTCAAAATTCCCACCTTCATGGTAATGATGAGCGAGTTGGGATGCTGCCTTTTCCGGAGTTTTAGTGTATTGTTTTTCCAGAGCGTCTGCAACCAGTAGGTGAAGATTGCTCCGATCTGCAGGAAAGATGGATTGATAAATTGCCTGATACAATAGAAAGTGATTGAACTTGTACTGCAAGAAAGGTTTTATCGCATGCAGCGAGATAAAACCTGCTGATTCAAGGTAGCTCAATTCTTGCAGTGGTTGCAGATCACTTAAGCAGTTCAGCAAAACCTCACTCAGCAACCTGGCTTCAAACACCCTTCCCAAAATGCTGGCTATTATTAAAATATGGCGTGCTTTTACGGGCAAGTCATCAATTTGGGCGAATAATAGGTGCTCTATTGTGTCAGGAACCTTTAATGCCTCCATCTCTCTGGGGATCACCCAATTATTCTCCAAGCGTCTGATCACCTTTTGCCTGATAAGCATCTGCATTGTTTCTAGGATAAAGAAGGGGTTGCCTTCTGTTTGTTTGAATATCAGATCCATAAATCCTGGCGGGATTTGACTGGCATTCAGTAGATTGGAAACCAAGGCAAGGCTCTCATCCATGTTTAGATTTTCTAAATGGATGGTCTCAACTTTCAAACCCTGGCAGATGCCAGCAGAATTGACCAGTTGCAAGCCTTGTGAGGACCTCTCTGGGCGGGAAATTAAGCAAAATAACACAGGCGCTTCAGTTGAAATTGGCAGGATATTTTCCAGGATGGTTAAAGATTGGCAATCTGCCCACTGCAGATTGTCAAATAGGATGATCAAAGGCTGGCGCTTTGCAAGCGACCGCATTAATGGATGGATCATTTTGTAATAATCTTTTGCAACCAGATCAGAGATATGGAATGCCTCATCATCTTGAGGGTTCACAGGGTGCTTAATTTGGGCGATCGATTTACTGATCTTTTCAAATTCAAGCACAGGGGCATCATCCAGGCTTTGCTCTAAGGCTTTAATCGCATCTGAACGCGGTGCATTTTCAGGAAGATTGAGCAATGCATAAACCAGATGGTTGATAAAGTGGAACGGTTGATTTTTGCTGTATGACTGGGCTTTAACTTCAATCCAGCGAATATCCGGATTGTCATATTGCTCCATAAATCTCATTTTCCATTCAGCAACCAAACGAGACTTGCCCACACCTGGCGGGCCTGAGATGGCACAGATGCGCCCCAGACCTGCCAACAAGGTCGCCCCCAAGTCATTAAGGGTGGAAATCTCCTGTTGCCTTCCAACAAAATCAGATACTGGCTTATCTCGCTGTTGTTTTGATCCATGCATATCAATCGAGGTGATCTCCCAGAACTTGTAGCCATCAAAGTCCCGTCTCTTTGATTTAATCGTGACGCCATGAATATTACCGAATTGGTTGATCGACACAATTGCATTGTCAGCAGCAATTGCCCGGAAAGGAGGTATGCGTGATTGCAGTTCCTCTAAATTTCCCAGAAATGGATCCGAAATTGGATCATAGTATGTGCCAATTTGCGCCTCGTTACTCAAAATGATCTGACAGATATACAGACTGATCCTGACCTCAAGATTGAGCCCATAATTATTTAGAACAAACTTTGCCAGTGATTTTGACCGTTTGTTGATCTGTAAGGCAGCCATCACAGCTCTTTGGGGGTCATCTTCCTGCGTGAATGGAACACCGAAGAATGCCAGGATGCCATCGCTACAGGATTGATCCATCGCGCCTTGATATTGTTGGATAATATCTGCCAAAGGCTCCCGGATTTCATGCAGAATGGAATCAGCCTCAGGCGCATTGGCGAAGGGATGCTGGTTTAAATCAAGTGTTACCCGGATTGCAAGTACTCTGCGAACTGTGCGAGGAAAATTGGAATTGTCAGGATGATTGTTTTCGCCAGGGGTCAATTTTTGGAGTTTGAAGTTGATATGTTCAGGACGGAATGCTTCAGGGTGGATTTGCAGTCGCCTGCCACACTGCATACAAAAACGGGCATTTGCGGAATTTTCAGCAGAACAATAGGTACACTTCATTTGATTATTTTGATGGCGAGTGAAAAAATTCCCATTCAATTAATTCTAACATATGAGTTTTTTATATGAATGGAATTCCACCATTGCCCAATGTTAATGGATCGGGTAACATCCATGAAAGTTTATTCCATTGTGAGTTCAAAACTTGTTATACTTGGGATATGAATGCTGATAAGAGCGACATTCTTACTTTATTGCGCGATACGACCATTTTCAGTAACCTGGATGATGACGCGCTCATGGAGTTGGCTGCTTTTTTTTCACTTCTTCGCTTGCCAGCTGATGCATGGCTCTATAGAAAGGGGGATGCCACCAGCGGCTTTTACCTGCTAAAAGACGGTGAGGCTGCTGTCCTTGCTGGCAACACGGACTCATTGGAAGAAAACCTGATCCTGCTGGCGGGTGATTTTGCAGGGGAGGAAGCTATTTTTTATATCCCAAAACGCCAGGCAAGCGTCAAGCTCAAAGAGGATGTTGAACTATTATTCCTCTCGAATGAGCATGTGAGTCAATTGATTGAGAAACACCCCGAGGTAAGAACAAAAACAAGCATTCTGGCGGAAAGCCGCAAACTCAGCCATCGTGTAAAAATGCCATGGTTGATCGAGAATGAATATGTTCAAATCATCACCCGCAAACACCCCATTCTACTGCTTGGCGGCATGACCATACCGGTGGTCTTCTTTGGTGTGTTTGTGTTGGTCCTGTCTGCTTTGTCACAAACCTGGTTTCAAAATGCGTTTACCTGGACCGTCATTTTGCTGATTGGTTTTGGCATCAGTGTATTGTGGCTTGTCTGGAATATCATCAACTGGGCAAATGATTATTACATCATCACCAATAAACGTATGGTTTGGGTTGAAAAAGTGGCAGGTTTTTATGACAGCCGCCAGGAAGCGCCTTTAAGTACCTTGTTGAGCGTGGGAACCAGGCGGACGCGCCTCGGGAATTTATTGGGGTATGCGGATGTGAACGTGCGCACCTTTGTCGGGAATATCCAATTTCGCAATGTGAAACACGCCAAAGAGATTGGGCAGGTGATTGAATCTTATTGGGAACGACTGAAAGCTTCTGACCTGACCGATGAAGGCATTGCCATGCAACGGGCATTGCGCGAAAAACTGGAACTCCCCGTGGATGAGGATCTTATTCCAATAGAGACAACCTTGGAGAAAGAAGAGATCGGAGAAGATAAAAAAGTTAGAGAAGTCAATTTCTTTGAATGGCTTTTTTCTGATTTCCTAAAGGTGCGCTATGATGTGGGTGGCACAACGATCTACCGCAAGCATTGGTTTACCCTCATCAAGGGAACAGCTCTTCCAATGATCCTTTTTTTGCTATCCATTCTGCTTACTGCTGCTGTAGCCACCTATCGCATTACTTTCCTCTCACGCGCTCCTGCCCTGGTCGTTTCTGGTTTACTGCTTGCAGGCACATTCCTGTGGCTTGTTTATCAGTATGTGGATTGGCGTAATGACATTTTTCAACTGACAGATGACCAGGTGGTCGATATTGACCGCAAACCTTTTGGTAAGGAATTACGTCGCACCGCACCACTTGAGAATATCCTCAGCATTGAATATGAACGTCTGGGATTATTTGGAATACTTTTCAATTTTGGCACGGTTTACATCACCGTTGGAAATACAAAATTATCCTTTGATCATGTTTATAATCCGTCTGAAGTTCAGCAGGATATTTTTGCACGCATGGGCACCCGCCTTGAAGAGAAACGCCGCATTAGTGTGACACAGGAAAGGGAACGTATATCGGAGTGGTTCAAGGTTTATCATGAACAATTTGAAGGGTTCAAGAAGATATCTGAAGATGAGACCCAGAAAATTCAAGATAGTGACATTTCGAGTGATGGATAAATGATAGAATGTGGTTGGAGAAAACATAAATGGCAATTCGCGAGATCATCAAATTTCCGCATCCAGTATTAAGGATCAAAGGCAAACCCGTCAAATCATTTGACAGGGATTTACAAGTCATCATTGATGACATGCTGGAGACAATGCGCCAGGCACCCGGCGTGGGGCTGGCAGCACCGCAGATTGGTCTGTCCATGCAACTGGTTGTTGTGGAATTTGGGGATGAAGAGGACGAGAACGTGCCCAAAAAGGTTTATGTGCTCGTCAACCCGGAGATCATCAAAACCTCGCCAGAAAAGGTTGTTGACCTTGAAGCCTGTCTATCCGTACCAGACCTAGCTGGCGAAGTGGAACGCCATCAGAGCATTACGGTCAAAGCACAAAACCGGCACGGGCAGCCAACCAAAATTAAGGCAGATGGCTGGTTGGCGCGCATCTTCCAACATGAAATTGATCATCTTAACGGTATGCTCTATATCGATCGTGCCAGCAAGGTTTTCAGACCCACTCCCGAAGAGATTGAAAATATCCGCGACTGATGTACCTTACCAGGCTTTCTTTGACGGATTTTCGCACTTTTTCCCGCCTGGATATGGACTTACCCAGCCGGATCATTATCCTGGTTGGTGCCAATGCCCAAGGCAAAACCAGCATCCTTGAAGCAATTTTCTACCTGGCAACCATTTCGTCTTTTACTACATCCCTCGACAGGCAATTGATCAATTTCAATACACCGTATGCACCCATCAACGTTGCCCGCATTGTTGCTGAATATCAGAGAAAAGCAAAAAAACATACGATGGAGATCAGGCTGATCCAGGAATCAAATGGAGCCAATACGCCTTTACGTTTTCGTAAGGAAGTTCTGCTGGATGGCGTGAAAAGACGCCCCGGGGATATTTATGGGCACTTCAATGCTGTGATTTTTTTACCTCAGATGGCACGCATCATAGAAGGGTCACCGGCTGACCGACGCAGCTATATCGATACGCTCCTTTCTCAAGTGATCCCGCAGTATGCCAGGCAGTTATCGGATTATGAAAAAGCTTTATCGCAGCGCAATGCCCTCCTGAAAATGCTCTCAGAGCAGGGGGGAGAGGCGCGCCAGCTTGAAGTCTGGGACGAGATGCTCTCCAAACTTGGCGCATCCATCATTTTTACCCGCATTCATGCACTTCAAGAGCTTGAGCCGCTCGCAAAAAGAATTCACAACCGACTGACAGACGAAAAAGAAGTGCTGCGTCTTGCTTATCAGCCCTCCTATGAGCCGCTGCCCATGCCCAAAGGGCAACTCTTGTTGCCTGTCAAAACAGAAATAGACCGCAGCAGTTTGGCACTGCAAGATATTCAATGTGGTTATCAAAAGGCATTGCATGCGGCTTACCATGAGGATATTGCTCGGGGCATAACGACCCTGGGACCCCATCGGGATGAATTGCGCTTCATCAGCAACCAGATCGATCTTGGTGATTATGGATCGCGCGGTCAAGCCCGCACTGCCTTGCTTTCGATGAAAATGGCAGAAGTCCAATGGATGCATGAAAAGACAGGGGAATGGCCTGTGCTGCTGCTGGATGAGATCATGTCTGAGCTGGATCCCGTTCGTCGTGCTGATGTTCTGGCAGCGCTCACGGATGTGGAACAGGCGCTTCTTACTTCCACTGACCTGGATATGTTCGGGCATGACTTCATCAACCATCATGATATATGGCAGGTGGAAAATGGCATGGTAGTAAAGAGATAAGCATCCTACGACCCGTTTCCCAAAGACCCATTTCACTTTGCATTAAAACACAGACTCATTATAATAATTCTATGAACACCCTGTTTGGTCGTCAATATAATCCATGGCAGGTTTGGGTCTCGCGTCTTCTCATTGCGATTGTCCTGTTTTGGAATCTCCAGGCAGCATTCTATTTCATGCTATCACCGCAAAATTATGTGGCATCCTTCCAATTGGAAGGAGTCCCGGGAAAGGCAGCCATTATGGGAATTGGCATCCTGTTCTTAATGTGGCAGGTGCCTTATATTCTTGCTTTACTTCACCCTGTGCGCTTTAGAGTCTCCTTGCTGGAGGCAGTCATCATGCAATCCATTGGGTTTGTAGCTGAGACAGGATTATTGTTTTCCATTCCCATGGAATATCAGCAGCTCAGGAGCAGTATTCTGCGTTTTATTATCTTTGATGGTGCCGGCTTGCTTTTATTAATTGGCGCCAGGGTTATCATCAGCCGACAGAACATGATAAGGGCAGACATGACGGTTAAAAACAAAGGTAATGGAGGTTCAATATGATAAAAGACCTGGTATTGCAAAGTCGAAGTTACCGTCGATTTGATCAAACCCACCAGGTAAATGAAGAAACCCTGCGCGCACTGGTTGATCTTGCCAGGCTTTCACCGACGGGTGCAAACATGCAGCCGTTAAAATTCTTCATTGCCTTCAGCAATGAAATGAATGCAAAAATTTTCCCCACCCTGAGTTGGGCAGGCTACCTGAAAGATTGGAGCGGTCCTATTGAGGGCGAACGACCCACAGCTTATATCATCATCCTGGGGGACAAAACGATAAAAGAAAATTTTGGTGTTGACCCTGGCATTGCTGCCCAAAGTATGCTGCTTGGCGCGGTGGAAATGGGTTTGGGGGGCTGCATGATCGCGTCCGTCAAACGGGGGGCGTTAAAAGAAGCCCTTCATATTGCAGATCATTTTGAGACATTGCTTGTGCTGGCGTTGGGTAAACCTCTTGAAACAGTGGTGATTGAAGAAGTACCTCAATCCGGTGATATTCGCTATTATCGTGATAAGCTGGGTATCCACCACGTCCCCAAGCGCAGCTTGGAAGACCTGATCATCAATTAACCAGCTTCCCTGCATCCAGAAAAAAAGATAACCAATCGTCAGGATCACAAGGGGAAATAAAACAGCCCAGGCTGGTCTATAAGCCGTATTCTGTCGCGGGTGCGCATCTATCTGGGCCAACTGTTACCAGGTGGCTCAAGCGGTCTACCCGGAGATGATCGGAGGCGGGCAGTCTCCCATACCCCGAAGGGTACTTCTCCCCTGTTTGACCTTGCACCGGATGGGGGTTGCCTGGCCGCTGATATTACTACCGGCGCCGGTGGTCTCTTAAACCACCATTTCACCCTTACCACCTCCGCAGGGAAAGCGGCGGTATGTTTCTGTGGCCCTGTCCAGGAATTTACATCCCTCCGGGTGTTACCCGGCATCCTGCTCTATGGTGTACGGACTTTCCTCACCGTCTCTACAACGGCGCGCTCACCCAACCAGCCTGAGCACCTTCATCATATCCAAAAAACACCCCAGAGTCAACATCCACAGCCACCCTCGAGAGAGATGTAGATCACCTTTCCAAGGTGACAGTCAGGTTGCGAAGTCCCAGCCTCCCTTCTGGGTAAACCTGATCTACATGATCGGTGCGGACAGAGGGACAATGCACCCGGTGGGGACATCGACTCCGTTGCACTTCGGGGATGATATCCCAGAAAAGAACTGGGATGATATCCCAAAGGGACGCAAAGCGACACCGGTGAAATCGGAGAAGTGATCCAAATTGTTAACAACTTCTTTTTTGATAAGCTGACCGCCTTGCCGACCATAAAGACTTACGTGAATTCTTTTTCAGGAAATTAAATAGCTGACATATGAAGAACTTATCCCTGTTTGCGCATAAAGATAGACCTCAGTAGAGAAGTATCTTCTTGACATAA
>CAZINW010000038.1:0-19797 GCA_964540765.1 uncultured Anaerolineaceae bacterium | reverse complement strand
CTTTCAGACTATTAACGACACAGGACAATGATCTGACCCCATGATTTCATCATGAATGATCACATCTTTAATCATCGGCACCAAAGCCTCACTGACCAGGTAATAATCAAGGCGCCAGCCAATATTACGGGAGCGGGCATTCATCCTGTAAGTCCACCAGGTATACCTGACCTCGTTAGGATAAAGCTTGCGGAACATATCCACAAAGCCATTTTCCAAGAATTTGTCAATCCAGATGCGCTCCTCAGGCAGGAAACCGGTGTTCTTCTCATTGGCTTTTGGGTTTGCCAGGTCAATTTCATTGTGTGCAGTATTGAAATCACCTGTAATGATGATCTTCTCATTATTTTGATGAAGCTTATTACAGATCTCCAACAGAGCTTCATAGAATGCCAGTTTATAAGGCACTCTCTGGTTTTCCTCACCCCCATTGGGAAAATAGATGTTATAGAGCAGGAAATCAGGGTATCGCATACGGATCACCCGTCCTTCATGGTCAAATTCATCAATTCCCAGTCCTTTAACCACTTCCATGGGCGCTTTCCTGTGGAAGACTACCGTGCCACTATATCCCGGTCGTTCTGCTGGATTCCAAATGGAGTCATAACCTGTTAATCCTCTTTCATCTTCATCCAACTGTTCAGGTTTGACCTTTATTTCCTGCAAACACAGCACATCAGGTTCCACCTCTTCCAGCCACTGGAAGGCCTCCTTGCGCTTTACGGCGCGATACCCATTTACATTCCATGTTGTGATCCTCAAGATGATACCGTTTCCTTTCTTTAAACCCTATGGTAAACTAAGGGCTTGAATGATTTAAAAAATTTTACTGGTTATGATTCTTTAAGTAAAGAGTAAACCCTTGAATAAAACTGGCAGTAGATCTATTAAGATCATCATTGTGCTGATCACCCTCAATTTAATATTCTCACTGGTGGGGGTCGCTCCAGTGTCAGCACAGCAGGATGATCTCCCAATTTACATTGTTCAATCAGATGATACGATTTCTTCTATCGCTGTACGTTTTAATGTGACCCCAGATGAAATCATTGCTGTCAATGGCATCATCGATCCTAACTTTTTAAAGATTGGTGATCAAATTAAAATTCCGGGGCTTGAAGGCGTCTCCGGGACACTGACAACACAAGTTGTTCCCTTTGGTGCCAGTCTCACAAGCCTCAGCCGGCAAAACCGACTTGATGAAAACACTTTGGTGAAATTAAATAAATATACCAGTCCTGCAGAAGCTTTTGCAGGTATAAAAATGATCATCCCGGTAGCGGAAGAGAGTCAATCTCTCAGTCCAATCACGAATACAAACACTGATCTTTCCATTCTTGAACTGGCAGCCATTTATCAAACCAATCCATGGGTTGTTAAAGAATTCAATTCGCTTGCAGCAACCTGGCAGGTTTTGCCAGATGAATTGATCTACCTCGAATCTGAAAACCCGGATGAAATTAGCCTGGCGATTCCACATATAACGAACGTCAAAATTGATTCGTTGCCTTTGGTCCAAGGAGATACCATTGAGTTCTTGATCCAATCCGACGTCCCCGTTTCGATACAGGCTGAGATCAATGACAAACAACTCCATTTCTTCTCCGAAAATCCAAACGAATATATCTCTCTCTACGGCGTGAGCGCTGTGGCAGAGCCAGGCGCCTACCCGTTGACGATGCAGATCACGACTGACTCGGGTGAAACATATCGTTTCGAACAATGGGTGCTGTTGAAAGAAGCTGGTTTCATCAATGACCCGGAAATTTATGTTCCTCCAGATTCTGTTGATCCAAATTTAATCGCTGCTGAAGAAGCCATTTTCGAAGGGTACATATCAAAATATACCCCGACTCGATACTGGGATGCCATTTTTCAGCCACCGGTTAGCGACCGCACCTGTATCACCGGTTATTATGGTAACCGGCGTTCTTACAATGACGGGGCATTGCTTTATTATCATACCGGTATCGACTTTGGTTATTGCACAGGCATTGAGGTTTATGCGCCTGCCAGGGGTGTTGTGGTTGCGACTGAAGAAGATCTTACGGTTCGGGGGAACGCCTTAATTATTGACCATGGTTGGGGCGTATTCACCGGTTATTGGCATTTATCCGAATTTTCAGTATCTGTAGGTGATATTGTCGAACCTGGTCAATTGATTGCTTCCATAGGAAGTACCGGGCGCTCAGCTGCTCCGCATTTGCACTTTGAAATGATTGTAAACGGGGTAGCTGTCAACCCTGAAACCTGGTTAGACGAGGTGTTCCCATAAAAAAGTCAGGCAAGGATCAATCCTTGCCTGTCCCATGCGCTGGGGGGGACTTGAACCCCCACGCCTTGCGGCACATGGCCCTCAACCATGCCTGTCTGCCAATTCCAGCACCAGCGCGCAGATAAGTATTATATCTGTCTGGAAGATCTTGTCAAGCAAATTGATTTTTAAATAGGAGTAGATTAAATGATCACGATTGTACTGGATGCCATGGGAAGTGACACCCGCCCAAAACCAGAAGTCGAAGCGGCGGTCATTGCATCAAATCAATTAAATGTCAACATCCTTTTGGTCGGCAATGAAACCGATCTTAAGAGTCACCTTATCGGGATGGAAGGTGATAAATCCAAAATAAAGATCATCCATGCTCCTGAAGCCCTTGACATGAGCGATCATATTGAGGAAGCCCGTGCCAAAAAACAAAACTCCATGCGAGTGGGTATGGAGTTGGTAAAAAATGGCGAAGGACAGGCATTTGTTACTGCGGGAAATACAGGCATGGCGATGTATTATGCACGAAAAACAATTGGCGACATCCCTGGCGTCAACAGACCGGCGTTATGTGCTTTGTTCCCAGTAAAGAATGGTAAATGTGTTGTCCTGGATATCGGTGCTAATGCAGAATGCCGCCCGGAATTCCTTCTCCAATTTGCTCAAATGGGATCGATCTATTTCAGGATAATGTTGAAACGGGAAAACCCACGCGTTGGATTGATTTCCAATGGCGAGGAGGAGGGAAAAGGAAATGACCTCGTACGTGAGACCTACCCCATCTTGAAGGGATCATTGCCTAATTTCGTCGGCAATATTGAAGGCAAGGAGCTTTTCAGTGGACAGGTGGATGTTGCCGTCACCGATGGTTTTACAGGCAATGTCCTGTTAAAATCAACAGAAGCGGTTGCCAAAATGATTGTTGAGTTACTACGAGAAAACCTGATGAGATCCTTCCGCACCAAAATTGGAGCTTTGCTGGCCAAACCCGCATTTAACTCTCTTAAGAAAATGCTGGATCCAGCCGAGATAGGCGCAGCACCTCTGCTTGGGATAGATGGATTGGTTTTCGTCGGACATGGTCGATCAGACTCAAAAGCTGTTGTAAGTTCAATTGCAGTTGCCAAAGAAGCGGTAGAAGCTGGCTTGCTCGAATCACTCCGTAAAGATATGATTGGTTAGAAAAATTATTGATAGACAGGATGAAAAAATGAAACTGGTAATAAACGAAAAACTCCTCAAACGAAATAAATTGATCGGTCAGATCACGACTTACTCCAGCCTGGCAGTGCTGGCTGTCGGGCTTGTGTTTGCTTTTGCCAAAGACGATCTCAATAAAATGATGCTCTCGTATGTGGCACTCATCATCGGCTTTATCTTATCCCAAATTGGTATCTTCTATACCAACCGGTATGGGCGAACGCCACGTTTGGATGAGATCATCAGTGCAAATTTTGAGAAATTGAACAGTGATTATACTTTTTACGTGTACAGTTCACCCATCCCCATGCTCCTGGTCGGACCAGCAGCCCTGTGGATCCCAATACCAATTACTGCATCTGGCAAGATATCCTATGAAAAAGGTCGCTGGCATCAACAAGGTGGTGGTTTTATGATGAAAATATTTGGACAGGAAGGCTTGGGCAAACCTGATGTTGATGCTGAAACATACATCAAAGCCCTTACAAAACATCTTCAAACCAAGTTCGGACCCGACTACGAATTGCCACCCATGAAGCCTGTCCTGGTCCTCATGATGAAAAACTCTGAGATCGGCGACGCAGCAGCAGCGCCCACGCCAATCGTTAAAGCAGATAAATTCCGCAGGCATATTCGTCATGAAGACAGGCAATGTACTAACCCACTCTCAATTGAAGCACTGGAGACGATCAATAACGCCTTACAGGCAAAATAAAAGGTTGAATACCCTTCAGGAAGATTTACGTCGGCCAATCAAGCCGGCGTATTCTTTTAAAAGCCGCACTTCCTTGTCAGTCAAATAACGCCATTCGCCTGGCTTAAGAGTCCCCAGGTTCAGCGTTCCTATGCGTACACGACGTATTCTTGATACTGGGAGTCCGATACGCGCACCCACCTTGCGTATTTGTCGTTTCTTCCCCTCATGCATTGTTATTCTTAGCCATGCGCCATGATTAACCTTTGAGATCAATTCCACAGTTGCAGGCATTGTTCGATAGCCATCCTCAAGAACCACCCCGCGCCGCCAGATCTCAAGCTGTTCAGAGTCGGGTTCTTTGATCACAAAAACCTCGTATTCTTTATCATGTTGATAACGCGGATGGGAAAGTCGGTTCGCAAGTTCTCCGTCATTAGTCATTAGGATCAAACCTTCGCTATCCAGATCCAGGCGTCCCACAGCGAAAAGGTGTTCAGGCAGGTCTACAAGATCATTAACACTGGGTTGGGGATGGGTGTCATCGATATCAGAAAGATAACCGCGCGGTTTGTTTAAAGCCACGTATATTTTTCGTTCCAATTTCTGAACTGCTTTTCCATCAACGCGAATATCATCTTTTTCTGGATCTGCCTTATCTCCCAGATGGATGATCCTGCCATTAACCTTGACCCTTTCAGCTTCAATGATTGTCTCACAACTCCGACGTGAACCATATCCTGCTGCTGCCAATATTTTTTGCACTCGTTCTACAGCCATGGATCAGTCCTTTAGGATCCTTTTGCCTTCATCAGGTTCCTTGTGATTATTCAGCAATTCTTCAAAATCAATTTTGGGAAGGTCATCCAATGATGCCAACCCAAAATGCTGCAGGAAATCAGCAGTCACTCCATAAAGAATGGGTCTTCCAACTGCTTCCGACCTGCCTAATTCCTCTATCAGCCCTTTTGAGAGAAGACCTTTAATGACACCATCACTGTTCACACCCCGAATGGAATCAACTTCGGGTCTGGTGGTGGGTTGTTTATAAGCGATAATTGCCAGTGCCTCCAGGGACGCCTGGGATAGCCTTGAAGTAACTTCAAGTCCCAGAAAGTTTTCAATCAACTCGGCATGTTCTGGCGCTGTCGTTAATTGATATTGGTTATTGATCATTTGAATGCAAATACCATGCGATTCTTTATAATGATCTCCTAAAAGGGTTAAATACTGTCTGAGCTCTTCTTCAGTGATGCCCAGGGAAGCTGAGAGTTGTGCTGACGTGGTGAGCCCGGGTGAGACGAAAAGCAGCGCTTCCAATTTCGCAATGATCGCTCTTATGTCTGGTGGAAGTTCATGAAAATTAAGCATGCTATAATATGTCCTGTATGTTAAGCCCAATGATTATACACTGATTCTACTCTTATCAGGAGAAGGTAAAAATATCCTTGATATTTGAGGTTTTCATACCAGCCGCTAACAGGGCTCATCACATTTCTAATGTGAGAATAAAACAGGAAAAAAGGATAATATGCGTATATTAATTACCGGTGCCGCTGGTTTTTTAGGGTCACATTTATGTGATCGTTTGATCCATGAAGGGCATCAAGTCATCGGCATCGATAATTTCATCACTGGCGATCCTGCCAATCTTAAGCATTTGGAAGGAAAACCTGATTTTGAATTTGTAAAACACGATGTGTCCGTTTTTATCAATATCAAAGCGAAATTGGATTACGTTCTCCACTTCGCCTCACCAGCCAGTCCCAATCCCATTTCTCCACTTGGTTATCCCAACTTGCCAATCCAGACCATGAAAGCCGGTGCTTTGGGCACTCATAATACACTCGGTCTCTCAAAGGCGCATAATGCAAAATTCTTACTTGCTTCCACAAGCGAAGTCTATGGAGATCCCAAAGAACACCCTCAAAAAGAAAGTTACTGGGGCAATTGTGACCCCATAGGCCCCCGTTCAGTATATGATGAAGCCAAACGCTTTGCAGAAGCACTTACCATGGCATACCATCGCTTTCACGGCGTGGATACGCATATCGTTCGAATCTTTAACACTTTCGGCCCGCGCATGCGCCTGGATGATGGTCGGGTTGTTCCAAACTTTATCCAGCAGGCACTGCGTCAGGAGCCCCTTACAATTTATGGGGATGGCTCCCAAACACGAAGTTTCTGTTATGTTGATGATCTGATTGAAGGCATTTACAGGTTAATGCTGAGTGATGAACATTATCCTGTCAATATTGGTAATCCACACGAACTCAGCATTAAGCAGTTTGCAGAACTGATCAACCAAATTTGTGCCAATCCTGCAGGAATCCACACAAAATATGCGGAGGGATTGGGCGATGACCCGCAACGGCGCCAGCCTGACATTTCCCGCGCGGAAGCCATTCTGAACTGGCATCCGAAGGTCTCCATGGAAGAAGGATTACAGAGAACGATCGCATATATGCACACAAAATTAGCCATTTAGATGAAATTAAATTCTCGCGTTGAAAGGATCAGGTTCATAAAATTCTTGATTGTTGGCACAATCAGTTCCATTGTTGATTTTGGATTTCTGAACCTTTTTACCCTTGTCTTTCATTGGTCTTTGATAGTCGCTCAGGCATTATCATTTCTCCTGGCGGTGATCAATAGTTACACCTGGAATCACTACTGGACTTATCCAGACTCTCGCAGCAAATCCATTTGGCAGCAGTTCTTTCAATTTGTCATGGTTAACCTGGTCGGGATTGGTATTCGGACGGTCCTGATTTCATCATTAAATGGTCTTTTCATAAATAAACTCTCCAATATTTCAATACTTGGGCTGTCTGATCAAGTGCTCAGCCAAAATCTTGCCCTGGCATGCAGCGTTATCGTAGTCATGGTTTGGAATTACTTTATCAACCGGTATTGGACATTTAATGATGCCGGCAGGCAGGATCCAATTCAATCTTAGTAAAAAATTGTAGGTGTGAAAATGAAGCAAAAAATACTCAGTCACCGCGAACGAATGGAAATTGCTCTATCCGGAGAAAAGCCGGATCGCATTCCTGTCGCATTTTGGCGCCATTTCCCGGTCGATGATCAAAAAGCAGAGTCACTGGCTCGAGCCACTTTGACATTTCAAAATACCTTTGATCTTGACCTGGTCAAAGTTTCACCTGCCTCCTCGTTTTGTTTGAACGACTGGGGAATAAAGACAGAATGGAAGGGGAATGTTGAAGGAACAAGAGAATATATCAACAAAGTCATCTTTGAACCGGCAGATTGGCTAAAATTGCCTGAGTTGGATCCCAACCGCGGCAGTTTGGGAGAGCAATTGAAATGTTTGCAGCTCCTGAGGAACACACTCTCATCAGACACGCCTTTTATCCAAACCATCTTTAACCCACTCTCTCAAGCCAAGCATCTCATTGAACCGGAATTGTTGAAAGTCCATATCAGAAAATACCCCGAAGCAGTCATGGCAGGACTTAATACAATTCAGGAGTCCACGCTGAATTTTATCCGTGCAGCAAAGAAGACCGGAATATCTGGGGTATTTTTGGCTGTACAGCATGCCAACTATCAGCTCTTAACAGAGGAGGAATACTTCCAATTTGGCACTCATTTTGACCTCGCCATCCTGGATGAAGTGAAAGACCTCTGGTTGAATATGGCGCACATTCATGGCAGTAACATCATGTTTAAAAGATTATCCTCCTATCCTGTTCAGATACTGAACTGGCATGATCAGGAAACTCCTCCCTCTCTTGGCGAAGCTCAAGAATTGTTTGATGGCGTTGTTTGTGGTGGATTGCATACGACTGATACGTTGGTATTAGGCACACCTGAAAAAGTCCGGGCTGAGATAAAAGCTGCCATCGCAGCGACGGACTCACGCCGTTTCATCCTGGGAACGGGATGTGTTGTCCCAATCAATGCGCCCTACGGAAATCTCATGGCTGCCTGTGATTATTTACGGAAGCATTGATTATGGGAACTCTGCGTGTCATCTCAGGCAGTGCAAAAGGCGCCCGTTTAAAAACCGTGCCAGGGCAAACAACCAGGCCGATCACAGATCAGGTTAAGGAAGCTCTGTTCAATATCCTTGGGTCAAAAATCCAAGGAACCACATGGCTGGATCTTTTTGCCGGGACAGGTGCCGTCGGTATTGAAGCCATCAGCCGGGATGCTGAATATGTCACTTTTATAGAAATCAACCATCATGCCCTAACGATAATAAAAGAAAACCTTCAGATCACGCATTTTGAAGCTTATGCTGAGGTATTGAAACGGGATGCGTTCGAATTAATTGCTCATGCCCCTCTCAAACATTATGGTTATATATATATCGCGCCGCCCCAATACCGGCAAATGTGGCAGAAAGCCATGAACCTGTTGGATGAAAATCCATCCTGGCTGGCGGAAGAAGGGGAGATTGTCGTACAGATCAACCCGATTGAATGGCAGGTTCAAAATTACAGCAATTTTCAAGAAATCGAGCAGCGAAAATATGGTGATACAATGCTCATTTTCTTTCAAAAAATCAATCGAAGCTGATCACAAGTTCGTCTGCTGAATTGTAGGTATAAGTTCCAAAAAAGGGTGTGCCACCCTCCGCGTAATTTGATACTTTGGGAAGCAAAATAAAGAGATCCTGAACCAGAGGGAGTTTTAATGCGGTTTCAATCTTGACCCATTCAAGATCGCCCTCTTCTGAACTGCGTAACTTCCCCACCAACCCATATGCTTTGAATATATAGATGCCAATACCGGGAGTTCTGCCAACATCTACAATGACATGACCGCAAAAGATCAGATTTTCACTTGTCATGCCCGTTTCTTCCAGAAGTTCACGTTTGGCTGCCTGAAAAATTGATTCACCAGGCTCCACATGCCCTCCAATACCATTCCATTGATTTGACCAGATTTTTTTTGTGGCTGCACCTTTTAATAAAAGCACATTACCCTCTTGATCAAATGGAAAAATCAAAACACGTGGAATGATACTGTATCTTTCCATTGATACACCTTGTTCAGACCTGCCCATCCACTCTCCTCCTAAAAAATGTGCTCATAAAGGAGATAATTGCCGCATCTTCTTTATGAGCATTTGATATCACCCGATCAAGTTTTAAGCCAGGAACATCGGCACGCCCAGGAAGTTCTTTACTTTTGGGCGGTAATTTTCCTTATCATAGAATCTCTCAACGTCCACAAATTTCTTCCCTGTGAGGACATATTCCAGTGGTACCGTGGTGTATTTCCCATCATTAAGTGCTACCATTTTGCCAAATTCACCTCTTTGGGTCAACTGCATGGCCAATGTACCATAGGAAGTTGCAACCATACGGTCAAGGGAATCAGGAACTCCGCATCGCATTAAGTAAGCAAACCTCTGGAACATGATATTCTCACCTGTAATTTGCTTGATCTGCTCGCCAATGATCTCACCAATCCCTCCCAACTTCCTGTGACCATATGCATCTTCAGGTCCAGATTCAATGATCTGACCACCCTCAGGAACTGCACCCTCAGAAACAGTCACAATGGCGTAATTCGCAGGATTGTCCCTTTTATCCTGCAATAATAAATTTGCCAACTTTTCGTAATTGAATGGCACTTCGCAAATAATCGCCCTGTCAACATAAGCCAGGTAAGCGCTGATCAAACTGGTTTCGCCAGAATTTCTTCCGAAAAGCTCAAATACGCCGATGCGTTCATGGGAGCCAATTGAAGTCCTCAGGTCTGTGATCATCGAAACAGTGCGTGTGATTGCAGTTGAAAAGCCGATACAATAATCTGTACCAAAGACATCATTATCCATGGTCTTCGGGATGGCTACAATGGGAAAACCTTCCTTCATCAGTCTTACTGAGTAGCTCAGCGTATCATCTCCACCAATTGAAATCAACGAATCCACGCCAAGATGATCCAAAACTTTCAAAGTATATTCGGTATAATCCATGGTGCCATCGTCAGAAATCTTCTTTCCATAACCAGATCCCTTAAGAAATTCTGGGATATCGTTTGGTTTTACCTTTGATGGGTTTGTACGGGAGGTATGCAGAAATGTACCGCCTGCACGATCAACTCTGCGGACGCTGGGTTTATCCAAACAACGAATATAGGCTTTATGGGTTTCCGGATCATTCAGGTCGTACTTCAATAAGCCGCCCCACCCACGCCGAATGCCAATGATCTCGTAACCCGCGTCTAAACCATTTAACACCACAGCTTTAATAGCTGGGTTTAAGCCAGGAACATCACCTCCACCGGTTAAAACTGCAATTCTTTTTTTAGCCATAAATACTCCTTAATAAAATGCATTTCAGATTAGATACCTTGCTTTTACTATCAAGTAAATGCTGGATCAGGTTTTTGTATTGCCCACCACCTTATCCAATTCATGCCAGCAATTACCATTAACGGTAACAATAGCAGGATCAAGGATGGTTCAACAAGATCCCAACCGCCTCTATTAAGAAAGACATACCAATAAACAGAAGTCAGGACGCCTATCAAAAACCAACTAAATATTCTACCAAGTATTTTCCATCTTTCAGATATAAATCGCAAAATCATGAAAACCGCAGGTAAAAGTAAGAATAGATATGCTGATTGGGATTGAATATTCAAGAAATAGACAAGGCACAGTGTCAAAGCAATTTTCCAAACGACAATACGTCCTGTTTTACCAAATGCATCAAACCATTCAAGTAGAACGTACACAATGACACCAATGTGAAGCACATAATTCAAGGGTGTTTCTGCACCGGGGAAAAGATTGGCAATGCGCATCAGGGGAGTTGTCAAGATCGTTGTTCCAGGGAAGAGTTGAATTAACGCACTGATCCAATTGGTAAACCAGCCTGGAAACAGGATCCATGATATTGCTGCCATGAATGCTATTCCTGCCAGGTATGAGAACAAGATGGATGAGTCTTTGCGCGTTAACCGCCAGATGATCAAAAATACAGCTATGAAAAAACTAACCTCCACCAGACCAGAAGTAAATGCCAACAGAAAACCTGCTGCTGTCCCCTGGTGGTTGAGCACAAGCCAAACAGCAAGCAATATCAAGAAAACATACAGGGATACCGGGTCTCCGAAAAGGATCGATTTTAAACTTGGATACCATATTAAACCGACCAAAGTCAACAATATGGCTTCAATTGGGTGGACCTTCCAACCAGCAATTTTGAGGCTGATCAAAATGCTGGCACACACCGACACTTCTATGATCAATAACCAAATGGCTCTGGCAAGCTCATAATTTATGAACCCAAATGGTAAATAAAGGATCAGGTTGAAAACCGGTTCATAAAATCTTAGGGTTTGTGCGAGTGGTTCTGTATATTGCTTGTCAGAAAGCAGACCCTTGGTCTCATCGAAGACCTGATCATCATAAGGAGATGTGCCATCATCAACCCAAACTTTTGCGGCGATCCAGTGTGATGCAAATTTGTCCTGTAGTGGAAATTGTTCAGGCAATTGGCGATTGATCATTACCAGACCGATGCAGGTTGAAATAATTAAGAAAGTATACAAATATGGAATAGCATTTTTTCTACGCACTTGATCCTGTTTCTTAAAAAAAGGATTATTTTTATTGATAGTGTCAAAACAGCACTTTCATTATAATGTTCAAATGCTGAATTGCTAACCTGAAATCCTTTTATTTTTAGTAATAATCCTTTCAAAACTACAAATATATTGAATTTTGTAATAAAATAGCGCTTTGCTGTTAACAAATAGTAAGAAATTTGCTTAAAACTTGACTTTTATTTCCAAAATCATGTATATATATTTGAGGAACGGATGCGGCTTTAGAAATCTATAGAAAAAATCAGGAGAATTTATGATAAATGCAATAGGTTTAACAAAATATTATGGGGTAAATTGTGCCGTTGACAATTTGACCTTTAACGCAGAAAAGGGTGAAGTCCTCGGGTTTCTTGGCCCTAATGGCGCAGGCAAGACCACCACGATGCGGATTTTGACAGGTTATATGCCCCCCACCTCAGGAACGGTTACCATAGGCGGTTTTGATGTGATTGAACAATCTATCGAAGTCAGAAAACTTGTGGGTTACCTCCCTGAATCTGTTCCCTTGTATCCAGACATGCGTGTTTATGATTACCTAAAATTTATGGGGCAACTTCGCAATCTGGATAAGATCGACGATAGAGTTGAAAGTGTATTGGAGCAGGTAGGGATGACGGAGCGTGCTGAAAGCTTTATTGCCAAACTATCCAAAGGCATGCGTCAGCGAATCGGTCTGGCTCAAGCGCTGGTCCATCAGCCTGAGGTTCTCATACTCGATGAACCTACCATCGGTCTCGATCCTGCTCAAATCATCGAAGTACGCAAATTGATCCAGGAGATAGGCAAGGAAAAAACTGTGCTGCTTTCCACACACATTTTGTCCGAAGCCCAACAGATTTGTGATCGCGTGATGATCATCAACCGTGGCAAACTTGTGGCTGAAGATTCACCTGAACATCTTCAAAAACGCCTTGCCGGGTCCCGCAAAGTTTCTGTGAATGTTATGGACAATGTAGAATCAGCCCTAACCATCATCACTGCTTTTCCGGAGCTGGGATCTGCTCATATCACTGATCGGGGTCAGATTGAATTCGAGAATCCTGCCAATCAAGACATGCGTCCAAAGGTCGCAAAAGCATTGGTCGCAGCTAACCTTGACCTCCTTGAAATGCATACCGAATCTGCCAGCCTTGAGGACATCTTCCTGCAGTTGATTCATGAAGAAGGCAATAGTGAAAATGATCAATCTACAGGAAAGATAAGCGTTCTCGATCATTTAGAAACACAAGAAAGTATTGAGGAAGATTAACTATGCGCAACATATGGACTATTGCTAAAAAAGAATACAATTCTTTCTTTCACAGTGCCATTGCTTATGTCATTGGTGTTGTGATTTTCCTTTCGCTGGGCATTTACTTTTATATATTGCTCAGCTACGGCGTACAATCTCAATCGTATGTTCCAGAAATTACACTGCTGCTCGATTGGGTTTTGTTCCCACTCTTTTTTATCTCAGTACCCATCCTGACCATGCGTACAATCTCTGATGAAAATCGCACAGGCACCCTGGAGCTGATCATGACAGCTCCGGTTCGTGATTGGGAATTGGTGGTTGGCAAGTGGCTGGGAACATATCTATTCTTCCTCACGATCCTGGCAATCACCTGGATCTACCCCTTTGTACTTAATTTTATGGTCGACCCTGGGATTGACCAGTCCATGTTGATTGCCGTTTATCTCGGCGTCAGCCTTATTACTGCCGCCATGACTGCCATCGGGGTATGTATTTCCTCAATATTCAAGAATCCAGTTCCGGCACTGATCGCCTCACTCGGTGTATTGATACTTTTCTGGATTATCGCATCACCAGCAAATTACATGACTGGCTTTTTTGCTGATCTCTTGAGATACCTCAGTATCACGGAGCATTATTATTCCTCTTTCTATTATGGAACTATTGACCTGACAGATACCATCTATTATGTCAGCCTGACTATTCTCGCCCTTTTCATGGGTACTCGTGTCATCGAAGCTAGGAGATGGAAATAATGAAAACAAATCAAAAAAAATATGCATTCGTTGCACTGATCATTGCTGGCATCGCTGCACTGACCAGTGTGTTATTGGGTCTGATCCTCAAATCATTCTCACTTCCCGTGCAGATCAGCCTGGCAGTGACGGTTTTGGGGCTTGCTGCCTATGCCTTGCTTGATCCTGATGCAGTCAGGACTTTCTTTAAAGGACGTCAGGCAAAACATGGTACAAATTCCTTGATCCTCGTCATTGCTGTTTTAGGCATCCTTGTTGTGGTCAACCTGATTGGATATCATAACACTGTGCGCTGGGATCTGACCGAAGATAAAAGCAATACATTGGCAGATGAAACTTTACTCACCCTGAAGTCACTTGATGAAGACGTTCATGCGCAAGCTTTCTTTTCTGCCAATCTTTCAAATGTAACTGCAGAAACGTTATTAAAAAATTACAAAGCCAACTCAAGTGGCAAATTCGATTACGAATTTATCGATCCAAACGAAAATCCAGTCGCTGCGACTAATGCAGGCATCACTCGGGATGGCACCATTGTTCTGAAACAGGGCGACGCAACCGAAAACATCACTTCCATAACAGAAGAAACGCTCACGTCTGCCTTGATCCGTTTAAAAAGCCCCGATCAAAAGGTCATTTATGCATTAACGGGTCATGGAGAAGCCAGTTTTTCTGAAACTGGAGATGATTCCTATTATTATGCCAATGATGAATTGACTTCCAAGAATTATACGGTTGCTGAGTTAAACCTGATAGCGACCAACAACATTCCTGAAGATGCAGTGGCAATAATCATCGCCGGACCAAAAAAACCGCTTTCAGAAAATGAAGTACAAATCCTCCAGGCATTTATCGATGAAGGTGGCTCGCTTCTGCTCATGTATGAACCTAGTGTGGTCACACAATTTGGAGATTTGGCAGATCCTTTAAATGATTACCTGGCAAAAGAATGGGGCTTTGCATTTGAAAATGACATGGTCATTGATTTGACTGCAAACCCGTCTTCAATGGCTGTTGCTGCAAGTTATGGTTCACATTCAATCACAGACAACCTGGAGACCATGGTGGCTCTCTTTCCGACAGCGCGCAGCATCACCACCGGACAGGATACTACCAAAACAACCACGATCCTGGCATCCACCTCTGAACAATCCTGGGCTGAATTTGATCTTGAATCCCTGCAAACAAATGATGTGAGTTTTGACGAAGCATCTGATACAGGTGGTCCTGTGATCCTTGCCGGGGCTTTTGAAGATGCCGATACAGGCAGCCGCATAGTAGCCTTTGGCGATTCTGAATTTGCTTCCAATGCTTATTATCAATATTATGCGAATGCTGACCTTTTCCTGAATGCTGTCGATTGGGTGGCAGGTCAGGATCAGCTCATCAACTTGACAGCACGAACCCAGACAACCCGTTTAATGGTGGCACCTTCAGGATATGCCTTAAATGCGATCCTTCTTGGCACTGTTATCTTGATACCGGGCGCAATAATCGTTGCAGCTATTCTTGTATTTATTAAACGACGTCGTGAGATTTAATATGATCAAGAAAAACACACTTATCTTTTTGATCATCATGCTCGTGATGGTTGCAGCCTTTATCCTTTTAAAGGATCAGGATTCACTTGATTTTTTGACAAAACCTGATGAGCCCACCGCCACCTCACTGCCACCCTTTGTTGCCTTGGAGACGGACTCAATGAGCATCATTCGTTTTACAGCGAAAGGTGAAGAAGAAGTTGTCATTTCCAGAGTTGGCGAAAATGAGTGGGATATCAGTACCGTGGGTGGATCAATCACAATTGGAAACATCGAAGAGATGACCGCTGAATTTAATGCCATCAAGACAACAGTACTGCTCAATATTGATATGGATAACAAGGCATTCGGTCTGGATGATCCTCAATATGAATTTGTTTTTGAGTTCAATGATGGTCATCAAAAATCGATCAGAATTGGCAATGCCAATCCCACACAAACTGGATATTATGCCCAGGTGGATGTCAATCAAATTGTGATCATCTCACAAGGTGGAATCGAGAACATCGTACAACTCATACGTTCAGCGCAAACTCCACCCACACCGACAGTCGCCCCTACCAGTACATCTACGGATTAATGATGATCACTCCAAAATAATGAAAATTAGATCGATTAAATGACTTGAAATTTACTTAAAAATATTGTAGTCTATTCTTGTAAGAGATAATGAGTGTTTCGAAAAAATTTAAAATAAAGAATACATGGATAAAAATAAATGGCAAGAGTGAACTCCCAAACTGTAGCAGAATCGGAAGATAAAGATTTCCCAGCTTTAACCAGGTTAATTGAACTGGGGCGCAAAAAGAACTACGTCACCATAGATGACATTCTGCAGTTCTTCCCGGATGCCGAACAAGATCTTGACCAACTGGAAGAGACTTTCGCTGCATTGATCGCTGCCGGGATCCAATATATTGAGGACACATCCACATTAGAAGAGCCTGCGGAAGAGGAGCTTTCTGAATTTGGCGAAGAAGATAAGTTCGTATCCATGGACGACCTCGCCAATATCGATACCGATGATACGATCGGTCTCTACCTGAAGGAAGTCAGCCGGGTCCCCTTACTTAATGCCGTTGAAGAAGTCGAACTGGCTCAACGCATCGAAAAGGGGCGCGATGCAAGAGAAGAACTTGCACGTGGAAACATAAGCCCGAAGAAACGCATGGAATTAAGAAAGCTTATTGAAGATGGGTGGGCTGCCAGGGAGCATCTTATCACCGCCAATTCAAGGTTGGTGATCAGTGTGGCAAAAAAATACATGGGCAGAGGTGTTCCCTTCCTGGATCTTATCCAGGAAGGGAATATCGGTCTGATCCGTGCCACAAAAAAGTTCGAATACCAACGTGGTCATAAGTTCAGTACCTATGCCACCTGGTGGATCCGCCAGGCTGTAACACGCGCAATTGCTGATCAGGGTCGTACGATTAGAGTACCGGTTCATATGGGTGATCAGATCAACAAACTCCTGCGTGTTCAACATCAACTCACTCAAAAATTGGGCCGCGATCCCACTGTCGAAGAACTGGCAGAAATGCTGGAGGTTCCTCCAAAAAAAGTTGAAAATATGATCCAGGTGGCCAGGCGTCCACTTTCACTTGAGACACCTACAGACGATGAGGAGGATTCTGTTCTTGGAGATTTCATCGAAGATGATGAAGCCCCACCGCCCGACGACACCGCCACTTATAACCTGCTCAAAGAACACTTGGATGATGTCCTCGAATCATTACCACCCAGGGAAGTGAGGATCCTACAATTAAGATATGGTCTCCTGGACGGACAAGCCTATACGCTCGAAGAGGTCGGTAGAAAGATGGGCGTCACACGCGAACGAGTGCGCCAGATTGAAGCCCAGGCTCTCAGTCGTTTGCGCCATCCCTCGGTTCGCCGAAAATTACGGGACTATCTGGGCGAATAAGGCACTTCTTGCTGAAGAATGGCTGCATTGACCCTCTTCGTCAATGCAGCCTTTTTGTTATGCCAGCTTTTTGTTATAATAAAATTGTAATTAGAAAAGTTGTGAAAGGCTTTGAACCTGTGACTGATAATTCTGAATCGGATGCCCCACGAGAGGACATCCCAAATAGCAATCGCTCTGAGCTTCCTGAGTGGCTTAATGAGAATTTGGAGACTGAGGCACCTGAGAATAAAAATAATAACAATGACACTTCCAATAGTACAGCCCCTATAGAGGTTGGTCACCAGGCGACAGAAATCCTCAAAGAAAAAACTTCAGCTCTTGCAGATGACAATCCCACGAAACCCATAAGAATAGCAGGAATAGAGCAAAGCCAGACTGTATCTGCAGCAAGTGAAACCATCCCCGTTCCTCCTGAATTTGCTGTCAATCAAAATCAGCAGACGGTCAGTGATGAATCTCAAATAAGCACCCCACCTGTTCAGAACCCGCCTACTTCCCTGGGTCATGACACTTCGCCCATCAACCTCGTCATGGATTCAAATCCGGGATCGAATATACTCGATGAAATTGCAAGCGCGGTTCAGTCTGACTGGATACCGGAAGTTATTGAAGAAGAAATAGAGAATTCTCAAAGCAATAAAGCGGGAACGGATCAAGCAATTGCGGAAGAAACCATGCCTTTGCCTGAATTGCTTGAGTTAACCCCGCCTTCGGAGGATCAAATTCCTGATTGGTTAAAATTGATCCTGGAAGAAGATTCTCCTGCCGATAATGAAGGTGCATCAGGAACAGGATCACTCCATGAAGCAGAGCTTGTGGAAAACGCTGGGGTCAGCGAAAAACCTGCATATCCTCAAATGCAATTGGGTTCTGACACCAAACGAAACAATGAAGTTTTAACTGACAAAAATTCAACCCCTGAAAAAGGAGTGGAAGATGAAAATGTGTCAGGTTCATTGTCTTCCTTATTGAGTGATGCAGAGCCTGATGCAACAAGTGCCATTTCACCCAAGGCAACTCCAGAAAATAATATTAACTTCACCGATCAGGCCAGATCAATGCTTAATGCAGGAAAACATCCAGAAGAAATCACGCAATTGTTAAGCGGCTGGCTCAAAGATCATCCTGGTTCAAAAGAGGGCTGGGAATTACTGGGGGATGTGCTCCTTAAAAGCAATCAACCCGACAAGGCATTTGATGCATATTCCAGAGCATCTCGATTGTAAATTGATGGACATTTTTGGAGGAAACATTGGAACGTTCACTTGTATTGGTAAAACCGGATGGTGTCCAAAGGGGATTAATTGGTGAGATCATCTCCCGCTTGGAGAGACGTGGATTAAGGTTGATCGCAGCCAAATTCATCATGGTCCCTCAAGAGCTGGCAGAGTCACATTATGCCGTCCATAAAGGCAAATCCTTTTATGAACCCCTGATCCAATTCATCACATCCGCACCTGTGATGGCAATGGTTTGGCAAGGTCCCGATGCGATCGCAGCCATCCGTCAAACCATGGGGAAAACACGGGGCATTGATGCCGATCCTGGTACCATCAGGCATGATTTTGCTTTGCAAGCCCGTTTTAACCTGACCCATGCCTCTGATGCGCCAGAAACCGCTGAAAAAGAGATTGCCCTTTGGTTTAAACCCGAAGAAATTGTCAAATGGGGGCGGGATTTAGAGAAATGGATGTATGAGTAATGTCCAACCTAAATGATATGGTATTTGTCCATCAGGCTCATGGTGACACCGAAGCAGAGATGATCAAAACCTTTTTGCTAACCTACGAGATTGAAGCAGTTGTTATTAGAGCTGACGGAGAACCAATCTGGGTTCTATGAGATTTTTGGATATCCTTGTTAAATTAGCTGATAAAGCTCGATCAATTTTGGCTTCTATGGAGCATACTGAGCTCAACGGATCCCAATAGGTAAAGGCAATTAGCTCGAAGCCAGCATAGAAAGAAAAATAAGCAAGAAACTTTTTTCATCTGGTCTGGGCAGAATTTCAGGAAAGGTAAGGTGATAATATGAACACAAGCCTGCAGGACATGGTTTCAGTTTACAATGCTCAGGGAAGGCTCGAAGGCGAAATGATCAAAGCCTTTCTTGAAGCAAATGGCATAGATGCTATCCTAACCCAGGAAAGCGCTGCTTCTGTTTATGGGATTTCGGTTGGAGTAATGGGAATTGTTGAAGTGCTCGTTGCTCCAGAGGACACTGATGCTGCCCTCTCTTTGCTTGCATCCATGGAACGCGGTGATTTTCTCCAATCTGAGAATCCTGAACTGGACAATGAAATTGAAACAGATGAAGACACTGGTGCTTTGGAGGATAGCTCAAACGATTAAATTTCAGGCAATATAATCGCTGATGCCTTATGTGCCTTATCCTATGAATTTTCAAGAAGTTTATGACATTTTTAAATGTGAATCGCATGTTACAAATTTACCGGTCACAAATGAGGGTGTTGAAAAACAAATTATTAATTGACGAAACCAAAGGGATGTGATTCAATTAATGAAACCTTCAAACAGCGAGGCAATCATGGAAAAGCAAAGGTACCTAGAAACTGGTGAACAATCCT
>CAZINW010000037.1:0-21113 GCA_964540765.1 uncultured Anaerolineaceae bacterium | reverse complement strand
AATGCGCTGTTTTTCGATATCCCATTCCTTTATTATATCGACTGGTGTTAAAACGACCTGCCTAAAGGCAGGGGTTTTGAACCCTATTTACAGACAATAAAAAGAGGTGAGCATGAGAGCTCATTGCAGAACAGCCTTAACGCACCAGTTTATGCGATTAAAGTATTGATAAACATCCTTTACTCCACATCCTTTACTCCACATCCTTTACTCCATTAATCACCATGAAAATCAGCTAAAAATAGAAATTTCGTGGGATTCTACTTGCAATTAAATTCCATTTCGCATATAATGTGGGAAATAATGTCACATTGTGTCATAATGTGTGTAAACCATCGATTTGTCAGGTTATAATTGGCAGTTCGTGGATCAGTGGAGAGAAGAGACCATGTTCTTCTTCGGTCAGTTTGAACATACAATCGATGCAAAAGGTCGTTTGACCATTCCTTCAAACTTCAGGCAATTGGTCCCTGGTGGCGTATACGTGACCCAAGGGTTTGAAAGGAACCTGGCAGTCTATTCCACTGAAATGTTTGAAAGCATTGCCACAAACATCGGCAAGCTGAGTATAACCGATTCTGAGACACGTTTGTTGCGCCGGTTCATATTTGCCAATACTGCCAAACTTGATTTTGACACAGCCGGTCGAATTTTAATCCCAAATTACCTTAAAGAGCTAGCCGGGCTTAATTCAACTGTCATTATCGCCGGTGCTGGCATGAACTTTGAAATCTGGTCCCCAGAACAATGGATCAAGCAGTCCAATATGTTCAGGGATCCTGAAGCCAATGCCAGCCGGTGGAATGCAATGGAAGTATCAACCTGATGATCGCCACAGGTACTGGTTTGGGGGAGCGTCCCCCACACCTATCAGTACTTTACAAAGAAATCATGACTGCGCTCAATCCAGCCAGTCCCAAACGCTATATCGATGGTACGCTCGGTGCGGGAGGGCATGCACAAGGGATCCTTGATGCCTGTGCACCTCAGGGCAGATTGCTTGGTCTGGACGTTGACGAAAGCGCACTTGATATTGCCAAAACCAGGTTGACCAGGTTTGGAAGCCGTGCAATACTTCGAAAAGCTTCCTATTTGCAGGCAAAGGAATTGGCAATAGAGAATGGTTGGCAAGCTGTGGATGGGATTATTCTGGATCTGGGCGTCTCATCGATGCAAATTGACCAGGCGCAGCGTGGGTTTTCCTTTCAAAAAGAAGGCACACTGGACATGCGCTTTGACATGTCAACCGGAAGAACCGCAGCAGATCTGGTCAATACCTTGGATGAAGATGAACTGGCTGACATCCTCTGGCGTTATGGTGAAGAACATTTTTCCAGACGGATTGCATCAGCGCTTGTGAAAGCCAGACCGATCAACCGAACGGATGAACTTGCCAATTTAATCCGCCGGACAGTCGGCAAAAGAAATGAAAAAATAGATCCAGCGACCCGCTCCTTTCAAGCACTCAGGATCGCTGTCAATGAAGAATTAACGAATTTGGAAAATGCTCTGCCAGATTTGATTTCCCTGTTAAATCCAGGAGGAAGACTGGCTGTCATTTCCTTTCATTCATTGGAGGACCGCATTGTAAAGACAACCTTTATGAAGGAAAGCCGGGATTGCATCTGCCCACCTGAACAGATCATCTGTACATGCAATCACAAGGCAAGGATCGAGCGGCTGACAATCCACCCGATCAAACCAACAGAGGAAGAAATCGCAAGCAATCCGCGAGCCCGCAGTGCACGATTAAGAGTGGCTCAAAAATTGCAACTGGCATAAGATTTGCAAGGAATATGAGTATGAAAAAGAATCTCATACAAGCTTATAAGCAAGCTCCCTGGCGGACCCAATTACAATGGATCGGCATTTTCCTGCTTGTGCTTGTCCTTGTGGCAGCCATTGCAGGTGTTTACTTGAATGTCAGCGCGCGTTCAGCAGCAGCTGGAAGGCAAATTCAAACCATGGAAAACCAGATCAGTGAACTTCAGTTGGAGATCAATGACCTGGCGACAAAACTGGCGATGATCTCCTCGTCTCAGCATATGTCTGCCCGCCTTGAAGAAAGCGAATTTTCTTTGTTGAACCCGAACGAGGCGCTTTATATTGAAGTGCCCGGTTATCAGCCAGAGACAAGCCTTGTGTTGGCGCCTCCAGCGGATGTGAATACCATTTCAAGCTCCATTCTGAAACCTGAATATTCGAACTCATTGTGGGATCGATTGTTGGAAGCAATTCGTAATTCTCCAAAAAACTCATCTGGCAGCTCAGAGGTGTATCCATGAAACCACCATTTTGGACACGATATCTCTTTATCACCGTCGTTTGCTCACTGATAGCCGTCGGTGTGATCATTCAGATGATCCGAGTCCAGAATATTTCCGGTGCTGAAGAAATTATGTTACAGAGTGAAACATATGCAGGCACGACCGAGACGATCATCCCAGACCGGGGTAATATCTACGACAGAAAAGGGGCGATGCTTGCAGGGAATGAGACAACCTATGAAGTCGGTCTGGATCTCATGCAGATAAGTGATCCCGAGACTATTGCAACAGCGGTAGCAAGCATCCTGGGGCTTGATTATTTCGAGACCCTAGCATATGCCAATCTCGAACCAGGTCAGGATGGTCGTTATTACATTGTATTGGATGACTTTATACCAAGCGACAAGATTGAACAGCTCAAGATTTTAGAGGAAGATTATCAAACACGCGAGATCAAGCGGGATGAGATTCGTCCCAGCCTGTCAGGATTGATATGGACAGCACACACAAAACGAAGTTACCCTGAAGGCAGCCTTGCATCCAACATACTTGGCTTTTATGGCTTTCTGGATCGGACTGAGGGACGAGGCTTCTTTGGGGTTGAGGAAGCCTACGATGATCTGCTCGCTGGCACACTGACAGATGTGTATGTATCCTATGATCCACAGCTTGTAGAGGCGCTTCCTGATGTTCCAAAAGGCGCAGATTTGATCCTGACAATTGACCGCGAAATTCAAGCTATGACTGAAAATGTGCTGGATGAGGCTGTTGATTGGTCAGGCGCGGAAGCAGGTACCATCGTCATCTCCGATCCTGAGGATGGTTCAATCCTGGCAATGGCTACCACACCCCGATTGGACCCCAATTCGTATTGGACATATGATGAAGTCTTCCCAAAGCCGACCCCATTCAACAGGGCAGTGAGCCAATCATACGAACCTGGTTCCGTTTTTAAAGTGCTGACCATGGCAGCCGCGCTGGATGCAGGTGCCGTCACACCTGATACCATCTTCACTGACACCGGTTCCATCATGGTGGGCGGCGTTCCCATCTATAACTGGAACTATGGTGGTTGGGGAGACCAGAATATGACTGGTTGTCTGCAACATTCTTTGAATGTCTGCCTGGCATGGGTAGCCACAGAGCTCGGTGAAGATGCATTTTATCAATACATGCGCAATTTTGGACTGGATCGCAACACAGGTGTTGACCTGGCAGGAGAGATCCACTGGCCATTAAGAGTTCCTGGGGATAACCAGTGGTTTGAGGTTGACCTGGCTACCAATTCCTTCGGACAAGGTATTGCCGTCACTCCCATTCAAATGGTTATGGCTGTCTCTGCATTGGCGAACGATGGCAAAATGATGTCGCCACACATTGTTAAAAGCATGATCATTGACGACCATCAATATGAGATCAATCCTGTTGTGGTTGGAACTCCCATCAGAGCAGAGACTGCTCAAACAATAACTGAAATGCTGGCAGTCTCACTTGAAGAAGAGGCATCGATCGCGCTGGTTGAAGGCTACCGCGTGGCAGGTAAAACTGGCACTGCTGAAATTGCCACAGAATTTGGCTATACAAGTTCGACTACAAACACATCGTTTGTGGGCTGGGGACCCGCTGAGGATCCTCAGTTCCTTGTTTATATCTGGCTCGAAAAACCGACAATATCCATCTGGGGTTCTGAGGTCGCTGCACCTGTTTTTTCCGATCTTGTGGAAAAATTGGTGGTATTAATGGACATTCCGCCAGATTCCATTCGATTGAATCTGGCATCTGAGTAGAGAAGAAAATGTTGACGCTTGCTGACGTTTTGAAAGCTTTGAAGGTTGAACATACCCGGCACGGTAATATCCCGATATCAGAGTTTGTCATTGATTCGCGTCTGGCTTCAGAAGGCAGCTTATTCATTGCATTACCCGGTGAACGTGTTGATGGTCACAACTATGTAAACGATGCCTTTTCAAAGGGAAGTTGTTTTGCACTGATTGATCATGAGATAGAGACTGATCATCCTGTTTGGGATTTGCGCAATGGTGAGATTGATCCATCCTTGCAGGAGCGGCAGCCCCCCATTTGTCTATTGGTGGCAGATGCGTTAACTGCCCTGCAAACCATAGCCACATATTGGCGGCAGAAATTTGATATAAGGATGATTGGCATTACTGGCAGTGTAGGCAAATCCTCCACAAAAGATCTGATGGCATCTGTGCTTTCCAGGCGTTTTATCACCTTAAAAAGCCAGGGAAACATGAACAATGAGATTGGACTGCCCTTATCATTGCTCAAATTGCGCCCGGAACATGAAATCGCCATTATGGAAATGGGATTCTATGTGCCCGGAGAAATTAAATTACTATGTGAGATTGCCAAACCACAAATTGGTGTGATCACCAATATTGGTACTGTACATGCTGAGCGTGCAGGTTCCCAAGAGCTCATTGCAAAAGGAAAATCTGAACTTATCGAAGCACTACCACCCGCCCCGACTGGTCTGGCCATCCTCAATTCCGATGATCCGCTGGTTAAAAATATGGCATCCATAACCAAAGCGAGGGTGTTCTACTATGGATTGACGCCAGATGCTGACCTTTGGGCTGATGAGATTGTCGGTTTGGGACTGGAAGGGATCCACTGCCAGCTCCACTATAAAGGCGAAAGGCTGCATGTGAAAGCCCCCTTGATCGGTCGCCATTCCGTTTATACGCTCATGCGCGCTGTTTCTGTGGCTCTCCTGGAAGGAATGAACTGGGAATGGATCTTATACGCCTTACAGTCAAGCAAGATCCAACTGCGTCTTTCGACAGTGAAAACAACCAATGGCGCCCTCCTCATCGATGACACCTATAATGCTTCCCCTGCATCAACCCTGGCTGCTCTGAACCTTTTGAATGACCTGGAAGGTCGGAAAGTTGCAGTCCTGGGTGACATGCTGGAATTGGGTCAATATGAACAGCAGGGACATGAAATGGTGGGGATCCGGGCGGCAGAGGTGGCGGATGAGATCATCCTGGTCGGAGAACGCAGCAAAATCGCTTTGGATGCAGCCAGGAGCGCTGACTTTAATCCCCAAAAACTGCATTGGTTTGCCTCTCCAGATGAAGCTGCCCAGTATTTGGAGGGTGTGCTGAAAGAAGGTGATACCACCCTGGTCAAAGGCTCTCACAGCATGCAAATGGACAGGATTGTAACCGCCCTGGAGGAAAATACTGATGAATGACAATTCCACAGCCCTCGCCATCAGTGGAATAAGTTTCCTGATGACCATCATCTGGGGTGATCCAATCATTCGCCTGCTGCACAAGTGGCACATAGGAAAGATCATCCGCATGGATGGACCTCAAACCCATCAGCAAAAGATGGGGACACCGACCATGGGTGGTTTCATGATTCTGATACCTGTCACGATCATCACGGTCATTTTAAACGCAGTCTCCCTGCTGGATCTGGGGTATGACTTTATAGGCAATTCAATTGCGCTGCCATTAATGACCCTGTGGGGGTTTGCAATCCTCGGCGGGATCGATGACTGGGAAGGTATTCGCGGTCCGCGACGCGGCTTGGGCATGCGCGCCCGGACAAAATTCATTTTGCAGGTCATTATGGCTGCTGGCATTGCGTTCATGTTGATGTATGTATTGGACGTGCCACAGCTCATTTGGCCAACAGCTCAAGAACCCCTTGAAATAGGCATCATCTACATTCCAATAGCCATCATAGTGATTGTGGGAATGGCAAATGCCGTTAACTTCACAGACGGGCTGGATGGGTTGGCAGGGTTGATCTCTGCAACGGCTTTTGCGATATACGGGATCATTGCCCTCGTTCAGGGTCAAGTATATCTTGCCCGCTTTTGCTTCGCACTGGTCGGTGCAATCTTCGGGTTTCTTTGGTTCAATGTACATCCGGCAAAACTTTACATGGGAGATACCGGTTCGCAAGCGCTCGGCGCAACCCTTGGCGTGGTGGCGCTCATGAGCGGACAATGGATCATGTTACCGCTGCTGGCAATCATTCCAACCAGTGAGTTATTGAGCGTGGTGTTGCAAGTTTTGTACTTCAAAATCACGAAAGGCAAACGGCTCTTTAAAATGGCTCCCCTGCATCACCATTTTGAACTGCTCGGATGGAGTGAAACACAGGTTGTACAAAGGTTCTGGTTAATCTCACTGATATTTTCAATGTTGGGATATGCCTTTACTTTTATTGGTGAATGATGAAAAAGAATTGGTCAGGTAAGCGTGTAATTGTGATGGGTGCCGCCCGCCAGGGGCTGGCTTTAACGCGCTACCTGGTGTCCAAGGGGGCCGGTGTGACCCTGACCGATAACAGGTCAGAGGATCAACTTTGTGCTGCCATTCAATCCCTGGAGGATATCCAGGTTAAATGGGCTTTGGGTGGTCATCCTTTCGAATTACTTGAGCAGGCAGACCTTGTTTGTCTTTCAGGCGGGGTCCCCCTGACCATTCCATTTGTGATTGAAGCCAAAAACCGGAAAATCCCCCTCTCCAATGACTCCCAGATTTTTATGGAAGCCTGCCCCTGTAGAGTTATCGGCATCACCGGGTCCGCAGGCAAAACCACAACGACAGCCCTGGTCGGCGGGATGGCAAAAGCACACAATACCCTCAAGTCAACCGGCAGGACAGCCTGGGTTGGTGGCAATATTGGTAACCCGTTGATCAACCGGGTCGATCAAATGCATGAAGACGATCTTGTGATATTGGAATTATCCAGTTTTCAATTGGAGATGATGAAATCGTCACCTCATGTGGCTGCTGTTTTGAATATTTCTCCCAATCACCTGGATCGACATGGCACCATGGAAGCCTATCGCAATGCGAAAGTGCACATTCTGACCCATCAACACAAGGACGATGTGGCGGTTCTCAACCGGGAAGATGAGGGATCATGGGATCTGCTGGATAATGTCAGATCCAACCTGATCACATTTGGAATAAAACCTCCCGCGTTCCATTTAGATGGCACCTTCGTGAAAAATGATCTTATTTACCTGCAGATCATGGGTGATCATTTCAAACTTCTGCCAACAGAATGGATCCAACTGCGGGGTGAGCACAATTTATATAACGTCCTGGCAGCGTGTGCAATTGCCACCGGTGCATCGATTGCTCTACCAGCCATTCAGACAGCCATTGAAGAATTTCCAGGCATACCCCATCGCCTTGAATTTGTACGTTCATTTAAAGGAGCAGATTGGTACAACGATTCAATCGCCACTGCACCCGAACGCAGCATGGCAGCCATCCGGTCTTTTGACCAGCCGATTGTGTTGCTGTTGGGAGGAAGAGACAAAAACCTGCCATGGAATGATCTCATCAGCCTGGTAAAAGAGCGGGTCAATCATCTGATCGTTTTTGGCGAAGCAACGGGAAAGATTATGGAAACATTGGGGACTCCCCTGCCGGGTGAAAAACCCTATTCTGTCACTTATTGTGATGGTTTAAAGAAAGCTGTATTAACTGCTGCTGACCTTGTTAATCCTGGTGATGTTGTGCTCTTATCGCCGGGTGGCACAAGCTTTGATGAATTTTTTGATTTTGAAGAACGTGGAGAAATGTTTCAAAAATGGGTGAAGGAGCTTTTATGAATTCGACGGAAACTTCAGGCATCAATAAAAAAGGTCGCGCAATCAGGCTGCCGATTGATGTGCCATTGCTTCTAATAGTTGCCATCCTGCTCGTATTTGGGCTGTTGATGGTGTACTCCTCAAGTTGGGATGCCTCCCTCCTGGTTGGCAAGGAACCCACTTATGTGTTCAACCGCCAGGTGTTGTGGACACTTTTAGGGATCGTGGTTGCAGTTGTTCTCAGTTTGATCGATTATCACCGCTTTGAGAAGGTTCTGATCCCGATGATTGCTGGCATTATTGCCATGCTGATGGTTGTTTTGATCATCAACGATGTTCGCTTTAATTCTTCACGCGCCCTTTTATCTGGTTCGATCCAACCTGCTGAATTGGCAAAACTTGTCATCATCATTTACCTTTCATTCTGGCTCTACAAACGCAAAGACGATCTGACAAATGTCAGTATCGGTCTGGCACCTCTCAGCATCATTATTGGGTTGGTTAGCGGCTTGATCTTTATTCAACCAGACATCAGTGCAGCAGCCACCATCATTATTCTTGGGATCATGCTCTTCTTCCTGGCTGGTGGGGATTGGAAACAGATCCTGTTGGTGACCATTATTATTTTGATCGTAGGTGGACTGATCGTAGCTGCCACTTCCACAGGTAAAGTACGCCTTGAACAATACTTTGATGGACTTTCAAACCCTGTGATGGGATCCTATCACATCCGCCGTACGTTTGAAGCGATCATCAAGGGAGGTTTCTTCGGCGTCGGTATAGGGCAGGCAGATACAAAATTCACCGGTCTGCCACTGCCGCATACAGACAGCATCTTTGCTGTAATCGCAGAAGAAACCGGGATATTGGGATCATTATTGGTGGTAAGTGCTTATTGCATAATGTTGTGGCGTGGGTTTATGATCGCTCGTCGCGCGCCAGACCAGCTTGGATCATTGCTGGCATTCGGATTAACAAGCTGGATTGTAATTGAAGCCTTAATGAACGTTGCCGTGATTGTCGGGTTGTTCCCCTTTACTGGAAATGCCCTACCTTTGATCAGCGCAGGCGGATCCAGTATGGTATCTACAATGGCTGCCATTGGTATTGTAATGAATGTGGCACGCCAGTCAGTTAATAACAAAGAAACAGAAAGGAGCCAGTCCGGTGCGGTTGTTGATCTGCGCGGGCGGAACGGGCGGCGGAGTGTATCCGGCGGCAACCGTTTTGTCAGCCCTCAAGATTGAGCCTGACGACGTTTTATGGGTCGGAGGTGAAGGCGGCATGGAAGCATCGCTTGTTGAGCGTATGCAAATTCCTTTTTTAACCATACCGGCTGCCGGCATTCATGGCGTGGAGATCAAGAAAATCCCTGGCAATTTGACCAGGCTGTGCAAGGGGTACCGGGTTTCGAAAAAGATCTTAAAACAGTTCAAGCCCGATGCATTGTTTTTTACAGGTGGATATATTGCCATCCCGATGGCAATGGCCGCCCGAGCGCGATTCATTGTTCTGTATGTGCCTGATATTGAACCTGGATTGGCACTTAAAGTATTGGCACATTTTGCAGACAGGATTGCAGTAACAACACAAAATTCAAGAAAGTTCTTTAAAAATCAGGAGAAAATCACTGTGACTGGATACCCGATCCGTCAGGAATTGAAACAATGGAATAAAGAAAGCGGTCGTGCTTATTTCAACTTGGAACCCGATCTGCCAGTCCTTTTATTTATGGGTGGTAGCAGCGGTGCACGGTCGATCAACATGGCATTATTATCGATCCTGCCTGAGCTGGTCAATGACTATCAGGTGATCCACATTACAGGATTTCTCGATTGGGAGATCGTTCAAAAAGAAACTGAAAATATCGGACCCCGCTATCTTGGCTTCCCCTACCTGCATGAGATCGGGGCAGCCCTGGCAGCAGCAGACCTGGTCATTTCACGCGCAGGTGCATCTGTTCTCGGTGAATATCCCGAATTCGAGTTACCCGCCATTCTCGTGCCTTATCCCTATGCCTGGCGATATCAGAAGAAAAATGCTGATTACCTGGTTGAAAACCAGGCAGCCATGCTGATTGAGGACAATGCAATGTCAGAAAAATTGTTGCCAACCATCAAGAAGATCATGGACGATAAAGATCTTTTGGAGCATATGCGCCATGCAATGGCTGCACTTGCCAGACCTGAGGCAGCAGATAATATCGCAGCCCTGGTCCATGATCTTGTCGAGGTGTGTTGAAAGAAGAGACCCAGCATGATTAGCCTATCCACTCTTTTTTGGATTTTCGTCGTTCTTTTCATCTTCATCGGTGCCATGCGCGGATGGGCAAAAGAAGTGCTTGTGACCTTTTCAGGTGTATTGTCCATTTTTATCGTCACTGTGCTGCTGCCATTGATTGATGACAGTCTGCAATCAACCACCCTCTTTTGGGTAAGGTTCAGCATTGTTGTCGGTTGCATTTTCTTTGGCTACCAGACACCCAATTTCCGCAGGATTGCGGAGTCAGGCAGGATGTTACGGAACGCAGGACGCGACGTCATCATGGGCGCGATCTTTGGTGGTTTCAACGGATATATGATCTTCGGCACTTTATGGTTTTATCTGGCAGAAGCCGGGTATCCATTCCCTGAAATTGCAGCCCCTGATCCAGCCTCCGAAGCAGGCATGGCAGCCATCAAGATATTGGAAGCAGCTCTGCCCAATTTTCTGACAGTCCCGAATATTTATTATGCCATCGCAATTTCATTAGGATTTTTACTGGTGATGCTGATATGATGAAGCACATTCATTTAATCGGAATTGGCGGAACAGGCCTTTCAGCTATCGCCAGGGTGCTCATTGAGCGGGGATACGAGGTGAGCGGCTCGGATAATAACGCATCCATTTATTTTGATGCAACTACCGCCCTTGGTGCCACCACCTATATAGGTCATTCACCTGAAAATGTGGTGGGTGCTGACCTGGTCGTAAGGTCTTCTGCCGTTGCGGATGACAATCCGGAAGTGTTGGCTGCTCGCTCCTCAGGCATTCCTGTATTGAAACGTTCTGACTTTCTCAAGCAATTGACCGAGGGACAGACAACCCTGGCTATTGCCGGAACACACGGCAAGACCACCACGACAGGCATGCTGATCAGCATTCTGGCTGAGTTAAAACAAGATCCGTCTTTCATCATCGGCGCCATGCTGAAGCCATTTAATTCAAATGCGAAGTCTGGCAGTGGTTCTTATTTTGTGATTGAAGCTGATGAATATGACCATATGTTTCTCGGGTTAACCCCATATATTGCTGTCATCACGAACATTGAGCACGACCATCCTGATTGTTTCCCCACCCCACAAGATTACCTGAATGTCTTCAAGGATTTCCTGGGAAAAGTGGAGCAAGGAGGCACAGCCTTGTTTTGCATCGATGATCCTGGTGTGCAAAACCTGATGAAAATCCTGGATCCATCGACCTACAGGGTGATCACCTATGGCTTGCATCCTAAAGCTGAATTTCAAGCCACAAATATTCAAGTCAATCCAGAGGGGTTGCCGGAATTCGACCTGGTCAATCATTTTCCTGGTATTGCGTGCCAATATCCTGGTCATGTAAAAATGAGTATCCCGGGAGAACACAACGTCCGGAACGGACTGGCAGCCCTGGCAGTCAGTCATTTGCTTGGACTGAATGATCAAGAATCCATCAAAGCCCTGGCAGGCTATCAAGGAACAGAAAGAAGGTTTGAGATCGCAGGGGTTTCAAACGGGATCACAGTTATTGATGACTATGCGCACCACCCGACCCAGATACACATCACGCTTCAAGCCGCACGCCAGCGCTACCCCAGTGCACGCTTATGGGTTGTGTGGGAGCCGCACACTTATTCACGACCGGCTGCATTCCAGGATGAGTATGTGACCGCACTCAATATTGCGGATCAGGTGATCGTTACCAAAATCTACGCGGCACGCGAAGCAGATACAGGTTACATCCCCCTGCCTATCGTAAATGCCCTGTCATCCACTAAAGCCAGGTATTTACCTGATTTTTCAACAGTTGTAGACTACCTGGCAGATCACCTGGCGGAAAACGATGTTGTCCTAGTGCTTTCTGCAGGCAACGGACCCTTAATCAGTAAAATGCTGGTGTCAAAATTGAACCTTGGGAATATTAATTCTAATTGAAATATGAGTGAGACTTTGAAAGTACCTTTCGAAAAATTACAGGCAAAATTTGGCGATAAGCTGCAGGAAAACTGCCGCATGGCCAACTATACAACCGTGCGCATCGGTGGACGTGCGGCTGCGCTGCTACCTGTAAATTCAGAAAAAGAACTGGCGGATGCAGCCCTGATCCTGTGGGATTTGGATGTACCTTTCAAAGTGATTGGCAGCGGATCAAATATCCTGGTCAGTGATCAAGGATATGCCGGTGTGATCCTTCTGAATCGGGCTCACAATATTAAGATCAATTCAAAAGATGAGACCCCGACTGTTCAGGCAGAATCGGGCGCAAACCTGGGCACGGTGGCACGCCAAACCGCATTAAGAGGATTCAGCGGGATGGAATGGGCTGCCAGCATACCGGGAACTGTCGGTGGTGCTGTTTATGGTAATGCCGGTGCACACGGCTCGGATATCAATTCCAATCTGATAATGGCAACAATCTTGCACCCCATATCAGGTATAGAGCATTGGACTGCCGGGCAAATGAGTTACCAGCATCGCAGCAGCATTTTGAAACGCGAGAAATCCAATGCGGTGATCCTCTCAGCCCTCTTTAAGGTGCAGAAGAGCACACGAGAAGAGGCTTGGGAAAAGATCAATGAATATTCAGAACGCAGGCAGTCCACCCAACCATCTGGTGCTTCTCCAGGTTCAACCTTCAAGAACCCGCCAGGAGATTATGCAGGCAGACTGATCGAGGCAGTCAGATTAAAAGGAGAGCGAAAGGGTGACGCGCAAATCTCACCGGTGCATGCCAATTTCATTGTGAACACGGGCAAAGCAACGGCAGCAGATTACTCATATTTAATAAAGCTGGCACAGTCCAGGGTTTTGGAGCAATTCAACGTCAGGCTTGAGCTTGAAATTGAATTGATTGGTGAATTTAATGACAAACAATAAGATCAAAATTGGCATTATCTTCGGCGGACGCTCAGGCGAACATGATGTTTCCCTGATGTCAGCCCAATCCATATTGTCAGTCCTGAACCGTGAGAAGTATGATGCGACCGAAATTGGGATCACGCAACAGGGCAAGTGGCTGACCGGTGAGCGGGTGTTGCAGGCTTTCACCTCGAACAATTTCGAGGGATTGGTTCCTGCCATCATGCTACCACAACCGGGCAGCAACACGCTCTTCACAATCAATGCCGGTGAACTCGAACGGATCACAGACCTCGATGTGATTTTCCCAGTATTGCATGGCACATACGGAGAGGATGGCGCTTTACAAGGCTTTCTTGAAATGGCAGATATTGCTTATGTTGGCGCTGGTGTGCTTGGCTCTGCCGCAGGCATGGACAAGGGATTATTCAAATATGTGATGCAAGCCAATCAAATCCCTGTGCTTGAGTTTTGCATTTTGGATCGCAATGAAATTCGATCGAACCTGGCAGAAGCCGTTAAGAAAGCCGAAGAAACCGCCCCCTACCCGCTCTTTGTCAAGCCCGCCAACCTGGGTTCATCGGTCGGAATCAGCAAGTGTTCCAACCGGGATGAGCTAAAGGACGGTTTGCAGAAAGCCAGCTTGTATGACCGCAGGGTTCTCGTTGAACGAGGCATTAATGCCCGTGAAATTGAGATCGGCGTACTTGGCAATGAAAAACCTGAAGCATCCATCCCGGGCGAAGTCATCCCCAAGGATGTTTTTTACACCTATGAAGATAAGTACCTGAACGGCGTGGCTGAAACGATCATTCCAGAAATTGATCCTGAATTAAGCAGGACACTGCAGGGTATGGCAATCAGGGCATACAATGCAATTGACTGTGCCGGCATGGCAAGGGTTGACTTTTTGATTGACAAGGACACGGGTGAGCTTTACCTGGGAGAACTTAATACCATTCCAGGGTTCACCCAGATCAGCATGTATCCCAGACTGTGGGAAGCGAGTGGTCTTGCATACCCGGACCTGGTGGATCAGTTGATCAGCCTCGCTTTCCAAAGGAAAGAAGAACGAGACCGAACAGAAAGGGAATTCAAGAGGTAACATGTCTCCAAATGGAACCGGAAAGAAAACCAGAGCCGATATCGTGCGTGCTCGTCGCCAAATGGAAAGAATGCCCAAAAAACCGCTTCCGCGGCAATCGGTCAAACCCGAAGCAAGCCGTACTCCGCAGCCAAGAGTCACTTCACGAAAGACAAGCAGCGGGCAGGCGACAAAATTTTATTATGGGAATACCTCCAACCGGCGGAAAGTTTACATGCCGCTCAATACACCTGGCGCTGAAGTCCGTCTGCCTTCACTCCCCAATATTCATATTGGCTGGCGGCTGGCATCTGGTATTCTGGCATTGATGATGCTAATTTTGATCATCAGCATGCAGGAAATGGCAATTTTCCAGGTATCGGATGTTAATCTTGTTGGCGCTCAAAGGATCAATGCTGAAGATGTTGCCAGCAAACTGGGTATTATAAACACATCGATCCTGGAAGTAATTCCTGAAGAAATTGAAAATGAATTATTGAAGGAATTTCATGACATAAAGACAGCAACAGTAGAATTAGGGCTGCCCTCATCTGTGACCATCACTGTGGAGGAAAGATTACCCGCGGTGCTGTGGATCAACAGTGATGGCTCCAGTCAATGGATTGATCAAGAGGGGTTCATGTTCCCGGTACGTGGTGAAGCGACTCTTCCTGTGCCTGTGCAAGCAGCAGCGGACGCTCCCCGTCCACTGACCAGCCTGAAAGAAACAGAAAACGCTTTGGAATTGCTGATAAATGAGGACGAGACATATAATCCGACACCAGATGTGGAACCTGGATTTGTCTTGGCAATTTTAAGCCTGCGGGATATCGTACCAACTGAAACAACGATGCTTTACGATCCAGATTATGGACTCGGTTGGAGCGACCCAAGAGGATGGAAAGTTTACTTTGGCATTGAAACTGATGAAATTGATCAAAAACTTGCAGAATACGAAGTCATTGTTAATGAACTTCAAAGTAAAAGCATTCAACCTGCTTTGATCAGCCTTGAATTTCTGCATGCACCTTATTATCGCTTGGAGCAATAACATGGACGAACCAATTGTAGTAGGAATTGATATCGGAACGACCAAAATCTGTACCCTGGTCGCGCGGGTGGAAAACGGCACCGATTTGCGGATTCTGGGTGTCGGCATTGAACCATCTCACGGTATTCGAAAAGGCACTGTGATTGACATTAATGCTGCGTCACAAGCCATTTCGCGTTCCATCGAAAAAGCAGAACGCACTTCCGGCTTTGAGATTAACAGTGCACTTGTCAGCCTGGCAGGCTCACACGTGTCATCTGTCAACAGCCGTGGTGTGGTCGGAATTTCGGGCAGAGTCATTGATGAAGACGACATCTACCGTGCCCTGGATTCTGCCCAGGCTGTCGCCATCCCGCATAACCGCGAGATCATTCATGTTATCCAGCGAGGATTCATCATCGATGGGCAGGACGGGATCCGTCAGCCGGTGGGTATGCATGGCTACCGCCTGGAAGTCGAAGCCCACATCATTACAGCGTCTGCCTCCACGGTAGAAAATTTGCGTCAATGTGTCTCCGCATCCGGCATTGAGGTGCTGCAGTTTGTGCTCAATCCCCTGGCGTCAGGTGAGGTTATTTTGACTGAAACCGAACGCGAAATGGGTGTGGCAGTCGTTGATCTGGGCGGCGGAACAACGGATATGGCCATCTACATCAACGGTGATGTATGGCATACCAATGTCCTCACGGTGGGTGGCAATCACATCACTGCTGACATTGCCCATGGGCTGCGCCTGCCAATAGACAAGGCTGAGGAAGTCAAGATCCACCATGGGCATGCAGTTCTTGATGAGATCCCAGAAGACGAGACATTTAATGTGATCACATTTGGCGCGGATCAATCCATTAAGATCAGTCGCAAAGAGCTGGTTAATATCATCGAAGCCCGCGTCGAAGAGATCTTCATGCTGGTTCTGCAGGAGATCAAACGCTCAGGCTATGATGGTTTATTACCCGCCGGGATCGTGTTAACAGGTGGCGGGAGTCTGCTCCCTGGTACCCGACAGACAGCTGCCAGGGTAACCGGTTTGCCAGTGCGGATCGCCAAGCCTGAAAAAATTGTCGGTCTCACAGATCAGATCATGACCCCGGCATTTTCCACCAGCGTCGGGTTGCTACAATGGGCAATTCTTATGAGCGAAACAAACCAGGTCAAATCCGAAAGTCGTCACCCAGGTAAACCAAGCAATGCCAATCTTGATGGGTTAAAAACCTGGATAAAGAAACTATTACCATAATTCAAAAGGTTCATAAATTAGAGCAATATTTTTAGAGGAGAAAAATCATGGAAACCAAACAAGCAGAATCATTTGCAAGAATTAAAGTCGTTGGCGTAGGTGGCGGTGGCTGTAATGCGGTTAACCGCATGATCGAAGAAGGTCTCTCAGGGATCGAATTCATCTCCATCAATACCGATGCCCAGGCACTCATGAAATCGAGTGCGCCCACCCGCGTTCGGATTGGCGAAAAAGCCACACGTGGTCTTGGTGCGGGTGGTGACCCCATCGTCGGACAGGCAGCTGCAGAAGAATCAGCCGAAGAATTGTACGAAGTGCTTAAAGGCAGCGATATGGTATTTGTCACCGCCGGGCTTGGTGGCGGGACTGGTACCGGCGCTGCACCCGTTGTTGCCCAGATTGCCAAGGAAATTGGTGCATTAACCATTGGTGTGGTTACACGTCCATTTGGATTTGAGGGTGCAAAACGAGCCAGATCAGCAGAAGAAGGCGCCTCGCGCTTGAAGGAACATGCGGACACGCTTATTGTCATCCCGAATGACCGGCTGCTGCAAATTGTGGATAAAAGGGTAGCCCTCTCAGATGCCTTCCGGGTGGCAGATGATGTTCTGCGCCAGGGTATCCAGGGTATATCTGAACTGATCACCGTTCCCGGGCTGATCAACCTCGATTTTGCTGACGTGCGTACCATTATGTCAGAAGGTGGCGCAGCTTTGATGGCTGTCGGACAGGCGTCCGGAGAAGACCGAGCCCGCATCGCTGCAGAACAGGCAATTTCAAGCCAGCTCCTGGATGTGACCATCAATGGTGCCCATGGTATCCTCTTCAATGTGACTGGCGGAAACACCCTCTCACTGTTCGAAGTCAACCAGGCTGCTGCCATTATCAAGGAAACTGCACACCCGGATGTGAATTTAATCTTCGGTGCTGTTGTTGATGAGACCATGGGAGATGAACTCCGCATAACGGTCATCGCCACCGGTTTTGACCAGGGCAATGGTCGTGTTTTCCAGGAGATTGACCGCTCGCAAAATTTTCTTAAAAAAGGTCATCAGGAATTGAGCACGTCAGAATATCCTGTCAGCAAAAGTGATGTTAAAGAAGAAACATCTGCTGGCAGTGATTTTCCTGTGTATGTTAATACTGATGACTTGGACGTGCCCGCGTTCATCAGAAAGATGCAGCGAAACGGCTAATTGAAGAAAAGTATCTGGTTGTTCAGGTTTCATTAAATCCTGCGCATCTATGATTTTCACCGTGCTCCAAGTTGAACGCGCCTTGGAGCACGGCTCCATTGAAAATATCTTCAAAAAAATGGCTCAGCCATTTTTTTATTTTCAATCATTTGCGCTAAATGTTCATGAAAAATGATCAATGAAGATTGTGCAGGTTTTTCAAATTCCCTAATAACTTACCTTAAAGGAAGCAATATTTTAAGAATAATACACGCATTCAGTCTTGCAAGATATTTTCGCCTGTGCTAAAATTTTTTCAACCTAATTGATGGGGGAGGTAGTAAATATCCCTCCTATATATTGGGGCAGGAAATTTGGAAGTCGAGGTTTTAAGTGCGTTGCCCTTTCTGTCAAAATGAAGACTCAAAAGTAGTTGATTCAACCAAAGATTCTCACGGGGGCATCCGTCGGAGAAGGGAATGCATTGCATGCCATCAGCGTTTCAGCACTTATGAACGCCCTATTCTTGCAACCCCGTTGATTATTAAACAGGATGGCACACGGGAAGCTTTTGACAGAGACAAGCTGCTGAAGGGGCTACAGATCGTCTGCGCAAAAAGACCTGTACCAGCAGCTGATGTTGAACGCCTGGCTGGCGAGATTGAATCTTCCTTACAGAGAATGGGACGCGCTGAAGTCAGCTCCAGAATCGTTGGAGATATGGTGATCAAAGGTCTAAAAGAAATGGACCAGATTGCCTATATTCGTTACGCCATCGTCTATCTACGGATGGGAGATCTTCAATCCATCCGTACCGAAATAGATCGTCTGTTATCTGAAGAAAAATAATAACGCTCAAGGAATCTGACATGGTTACTGAAAAGCTTACCACAGCAGGATTACTGCCCACATCTCCAATTCCCCAACATCTTCAACCTGTGGAATTGAGCGACAATTCCAAACAGGTACTTTCACGGCGTTATTTACGTCGGAATGACGAAGGCAAACCGGCTGAGACGATCGAGGAAATGTTATGGCGCATTGCTTACCATGTTGCCAATAACGGCGCTGAAGAACACGAGGTCGAAAAAACTGCCATTTCTTTTTACACCTTGATGGCAAGTAAACGATTTTTCCCGAATTCCCCGACGTTTACCGGGGCGGGCACACCTTTGGGGCAGTTGGCAGCCTGTTTTGTCCTGCCCATTTCAGATGACATGGGCCGTGCTCCTGACGGCATCTTTTCCACACTGCGCAATGCAGCTTTAATTCAACAGACCGGTGGGGGCAATGGTTTCAATTTTTCACGACTGCGCCCAAAAGGTTCACTTGTGAAAACCTCTGCCGGAGAAGCCACCGGACCGGTTGGTTTTCTGCGAGTGTATGACCATGCCTTTGGAGAAATTGCCCAGGGTGGAACCCGCAGAGGCGCCAACATGGGCGTGCTTCGTGTGGACCATCCTGATATCGAAGATTTTATCAACTGCAAAACCAATGAAAATGCAATTACAAACTTCAATATATCGGTCGGCATCACGGACGCCTTTATGCAAGCTGTGCTGGATGACAAGGAATGGGCGTTGCGCTTTCCTGATGTAAACGCGCCAGAGTATAAACATCATCCAGGAACGCTCGAAGAATTCGAAGAAAATGGCTGGCCCATCCTCACCCATCGCACTGTAAAAGCACGCGATCTATTTAACAAGATCGTCACCCAAGCACATCATAATGGCGAACCCGGAGTCCTTTTCCTGGATGCAGCCAACCGCAGCAATCCTGTGCCACATCTTTATCATTTGGAAGCAACAAACCCCTGCGGTGAGCAGTGGTTGGGACCTTATGAAAATTGCTGCTTAGGTTCAATCAATCTGGCAGAGCATTTTGGCGCCAATCACACTGTTGATTGGGCTCGTTTGCAGCAAAGCACTGAACTGGCAACCACCTTTCTTGACAATGTGGTTGATGTCAATGCATATGTCCCTGCCATACCCGAATTGCGCGCATCAGCATTGAATGCCCGCCGCATTGGTCTGGGCATCATGGGTCTGGCAGACTTGATGTACCATGTGGGGGTGCGCTACGGTTCTGAAGAATCCCTGGAATTTGCTTCCCAGGTGATGGAATTTGTGCGTTATCATGCCATGTGGACAAGTGTTGAACTTGCCAGGCAAAAAGGCGCTTTTCCTGCCATTAAAGGCAGTATCTATGACCCGCAGAATATCACCTGGCAGGCGCCCAAACCCATTCTTCCCTATACTCATGATTGGAATCAACCTGAAGTGAATTGGGATGATATCTTAACTGGTATTCGCCAATACGGTATTCGCAATGCCGCTCAGACCACCATCGCACCGACGGGCACGATCGGAACAGTGGCAGGATGCGAGGGCTATGGCTGCGAACCTGTCTTTGCGCTGGCTTACGTGCGGCACGTCAACGATAATGGCAAGGATCTCACTTTGAATTACATCAGCCCTCAATTCCAGGCAGAATTTGACAAGCTGGCATTGGATCCGATGGTTAAAGACAATATTATCAATCAAATCCTGGAAGAGGGCTCCTGCCAGCATGTGGCAGCCCTGCCGGATCATTTACGCGATGTGTTTGTGGTTTCATCAGACATCAGCGCAGAAGAGCATATCCGCCTGCAAGCTGCCTTGCAGGCTTTTGTGGATAACAGCCTCAGCAAGACGATCAACTTCCCAAAGGGAACCACGGTTGATGAGGTGGCAGACGCCTACAAACTGGCATGGGAGTTGGGCTGCAAAGGCATTACTGTCTACATTACCGGTTCAAGAGACAAGGTGGTGCTCGAAACCAAAGCCACCATCCAGGCAAAGGCTGCCATTGGGGAAAAGCAAACCCTGACAGCCAGCGTGGAACCTGAAGATGAAGAATTTCAGCTTGCCTTCTGGAAAGACACAAAGAAGCCAAGACCGCACATCTTGAAAGGGTACACCTTCTCCATTGAGACCCCGCTGGGCAAAGCTTTTGTCACCATCAATGAGAACGGCGGAGATCAACCCTTTGAAGTCTTCATAAACACTGCCAAGGCAGGGTCAGAGACAGCCGCCCATTCGGAAGCCATCGGCAGGCTGATCTCTTATGTTTTGCGCATCTCCTCACCCATTGCGCCCAAAGAGCGCCTGAAGGTGGTGATGGAACAGTTGGGGGGCATCGGCGGCGGAAGGTCACTTGGGTTTGGACCCAACCGGGTGCGTTCGTTGCCAGATGGCATTGCCAAGGCACTCGAAGAATACCTTTACCAGCAGCATTGGGAAAAAGAAACCACCGATATCGTCATCAGCGAAAATGCAATTCCTCTCCCGATTGTTGGCACGGGCGCCATGAAGGTCGGCGAGCTTTGCCCTGAATGCGGACATGCCACTTTGGTCAACGAGGAAGGCTGCAAGAAGTGTTACACCTGCGGTTATAGCGAGTGCTGAACGGAAACGTATTCGGGGGGGACCATGATACTGTTTCAAATGTTCATAGAATTAGAAGAAGGCATTAAGGGAGAGCCCATAATTCAATTTTTGTTTGAGTAATTGTACCCAAGATTTTGACTGATCACCTCCATGTAATAATGATATTGTCCCAGAAATGGGCT
>CAZINW010000036.1:0-21356 GCA_964540765.1 uncultured Anaerolineaceae bacterium | reverse complement strand
AGAGACCGTGAGGGAGAAAAAGCGTGGGAAGAGGAAAGCAGCATGCCGGAAGCGGAGTATGCCTTTGGTGTGGAAAGCATGGCGGAGATGGTGTTTGTGGTGGGGGAAAGTGAATCCAGTAGTTTTATCTTTTATGAATACATCATTCAGAACAAGGATTGGATAATTCTTGATGAACTGGTGGATACACCATTCAGTAGATATATGAGTGTGACCTCGCAAGAGGGGATTCTCTTCATATTAGGCGGAGTAGATGAGACGGAAGAAAAGGTCTCAAGAAATGTCCAATATCAAGCGATTTATACAATTTCAATCCCAAGCATCATAAAGTAACAAAAACTCAAATGATCTGGTAATCAGAAGAACTTTTCTTCAATCCAGAACCATCGAACATACCTTCCCAAAAGGCGCTCATCCCGACAAAATTACCCCTGAATAAAAGACGGAAGGCCCATAAAATCGTGCTGATGATTCTAAATGGAATGATGAAAATAAAATTGCCCAGGGTCATGTGCTTCCGATAATACAAGCCACTCGACAGTGCTGTGTAGTATCTTTCTTTTGGAGAGAGTTCCCCCCCACTGCTGATAGAGACTTTATGAAGAAGTTTGGCAGCAGGCACAACCTTCATGCGCCATTTGGAATGCATGATTCGTAAGCAATAATCAAGATCTTCATAGTATAAAAAGAACCTTTCATCAAAAAGCCCAATGGATTCTATTAACTCTCTTTTCATCAAAAGACAACAACCCGATAGAAAAGTTCGGTTAACAGGTTCGCTCAAGGTTTCACTTTTGTGGTGCGAATTAATGGGGGTGAGAACAATTTTGTTAAAGTTGCCACCGCATGACCATATTTTTGTGGGATTCGAAAAATAATAGATAACGGGAGAGGTAACTCCGATTTCTTCAGAATGCATTTCATCCAATAATGCCCTGATCATCCCCTCTTCAGCAACAGTATCATTATTAATGATCATGATGCGATCAGCATCAAGGTTGAGTGCCGACCCGATCCCCAGATTAAAGCCTCCCGCAAATCCAAGATTTTTCTCCGATTTGCAGATCCTTAATTGGGGGTATTTCTCTCGCAATCTTGTTTCGGAATTATCAGTCGAACCATTATCCACAACAATAAGATCAACTTGCACGCCTTCCTGAGCAATTAATGAATCCAGGCATGCGCATGTATCCTCATAGCGATTCCAATTCACAGTAACCACAATGACTTTTTCGTCAGTCATTGCTTTTGAGTTAGTCAAAAGTATACGATTCAAGGGGCTTGAATTTCTCCCATATCCAATAACTCACCCGCTTTTACAACCACCCACAAATAATCCTGCCCAGTTTCATTAGGAATGAAGTATGCATCGTTAGGGGGTGTCCACAAAGTGATAGCATAAACACCAACTGGCACATCACTAAAATAAAAATTTCCGTTTTCATCAACTTGAGCCCGTGGATTGGTTTGATAAGAGAAGGAAAGCATTGCGGGAACCTCAGTTTGTTCAGCAGTGATGTTCCTTGAAAGATAGATATTTGCTTGAGGTGCCTTACCAGTAGCCTTACTGGTGATCTTGCCGAAAACTACACCAGTGTCTACACCTGGAGTTGGAATCGCAGGCGTTTCAACTCCATCCTCCGGAACTATTTCTTGTGTGCCTTTAGTGCATGCTGATAGAACAAATAAAAAGATTATTCCAAGAATCATAAATTTTACTTTTTGTCTGGACATAAGAATTCCTTCTCAACATTTATCTGATTAGTTTAAATTATAGTTGCTTTTAGTAATTTCAGGTAGTACGATAATCATCAGGCATAGGTTAGTGGCATCAATTCAAATTGCTCCTTGGTTTTAATTCATATTGTAAATTCTTTTATTACAGGCTCCATAATATTAATTCACAACAAAGCAATTAATATAAAAAGAGTTGGTTTTTTCAACCAACTCTTTTTTCTTACTCAAAAAGGAAGACTAGGGGGCAACCACAAATCCTTCAGACACTAACAGGGTATCTTTGCCTTTCCACGTGGTACCAATACCCAACTGGTTTGAGGTCCCAATCAACTTTGCTCCAGCAGGTCCAACACAGGTTGCGCCGCCAACAAAGCCGTCAGCAATCAAATTCTGATGGTTTAGAGTCCAGCTTCCATCAACCAAAATCTCAGCGGTATTATCAATGTAGATATCAACAGGGCCAGCACTACCTGTTCCGGTCACATGGCAAACCAATTCACCCACAGGAATTGCTGCTGCTCCCACATTCACAATACTCCAACTGGTGAAATAACCATAGTTGCGATCCATGATCAGAGGATAAATGATTTTCTGCTCACCATCAGCGGCATTAAAGGCACCGTAAGCACCACCTTTATTATCCGCAATCTGAAGTTGGTTAACCACAGATACAAGTGGTATGGTTTCTGTGTTGATTGTAACCTTGGCAGAACCGATGAATGTTTCACCCATAATACAGGTTGTTTCAAAATTCGGATCTGTTTCATTTTTTGGTTGATAGAAAACATACTGGGAGAAGGTTTCAGAGCCACCAGCCGGCACCGTACGACGTTCTGTGCAGGCTGTACCGGCTCCAGCAGGGGTATATGCTACAGTAACAATGCTATCTGTAGCACCTGTATTTTGGATTTGGACACCGGTGAAATAACCATAGTTATTCTGGTTAATGAGAGGCATGATTGGATTGGTAGTGCCCGATCCAAATCCATCATACGAAAACAGTGTGTTACCTTCTTCAACCACAGCGACGGCAATGTCTGAGCTGGCAGCGGTCAGTGTAGCAGAAAAGACCATAAGAGGATGGGTTTCATCAGCCTGCTTTATCACATTGGACTGACCCGGCAGAAGTCCTGCTATGGAATTTGTCGTGCCATCACTATAGGTAATACTTACATCCGTACTGGCTGAACCCGTGTTCTGAACATAGAAGAATGTATTATATCCATAGTTGGCTTTGAACAGCGTCGGCAGGTAGACTTCAGTTGAACCCGTTGAAAAGCCACCATATGCGGCATAGCTGATGGGGCTGCTGCTGGCATTCAAACCAACAAGGTTGGACATGGCAGCTGTTTCAACCGATGAGGCAATCACCACTGAACCATCAAAACCAGCTGTTACAGGCATCGTGCTTCTATAGTAGCTCTTGGTTTCATTAGCAGCAATTGGATCATTGAATGGCGTTCCGACAATATTTCCATCCAAATCGTAAAAAGTTAATGAGATTTCTCCAGCAGTGGCTGTGAGATTTCGAACCTGAATACTCGATTCGTAATCTGTGGGAACTGCTGCACTAACGGGAGTTGATGCGACACCTAACACGATCGTCAAAACAAACAATACTGATAGTACTTTTTTAAGCATAGAGATCTCCTTGTGTCTAAAGTTCCTGAATTTCCCTTATTATAGATTTTTTTGTTTACTTTTCAATACTTCTTAAGGGTTAAATCCGCAAAATCTTGATATATGTTCAAATCCATTCAAATTTTTTAATTTCTCCCTAAAGTTGCTTTTCAATAATATGGTCCACCTTTAAATCTTCTGAAATTCGAACGATCCGATGCCCTGGCAAAAAGAAATTACCGAATGTATTCCTGTTGATTATTAATCTTCCTGGCAAACACTGTCATGATTGAACTACGATTTAACCTGCCTGCAATTGCAAAATAAGGATAAGCAATCATTCTGCATGGAATCGATCGGAATATGACCAAAATCATTTTTTTAACCCACGTTGGAAGTCGTTTGTTAGATAAAACAAACTGGAGAGAGATAACGAAAGCACCATGGCCACCAGTGAAGCTTATAATCTCTTTTATACAAAAAGAAGCCTGGTTTAATAAATCCTTGATCGTGTTTATTGTAAAAACATGGTAATGTCGGGGGACATCCCAACCTGCCCAATACTTGCCAAACAGGCTTCGTTCCCACGCGTTGGCGTTTGGAGTCGTTATCACAAGCAATCCATCTGGTTTGAGGATACGTGATATTGTCCTGAGTGTATCCAGAGGATCTGGGGTATGTTCCATTACATCCCAAAGAGTAATTACATCAAAAAATGAATCTTCAAAGAGACTATCATCCAAATATCCATGGAACACATCCAAAGAAAAACGCTTCTGTGCATAATCAGCAGCAAAATCTGACGGTTCAACCCCATAACAATCCCAGCCACGTTGCTTCATTCTGTTTAAGAATATCCCCGTTGCGCAGCCAATATCCAAAATCCGACCCCTCTTCGATCCAACACGCTTCAAAATAGCATCACACCGTTTGTTCACGCCTACTTTACGGTCGAATTTTCGAAACCATGATTTTTCATCTTCTATCGCTATCGGATAAGAAACATAGTCACTGGGATAATACTTCTCAATTTGACCAAGCGATAGTGGTGGATGCACTGCGATCAAGCCACAATTCTTGCATTTGTCTACTGTAAACTTACCCGTAATGCCATGTAAGCGATCCCTCCCAGGGTGTAATAAAATAAAATCGGTTGATGAACAGCGTTTGCATTCAAAGTTGTTAGAGATCAATCAACCACCCCCGTTCCAGGCTGCCCAATCATTCTATAATAAAATTGCTCCAATTCCTTCGCTCTTGCTTGCCAGCTATTGTCTGAAGAATTTGACAATGTCAACGCATTTTTACTTATATTAAACAAAAGGCTTTGGTTATTATAAAGAGTACATACCTTTTCGGCGATATTAACCGGGTTGGCTGCAGCCAACAAACCAATGTCATATTTTTCAAATATCAAAGGTAAATCTCCAACCGCTGTACTTACAGTCGGTCTTCCAATTGTTAGATAATCACTCAATTTAATGGGGAAACGACCAATGTTGGCATTTATATTAGATAAAGGCAACCAAAATATGTTGCACGCTGAAAGATAAATATTTAACATTTCCATACTTACAGGACCTGTTTGAATAATTTGTGAATGGGGAGACACAAAGTAATTACTTCTTCCTATATGTAAGAGCTTTATACAGGGGATCTTTTTTGAAATTATCTCAAAAGACTCATACATCAATTCCATGTCTTTTGAAAAACCTGATCCTACATATCCGACCAAAAAGTCGTCGGCTGATATACCTATTTTATTGCGGGCAAGTGCCTGGCCAATCGGATGAAGTTCAGGATTATTAAACCCATTATTCAAGTACAAAAGATCATGCGGTTTTACCCCAAGTTCAATCGCCTTATGATAGAGCGCAGTACATATCACTGTAGTGCCTTTGGCTTTTGTGCGAAATTTTTCCTCATAATAAGTCTCGATCGGTCTCAGAAAAGACCGGATCAAGTAATTTGGACGCTCTTCAACAGAACCACCCCTTCCAAACCAATCAGCCCAATCCGTCAATAAAACAGATCCCCTTTTTCGTAAGACAAGTGCTGGATAAAGACAAGTTGGTCGTAGTTCAAAAGAATGGACAAGGTCAAACCGCTGTTTCCTTAACCACAGGATACGTCTCATGATTTCATACAAACCCCAACCTGAAAAAAACAGCTTATTAAACAACCTGGGAAAGGTAACAATTCTTATACTGTCGACGCTTTTCTCAATCACACTGCTTCCAGTAATGTTGGCCGCCAATATCGTGACCTGGTGCCCAAGCTTGGTAAGTTCAACTGCCAAGTTATAGGCTCGCTGATAAGTTCCACGACCTTCAATATTGAAACAAATCATGGCAATATTTAGTTTCATTGCCCAATCAGTCCTTGATGATTAGTTACATTTTGATTTTTTATTTCATGCATAAACCACCAAATAACAATCCATAAGTACCAAAGCATCAGCACCAATTCACTATAAATATATACCCAAGTTAATCCCGTGACCTGCCAGATTGGAAAGATCGCGATGCTGATTAGTATCTTTGCTAGCACTGTGATGGTCTGAGGGATCAGTCTCAATTTTTGTTGATTAATAGAAATAATAATTGCCGTTAATCCAATCGTTAAGGATCTGAACAGCAAAATCGGAGCTATTTTAACCAGATAAGTTCCAGACACTGTATAAGTGGAATCCAAAGCTAAATCAACTACGTCTCTCCCAAAAACTATAACGACCAAATACAATGCCAACCCAAGCAGTCCAAATCCGATTATTGTTAAAATAGATCCTTTTTTTATTATTCTCGAGCCTTGTGAGTGTAATCGTGTGAGCACTGGGATAACTACATTCTGCAATGCCTGGATCACTGCAAAAATTACATTCATCAGATTTATTGCCAATGAATAAAAACTAATGGTTTGTAAATTGTCGGACAAAAAGGAGACAATGTTGATATCAGATTGATTATAAACAACTGAAAGCAAATCTGACCAACTATAAGGCAAAGCGTTGGTAAAAACTTTCCGATATTGTCCTACCTCTCTAATCCGAATATCAGGTTTTATTTTGACCCAGGCAACTCCTAAAAATATCAAGTCTACAAGGACGCGAAGCACGACAAAATAGAGTAGATTGTCGTTTTTGAGAATTATTAATAAGACAGTCACCAGCAACCGACAAAGTCTTGAAATAATGAGAATAATGGAAGATTGGTTGAACCTGTTTGTTGTGAAGAAGACAATATAGAGTGTATTGGTTGCAGATTCAATAAAAATTCCAGCAATGGCCAAACCTAAAATTGAGGGTAAATAAATCAGTGGTTTTAAACTGGGTGCAATGGTTATAAGTAAGATTCCCCATACCAGGCCAAAGACCATTTTGATCACTAAAACTATACCTGCCAACTGTTTTTGATCTTGCTGTTGCGAAGACGTGCGTAATAACCACGTATCCAATCCCCAATTTACCAGGAAAGAACATAAACTACACAGGCTAAAGTTAGCAACAATGATTGCATATTTATCCGGGCCAAGCCATCTCGCCAAGAGAAACGACTGCACCATAACTATGATCTGCGCAATCGCTGCGGTTCCACCTACATAAAACAATGAATTTACATACCTTTTTGTTTTAATCTTTTGTATTTCTCCTGACGAAATTAGGACATTTAATATAATTCCTGCATGAACGGGCTATCATCCACCATGATCAATCTTTTCATTAGCGTTCACTCTTATGTTTTACATAGTCATATCAGCTCATTTTTTCAAAGTTAATCAGACAACAAAAATCTCCATAATCATTGTGACATACCCCATTCAATCTCACTTGCAGATCGCATCCACCAATCCATTCCAAGACTGGTTTTCCAATTCATTAATTTTCTCTTTTGAGAGCCTATCAAAATTAAGAGCTTCCACAATCCCTTTAGCCAACAATTGTGCGTTGCCTGGCGGCACAATGATGCAAATCTCAGGTAAACTACGCATCATCTCATCTGCCACCACCTCGGTTGTTACCATCGGCATTCCAAAACCTAAGGCTGTCTTCAGTGAGCCACTCTGAGTGCCATTCAGATACGGTGCAACAAAGATGTCTGATGCAAGAAAATAGTTGCCAACTTCGTTATCTGGAATGTAATGATCATAAATATGTACCAGATCATCTATGCCCAAGGTCTTAATTTCGTTCTTATGTTTTTCCTCATCAGCCCAAAATTCTCCAGCAATGATCAGATGAATATCGAATCCCTTCATTTTTAAAATTGATAAGGCTTCAAACAACACCTCGAGTCCCTTATAAGGTCGAATAATTCCAAAAAATAGAAGGTAGACCTTATCTTGAGGTAATTCCATATCATTTAAAATACGATCTTTTGTCAAGCCCGAATTGCTGAACAAACGATAAACTGGGTGAGGGACAACAGTAATCTTGCTAACATCTCCAATAAGGGCTTGTAAACGTATTTTTTCTTTATCGGTCATCACAATATATCGGGATGCTCGTTTTAATGCTGATTTGGCGAAGTATTTGTCAAAAAAATGGTGTTCATGCGGAACGGTATTATGGACCAGGGCGATGGTCTGAATATTCTCTTTTGCAAGCTTCTCTATAAGAAACTGGTATGTTGGTCCCCAAACAGTCACCCACCACTGAAAGACGACAATATCTGGATGGAAATTCTTGATGGTTCGGACTGTTCTCCCCCAGTCTAAAGGATTCAAAGGGCTCAACACATAGGCTGCCTTAACTTTTAATCGTCCCTTGCTTTCATCTTTATCGCTTTTGCCAGGATAAAGCCATTTGGGGAACTGTTTGCGGAAGGAAACCACTTGCACTTCATAACCTGCTTCCTTTAACTTCAAAGCCAGCAACGTGGTAAAATGCGCAATTCCACCTCGATAAGGATAAACCGGTCCAATGAGTGTAATTTTCAACTGATACCCTTGAAAAATTTTTCTTTAATATTAACTCGTTCTTATAATTTGCGGTATATGCCAAAATGTCAAACGATCATTGTAACAATTAATTTTTTCTACCAGTCTGGATGTTTTCCAGTTTTTTGATATCTTAAAAAACCATTCCATCATCACGATGCAATCTCTCCCCCCATTATACCTTTCTCTCATTTTCCCAAACCCCACAGGCTCACACCATCCACCTCATAGAGCTTCTCCGCCCCCTCACATCTCTCCAGCGCACCCGCCTGCAAGCTCCCTTTACCCTCCCGTAAGTACACATACGTCAACTCTGCCTCGTCCACCAATTGCCAGAAGGCGCCATCACAGCCAGTGACCGTCTGTGCCCGCATTCCCCAATCATTGAGCTGATCGATGTAATCGCTTTCCTGTCCAAAAGGATAAAAGATCGTCGGAGCCAGACTCCACCTTCCGGTTACAGGCAGGATCCAGGCACCCCCATCCACCCCGCGTGAAATGTCATATCCCCAACCAGTTGTATTAATGAAGAAGCGCGCCTCTTTCGGCAAATTGACATCGATCCATTCCAGTGCGGCCAGATCTGCCTTACTGGCAAGGACAGTGCTATCGTTGATGGTGTCTTTTGTTTGAAACCCACCCCAAATGACAATGCCAAGCCCAAGCAAGCCAAACACCATCTTCCCAATCCATGGACGACTGAGCAAACTCCCGAACCGCACTGCCAGCCATTCCAACATTCCCGCTGCCAGCAGGCAAATTGGCAAAAATAAGACGATGGCAAAATGGTCATATCGGAAACTGCCCAGCCGGAGCCCCCAGGGCAGCGCCAGCAACATTAGCACCAGAGCCCAGGATGCAAAAGCACGCCATCCCTTGTGCGAGAAAGCCGCAATCAAGCCCGGTACAGCCAGGCCAAGTAAAATGTACCCGCTTGGTGGACCAAGGAGATACCATAAATACTGCCACTGGTCTTTGTTCTGAAAATACCCGTTTGGTTCCTGTGGCAAGTTCAACTCGGGTGTCATGGTCATGCCCGTATGCGCAAACACTCTCAGCAGCCAGGGTAGCGCCAGCAGTAATCCAGTTAGAACTGCCAGGGTCAGGTCCAGAAGCGCCTTCCAATCCAGCTTCTTGTTCCGCCAGCCATCCAGGAGGTGCCATGATCCAAACATGAGAAGAAAAAAGGCCAACAAGACTGCTGTAAAATAGTGCGCCAGCAGCGTGCCTGCCGTGAGTAAAGTAACGCCGAGCCAGTCCAGACGCTTTTTACTCCCCTCCAGCATCTGGATGGCTGCCGCTATAGCCAGCGGCAGCAGCAGCATGCCTGTCAGCAGGGTATAACGCCCCCAACTGAGGTAATAAGCCGGCATTTTCGTCGCAAACGTGACCAGCAAAGCTGCCAGGATTGCCGGGCGCCAATCCTTAAAGAGCGCCTTGCCCAGACTGTAGGCTGACAAACCAACCCCTGCGCTCACCACCTGCCCCCACACCAGGACAGCCTGTGCAGGTGCCAGCCCACTCAGAGCGGCAAAACTGGCAGCGCTCGCATGGAACGCATAATGGTAATAGAAAGGTCCCTGCAGGTAAGGTGACAGGTCGGCAGGCAAGCCGCCAACTTCAAGCATCTTGCGTACGATCAAAACATGATGAAGCGAGTCCACCCAGGCAGGCAGAACCAATGCCTGCGCCTGGTAAAGCCGCCATGCAAGAAAGACTGCAAATACCAGTATTGCTGCCAACCACGACCAGTTGACTCGAATATCGCGCTTCCTGAATATTCCCCAGATGATCAGCCCCAAGAACAGAGCATGCAGTCCGATCAGCCATCCCAGCGTCAAGGAAATATTTAATAGGTACAGCAGCAGTGCTGCCAGAGCCTGGAAGGCAATGCTCACGCCCAGGATCTTCGCAAGAATCTCGATACCATCCTCGTCATGCCGACCGCACCACACCCACCAGCATGCGCCCGGTAAAAGCAGAGTCACACCTGCCAAAACGCTCAACAAAAGACCTCCACGCCATCCAGGTCAATGGCTGCCAGCAATTCACTTACGGTCTTCCCAAAAACCGGATGCACCCACTTTGGAGCAATTTCAGCCAAAGGCACCAAAACAAAGGCGCGTTCGTGCAGCCTTGGGTGGGGTATCTCCAGCCATGATGTATGCAAGACCAGCGCATCAAAAAAAAGGATGTCAAGGTCGATCACCCTTGGCCCGTAACGGAAGTTTGCCTGGCGTCCCATCAGCCTTTCAATCCGCTTGAGCTTGTTCAGCAGACGCAACGGCGTCAGCACTGTCTCTGCTGCCAGCACCTGGTTGAGGAAGGCTGGCTGTTCCTGATAACCCCAGGGTGCCGTCTGGTAGACGGATGAAGCCTTCAACACGTGAACTTGCGGGCTCAAAGCTTGAACTGCCTGGTCAAGGGCTGCCAGGCGGTCACCAAGATTGCTGCCAAGTCCAAGATAGACCAGAGCCATCTTTCGTTACTGCCTGACTGCGTTGATAAAATCCGCCAGCAAGCCATAGGCGGTGGTTTCAGGACCCGGATCACTTTCCAACAATCCCAAGCCGGGCAACACATCCAGTTTGAACAGCACGAAGGAACTGGTGCCGCTCACGCTGTAGAGGGGCGAATCCGTTCCCACTCTTTGCGGTGCCACACGTGCATAAAACTCCCCATTTTCCTCCCCCGCCGAACTCACCAGCTTCCATTTCTCACCTTCAGCCAGTGCCTCCCGGATCATCTCAGCGCTGATGCCCCTGATGCCGCTGCGCTCCACCTGTTGGGGTATCAGCGGTTTGCCCATCAATACCGTGGACAGCGCCGCCACCTTGATGGCAGCGTCCCATCCGTCCACATCATTGCTGGGATCTGTCTCAGTAATCCCAATGGAAGCCCCATAGGCAATGGCTTCTTCAAGCGTCTGTCCTTCTGTCATTAAATCCAAGAGCAGGTTGGTACAGGAGTTCAAAATTCCGCTAAAGCCAAGCAGGTTGGCACCCACCAGCGGCTCACGGAAAAGCGCAAATACTGGAGCCCCGTCCATCACTGCGGATTCAAACAAGAAACGCCGCTGCTTCTGTTCCGCAAGGTCTTTCAAGATGGTATAGCCGTGCACCACAGGTCCTTTGTTGGCAGTGATGGCATGCATTCCCTCTTCCAAAGCGGCTTTCAAATGATCCAAGGCGGGCTGACCTGTTAGCGCATTGACGGGGGTGGTCTCAAAGAGCACGTCACCTGGGCAGGCATGGATGAAATCAACCGTGTCACCCATGACGGGTAACTTGTCCAGGCATCCCAAGTCGCCACCGCTCCCCACGACACGCAGGGCTTCCTCAAGGTCCATCCCAGCAGGGTCAATCGCCCTGCCGTGCCTGCCGGTGCTGATGCCAGTCACTGAGAATTGGATGTCATAGCGATCTAATAACTCCTGCTGCTTTTTAAGCAGCAGGCGTGCCATGGCACGCCCTACATTGCCAAATCCAGCCAATACCATGCGATAGTGTTGCGTCATACCTTCTCCAAAAATGAGCCTCTGGGGCTTCAATATAATCCTATTATACTGGTGGCCACGGGTAAGGTCGCCGATCCTCCGGCGGCTGCGGGAATACGCCCTGCTCTACCAGGTGACCCATGCGTAAACGCATCGCTCCAATTTCAGCCGGGTTTAAGTGTTTTTTGAGCGCTTCTTGCAGCGGTGAACCTTCTTCCAAGGATGCATTGACGATCTGCAGATTCTGCAATAGCGTCAATGGGATTTTTTCACCGGCGAAGTCCCAGATGACCGTGCGCAACTTATCCTGCTCATGAAAGCACAAGCCATGATCGATTGCCCACAAATGCCCGTCCTGGTCAAAGATGACGTGCCCACCTTTGCGGTCAGCATTGTTCGCCACCAGGTCAAACAAGGCAACCGGTTTGAGCTTCTGCCTTTCGTCATTGTCGAAATTGAAATAATGATGATCCAGGTCGTGCCCGACAAACAACTGCAAAGAGCCGGCCCCCAAAGGGGCTTTTTGGGTGCGGTAAACGGTCAGGGGCACAAGCTCCCATCCCAATGCCTCGCTCAGCAAGTAAGCTGCCACTTCACGACCTGCCAGGGAATGTTGGGGAAAGTCCCACAGAGGTGCTTCGCCCCGCCTGGGTTTATAGACTGCTTTGATGGTCTGACCCTGATGAGTGACATCTGCCAGGAGGGTGTAATTGGAGCCAAATGTGAACTGTCCCCCCACAACAATGGAGCCTTCATGCAGAATGGTCAGGACAGTATTTTTATCCACAGATCTTCCATTATTGACGATCCTGGATCAATGCTTGTGTCCATTATTCTTGGGCGAAAATTCATTGCCGGGCAGGATGGGCTCACCGGTGGATGGCCAGACGGGTCTGCCCCTGCCAGCCAGCTCCACCGCCCAACTTGCCATCGCCAGCATTTGTGAGCGCGTGCACCAAAAGCGCACCACACCCGGCTCTTCGTCCTTTTCAATACCGCTCTCGTCCTGATGCGCGACCAAAACCAGCAGGTCAAGCGCAGTATCATAGCCAAGGCTTAATTCACCCACCCTGAAAAGTGGATCCAGCGGCGGAAAGATCAACATATCCTTTTCGTCATAATCAGGTAAGGCTTGCGTTAGATCCGGGAATTTTTGCTTCAACTCTTCCATGAACTGCTCAAAGCCCAGGACGAGCATCTGTACCTGGATTTTTTCGATCAGAAGCGTGATAACCTGGTCATCCTTGCGCCCCTGCAGGTAAAAAACACGCTCACCGGGATCACCGATGGCATCCACCGTGATATGTGTGATCGGATTGAGGTCAATATCAATTTTTGCCATAGCTCATCTTTCCAAAAAAATTTATGTTTAAAACACAAAACTTTAGTCAGATTCTACCAGAAATAAGCTTTCAAGAACTGGCAGGTTGTTACACTCCGCTTGGGGATTGTAGATTTAAAAGAGAAATGTTTTATTTTTTATAACGATGAGTGGTTGCGCGTCAGTCTTGAATACCTACCCAACCAGCTGCAAATTCTTCTCCCCCAACAGCCTGGTCAGTTCATTCAGTACCACATCGCTCAGGTTTGTTGAATTGTTGGGAAAGTCAAGTAAGAAATAACGCCCGTTTTCATAAACTCTGAATGAAAAATGGTCATGCCCTGGACAGGAAACCAAGATTCCGTGGATGTGGCGGATACGCCGTTTATCCCGTTCCTTGTCGCCACAAGGTTCAACTGTAATCAACAATTTGCGCGGTTCCACGCGCTCAATCTCAGGCATGCGGATCGTCCCAATCGTGGGGGTGACCAAATGATAGGCACCAACGATCATTTCAGAGACCATTTGATTTTCCGGGTTCGGGTCCACGTCTTCGTCTGGTCTTATTTTCTCTTCCCTCTTTGGTCCCAGAGCGCCTTCAGCCCGAACGTTTTCTTCACCGATATCCCACGAGACCGCGTCCGGCTCATCCAACGTTTCTCTGACATCATGCTCATTGAGAGCCTGATCTCCCGCCGCATCCCATTCAGATGCATCCCCCGCCCCCTCCTCATGCCGTTCAGCTGGTTCTCCCCCTCCCAATAGGTTGATATCCGGCAGATATTTGTCCAGTAAATGGTCAAAATACGGATCTACGTCATCTGGCTGCTCGAAATCCTGCGGCAGCTCGTTCAGGTTGATCAAGCTGACCTTATCCACCAACACCTTGGGATCACCAGTTTTTTTATCAACACGCCCTTCAACAATCACAATGCCATCCACATTCAGCAGCGGGTAGTATTTTTCCCAAGCTTGTGAGAAAACCACCAGTTCCAACTGTCCATAAAGGTCCTCCAGGGTCACAAAGCCCATGTTTTTATTGGTCTTCGTTTGGAAAGGACGCACACGGATGATCATCCCCCCTACAGTCACTTTGGTCTCAGCATTCACATCTTCAAGCATGTTGGAGTAATGGGTGATCTGTTTTTTAAGGGCACCCATATAAGCACTCATGGGATGATCTGAAACATAAAGCCCCAGCAATTCACGCTCCCATTCCAATTGTTCGCGTAAATCGAAGTAAGGCGCCTCGCCCAGGTCAATGCTGCCGCCGGTTTCTTTGGATGCGCTAAACAGCATCAACTGTCCCACCTCAACTGCCTTGAAAAAACCTGCACTGATCGAGATGATGCGATCCACAGCCCTGAGCATGGCAAGCCTCTGCCCGAAAGCATCCATTGCCCCCACTTTGATCAGACACTCCAACGCTCTCCTCCCCAATTGGCGCATATCCACGCGCCTGGCAAAATCCGTCAGGTTCTTGAAAGGCCCTGCCTTGCGAGCCTGCAGGATCAAGTCCACCGGGTTTTGCCCTACATTCTTGATGGCACCCAAGCCAAAACGAATGGCTGCGCTACCACCCGGGCGGTCTTCAATTTGAAAATCATACCCGCTGGAGGCCACGTCGGGTGGGTAAACCTCAATACCCATGCTGCGGCACTCGATGACATAATTTGCCACCTTGTCATTGTCGTTCTTCCAGGCTGAGAGCAGCGCCGTCATGTATTCAACCGGGTAGTGCAGCTTCAAGTAGCCGGTTTGCACGGCAATCACGCCATAATCAGCGGCATGGCTTTTATTGAAGCCATAATGCGCAAATTTTTCCCAGTAGGCAAAAATGCTTTCCGCCACTTTTGCATCGATGCCGCCTTTTTTGGCGCCTTCAATAAATTTTTTGCGGTGCCTAATGACGTCCTTATCTTTTTTCTTGGCGATCGCCTTGCGTAAGTCGTCAGCCTCACTGGGGGTATATCCGCCCAGTTCCATGGCAGCCTGCATGATCTGCTCCTGGTAGACAGCATACCCGTAGGTATCCTTGAAGATCGGCTCCAGCTTTTCATGCATGTATGTAACTTCGCGCTTGCCATGCATGCATTCGATGTATCCGGGAATGATCTCCATGGGTCCCGGTCGGAACAAGGCGATCATGGCGATCACATGCTTCAATTCGGTTGGCTGCATCTGGGTGATATAACGGGTCATGCCCGTGCCTTCCAGTTGGAACAAGCCCGTGGTATGCCCTTCGCTAATAAAACGGAATACTTCCGGATCATCGATCGGGATTGTATCCAGGTCGTAACGAATCCCATGCCTTGCTTCGATCAACTCACAGGCACGTGACATGATCGTCAGTGTTACCAGTCCCAAAAAGTCCACCTTGAGCAGCCCCAGCTCATCAACCACCCACATTTCATACTGCGAGACAGTTTTGATGGGCATGTTTTCGCTCTGGTTGGTGGGTCTGTGCAGCGGGATATAATCTGTGATCGGTCGGTCAGAGATGATCACGCCGGCAGCATGCGTGCCAACATTGCGAATAGCCCCTTCCATGCGGCTGGCAGTGTCAATCAAGTGAGCCATATACGGCGCTGATTGATAGACTTGCTGCATCTCAGGTGATTCCTTCAGCATATCTGCAATGGTCACAGGTTTACTTGGGATGGTCGGTATCATCTTCGCCACCCGGTCGACCTCCGATAAGGGGATATCCATCACCCTGCCCACATCCCGTATGGCACCTCGAGCAGCCATGCTGCCAAAAGTGATGATTTGCGATACCTTGTCTTCGCCATATTTTTGGGCACAGTATTCCATCATTTCCGCGCGGCGGTCATCCTGGAAATCAAGGTCAATATCCGGCATGCTGACGCGCCCGGTATTGAGAAAGCGATCAAAGATCAGATCATGTTCAATGGGGTCCACTGGGCTGATATCCAATGCATATGCCACCAACGAACCTGCTGCCGAGCCGCGCGTGTTATACCAGATGCCCTTTTCTTTTGCATAGTGGCAGAGATCCCAAACGATCAGGAAGTAAGCCGCAAATCCCATTTTGTTGATCACACCCAGTTCATAGTCAAGCCGCTTGCGCACTTCCGCGGTGTCTTTGCGTTCCTTCATGCGCCGGGCCAGCCCCTCCTCACACAGCAGGCTCAGATACGTTTGCGGGGTATAACCTTGTGGCACTTCAAACAGGGGTAGGTGGTAACCTTTTTTAAGGAGATCAACTTCACAACGCTCTGCAATCCATAAGGTATTGCTGATCGCTTCAGGCACCTCCTTGAAGAGCTCTTTCATCTCGTCGGGAGTGCGCAGGTAGTAGGATGAACCCATCATACGCATGCGGGTTGGATCAGCCAGGACTTTTCCAGTCTGCACCGCCAATAAAATATCCTGCAATTCTGCATCTTCCGGTTTGATGTAGTGCACGTCATTCGTGGCGATGAATTTTGCCCCATGGCGCTTCCCAATTTCAAGCAGGGTTTTGTTGACCATCGGTAATTCCGGGATTTGATGCTGCTGTAACTCAATGAAAAAGCGATCTTTCCCAAACACATCCAGGTACCACAGTAGAATACGCTCCGCCCTTGCCTGGTCACCATCCAGGATGGCACGTGGAATCTCCCCCGACAGACAGGCACTCGAGGCGATCAACCCTTCCGAATGCTTTGCCAGAAACTGGCGGTCAATGCGGGGAACGTAATAAAACCCTTCCAACTGGCCGGCGGTCGCAATTTTTAACAGGTTTTGGTAGCCTGTCATATTCTCAGCCAGCAACACCAGGTGGGCTGCCTTTTTATCCCGGTGCACGTCCTTGTCAACCATGCTGCGCGCTGCCATGTAAGTTTCCAGCCCAATGATCGGCTTGATCCCCTCCGATTTGGCAGTTTTGTAAAAGTCGATCGTACCAAACATCGTGCCATGATCGGTCAGTGCCACCGCCGGCATCCCCAGCTCTTTCACCCTGGCGATCAGATCTTTAATCTTGCAAAATCCGTCCAGAACAGAATAAGAAGAGTGAAGGTGAAGATGAACGAAGGACATGGTCAGCAGTCAAATAGTTGAGTAGTAGGATGGTTTAAATAAAGTCTTTGGTCATTAGTCTTCAGTCGTTGGTCGGGTAATTTTACCCCATTCGACTTTCAGTTATTTTTAGTTGCTTTGAGCTTTGAACTTTCAGCTATCTTCAACTTTTCCCTAGTATAGCACGGGGAGATGAGGTTTCTTGTTAAAATTTTAAAAGTTTTAAGGATGTTAACATTTTGTAAAATTCGCTGTTTGGATTCTTCCATTACAGATGATCCTCGAGGATATCCCTGGCTATTGAATGAGAGCCCCTTCAATCTTTGCTCAATGTGCCCCATACGGGGTACAATGTGGCCCGCTCAATCCTCCTCCATCATCATCCGTAATGCATCCTGCCAGGGAGGCAGGCGCAGCCCAAATACGTTCTCAAACCGATCGCAGTTCAACACAGTCTCCAATGGGCGGCGGGCAGATGTCAGGAAATCCGTACTCTTTGCTGGGATCAATTCGTGCACTTTGTGCTTATACTTCTTGGGATTAAACGCCAAAATGGCTTCTGCCCACTCATACCTGCTGCAGACGCCGTCCCCCGCCAGGTGATACAACCCTGCCCGCTCAGCCAGGTAATCATAGGGATTTTTTCCGGCTTTTGCCAGCATCAAACTCGTTGTTTCAGCCAGCATGCGCGCAGATGTCGGCCCACTGATCTGATCATCCACGATACGAAGTGCCCCATGCGGGGTACGAAGCATCTCATTTTCTCTTGCCCATGTCAGCACCTTCGTAACAAACCCTCCTCCACGCAGAGAATAGACCCAACTTGTCCGTAAGATCACCCCAACACACCCACTTTTCGAGACAGCTTCTTCACCTTTAAGTTTACTGCGCCCATACACATTCAATGGATTGGGCTTATCAGTCTCAAAATAAGCGCCCCTTTTTTTTCCATCAAAAACATAATCGGTCGAATAATGGATCAGGGGGATATGGCGTTTAAAAGCTTCCCGGGCCAAAACATCCACTGCCCGATGGTTGATCAGGAAGGTTGCTTCAATCTCACTTTCCGCCCTGTCCACAGCTGTATACGCTGCTGCGTTGACGATCACATCCGGTCTGATCCCCTCTACAATCTCTCTCAGGCTTTCTGGCTGCATGAAATCCACTTGGGGATGATCCAACATATGCACTTTTCCCAGTGGTGCCAGGCTGCGTTGCAATTCCCACCCCAATTGACCATTTCCACCAAACAACAGGATTTGCATCACGCGCCCATCTCCTCCAAAAAGCGCAGCAGGTACTGACCATAACCATTGCTAACCAGTTCCTGCGTGCATATGCGTAACTGCTCCTTGTCAATATAGCCCATGCGGTAGGCAATCTCTTCCACACAACTGATCATCATACCCTGCCGCTCCTCAACCGCCTGAACGAACATGGCCGCTTGCAGCAGAGATTCATGTGTGCCAGCATCCAACCAGGCAACGCCCCGCCCCAAAACTTCCACCTGCAATTTTCCCTCGACCATATAGCGTTTATTGAGGTCTGTGATCTCCAGTTCGCCTCTTGGGCTGGGCTTAAGTGCTTTTGCATATGCAACCACACTGGCATCATAGAAGTAAATGCCAGGTACAGCGTACCTTGACCGAGGTTCTTTTGGCTTTTCCTCCAGGCTGATGGCTTTGCCGCGTTCATCTATTTCGATGACACCATAGCGTTCAGGGTCACGCACCGGGTAGGCAAACACAACCGCGCCCTCTTTGACCCTGGCAATCTCCCGCATAACTTTGGGCAATCCATCCCCATAGAAGATGTTGTCGCCCAATATCAGGCAGGAGCCTTCACCAGCCAGGAAGTCTTTGCCGATAATGAACGCTTCTGCCAGGCCGCGTGGCTCCGGCTGAATGCCATACTCAAAATGCACCCCCCACTGCGATCCATCCCGTAGAAGACGCTGGAACTGGGCTTGATCTTCTGGTGTGGTGATTACCAGGATCTCTCTGATCCCTGCCAGCAATAACATCGATAGTGGATAATATACCATCGGCTTGTCATACACTGGCAGCAATTGCTTGCTGACCCCTATCGTCAATGGGTAAAGCCGGGTGCCTTTACCACCAGCAAGGATAATTCCCTTCATTGTTGACCCTTCCTTTGAGCATAATTTGTTTGTACCCAGGTATTGTAATCGGACTGTTTGATAATGGCATCCACCCACTCATCGTTTTTCAGATACCATTCTATGGTTTTGCGCATACCTTGCTCAAGCGAATAACCTGGTTCCCAACCTAGTTCCGCGCCGATCTTGTCGATCTTGATGTCATAGCGCCGATCATGACCGGGGCGGTCCTGGACATATTTAATCAACTGCGCATGGGGTGTAAATTGGGATCTGGGCTGGAGTCCATCCAAGATCGCGCAGATCATCTTCACGACCTCGATGTTCGGCGGTTGGTTGTCACCACCGATGCAATAGGTCTCTCCAACCCGTCCCTGCGTGACTACTTTCCAAATTGCTTCGCAGTGATCATCCACATACAACCAGTCACGCACCTGCATGCCGTCTCCATAGACCGGCAGAGGCTTACCGCCCACAGCATTCAAGATCATCAACGGGATCAACTTCTCAGGGAACTGCCTGGGACCATAGTTATTGGAGCAATTGCTGATTGTGATTGGCAGCCCGTAAGTGGTATGGTAGGCACGCACAAAATGATCGCTGGACGCTTTGGAGGCTGCATAAGGCGAACGCGGTGCATAAGATGTCGACTCCTCAAAAGGCGGGTCCTCCCGTGAGAGAGTCCCAAATACTTCATCGGTCGAGACGTGATGGAAGCGTACTTTCTCCAGGGGCTGCTGTTTTTCCACCAGCCAGGCTTTGCAGGCTGCCTCCAAGAGGGTAAAAGTCCCCACCACATTCGTCTCCACGAATACACCAGGGTTGAGGATCGAGCGGTCCACATGGGACTCAGCCGCAAAGTGCACCACGGTATCAATCTGGTGGGTCTCAAAGAGCTGATCCAGCAGCGCCCTATCCATTATACTGCCATGGATGAAAGTATGCCGCTGCGGGTCTGGCAGCCCGCGCAGATTTTCCAGGCTGCCGGCATAGGTCAAAGCATCGAGGTTGACAATGCGCACCTCCGGCTCCGTTCGCAGCAGGTAATGCACAAAATTTGAGCCGATGAAACCCGCCCCACCCGTGACTAATACATTTCTCATTTGTATCCTCTGCTCTGCATGCTTCGTACCCTGTATAGGGCACTTCGTACCCCGTATGGGGCACTTCGTACCCCGTATGGGGCACTTCGCATAAAAAAGCTATTCATAAACTTCCGCATCCTTAAGCAAGGGCGCATTTGCATCCTTCTCAGAAAGACAGGGTTTAACCCCATCCAAAAACGGCCAGGTGATGCCAACAGCCGGGTCATCCCAGCGAATGGTGCGCTCCCACTCAGGCGCATAATAATCCGTGGCTTTGTAATACACCTCAGCCCACTCTGAGAGTACATAAAACCCATGCGCAAAGCCTGCGGGTACCCACAATCCCGCGTGGCGGGACAATTGTTGTTTGTTTGCTGTAAGCCTTGTCCCCACCCATTTCCCGAAAGTGGGCGAATTTTTACGAACATCCACCGCCACGTCATAGATCTCCCCTACCACTACCAGCACCAACTTCCCTTGCGCCTGGTGGAGTTGGTAGTGCAGCCCCCGCAAGACACCCTGGTGTGATCCGGAATAATTATCCTGCACAAAATCCACTGCGCACCCCATGGGCACTGCGTACCCCGTATGGGGCACTGCGATGCCGCCTGCTTCAAATTTGCGCTTGCAATAGGTTTCTGTGAAAAACCCGCGTTCATCCCTGTATATCTGCAGTTCAAGCAGGTACACCTCCGGTATTTCAGTCGGTATGATTCTCATTTATTTCCTCGTTCTGTTTTATGCGAAGCATGCCTTCGGCATAGATAACTTTGTACCCCGTATGGGGCACTTTGCCTAATTATAACGCTTGTAGACCCATTTATAACCTTGCCGTACTGATTTGCCGTACTGATTAAAATTCTCTGAAGCACTCTTTTGGTCATCAAGTTGATCAAGTGGACAATATTTACGTGCCCTGCAATGCTTCCAGCCAGCCCTTCCTTCCCAAATATTACCTCCTTCCTTGCCCATTTTGGGCTATAATCTTTATTGTAAACATCCAATTTGAAAATTCCAACG
>CAZINW010000035.1:6959-22452 GCA_964540765.1 uncultured Anaerolineaceae bacterium | reverse complement strand
TCAATTAGGCAAACCATGCGGTTCAAGCAATAATCGAAGTCAAATCGAGACCTTTAGATCGCAAAGCATGCCTACGGCAAGTTATTGCCACAGAAAGCAATCAAGCGGCTGACATTGAGAACAGACTGTTCACGCTTGTACCCTCAGGGCACATCGTACCCCATGCGGGGCACTTGTACCCCATGCGGGGCACTTGCTGTCCCGGACGGCCTTTTGCACTTCCTGTCGCATCTTGAAGTGTTTCCCATTGCACTTTTTATAGGGACATTTTTCGGGTTTTGTTATTTGAGCGGGATTTACTCCTGGTAAAATCAGTTTGAGGCGCATATGTTCCATGTGTCTCCTGTTTGGATTTCCGGGAGGATTGCCTAATCTTCCCGGATTTCCTTTTATACCCTTTTTTACCAGTTCTGTAACGGTCACTATGGGTTGCGTTTTATTGACGGATGGATTATTAATGTATAATATATTCCTTTGAACCTGCTTCAGGTGAGATCATATAGCACTGTTTTATTGAAGGTACGAAATTGTCACAACCGCGATGTTCAATCATTATCCGTTCCTATAATGAGGAAAAGCATATTGGTCGTCTACTGGAAGGCATCATGCTCCAGACGGTCAAAGATGTTGAGATCATCCTCGTTGACTCTGGCTCAAGCGATGCGACGGTATCGATCGCCTCGCGCTACCCGGTCAACATCGTCAATATCTCTCCCCAGGAATTCACCTTTGGGCGCTCCATCAACCGGGGCATCCAGCATGCCCAATCAGACCTGATCGTCTTTGCCAGTGCACATGTCTACCCTGTTTACCCGGACTGGTTGGAGAAGTTATTATCTCCATTTGCTGACGCACAGGTTGCGCTGACATATGGGAAGCAACGCGGGGGCGACGACACAAAATTCTCGGAGCACCAAATTTTTGCACGCTGGTATCCGGATGTCACCCAGCAGTATCAAAATACACCCTTCTGCAATAACGCCAATGCAACCGTACGTCGGGAGCTTGCCCTGCAGCATCCCTACAATGAAACCTTGCCCGGTCTGGAGGACCTGGAGTGGGCACGCTGGGCGATGAATCAAGGGCTGAAGATCCATTATGCGCCCGAGGCCGAAATTGTGCATGTGCATCATGAGACCCCCAAAGGTGTTTACAACCGCTATAAGCGCGAAGCCATCGCCTTCAAACATATCTACTACCAGGAAAGATTTGACCTGCTTGATTTTCTGCGTTTGTCAACCAGCAATATTTCCAGTGATATCAGGCATGCAGCCCGCCAGGGTGTTCTATGGCCCAACCTGCGCAGCATCTTCTGGTTCCGTCTGTGTCAATTCTGGGGAACCTACCAGGGTTATCGTCACCAGGGTCCCCTGACCTGGCACCTGCGCCAGACTTTTTATTATCCCCATGGTCTCGCACAAACCGCCACCAAACTTGACCGTGAGGTTGAGCCTATACAATATCACTCCAGCGAGTGATGAACGTCAGCAGGTTGGGCAAAGGGCGGCTACAAATGAGTGAATTCGTTACACAGTGGTCATAACCTATTCATGTCCCAAATCCCAAGATTGCAGTTATTGGGTTTCGGGGTGTATTGACTTGTGACGAAGCCCCACGGTTTTCCTGCCCCCTTCACCCAACCTACAGCGATCCGGCGCCCATGGTTGACGTAAACTATAGGTTCAACTACAATACCCTCAAAACTTTATGAAGGAAGGACACGCTTAATGAAGCTTCTCCACTGCAAACAGGAGATTTGCACGGGCTGCGGAGCCTGTGAAATTGCCTGTTCAACAGCATATTTTAAAACGGATGACAGGAACAAATCTGCGATCCGCATCATCAACAACGACAATACCTTCCGTGCCATCAAATGCACACAGTGTGGCGAATGCATCAATATGTGCACGGCGTATGCAATCTACCGTGATAAAAATGGCGTTGTGCGCATCAATAAGGAGCTCTGTGTTGGCTGTCTCGGCTGCGTGGGCTTCTGTTCTGAAATGGCAATGTTCTACACCGACGATCTGACTGAGCCATTCAAGTGCATTGCCTGCAGCATCTGTGTGAAGGCATGCCCGGAAGGTGCGCTTGAGATTCTGGTGAGCAAGGCATAAGGAGAAGAATTTCATGGGAACTGTTCTTAAAGAATATAAATACACCCCTGCCAAAATCGACAAAGGCTATTCCGGTAAATCCCTTTACATTAACGTGGGCGATTTGCGCATTGAGGAAAAAGAAGTCACCGAGTTCATCAAGGATAAGTTCGTTGGCGGCAAAGGGTTCGATTTGTGGTACCTCTGGCACGCTGTCACCCCTGAGACGCACTGGGATTCACCTGAAAACGAGATTGTGATGAGCGCTGGTCCTTTGGGCGGTATCACCCAGTATTCCGGCACTGGCAAAACGCTGGTTTGTGCCATCTCCTCGTTGACAGATATCCCCATCGACAGCAATGTGGGTGGCTATTTCGGACCTTTGCTCAAATTCTCCGGATGGGATGCGCTTGAACTGCAGGGTAAGGCGGATACAGATATTCTTATTTTCGTTGATGGAAATAAGGGCACCCTCTCCATCGAAGAAGCTGCTGAACTTCCCGAAGACTCTCACCTGCTGGCAGAAGAACTAACTTCAAGGTATGCAGACAGCGAGGAAGACAAAGTCAACGTTTCCGTGGTTTCTTCCGGTAGTGCTGCCAGGCATGTGCTCATGGGTATGTTGAATTTCTCATTCTATGACCCGCGCAGGAAAACGACACGCTTTAAACAGGCTGCCCGCGGTGGACTCGGCACCATTTTCCGCGATAAGCATATAAAGGCGCTGGTGGTGAAATTCAAAGGCATCAAGGGCAACTCCAACAACCCCGCCGATCTTGCCACCATTAACCGCATCGGCGTCAAGTATCACAAGGAAATGCATGACCTGGATCACAAGCAGAGCTCCATGCGCAAGATCGGCACTGCCAATACGATCATGATCATGAATCAATATGACCTGCTGCCCACGCGCAATTTTCAAACCGGCAGTGACCCTGAAGCCCACAAGATTGCACCGGAAGTATTCATCAATGAGTATCTTACCCAGGGCATTCACGATGGCTGCTGGCTTGGCTGCACCATGTCCTGTGCCAAGACAGCCGATCACTTCCCGCTGCTGACGGGACCGTATGCCGGTCAGTGCGTTACGGTGGATGGACCGGAATATGAATGTGCTGCCGGACTGGGTTCCAACCTGGGCATTTTTGACCCGCAAGCCATCCTGGAAGAAAACTTCTACTGTGATACCTACGGCATTGACCTGATCTCCTTTGCCACCACAGTCGCCTTCATCATGGAGTGCTACGAGCGCGGTCAGATCACCCGCGAGGATATGGGCGGGCTTGACCTGCACTTTGGCAACAGCAAAGCCGTCCTCGAACTGCTCCATCAAATGTCCCGCGGTGATGGATTTGGTCCAATTGTCGGTTTGGGTATTAAAAAGCTCAAACCATTATTTGTTGAGCGCTTTGGCGCAAACGAGAAACTGCTGAACGATATCGGCATGGAAAACAAGGGTCTTGAGTATTCAGAATACCTGCATAAAGAGAGCCTGGCACAGCAGGGAGGCTTTGCCCTGACCAATAAAGGTCCCCAGCATGATGAAGCCTGGCTCATTTTCATGGACATGGTCAACAACCAGATCCCGACCTTTGAAGACAAGGCTTATGCACTCTTCTATTACCCCATGTTCCGTACCTGGTTTGGCTTGTGCGGCTTGTGCAAACTCCCCTGGAATGACATTGTACCTGCCGACAATTACAGAACAGATACGCCTGCCAAGGTGCCGGAGCATGTTCAGAATTATGTCGATATTTTTAATGCTGTCACCGGCAAAAAGATTGATAAGGATGAATTGATCATCCAATCCGAGCGTGTTTATAATTTCCAGCGTATTTTCAATATTCGCATGGGCAAGGGTCTGCGCCAGCATGACAATGCGCCCTATCGTTCGTTGGGTCCTGTGACGCGCGAGGAGTACCTCTCGCGCCAGGAGCGCTATGACAAGCAACTGCGCGAACAGCAGGGGCTTGACCCCGATGCGATGACCCTGGACGAGAAGATCGCCGTCACCCGCACTTATCGTGAAAAGCAGTTTGAACTGCTCACCGATGCAGTTTACAAGCGCCGCGGTTGGACCAAGGATGGCGTACCGAAACCCGAACATTTGAAAGAGATCGGCATGGACCTGCCCATCCTGCTTGAAGTGATTGAGCCACACTTATGATCACAGTCAACACTAAAGAGCATCTCTGGCATCAAGGCATGACCATGCAAAACCTCCTGGATGAGAAGCAGTTCACTTTCAGGCATATCATTGTGCGCGTCAACGGCGTTTACGTGCCGGAAGAACAATACCAAGCTTTTGCGATCAATGATGGCGATGAAGTGCTGGTCTTGCACCTGATGGCAGGCGGGTAAAGTGGAACACAAACGCTACAGTCGTAATCATAATGCCATAACAGAGGCGGAGCAATCCACCCTTACGGACAAAAGGGTACTCGTGGTGGGTTGTGGTGGCTTGGGCGGCTATGTCATTGAATGTTTGGGACGATTGGGAGTAGGGCATATCATTGCAGTTGACGGAGAAGTTTTTGAAGAAAGCAATCTCAACCGCCAACTTCTGAGTTCACAGATGAATCTTGGCAAACCCAAAGTGCTGGCAGCCCGGCAGCGCATGCTGGCAGTCAACCCGCTGATCACTGTTGAGGGGGTGGAAACTTTCCTCACGCAGGAAAATGCAGCCAGTCTGATGCAGGGCTGCAATGTCGTCATTGACGCCCTCGACAACGTTTCCTCACGCATGTTATTGCAAAAGGCTGCCAAAGAGATGGGCATCCCTCTCGTGCATGGCGCCATCGCCGGTTGGTGTGGGCAGGTGTGCGTCATTCAACCGGGTGAAGATCTGCTCAACATACTTTATGGCAAGACGGATGTCGAAAAAGGCGCGGAGACAGTAACAGGCAATCTTCCATTCACGGCCTCACTGGTTGCGTCAGTCCAGGCTTCCGAAGCGGTCAAACTTCTGCTCAGGCATCAGACGCTTAAGGGCGAGTTGCTGCAAATCGACCTCTTAAACAATACGTTTGAGCGCATTTACCTTCCTGGCAAACCTGTGTAGGTCACCTTTCCAAGGTGACTGCCAGGTTGGCCCCAGAAATGAACTGGGGATAAATAAACCTGACTACAAAGGGCTCTTTCGAAGAAAACGGATCATATTTTCAATGTGAATTTAACACCTGTAGAGCACGGGAAGGTATCACTGTCATTCAATTATGATAAAATGGTCAGTACTTAACCAATGTTTCTGGAGGAATACCCTGAATGACTGAAGAAACTTCCTTTAAACTCACATATAGTACCATGTTCAACCCCCCCGAAGAATTACACACACGCTTTTCTGGAGCACTTGAAAAGCTGAAAGCTAATCTTGGCAGGGAATACCCCATGCTGATCGGTGGGAAAGAGCGTTTTGCTGCTGATAAGCATTATGCACATTCACCCATCAATGCGGATTGGCACCTTGCCACCTTCCAGAAAGGCACGGCGCAGGATGCTGAAGATGCCATCGCAGCCGCCAAAACCACCTTCCCTGCCTGGAGCAGGATGAATTGGGGGGAGAGGGTTTATCTTTTACGCAAATTTGCCGACATCATCGACGAGCGCATTTACGAGATCAGCGCCGCCATGGTCCTCGAGGTTGGCAAGAACCGCACGGAAGCCTTGGGCGAAGTGGCTGAAGCAGCCGACCTGGTGCGCTATGCCTGCAGGCAAATGGAAGCCAATGGTGGCTTTGTCAGGCAGATGGGCACTGATCCTTTGGCTGATTTTGTTTCCACCAACCAATCCATACTCAAACCGTATGGCGTCTGGGTGGTGATCAGCCCCTTCAACTTCCCATGCGCCCTGACCTTTGGACCTGCAGGCGCTGCACTGGCGGCAGGCAACACCGTGGTGATGAAGCCCGCTTCGGATACCTGCTGGTCCAGCTCGCTGATGGTGGACTGCATGCGCCAGGCGGGCATCCCGGATGGCGTTTTCAACCTGGTGACAGGACCCGGCGCCACCGTTGGCAAAACCCTGACGGATAACCGAGATGTGGCTGGCATCACCTTCACCGGCTCCTATGAAGTTGGCATGGATCTTTACAGCACCTTTGGCGGCGGTCGCTATGTACGCCCGACCATCCTGGAGTTGGGTGGCAAGAACCCCACCATCGTCTCCCGCAATGCCGTCCTGGAAGATGCAGCTCTTGGCACCGTCCGCTCTGCTTTTGGTTTGCAGGGGCAGAAATGTTCTGCCGGTTCTCGCGTCTTTATCGAGGAACCAATTTACGAGCAGCTCACCAAGCGCATGGTCGAACAGACCCAATTGCTCACCGTCGGAGACCCGACCGAGCGCCAAACCTACATGGGTCCGGTGATCAATAAGAAAAGCTATGCCGATTACCAGAAATTCATTGCGGAACTCTCTGCTGCCGGCACGATCCTCACTGGTGGAAAAGTACTGACTGAAGGCGACTATGCCAAAGGCTATTTCTGTGCGCCGACCATCGTTGCGGATGTGCCCCTGGATCATCCACTCTGGAAACAGGAAATGTTTGTGCCCATCGTGATGGTGGCGCCCGTCAAAGACCTGGACGAAGCCATGACTCTGGCAAATGATGTGGATTACGGTCTCACCGCAGGCTTTTATGGCACGCAGGACGAGGTGGACTGGTTCTTTGACAACATCCAGGCCGGCACGGTCTATGCCAACCGACCGCAGGGATCCACCACGGGTGCATGGCCAGGTTTCCAGCCCTTTGGCGGTTGGAAAGGCTCGGGTTCCAGCGGAAAGAACAGCGGTGGTCTCTACTATGTGCAGCTTTACATGCACGAGCAGAGCCGCACGCTGGTAAAGCGCCTTTAGGCGTTGTGGAATAAAATTAACTGTATGGGATAAGACCAGATGACGACCTGAAATGATTTGCGTGATCCGGTTTATCTTGGCGATTGAACCAAAATGAAATCCATTTTTTCACGCCTTGGAAGTTTATTGATGATTGTGGGTGGGGTGGCGGTGCTTTACCTGCTTTTTACCCATAAGGAAATTGCCCATGCCGGCGGCTATACTTTCCTGGGCGTGCTTGTGTTTTTAATCGGGCTGCTCATTCGGCGCAGCGCCGTAACCGTGAGCGCAAAGAAAGCTAAAAAAACAAGGGGAGAGCACAAATCCTGGATCATGAATGAGAGAGATGATGAATAAAGTCGTTTCATTGAAGGAAGCCATACAAACTTATGTGCACGACGGTGACCTGGTTTATGCGGCCGGGTTTACCCACCTGATCCCCTTTGCAGCGGGGCATGAGATCATCCGTCAGGGGCGTAAGAACCTCACCCTGGCACGCGCCACCCCTGACCTGATCTATGACCTGATGGTAGCCGCCGGCTGTGCCAGCAAGGTGATCTTTTCTTATGTGGGTAACCCGGGTGTCGGATCGCTGAAATGGCTGCGCACCGCCATGGAAGAAGGCAGCCTGGAGTGGGAAGAGTATTCACACTTCAGTATGATCAGCCGGCTGCAGGCAGGTGCCAGCGGTTTGCCCTTCATGCCAATGAAGCAGACCGGTGCGGTCGACCTGGAGCGTGTCAATCCCAATTACAGGCGGGTGACTGACCCTTACAGCGGGGAGGAAGTGGTGGTGGTGCCACCACTGCTGCCCGACGTGACGATTGTGCATGTGCAGCGCGCCGACGCAGAGGGCAATGCTCACATCTGGGGTATTTTGGGCGAGCAGAAGGAAGCGGCTTTTGCTGCGGAACATGTCATCCTTACCACCGAGGAAATCGTGAGCGAAGACATCATCCGCTCGGATCCCAACCGCACCCTCATTCCGGGTCTCATTGTGGATGCGGTCTGCCATGTGCCTTACTGCGCCCATCCATCCTACACCCAGGGTTATTACGATCGTGACAATGATTTTTACCTGGTGTGGGAGGAGCTTAGCAAAGATCGCCAATCCATGCAAGCCTACCTGGATGAATGGGTTTTTGGCGTGAAAGATCGCAATGAATACTGGCAGAAATTGGGTGAGGACGTGCACAAGCGCTTGAAGCCAAAGCCCAACCTGAGCCATCCGGTGGACTATGGGAGTTATTGATATGAGTGACAAAACCTACAATGCAACCGAATTGATGATCATCAATGCCGCTCGCCTGCTGCAGGATGGTGACCAGGTGTTTGTCGGTGTGGGCATTCCCAACCTTGCCTGCAACCTGGCGCGTCGCACACATGCCCCCAACCTTCAAATGATCTATGAGGCCGGTGTGATCGGTGCACGACCTGCCCGTCTGCCGCTTTCGATCGGTGACCCCACCCTGGTGAGCGGTGCAACCGCAGTCTGTTCCATGTACGAGATTTTCACGCTCTACCTGCAGCGCGGCAATGTGGACGTGGGCTTTTTGGGAGGCGCGCAGATCGACCAGTTCGGCAACATCAATGCCACCGTCATCGGTGCCTATTGCCATCCCAAGGTACGCCTGCCTGGCTCGGGTGGTTCCATGGAGATCGCAGCCTGGGCGAACCGTTGTTACATCATCACCCCGCATCAGAAACGCCGCTTCCCAAAGCGAGTGGACTTTCATACATCAGTTGGCTTTTTGGAGGGAGGCGATGCGCGCATCAAAACGGGCGTGCGTGGCAAGGGTCCACAAGCCGTCGTAACCCATTTGGGCATCCTTTCACCGGATGCCAACGGGGAAATGATCCTCTCAGCGCTGCATCCCGGCTGTACATTGGAGCAGGTGCAGGAAAATACCGGCTGGGAATTAAAGATCAGCTCTGCACTGGTTGAGACTGAATCACCCACGAAAGAAGAACTGCGCATATTACGCGAAGAATTGGACCCACAGGGAATTTACATAAAATGAGCGATAAAAAATCAATTGAAGTACTGATCACACTGCCAATGGAAGAATCGCAACTGGCAGCCATCCGTGCAGTATCCAAAAAGCTCAACGTCAGCCTGTTTCCGGCTAAGGCAGTGGCTGAAATTTCGCCGTCACAGTGGGAGAAAATAGAAATTTTGTTTACCAACAGTCGCATCCTTCCCGAACCGGAAGCTGTACCGCACCTGCGCTGGATCCAGTTGAATTATGCCGGGGTGAATAAAGCCCTTGACAAGCCCATCATCCAGCAAGGACAGGTGATCACCACCTCAACCAGCGGGGTGATCGTCAGCCAGGTGGCAGAGTATGCCGTGACCGTATGCCTGGCTCTGGGTCGCAGGCTGCCTGCCCTGGCAGGGTTGCAGCATGAACACAGTTGGCCACGCAACGCCTGGGAGACGCTGGTTCCCCGCGAGTTGCGCGGCAGCACCGTGGGCATCGTGGGCTATGGCAGCATCGGGCGCGAAGTTGCACGCCTGTTACAACCGTTCGGCGTCAGGATCCTGGCAGCCAAGAAGGATGCCATGCATCCGCAAGACAGTGGATACATCCAGGAAGGCCTAGGCGACCCCGAAGGGACTCTGTTTGAGCGCTTGTACCCCGTCGAAGCCCTGACCGACATGCTGCCGGAATGTGATTTTGTTGTGATTGCATTGCCCCTGACGGACGAGACGCTCCATATCATCGATGCGACAGTATTGGCATCCATGAAAAGTAGTGCTTACCTGGTCAATGTCGGACGCGGGGACATCATCGATGAGGAAGCCTTGATCACGGCATTGAAGGAAGGTAGGATTGCCGGCGCGGCGCTGGATGTTTTCAGCCAGGAGCCATTGCCGGGAGATAGCCCGCTCTGGGATATGCCCAATGTGATCGTCACCCCCCATATTGCCGGTTTGAGCCCACACCTGACGGAGGATACGGTCAACTTCTTCATTAAGAACCTGCAACGCTATTTGGAGGAATTGCCACTTTACAACCAGGTCGATCTTGAAAAGGGGTATTAGAATATTGAACAGAAATTTGATAAGCGAAAGGATACGACTGGGATTAGGTTTTCCCTTTTTATGAATGTCAATCCATAAATTCTTAGGAATTTATGGATATTAACTCCATAAATTTAGCTGATTTTATGGAGTTGTGTTATAATAGGGATATGTTCCAGAGAATTTATGAACCACTAGAGCAATTTATAAAACCTAACAAGGTGCTTTTGATCTATGGGCCAAGGCGGGTTGGTAAAACAACCCTGCTCCAACTTGCGCTTTCACAAACCACTTTAAAATATAAGCTGGATTCCGGGGATAACCTGGTTACGCAACAGGTATTGAGCTCACAGAACTTCACACAAATATTGAACTATGTCGAAGGTTATGAATTGCTCGCAATTGATGAAGCGCAAAATATCCCAAATATCGGCATGGGGTTGAAGATCATTGTTGATCAAGTGCCGGGAATTAAAGTCATTGCTACCGGATCTTCCTCTTTTGAACTTGCAGGGCAGGTTGGCGAACCTCTTACCGGGCGAAAACAGACCTTGGTTCTATATCCAATCTCTCAATCGGAATTAAGGCAGTCATTTAACCACTTCGAACTGACTCAAAATTTACCGGATTACTTAATTTTTGGCACATATCCAGAGGTATTGCTGGCTTCTTCCCGCACGGATCGGATCAATATTATTACCGAAATTGCTAATTCTTATTTATTAAAAGATATTCTGACCTTTGATCGGGTCAAGAGTTCACGGACTCTTCTAGACTTGTTGAAATTGCTGGCATTTCAACTGGGGAGTGAAGTATCCATTAATGAATTGGCTACCCAGCTTGGCGTGGATATTCGCACCGTGCAACGCTACCTGGACTTGTTGGAGAAGGCATTTGTCATTTTTCGGCTGAATGGTTTTAGCAGGAACCTGCGCAAGGAAGTCACCAGTAAAGCCAAATATTACTTTCTGGATACTGGTATTCGCAACGCCATTGTCGCACAATTCAACAACCTTGACCAGCGCAATGACGTTGAGCAGTTGTGGGAAAACTTCATCGTTGTCGAAAGAATGAAACACAGAGCCTATGCAGGCATACCCGCAAACCCTTATTTTTGGCGAACCTACGATCAACAGGAAATTGATCTTGTGGAGGAACGCGAAGGCAAATTATTCGGCTATGAAGTAAAATGGTCCCCCAACAAATCATCAGCCCCACCCAAGCTCTGGCCCGAGACATACTCGAATGCTGAGTATGAGGTTGTGCACCCGGAAAACTATTTTTACTTTATTACACCTCCAGGAAAATAACATGGACCTCTTCGACCAATCCCTGCAGGATCAATTACGTGATGAAGCCCCGCTGGCAGCCCGCATGCGTCCACAAACGCTCGACGAGATCGTTGGGCAGGATCACATCATTGGGCCGGGTTCGCTCCTGCGGCGTGCCATCCAGGCTGACCGGCTCTTTTCCTCGATCATCCTGTACGGTCCACCTGGCACCGGCAAGACCACGCTGGCAAGGGTGATCTCCAATATCACCCAGGCACATTTCGAGAGTCTCTCGGCTGTTTTGGCTGGCGTGTCAGACCTGCGCAGGGTGATCGCAGATGCCAGCGAACGCCGCCGCCTCTACCGCAAGCGTACCATCCTCTTTGTGGATGAGGTTCACCGTTGGAACAAAGCCCAGCAGGATGCGCTCCTGCCGCATGTGGAGACCGGTCTGCTCACGTTGATCGGTGCCACAACCCAAAACCCCTACTTCGATGTGATCAAGGCCCTCGTCAGCCGTTCACGTATCTTTGAACTGAAACCCTTGACCGAAGAAGATATCAGCGTCCTGCTGACGCGTGCGCTGCAAGACCCTGAGCGCGGTTATGGCAAACTGGATGTCAGGCTGGATGAGGATGCCCGCACCCACCTGGTGCGCATCGCCGGCGGGGATGCCCGCAATGCACTCAACGCCCTTGAACTATCGGTCATGACCACGCCGCCGAATGAAAACTTTGAGATCCACATCACTCTGGATGTGGCACAGGAATCGATCCAGAAACGTGCCGTCCTCTACGACAAAGGGGATGATGCCCATTATGACACCATCTCTGCCTTCATTAAATCCGTGCGTGGCAGTGACCCGGATGCTGCCCTTTACTGGTTGGCAAAGATGCTGCATGCCGGAGAAGACCCGCGCTTCATCCTGCGCCGTCTGATCGTGCTGGCGGGTGAGGACATCGGTCTGGCTGACCCGCAGGGCATTGTGGTGGCGAATGCCTCCGCGCAGGCCTATGAGTATATCGGCTTGCCAGAGGGCGTCTACCCGATCGTGGAAGCCACCCTTTACCTTGCCACTGCGCCCAAATCCAACTCCGCCGGGGCTTACTTTAAGGCACTGGAAAAGATTGAAACCGAAGGAGCTGGTCCGGTCCCCATTCACCTGATGGATGCCAACAGGGATGCCAAAGGCTTCGGGCATGGCAAAGGCTATGACTACCCCCACAATCACGAGGGTCATTGGACGCCTCAGCAGTACCTGCCGGACGGCGTAGTGGGGACGGTGTTCTATCAACCTACAGAAGAGGGCTACGAAGCGCAGGTGGCAGAGCGGGTCAGGCAGTGGCGCGAAGCGCAAAAGAAGGCGCTGGGGGAGAAATAATTATGCCCACCATCCTCCTCATCCGTCACGGTGAAAACGACGTCATGCTCACCCGCCTTGCCGGGCGCATGCCCGATGTCCATCTCAACAAAACTGGTCGTGCCCAGGCCGCCCACATCGCCGCCTTTCTGGCAGACCGTTCCATCCATGCCATCTTCAGCAGCCCATTGGAACGTGCCCTTGAAACCGCTCAGCCCCTGGCAGCCCTGAAACAGTTAGAGGTGCAGGTCAGTGAGGGACTGAATGAGATTGACTTTGGCAAATGGCAGGGCAAACGCTACACAGCTTTTCAACGCCCGAAAACCTGGAAACTGGTACAGGAACGCCCTTCCCAGGTAACTTTCCAGGATGGTGAGAGCTATATCGAAGCGCAAAAACGCGTGGTGGCAGCTATCGAGGATATCAGCAGCCGTTATGGCAAAGAAGATGTGATTGCCTGCTTCACCCATGCCGATGTCATCCGCCTGGCAGTGAACCATTATCTTGGCATGGAACTGGACAATCTACAGCGCCTGCAGTTGGATGTGGCAACCATTACGGAATTGAACCTCCTGGATGGGAAAGCCACACTTAAGGTTTTAGGTCAACAAGTCTGATATTAAATGAAACAAGGCACAGTAAATCTTTCATTGTGCCTTGTTGCGAGCGAAAATCCTTTTGTTTTAATCTTCTTCCTGGTAATCCTTAAGCGCATCTTCGATACGTGCCATCACACCATCATCCAGCTTCTCAACCACATCAATGGCTTTCATATTCTCAACCACCTGCTCTGCGCGGCTGGCACCGGTAATGACCGTGCTGACGTTCGGGTTCTTCAGCAGCCATGCAAGTGACATTTGCGCCATGCTCACGCCCAGGTCCGCAGCGATGGGAGACAATTTACGTGCAACCTCGATCCTCTTGGGGGCAAGTGTGTGTTCCCGCAGCCATTTGAAACTCTCCAACCCTGTGCGTGTTCCCTTGGAAACGACACCTTCATTGTACTTCCCGGTCAGGACACCTGAGGCCAGTGGGCTCCATGTGGTGGTACCGTATCCCAACTCCTTGAAGAGGATGGCATACTCTTTCTCAACCCGCCGACGGGCAAACATGTTGTATTCAGGCTGTTCCATGCTGGGGGCGCGCAGGTTGTTGCGGTGGGCAAAATCAACTGCATGCATGATCTCTGCTGCGGACCACATGGACGTGCCCCAATAGAATGCCTTGCCCTGCTGCAACACCTGGTTGAATGCCCAGACGGTCTCTTCGATCGGGGTTTCAGGATCGGGTCGGTGCGCAAAGACGAAATCCACATACTCCAGGTCAAAGCGCTTGAGAGCGTTGTTAACACCTTCGATGATGTGTTTGTAACTCAAACCGGTATCATTGGGACCCTTGCCACCCCAAAAGATTTTGGTGGAGACAAGGTACTGCTCACGCGGCCACCCCAGTTCTTTGAGGGCTTTACCCATGATCACCTCTGCTTCACCGTTGGAGTAAGATTCCGCGTTGTCAAAAAAATTCACGCCGGCATCATAAGCCGCTTTCATAATCTCCCTGGCTTCCTTCACACCCACCTGGGTCCCATAAGTGACCCAAGCACCCAGGGATAACTCTGATACTTTTACGCCGGCTTTGCCGAGATGACGATATTTCATATTGAACTCCTTTAATTTTTTATTTATCTTATTTGATGCATCAATGCCTGTTTTAGTGACATTCAACCATCAATTTATTGGTCGGCAACCCATTTTTATGTGATAATCAAAGTAATTTATCAATGGAAAAGGTTGATATTAATGGATGGATTTCATTCTCTTTTAGACTTAGGAAAATATTCGTCAAATTGAGTCAAGCATTTTTACATCCAGGCAGGTATTTGGTGGGGAGCTGAACCCAACGACGGCGCAGAGGAGCACATTGAACATCTCGCAGCGATACGACGTCTTTGCAGGGACTCCAAACTGCGCATCCTTGACCTTGGCTGTGGTTCGGGGAACACGGCAGTTGCTTTTGCAGATGCCGGTCACGACGTGGTTGGGGTAGAACTGAATCCGACCGATATTTCTTATGCCTGAGAATTGTCTGGCTTATCCCGCCCTGGCACGTTTTCCATCGTCCAGGGAGACTTCTACACGGTCCAGTTGGAAGGTCAATTTGATCTTGTCACCTGGTGGGAGGAATTTGGGCTAGGTTCGGATGCTGATCAACGGCGCATGCTTCGACGTATTTCGCAGGAGTGGTTAAAGCCCACCGGGTGTGCCTTGGTGGATGTATATTTTCCTGCCAGACCGGCACGTCATATAGGTGAAGCCATTGAATTGGGTGCGCTGGAAGGCATACCCGGCTCGGTAGATATGATCGAGAAATGCCATTTCGATGTGGTGAATTCAATCTGGATTGATGAGTGGCAACCGACCCACAACCCTGAAAATGCCCTGGCACAGGCACTGCGCTGTTATGCACCTGCCGATCTCCTGCTCTTGTTGGAAGGAACTGGATTGAAGCTCAAGACCATTGGGGTTGGGGGATAGCAAATTCCACTACCTGGCGACAGGATCCAGGTGAATGTTAATTTGATTGAAAGTTGGGGTTACCTCGCGCAACTCGTCAGGCAATCAAATTGATTGCAGCTTGCACTGAAAGATTGCGCTGGTCGTCTATGTTCCCAGAACTGAACTGGGGATAAATAAACCTGAGAGGATGTTGAAAATCAAACTGTCGCCGCATCCTTCCAAAATAGTCCCCTACCAGACTTCGCCACGTGGGGTCATAAAACCGCAGGACTTCTTTTTCAACACCCTCAACCTGACCTTATTGACGTCACCTTAGTCCTGTGATATTATTTCGTGCACGACGCCCCCATCGTCTAGTGGCCTAGGACGCGGCCCTCTTAGCCCGTTTGAGGGCG
>CAZINW010000035.1:0-6859 GCA_964540765.1 uncultured Anaerolineaceae bacterium | reverse complement strand
AAAATAGAATATTTCACACGCCCCCATCGTCTAGTGGCCTAGGACGCGGCCCTCTCAAGGCCAAAACCGGGATTCGAATTCCCGTGGGGGCATTTTTATGCCAATGCTTTATGGTCAAACCTAAAATTAAATGAGTGAAGCAGAGCAACTACCCAAATCTCAACGCAGTCATTGGTGGCGTATTTTACTGGCTGTGATCGTCCTTGGACTTGCTGTTAACCTGCTCCTTCCCCAGATCGCTGAACTCGAGCGTTCATGGGATGTTGTCAAGAATCTTATCTGGTGGGCGGTGGGTTTATCCATCCTTGCCCAGGCGCTCAGTTATGTGTTTGCCGGTTATATGATCCATGCAATCCTGGAGACAACTGAACAAAAAATCTCTCTCTGGAAATGCATCTTGATCTATATGGCTTCATTTAGTGTTGGTCTTGTTACCGGTGGATGGGTGGGAAGTGCGGCTGCAACGGTTGGTTGGGTCAAGCAGGAAAACAAGGATGGTCATACTGCTCTTCTTGCCGGGTCACTGCCTGCATTACTGATTAATGCCAGTTTGATCGGTCTTGCGTTTTTCGGCATTCTTTACCTTTTATTTGTGCATAATCTCACAAAAGGTCAATTGATTCAGTATCTTGTAATTCTTTTCATCCTAGGTTTGCTGACTTTTGGGGAACTGGCAGCCATGCGCTTTCCCCGTCAGGCTTCAAAAGCTCTAATTTGGTTTATTGGTCGCTTGGCACGCCTGTTTCACAGGCCTTTTGATCCGGAAAAAATCACTTCCAAAATTGATCATTTTGCTGAAGTCTGGCATGCCTTGGGTCGCAAATGGTTGCGTCCATTGATTGGTGCATTGGGTTACATCGCCTGTGATATGCTGACCTTGTTTCTTTTTTTCCTTGCAGCGGGATATCAACTCAACCCGGGTGTTCTGCTGGCGGGTTACAGCCTTCCGGTCATCCTGAGTAAAGTGGCTTTCATCTTTCCTGGCGGCGTCGGCTTGGTTGAAGTAACCATGGTGGCAATGTTTGACAGTCTCAAGGTGCCGGATGCAATTAGTGTCATTGCTGTACTAGGTTACCGGTTATTCTCATTCTGGATCCCGACAATATTGGGATTCATTGTTGCTGCCTTCCTGTCTAGAAAATCTTTTAAACAGTCTGCTAAACAAATCCTCCACATTACCAACAATCAGGCTCAAAATAAGCAGGATTGACACAATCCGGAAAAATGATTGCTCTCTTTGATGCCATCCCACCAGCATGGCATCAGCCTGAGACGGGTATCTTCTATCTTAAATTTATGCTGTCATTGCCTGGCACTTCCCGACAAGTCCCCTGTTTTGGCATTGCCAGGGTTTGAGGGGTGAATGCATCCTGACCTCGATCCAGTCAATCAATTAAACAAGAGGGATTTGGTAAACAGGGATGGAAAAGATGGCTCTGTAGTTAATTCAATATAGCTTACATGCCTTGCCACCTGGATCGCCTGAGCGCGTTTTGCCTGGGAGAGCAGTGCCATGCGGGCACCAGTCCCGGCAGCATTTCCCACCTGTACAAAGCGATCCTTGGTGATGCGCGGGAACATGCCAATATCAATCCCGCTCTCCACGTCCAAATAAGTCCCAAAAGCGCCGGCAATGACCACCGTATCAATCTCTTTTTCAGTGATGCCTGCCTTTTCCAGCAGGATTTCAAACCCAGCACGGATGGACCCTTTGACCAGTTGGATCTCACTGATATCTTTGCGGGTGAAACTGATCTCCCTCCCGTCATTCTCGTCGGCTGTGAGGAGTACAAATTCCATCCCGTTCTCACCACATCGGATGCGTGGGTTATTCCCCTGTTTATTAAATGCGCCGCGTAAGTTAATCATGCCTGCTTTTAACATCTGTGCCACCAGGTCAAGAATGCCTGAGCCGCATAAGCCCACTGGTGGCTGGTTATCAACGGTTTGAAGCCTGATATCGCCATCATGGATGAGCACTTTTTCAATGGCGCCAGGTGCTGCCCGCATCCCGTGGCGGATATGTGCGCCTTCAAATGCCGGCCCTGAAGCTGTGGAGCAGGCATAGTGTCTGCCATGTGCGATCAGGCTGATCTCGGTGTTGGTGCCGATATCCATGCCCAGGATGACGCCATCGCAGTCAAGCATGCCCGAGCCAAGCAGCATGGCGACATGATCTGCCCCGACAAAGCCTGCCACGTTTGGCAGCAAGTGCAGGTTCGCACCCGGGGCAAACTTCAACCCCAGCCCACCCGCAACGATGTCCATCGCTTCCTTTTCTGCAGGCACGTAAGGCGCCGTTCCCAGCTGGCTGACGGGCAGATGCAGCAGCAGGTGATGCATGGCGGTATTGCCAACGATCACAGCATCGGCAATGTCCTCCGTGGCGTGACCAGTCTGAAAACACAAAGCTACTGCCATGGCATTGAGGGCGTCGACAACCACGCGCTGCAACTCCCGCCTGCCCTTGCGTGATTTGGTGGCATAACTGATGCGGGAGATCACATCCTCGCCATAGGCGATCTGGGGGTTCATCACGCCGCTCGCCGCGAGTGTTTTGCCGCTGGCAAGGTCCACCAAGTATCCTGCCAATTTGGTGGTGCCCAGGTCCACAGCCAGTCCGAGTGCCGCTGTGCCTGCCGGTCGTAGCCCCACCACAGTGTTGCCGCGTAAAAAAAGGTTCATATGGGTGTTGTTTTCCTTTAATATACCCGGTAATAGGCTCAAAACAGCATTGGGGATATGGAGATTTGATATATCCAGGTAGTCTTGCAGGCTGGAAGCATCCTGGCGCAGATCGGAGTTGGACGGCGCATTCAATGTAACCGTCACTGCTCTAACAGCCGGCGCCAGTTCAACTGGCAGATCGAGCCCCTCCGTTTGGGTTCGCTGCGCGGTGGCAAGCGCCTCAGGTGCAATGTGGATCACCGCATCGCTCAGCGGATTTACCTGGCATGCCAGGCGCCAACCCTGGCTGACCTGTTCTTGTCCGAGATGACTTTCTTCAACCTGGTTTGGCTCTGTGACTTTACCTGCCATCACACGCACGATGCAGTGCCCGCAGATGCCTTCCCCGCCGCAGGTGGCGTTGAGGATGATGCCGGCGTGCTGGGCGGCGCTCAGGATGGTCTCTGCTGAGCTGACTGTGGTGCGGCGCCCGATGGGCTCAAAATCAATGGTGTGGTTCATCAACCTTTACCGTCCACAGGGCAAAAATGCTCCAGGCTGAAGGTTTCTCCCGGCTCGAGCACCACGAATTCATCATCCCACGAGCCAAGCAGCATCTTGCGCACCAATTCATCCGAACCTTCGATCTCCTCATAGCGCAAGTCAAAGCGCTCAGCAGTGCAGCGTGCGTAACTGCGGTATTTTTCAAGATCAAATTGCCCGGTATTGATCAATGCCAGGCGCTTGTATTTTCCCATCATCGCCTGGTAAATGTAATCCGCACGTTCTTTTCCGAAACGCTGAAGCGAGCGCTCATACTCCGAAAAGGGTGTATCCCCGACCTCAATCCAGCCTTTGGTGAGGTAATAAGTACCCGGCTCGCTGTAGCTTTGGCTTGTATATGCCTTGCTGGAACCTAGGAAGATGGCAATGCAGTCATCCACGCGCGGAGCCACCAGGCGGCAGCGGTTGGCTTTAATGCCGATGATACCTTGTGAACACAATCCGTAGCCCAGGATGATTGTATCGAATTGTCCCGAGACGGCATCAATGGCTTCCTGGAGGGTTTGGCGCAACCTGTCAGGTTTGATGTGCAAGCCAAAGTCGAAAACCTGGTGCTGCATACCCTCAGGCATGAATGGCAGCATTTCTTCGATCACGGTGGCACATGCCATTACCAGAGTACGCGCAGGAGTCATTGGTTTACATCCATTTGTACCATTCCAATGACCAGGGTGAAAAAGTCGGTGAATAGTAAAAACTGCATCGTGTCCTGGCTTAAATTTATCATGGGGTTAATGATCGCAGCAAAGTATAGGGAATAAAAGATTTATTGTCAAGCCAGCAACTACGTTGAGACGTCAATATAAATTGATCCATCCCGCATTAAATGAATCCCTCTTATGCAGCTAACCTTTGGTCGCATCTGTTTCAAACCCGGGGATGCGCGTCCTGCGTTCAAGCCATTTCAATAGTCCATTTAAAGCAAACACCATCACCAAGTAGACCACAGCCACAGCCAGGTAACTTCCGATCGGGTCATAGGTAATGGCGGCGGTACGCTTTGCCTTTGCCATCAAATCCTGTACTGCGATCAGGAACACCACTGCGGTGGTTTTTAAGAGCGAGATGGGCTCGTTTGACCAGGATGGGATCGCCAGGCGCAGTGTCTGTGGCAGGATGATATACGGATCGTCTTCCAGCGTGACCCATCTCGATCAGCACATCCATTGGAGAAATATGCTCTCCCAATTTACGCAATTCAATGTCATCATCATTGGCAATCTCCAACCCATGGTCGCACTTTTAACTACTTAAAACTCAAAAAATCCACACTCAAAAAATCCACCTGTCAAGAAATCCATGTCAAGAAATCCACCTGCTATTATTAAATTTGTGATATACTCGTGCAGCTCTCAAATGAGGGCCTTTGTTTGGGAGTGTGTTTTGTACGTTCCAAATGATGCCCGATGGACTTCAACGGGCATTTTTGTTGGGAGAGCAGCGCCGTGAGGGGCTGCTTGTTTGCACGAAACTTTTGTGGAATCCTCGGAACATCCCCCCAATGTGAAATTTTTTTGGTGACTCGGAGACTTCAGCATCAATTGAAGGTCTTTCAGGTTGCCATGACACACTTAGGAATGGAGTTTTTGATGTCAACACAATTTGACGAGTTTACCCTGCGCCATGAGCTGGTGCAGGCAGTTGTATCGCTGGGCTACAGTGAACCGACGCCCATTCAACAAGGGATCATCCCCCTCATGCAGGCTGGTTATGACGTCGCTGGGCAGGCGCAAACCGGCACCGGCAAGACAGCCGCTTTTGCACTTCCCATTCTCAATCGTCTTGACCTGGACAGCAGCCTCCCCCAGGCACTGGTGGTCACCCCTACGCGCGAGTTGGCACTGCAGGTGACTGAAATGACCGGCGCACTGGGGCAGTTTTGCGATGTCAAAGTGCTGGCTGTTTACGGCGGCACTTCCTACAGCCAGCAGCTCTCTGAGCTGCGCAGAGGCGTCCATATTGTCGTTGGAACCCCCGGGCGTCTGCTGGACTTGATCAAACGCGGCAGGTTGGACTTGAGCCAGGTGCGTACAGTGGTGCTGGACGAAGCTGACGAGATGCTCTCCATGGGCTTCATTGAGGATGTCGAAGCCATTCTGGCAGTCACACCAGCAGAACGGCAGACTGCACTCTTCTCAGCCACCTTGCCAGCCCGCATCCGCCAATTGGCAGAAAAGTACATGCACGATGTCCAGGTTGTCAGCATTGAGTCTGAACAGCTCACCGTGGCTGCCACCGAACAGCGTTATTACTTCTGTAATGAAAAGGATAAACTGGCAGTCCTGACGCGCCTGTTTGAGATCGAAAATATCAGCACCGCCCTTATCTTCACCCGCACGCGTGCCCGTACAGGTGACCTGGTCAATGAACTCAACCTGAGGGGATACCCTGCGGAAGCCTTGAGTGGTGATTTGAGCCAGGATGCCCGTGAACGCACCATGGCACGCTTTCGCGCCGGTCAGGTGAAGGTGCTGGTGGCAACGGACGTGGCAGCGCGCGGCCTCGACGTGGAAGGTATTTCGCATGTCTTCAATTTTGACCTGCCGGATGATGCTGAAGTCTATGTGCACCGCATTGGGCGCACAGGTCGGGCCGGTCGCACCGGGGTTGCCATTTCGCTTGCCAGGCCCGCTGAGAGGCGCCATATCCGTGACATCGAACATTTCACCCACCAGGAAATCCAGGAAACACAGATCCCAACGGTTGAAGAGATCCAGGCAAAGCGCCAGGATGCCCTGATCGAAAAGATCAACACTTGGTTGAAACGTCAGCGTGTCAAGGAAGAACGCGCGCTCGTCGAGATGATGGTGGCTGGTGGGGTGGATCCCCTTGAGCTGGCGGCTGTTGCCCTCAAGATCGCCCGTGCAGAGGAGAAGCAGCGCCCGATCGCAGAGATCAGCCCCTTGTATGAGAAGACCGTTCGACCGGAGCACAGACCCAGGGGGGAGCATGCCGACAGCCCAGCCTACGCCAGCCGTGGTAAACCCCGACCGAGACCCGAAGGAAACCAGTCTCATGAAGAAGGCATGGTACGCCTCGTCATGGGTCTTGGCAAGGTTGATGGCATCCGCCCGGCAGATGTGGTTGGCACGATCGCCTACCATGCTGATATTCCCGGATCGAGCCTGGGGCGTATTTACATCCAGAATCATCGCACCATGGTGGATGTGCCCCAAGAGTACGTCAGCAAGGTTTTGGCAGGCAACGCCAAATACAAGATCCGCAAACAGGCATTCTCCCTGGCGCTTGCTGGCTGATCTGAAGAAAATATTACCCCCAATTACAACAATTTCAATCCCGCAGGGATCATCACCTTTCAGATCTGCTGCGGGATTGTCTGATTCACCATCTTTTTGCTGGTCGTTGTGGCTTTGTACAACCTCCCGCAGAACAAGCTGAATGAAAAGATTATAATTTGATCGCATTATTTAGTCACAAGCCAAAAGTTAATCTCATGAAAAAATGAGGTTGGGGGTAGATCATGAAAAACAAATGGATTTGGATCACCCTTACGGTGATTGGGGTGTTAATTGTGCTGATCGGCGTTGCGTTCATTTTCCATCGTATCGGTTTCACGTACCCCGCATGGGGCACACGTACCCCGCATGGGGCACACGTACCCCGCATG
>CAZINW010000034.1:0-23864 GCA_964540765.1 uncultured Anaerolineaceae bacterium | reverse complement strand
AATCGCCCAAAACAGCCCTTTTTTGAGGTAAAAAGGGGCTGTTTTCTAAAAGTGCTTTTCCTTCCCTATTTCGGCGACGTAGAATCCGGGTGTTACGTTGAATCTACTTTTGAGGATGTTAGCGGTTATCACATTTTGGCAGATAAGCTCAATGAAATTGGGGTTCAAAACACGCTTTTTTACCTGGCGACTCCGCCGGACGCCTATGTCGAGATCATTAAGAAAATTGGATCAACTGATTTACAGCACTGCGAGAAAGGTTGGCGGAGGATTGTTGTCGAAAAGCCATTTGGGAATGGCCTGGAATCCGCCAAGAATCTGGATGCAGAAATTCATAAGGTTTTTAACGAGGATCACATATACCGGATGGATCATTACCTTGGCAAAGAGACTGTACAGAACCTGCTTGCTTTCAGATTTGGAAATGGCATATTTGAGCCTTTGTGGAATCGGAATTATATAGATCATATAGAGATCACAGTTGCGGAAAATTATGGCGTGGGAACACGTGCAGGTTATTATGATAAGGCGAGTGTCATCAGGGATGTTTTTCAAAATCATTTGCTGCAGTTATTAACACTGACTGCCATGGAGGCACCTTCTGCTTTCAATGCCAGGGCAGTCCGGGATGAGAAGGTTAAAGTGCTCAACTCCCTCTGCATAATGACGCCAGAAGAAATTCTCGATCAAACCTTCCGGGCACAGTATGCAGCTGGTGAAGTTGATGGCGAAAAGGTGGTGGGATATCACGAGGAAAAGGGTGTGGAAAGTGATTCATTGACAGAAACTTATATGGCTGCCAAACTTTTTGTTAATAATTGGCGATGGGCAGATGTACCATTCTATTTACGATCGGGGAAGAGGCTGCCAAAACGTCTTACCCGGATTGTGATCCAATTTTCCCAATTGCCGCTTTCTCTTTTTGGTGCCCGAAACCTGGCTGGCAATGCTCCCAATCTCTTGATATTTGATATCCAACCGGATGAGGGAATAACCCTCTGTTTGGGCGCAAAAGCCCCTGGACCAATTCACCAGATTGAACCTGTAAAGATGCGGTTTAGTTACCAGGAGGCTTTTGGTGGGGAACCACCTGAAGCCTACGAACGCCTGCTTTTGGATACGATCATGGGTGATGCGACCCTGTTCACGCGCACTGATGAGGTCGAGGAAGCATGGCGATTTACTGACAGGATCATTTCAGCCTGGGATGCGCAAGGCTTGCGTCAATTGCCAATTTACGCAGCAGGTACCTGGGGATCAAGCGGTGCAGACGAATTTATGTCAAGAGATGGGCGAAAGTGGTTCCAATAAACCGGGGTTTGATCCTGCTTTCATGATGATTTGACCGGCATCAACTGGCTGCAGGAGGAAGTGGTAATTTGCAGTTCGGACAGATCTTCTCATTGGCTCTGACAACAAAACCACAATTTGGGCAGGTTTGGGGTTGAACATCTCCCAATGGAGCACCGCAGGCGATACATCTTCCAGATGCAACTTCATTGGCTGTGTTGCAGTATGGACAAATTGTGCGTTTTAATCGTTCAGAAAGTGCGAAGCCGACGCCATGTTGACGGGCTGACGCCGCGATAACCTTAAAGACCTGTTCAGCCATTTGAAGCGATTCAACATCCTGGGCCAGGTCATCAATGCGGTTAATTAAAGAGAAGGGATCGCGCAGTGCACTGAGCGCTGTCATACCCAGACTGGCAGCAACGCCAAACCAAGCTTGCTGACCCACCTGAACACTAATGCCAACTTCGACTTTATGGATGGTGACTGTCAGAGCTGTTTGACCGCCTGACCTGGCATATGGTGAGGTGGCGATTTGTACAGCAACTCTACCGCCCGAACCAAGCCTCTGAACTTGGTAATTGCCACGATGGTAATATGCCATCAAGTCGCGTGCAATATCTTCTGGCTGGATGTCTCCGTGAAATATTCTCGTTTCCATTTACTTTCAATCTCTTTCCTGTCTGTCTGGTTCAGTAATCACTCATTATGGATTATAATCTTTTATCGGAAGTCTACGATAGATAATATGGAGTTATTAATGAAAAACCGGTGGTTAAAACCGATCTTGATAGGATTGGTGATTGTTGTCCTGCTGGGGGTGGTTTTGATGATTCCCCATCCAGGCATGGTTTTTGGACAATTTCCGACAGTAAATATTCCCACGGTTACAAGCTCACCACGCGGTCCATATATCATCGTTAAACTGATCACGTCAGCAGATGATCCTATCAATGTGCGGGCTGGTCCGAATCGATTGACGGAACAGGTAGGATTATTGTTAGTTTACCAGGAAGCCAATGCAATTGGTCAATATGGGGAATGGATCCAGATAGAATACCCTGGCGGACCAGAAGGGAAAGGCTGGGTGTATGCGCCCCTGGTTGAACTGGTGGGTGGCAACCTTCCCATAGTTGAGCCCCCTCCAACATCTACCCCCAAAACCACCAAAACCATCGACCCAACGCTTGCAGCGCAATTTATAGTTACTGCACAGCCATCGCGCCTACCTACTTTCACCGATCCTGCACCGCTCTCCCTGCCCACCTTTGAGGTCGAAGGCAGCGGAACAGCGCCTGGTGGTATTCCGATGGGGTTCATCATCATTGGTTTGGCCGGGCTGGGTGTTTTTATTGGATTGATTGCCCTGTTAAGACGTGGGTAATCATACCCATCTCATGAAAAGCCAAATCATTCCAGAGTTTCCCAATCCCTTGGTCTGCTGCTTGTAGACCAGAAACGCAGTCTCCTTTTTAATGCCTGGTGGCTGGCACAGGCTTTTTCAAGCTGTTTTATATGGGGTCTGATCGCCTGGATGCCTGCGTTTATAAGTGCATCTGGATCGACTTTATCCAGCAAATTGTAATGTCCAACCTGGGGTCTGACAATAATATCGGGTTTGTCGAGGATCAAATTCAACTCACTGAGCCTTTCCGTTGATACTTCCACCGAACGGGAGAAAATTATGAGCGCCTCCACCACGCGCAATTTTGATATTTGACCAATAACCGATGATGGAATTACTTCGGAAAGCGGTATGGGCGCATCCTTGATATTGAAATTCTCTGGTTTATCATGCAAAACAACCGCAACAATGGGAAGCGAGGGATCAAGCCAGCGGGCGGCTTTGACTGGTACAGGATCGAGAACGCCGCCATCCATTAATATTTTGCCGCCGATCTCCTGGACGGGGAGAATACCAGGAATGGCAATGGTGGAAAGGACTGCATCAACAGCCTTCCCCTTATTTAATATGATCTCTTTTCCGGAGTTCACGCTTACTGCAGTTGCCACAAAGGGGATGGGGAAGTCTTCAATTTTTTTGTCTCCCAGCATGCTCAACAGCATTTTGGTTATCCCTGACACACCCAGTAATGATGGCATGTCATGGGAGCTTCTTCTTATGACGGGTGAGCGTTTAATTCCCTGGCAGCCTCTTCAACTTCCTTGATGGAATACCCGGCTGCATAAACCGAGCCAACAAGCCCACCCACACTTGTACCAGCAAGCGCACAGATCTTGAAACCATTTTCTTCCAGGCAGCGAATAACACCGATGTGGGCGATCCCACGGATACCTCCTCCTCCCAGCGCCAGTGCGATCTCTTTCATGAGTATCAACCCTTCCAATCATTTTATCGCTACCAAGAAACTTCTCACAAGTATATTCGCAAAGTATTATAGCATTAATGGGTTGATCGATAATTTTGGAACACCTATGACAAAACATGACAAAACCTATGACAAAATAAAAAACCATGGCATGATATGTGTTAAAATTGGTTGCCATGGAAATTAAGACTGTCTCAACAAACCGCAAAGCCCGCTTTGAATATCATATCCTGGAGACATATGAAGCTGGTCTGGTTTTAAAAGGGAGCGAGATCAAATCAATTCGTATTGGGCAAATAAGTCTTCAGGAAGCATATATCCGTATTGATGGAAAAGAAGCCTGGCTGGTTGGCGCTCATGTTGCCCCTTATGTTCATGCCCGTGCCTTTAACCATGATCCGGAGAGGGAAAGAAAATTGTTGTTACAGAAACGCGAGATCCGCCAATTATGGGATGAAGTCCGCATTAAGGGCATGACCATCATTCCCATGCGGGTCTACATTAAAGATGGTCGTGCGAAACTCGAGATTGCCCTGGCAAAGGGCAAGAAACAGTATGATAAGCGTGAGTCGATCAAAGAAAGGGATATCGCCCGTGAAGAGGAACGCTCACGCCGGGGAAAAAATGAGTAGCATCACGTAGGGATGTTTGAGTAATGAAAACGACGCGCAGAGACTTTTTGAAATTGTCAGGAATTTTTCTAGGGGCTGTGGCTTTGCCATCCTGGTCTGACGCTTTGATAAAACCTTACATTCAACTTTCACAGTCCGAAAAGTTAGGCAGAATCTGTGCAGGGGCGGAAGGTGCCTGGTTTGATCTGAAAACTGAGCCCAGTGAAAATGCTCCGTCGGCGGGCATTGTCTGGCGGGATGAGGTGGTTATCTGGAAACGGGAAGTGATCGCGAAAGAACTTAATTACAATCAGTACAATCAAAAATGGGTAGAGACACCCAATGGCTATATCTATGCTCCGCTTGTCCAACCTGTTAAGAACATTTTGAATGAACCCCTTTCTGCGTTACCTGAAAATTCAGATGGGAAACCCGGTTTATGGGTGGAAATAACAGTTCCTGTTGTGGATATCATTCCAGATTCAACCCCTGTTTCGTATTGGGTCAAAGAAGTGCTGCGACCACGAATTTATTACAGCCAGGTGTTCTGGGCATATGATATCCGGCAGTATGAAGGCAAGGTTCAATATAAATTAACAGAAAAATATGGCGCGGAGCCTGATAGCTATTGGGCAGATGCTTCTGCCTGCCGCCCGATCACAAGCGATGAGATTGCGCCCATTCACCCTGATGCCAGCAATAAGCATATCCTGGTGAATTTAAATTACCAGACGCTCTCCTGCCTGGAAGGCGAGAATGAGGTGTATTTTTGTGAAGTGTCATCAGGTGGAATTATGGATGGAGAATGGATGACACCTATAGGTATTCACACGATCTGGCGAAAAATGGTGTCTACACACATGAGCGCTGGTGGCTTATCTGAATTTGACACACCAGGGATTGCCTGGACAACCTTGTTTGATAACCAAGGCGCAGCCATTCATGCTGCTTTCTGGCACAATTTTTTTGGGACTGCACGTTCTCATGGGTGCATCAATTGCAGACCTGAAGACGCGAAGTGGATCTGGCGATGGACAAATCCAGAAGTCGGTTATTTCCCGGGAGAATTGACAGTTCAGGGCGGCGAAAACTCAACCAAGGTTGAGGTCTATGTTTAGTTTTTTCGCCATTAATGGGAAATATTAATGTGTTTGTCTGGCTCTGTTGGCAGGGCTGACTTCATTTTTATTCCCTTGTGTGTTCTCACTGGTACCTGATCCTGACCCTGGTATTGAATAGTAATTCAATCCGACAAGGTTTGATCTTATTGATTGCATACGCATTGGGAATCGAAACCCCATTCCTTCTTTCAGCGCTGAGTATTTGTTGGATATCAGGCTTTTTGCATGGGTATGGCAAAGTGACGCATGTCATTGAGATCGTGATGGGGGTGGCGATGATTGTGAAACGTTGTTGTACCTTGGTCTCAATAAAAAATTGATCAATTTTGGACCTGTGATCGATTTTGGTATTTGAGAAAGGAAATATGCCTGATTGAAGGATAAATAATTTGCTTCAGTTATAATGAGGGAAGCATAAGAATATTTACCATCATAAAGCCAACTGACTTGAGCATAAATTAGGAATCCATTATTGAAATCCGAAAAAAGCAATATGATCCATATCTACCTTTATACGCAAAAATCGTTGGAGAATACCCTTACCCTCAAAGAAGAGTTTGCCGCGTTTATGGATGAATTTCCACATGTCCTGACCGTGATCGATGTGGATGATGAACCCTGCCTGAGAGAAAAATACCATGATAAATTGCCGTTTGTCGATATCGGACCTTTTCGTTTGTTCGCCCCGATCGGTAAAGATGAGATACGCTTTGCATTCCAGGAAACACAAAAGAAGTTGAAGCGGGCAGAAGAGAAAAAGGATACATATTTTATCAGCCGATTTACAGAAAGACCGCGGATTTCCCGTTCCGACAAGTGCTCTTATTGGTTTTCGAAGAATTACATGCTGGTGTTCAACCTGATCGTGCTTATTTATATTGGCCTTCCATTTTTGGCGCCGATTTTCATGAAGGTCGGTCTACCTGGATTGGCAAAGCCAATTTACCGGATCTATACGCCCCTGTGTCATCAATTGGCCTTTCGATCCTGGTTTTTGTTTGGGGAGCAAAGTTTCTACCCAAGAGAATTGGCAAATATTGACGGTTTAAAAACATACGCTGAAGTATCCGGGCATGACGAATATGACCTGTCAGCTGCAAGAGAATTTACTGGAAATGAGCAATTGGGATATAAAGTTGCATTATGCCAAAGGGATGTTGCCATTTATGGCTTCATCCTCGCATTTGGGATTGTATTTAGTCTTTTTAAGAAAAGGATCAAAGCAATTCCATGGTATCTCTGGATTGTTTTTGGGTTGATCCCAATCGGTTTGGATGGTTTCTCGCAATTACTTAGCCAAACCGGGATTGCCATATTTTCATGGCTGCCTGTCAGGGAAAGCACACCGTTTTTCCGCACATTAACGGGTGGTATGTTTGGGCTTTTTACAGCATGGTATGGATATCCTTATGTGCATGATTCCCTTATGGAAACGCGCGATCAAATGGAAACCAAATTTGCGCTCATTCGAGCTGTTGAAAAAGTCAGCCAGGAAGGTGGGTAAACATGGATGTCCATTATCAGAACGGATTAAAGTACTTTACCTTTCAATGTTTTTCGGGGAATGACGTTGAACATGCCATTTTTACCAGGCAAGGCGGCATCAGTGAGGGAGTTTATCGATCCTTAAATCTTGGCGGAACTTCTGGCGATGAACCTGATGCCGTGATGGAAAACCATCAAAGAGTATTTAAGGCAATCAACCGTAAGTTTGAGAGCCGCTACGATGTCTGGCAGGTTCATGGGAACAGAATCATTTGTACGGAACATGCCCGACCAGAAAATGAGAAACATATTCCAGCTGATGGGATTTTTACTAATAAACCAGATGTTACTTTAATGATGCGCTTTGCAGATTGTGTACCACTTTTATTTCATGACCCAGTCAAAAAAGTTATTGGGATCGTTCATGCCGGCTGGCAAGGCACTCTTCTAAAGATCGGGGCAGAAGCTGTGAAAGTGGTTTCTGAGCGATATGGCTGTTTGGCTGAAGATTTAACCGTGGCAATAGGCCCTTCAATTTGCAGGGAATGTTATCAGATCGGTCATACAGTGGCTGAAAAATTTGAGACAGAGTTTGGAGAATCTCCGAATGAAATTTTGGTTCATGATCAGTCAGGATTCCACCTGGATTTGTGGAAAGCAAATGAGATCATTCTCAGAAAAACTGGTATCAGGAATATTGAGATTTCGAACATCTGTACAGCGCATAACCTGGATGATTGGTATTCGCACAGGGCTGAAAATGGAAAAACAGGTCGGTTTGGAGTGCTGATGGGACTTCCGAAAGGTTGATAGAGTGTAATCGATGGAACCAGGGAGCAATACCTTATTAACTGATTTGATAGCTAAAAATCTTGAGGCAGTCAGAAAAAAGATTGATGCGGCTGCACAAAAAGCAGACCGGGACCCGGCATTGATCAAACTGGTGGTTGTGACGAAAAGACGACCGCTGGAAGTTGTTCGGGCAGCCATGGCATGCGGTGTGCAGTGCTTCGGTGAGAATTACCCGGAAGAAGGCGCTGAAAAAAGCATAGCCTTGGGGGATCACAGAGAGATTGAATGGCACATGATCGGGCATGTCCAGAGCCGAAAAGCGAACCTTGTCTGTGATCATTATCAATTTTTGCACTCCCTGGACAGCCTGAAATTGGCTTATCACCTGGAAAGCCATCTCGCCGGCATCAATCGTGTTCTTCCGGTTTTATTGGAAGTGAATATCAGCGGTGAAGAGAGTAAACACGGCTTCCTGGCAGATGCGTTGGAAAAATGGGATCAGTTAATCCCAGAGATGGAAGAAATATCTCAGCTCCCTCATCTTAAGATAGCTGGTTTGATGACAATGCCACCATTATTTGAAGACCCGGAGAACGTCAGACCAATTTATAAGAAAATATCAGTGCTCAGGCAATTTCTGCTGGACAAATTACCTCATTTAAACCTAAAAGATCTATCCATGGGCACTTCAGCGGATTATCCGATTGCGGTGGAGGAGGGGGCGACCATCCTGCGCGTGGGTGAAGCCATCCTTGGTCCCAGATCCCGCTGACAAAAAGAAGAAAGTTGTAACTTTCAAACTCCCAAGGATGGATGCCAGTAAGAATTCGTTGTTTGCTGAAATACTTATTCAGTGGATCATTTATCGTTTGAACAAGATCCGTCCGCAAGTACGACATTTCAATAGGGTGGATGGAGAGCGAGCAGATTGGAGTTCACCAGGGGTGAGTGTGGCTCCACAGGCATCACAGCATTCATCAATGACCTCTGCCACAGCTTTCCCTGCTTTGCTTTTTATCAAACTCTCATAGAGTGTGCGTGTCTCAGCCGGAATACCCTGAACGATTGAATCTCTTTGTGATTCCAAACTAGGCAATTCGCTTTCCAGTTTGCTTTTTTCACCCATTAGATTTGCGTTTTGAGATATCTTATCAGCAATGGCTTGCTTGTAATCGGCGTCAGCCTGCTGCTGAGCGATTTGGGCTTCCTCAACAGCGATCATGCATGACAATTGATCTTCTTCCAGCTTTGAGATTGTGCGCTTAAGCGCTTCTCCTTCTTGTTGGAGATCCTGTAATTCCTTTGGGTTTGAAATTCTTCCGCCAAACAAGGAAGCCTGGGTCAACTTCAATTTAATTTGTTTTGTTTCAACCTGATCTTCAATCAGCACCAAAGCTCTTTTTTGATTTTTTAGGGTCTCTGCAGATTTTTCCAGGTTTTCCAATGCACTTTTAACACGTTCATCCTGTAGCAAGATACGTTCAATTTCCTGCAGGTGTTTCTGCATCTGATTTATCTGGGTATCAAGGTTTTGGAGGCGAAAAAGACTGAACGGAAGATTCATGGATACTCCTATCCCAAACAAATTTCAATGAACGGTCATTACCCATTTATTATTCTCATTGTATCATCTTTGTTTTATTAACAAGGTTTTAAGGCGTAAGTGTCAAGGCGTAAGGTGGAGGCGATTGTTTGTCGTGATAAAATTGACAAGCATTAAAAAGGAACAATCAACCAAGGAGTGCAAGTATGGCAATGGATGCTAAGGAAGTTCAGGCTTTCGGGGAAAAGATCAGGCATAACTTAGAGAAGGTGATCATTGGTAAGCAGGAAACTCTTTTTCTTACGGTAATTGGACTGCTCTGCCAGGGACATTTATTAATTGAAGATGTCCCTGGCGTTGGAAAGACGATGCTTGCACGCAGTTTGGCCAAGTCTTTGGGATGTTCTTTTAAACGCATTCAATTTACGCCCGATATGCTGCCGAGTGATGTAACCGGCGTTTCCATTTACAACCAGAACACACGCGATTTTGAGTTTAGAGCGGGACCGATCATGGCTCAGATCGTCCTTGCCGACGAGATCAACAGGGCAACCCCTAAGACACAATCTGCGTTGTTGGAAGCCATGGAAGAGCACCAGGCAACTGTGGATGGAATGACCTATCAACTTCCTGAACCTTTCATGATCCTGGCGACGCAAAATCCAATTGAATATGAGGGAACTTTTCCGTTACCTGAAGCCCAACTGGATCGATTTTTAATGCAAATCGACCTTGGGTATACATCCATGGCAAACGAGATCCACATTTTAGAACTACAGCAACTACAACACCCTATTCAAACACTGAAACCAGTAGCGGAAGTAACTGAAATACAAGAAATGCAGGAAATGGTCAAATATGTTCACGTCTCCGAGCCTGTCAAAGAGTATATTGTCAGCATCGTGCGTCAGACGAGAGACCATCCCGACGTTTTTTTGGGTTCCAGCCCAAGAGGCAGCCTGGGATTGTACAAAGCCGGGCAGGCAAGAGCTGCAATGATGGGAAGGGATTATGTGCTGCCTGACGATATTAAAGCCCTGGCATCCCATGTGATCGCTCACCGTGTGATAGTTAATCCTGTTGCACGATTGAAAGACATCAGTTCAAGAAAGATCGTGGATGAGATTGTCTATTCCATGCAGGTGCCAGATGGGGATATGAGACTTGGTGATTAATCATGAAGATCGGCAAGTCTTTTTGGTGGGTGTTGGGTTTATTGATCATAAGCCTAGTGGTAGCCACTAATCCTGCAGTAAAAGATAATACGATCTATATTCGGCTGGCAATCACTTGGGCATTGATCATTGTCATCAGTTGGTTTTGGTCCAGATTTTCACTGAGCGGTGTTTTAGTCTTTCGAAGAGCTAGAATCCTGAGACAGCAAGTTGGTCAACTTTTCATTGAGCGATTTGATATTATCAACCAGAACCCACTGACAAAAATATGGATCAAAGTGGCTGATGAAGCTGAATTGCCTGGATCAGATGGATCCAGGATCATCTCAAATATCGGTGCGCATTCTTCCAAATCCTACTCATCAAATACATTGCTGCAGTATCGTGGGACCTTTAACCTGGGTCCGACCATCCTCTCTTCAGGCGACATTTTTGGCATATTCAGCTATTCAAGAAAAATAGAATCGCAATCCAGATTAATGGTTTTACCCTACATGGTTGACCTTACCCGTTTCCCGGCCCCTTTTGGCTTGCTACCAGGTGGGAGGGCTTTACGCCGAAAGACAACTGAAGTTACACCATTCTCTGCTGGTGTAAGGGAATATTTCCCGGGAGATCCTCTAAGGCGAATCCATTGGCCAACCTCAGCACGAAAACAAAAATTGATTGTGAAAGAGTTTGAGAAAGACCCTTTGGCAGAAGTCTGGATATTCCTGGATGCCAGCAAGGTAATCCATTCTGAATTGGATAAAGGCGCGCTGATACCAAAAACTGCTGACAGCTTTTTTTGGATGGGTTTTAAACCCAGGTTTGAATTACCTCCTTCCAGTCTGGAATATGCAATCAGTGCTGCTGCATCCATTGCAAAGTATTATCTTGGACAAAAACGCGAAGTTGGATTGAGCGTATCTGGGCAGATCCATTCGATCATCCCATCAGAGAGGGGGGAGAGACAACTCGAAAAAATCCTGGAGACTTTGGCATTGATAAGAGCAGAGGGAAATACCTCCCTTTACTCATTAGTAGGACAGCAGATAGGCTCTCTTGTCAGGGGCAGTACGATTGTTTTGATCACTGCAACTGTTGATGATGAGGTCGTCGATACAGCAGCTGAGTTGCTCCAAAGAGATTTGCTCCCGGTTGTTGTCTTGTTGGATTCCGAAAGTTTTGGAGGAAAATCCGGGTCAGTTGAATTGGAGAAAAGGCTTATAAGCCTGGGGATCATCGTTTTACGGGTCTCATATGGAGATGACTTGACAGTCTCATTGGAGAGAAGTCAGTCTTTCACACAACGTGCAATTATTCATTAACCCATTAATTTTTTCTTTAATTTTTTCTTATTACTCTTCAGGATTCAAGGATTCAGGAAAGATCAGGCTAAATTGATGCTATGGTATAATTCTTTTCGATTTAATAATAGAAATTCAAACAGCTTGATGCTGTTTTGGATATTTGGAGAATAATTTGGCATTTAACCCTTTTAACTGGCTGCTTGGCCTTTTCTCCCTGGATATTGGTATTGACCTGGGAACTGCAAATACATTGGTTAATGTTAAAGGTAAAGGAATAGTGATCAATGAGCCTTCCTGGGTTGCAATTGATAAAAGAAGCAGAGCGCCCCTGGCAATCGGTTCACAAGCGAAAGCCATGGTTGGACGTGCCCCTGCCAATGTTGTCACCTTGAGACCACTTCGTGATGGCGTTATTTCTGAATATGATATAACCCAGGCCATGTTGGAATATTTCATTGGTAAAGCACATCAGCAAAGCATTGTTCCTCTACCCAGACCGCGCATCGTTGTGGGTATTCCTTCCGGTGCCACCGAGGTTGAAAAACGGGCTGTTTATGATGCTTCCATGGCTGCTGGTGCAAGAATGACCTATATGATCCCTGAGCCCACTGCGGCTGCCATTGGTGCTGGCTTGCCCATCAATGATGTGACCGGAAATTTGATTGTTGATATTGGTGGAGGAACTACCGAGGCTGCAGTGATTTCCATGGGTGGCATTGTTATTTCCCGCTCTTTGCGTGTAGCTGGTGATGAAATGGACCAGGACATTGTTGAATATCTCCGCAGCAAATATAATCTTTTCATTGGCGACCAAATGGCAGAAAAAGTCAAAATCGCGATTGGTTCCGCATATCCGCTTAAGGAAGAAAAGACAGTGGAGGTTCGGGGCAGAAATTTGATCACAGGTTTACCTGAGGCGATTGAAATTTCCTCTGTTGAGATCAGAGAAGCCCTATCAAGCTCAGTCCAGGTGATCATTGAAACGATCAGGGATGCGATGGATGAATGCCCGCCTGAAATCATGGCTGATTTGATGGATAATGGCATCTGTATGGCAGGCGGTACATCCCAACTGCTTGGTCTGGCTGACAGACTGGCAAATGAGCTTCATGTGCGCGTTTGGGTGGCTGAAGATCCGATGACATGCGTTGCCAGAGGTTGTGGATTGATCTTTGATAATATGGATTTATACAGTTCATTTTTGGTGGGGATCGAACGAGACCCATTCAGTAAAATGACACCCTAGCCCCGCCCAGGGAGAATCTTGACTAGATTCAATCCATTATTTTGACCAGAGAATTTTATGAAAAACTTCTTTAATCCGGGAAACTTGCGGAAAATTACCATCACCCTGGTCGTGATTGGTCTGGTTGCATTAGCAATTTCTGGGTATTTAACGCCTTTATTCAACCTTTCGCTATCTCCTTTAATCTCATCGCAAAGCTGGTTATCTTTAAGATATTTATCATTCAAGGAATTCTTTACATTGCCCAGAGATGCAGCAACGCTGCGAGAACAAAATATCCAATTGGAGAACCATGTATCTCAATTGGAAAGTGAGATCATCCAATTGGAGGAAAATCTCAGTGAATCTCAGATCCTATATACTTTGCTGGATTTTGCCCGGACGAATCCACAGCATGAATATGTCGCTGCTACCGTCATTGGTCGTGAGATCAGTCCGTTCCTGCAATATGTGATCATCGATAAAGGATCAAACCAGGGCATTCAACATGGCATGCCTGTTGTGACACAGCAGGGGCTGGTCGGAAAAGTGGATGCTGTCATTGCCAATGCGGCAAGGATTCAATTGATCACAGATGCGGGTTCGACTGTTAATGTAAGGCTGCAGACAGCAAAGGTTGAAGCTCAAATTAAGGGGTCTGTTACAGGAGATATTACCCTGGAAATGCTACCTCAAGATGTGAACATAGAACCCGGTGACGTGGTATTAACATCCGGTCTGGGAGGTAATTTCCCGCCAAATATCTTTATTGGACAAGTGATATCTGTCAGACAAGTCGAAAATGCCCTATTCAAAACAGGAAGTGTTCAAGCCATTGTGGACTATTCCAGTATGAATGCAGTCCTAGTGATTACCAATTTTCAAGCGGTGGATATTTCACCCTTGATTCCCTGATTGGAGTAACCTTGTCGTATCTCGTAATCGGAATGGGATTTATCCTGACATTGATGCTTCAAATGGGTGTCGCAAGCAGATTGCCATTGCTATCGGGGACAGCAGATTTAATCCTGTTGTTTTTAGCTGCGTGGTCATTGCAGGAGCATGTAAAACACTTTTGGATCATCACAATAATCGCAGGCATTTTTGTCAGTTTGATTTCCGCAATGCCACTTTATTCACCATTAATTGCCTACATGAGTGTTATTGGGATCGCTTATATGCTTAAACAACGCGTTTGGCAAACACCGGTTTTGGCAATGTTCCTGGTGGTTTTTTCGGGCACACTTTTACAGCAATTTCTCTACATACTGTCGTTGCAGGTCTCAGGAATCACAATTTCCTGGTCAACAAGCTTCACGTTTGTTACCTTACCCAGTTTATTGATCAATATGCTGCTGGTAATCCCTGTGTATGCTGTTGTGCAAGACTTATCCATGCGTGTTAATCCTAAAGGACAGGACCTATGAACAACTCTGAGAAACCTCAACACGGATTCAGACCTGGTCGTTTTGTGTTTTTGTATATCATCCTGGGGCTCATATTCTCATTCTACATTTATCGTCTGTTTGACTATCAGATTGTCAAGGGGGCAGGGTATTTAGCACAGGTAGAAGATAACCGGACTCTGGAGATCAGTGATCCAAGTCAGCGCGGAATAATTTACGATCGCAATGGCACGATTTTAGCCAGGAATATTCCATTGTACAATGTGGTCGTTACCCCTGCTGAATTACCGGATGATGAGGGTGAGACCCAACGCATATTTAGAGAACTTTCAGCAGTTATAGATATTCCCATCAGCAAGGGAGATGTTGAAAAGGCTGCGAAAGCATTTACACCTTGTTACAGTGATCTTGGCATTCAAGAGGTTGTTTATATTGCGAGTACAAACTGGCCATATCAAACAACACCCCTGAAGTGCAACATTGACAAAGAAATAGCCATGATCGTCAGTGAGAATGCCAATGATTGGCCAGGAATTGGGATTGAAGTTGAATCGATCCGCGAGTATCCCACCGGCAATATTACGGCTGAAATCGTTGGCTTCCTCGGCCCGATCCCGGCAGTCGATGAAGAATACTATACAGACCTGGGTTTTGTCTCAGGAAGGGACAAGGTCGGATATGCAGGCATAGAAAGTACCATGCAAGACTACCTTGGCGGGAAAAATGGACTCAGAGAAGTTGAAGTCACAGTTGATGGTGAGGTTTTGCGTAACCTCACAGAACCCATTGAACCAATTCCGGGGCAAAATGTTCATTTGACGATCGATGTCAGACTGCAATCAGTAGCGCGCGAGGCACTCATTAGCAACTTGGAATATTGGAATAATCGCTCTGAACAGACAATTTCAACAAGTGGAGTAGTGATTGCCATGGATCCTCAGACTGGGGAAGTCCTGTCACTGGTGTCGTATCCCAATTATGAGAATAATCGCATGTCACGCTTCATCCCCGGATATTATTATGAACAGCTCAGCCTGGATCAAGCAAAACCATTGGTCAATCATGCCATTTCTGCTGAATACCCCCCTGGATCGGTCTTTAAACTAGCATCAGCGTTGGGCGTCCTCAATGAAGGTGTGGTCACGCCCGATTATCAAATTGAAGATCCTGGCATGATCACGTTGATGCAGAAATTTTATGAAAATGATCCTTTAGGTGTGCCTCTAAATTACTACTGTCATTTACGAACAGGTCATGGAATGGTTGACTATTTGCATGGGATTGCCTGGTCATGCAATGTGTATTGGTACAAAGTGACCGGTGGATATGAGGATGAGGTTCCTGGTTACGGTCTCGGAATCTGGCGTCTGGGTGAATATGCCAGGGCGCTTGGATACGGCATCACAACAGGTATTGAACTACCCGGCGAAGCAGATGGATTGATCCCGGATCCGACCTGGAAACGTGTTAACCAAGGTGAGAACTGGGCAACTGGTGATACCTACCTGGCGGCAGTTGGTCAGGGATATGTTACAGCTACTCCATTGCAGGTCATCAATTCAATTGCCACGGTTGCCAATGGCGGCAAAAATATGGAAACTTCGATCATAAAAGAGATTACAACTGCTGATGGTACGGTTACTGAATCCTTTTCTCCTAATGTGCTTTGGGATATCACCAAAGACCCAATGATCACTGTCTATGATGAGAACAGTTATGCCACCGAGGAAAAGGTGACAGTGCAGCCATGGGTCATTGAATTAGCCAAGCAGGGCATGCGCATGGTGACCCAGGAAGGTGGCACAGCTGCCGCACAATTTGAAGGGGACACAACCTTAAGCGCTGGAAAAACTGGCACGGCTGAATATTGTGATGACTTTGCCTATTCTCAAGGTTTATGTTTCGAGAGAGGAGCCTGGCCTGCCCATGCCTGGTATGTGGGTTACGCACCCTATGATAACCCTGAAATAATTGTGTTGGCCTTTGTTTATAATGGCAAGGAAGGGTCTACTCTTGCAGCACCCATTGTTCGCACGGTGCTTGAGGCATATTTTGAGTTAAAAGCTGCTGATGCTGGTGAAGGTCAGTAGGGAGTATGGATTATCGTAAGTTAATCCTTTCAGGGACATGATGCAGGTAAAAGGGCAGCGTGAAGGTGTTTTAATTAAACTTGATCCCGGCTCTTGGGATCAACAACGGGATTCTTTAATGAACCATCTTCGCATGCGTGAGAGATTCTATTTTGGCAGCCAAATCGCCTTGGACGTCGGCGGAACAGCTTGGCTGGCAGCCAATATGGGTAGATTGATTGAAGATCTCAGTCAGCATGATATCAGTCTCTGGGCAATCTTAAGTGAATCAGAAATAACCCGGGGAACAGCCAGGAGCTTTGGGTTGCCGACAGAAATCCCTGCAGGCAACCCCAACCTGGTGGCAGAGAAATTGGGTTCCAATGTCAGCGGTCAACCGGGTGCATGCTTTACAGAAATGCTTAAACCCGGTGACAAAATCAATATCAATGGAAATGTGACCGTGATGGGGGACTTGCCAATTGGCGCTGAAATCATTGCAAGTGGAAACGTGGTCGTTTGGGGAGGCTTATATGGCTCAGTGCATGCAGGTTGTGAGGGTGACCGGGATTCTGTCATATCGGCGTTGGAAATGCACTTTGAAAATTTACAGATTACTTCAATATCTGCACTGCTTCCCATGCGCCGCATGAAACAGCCTGCCATAACTGCAAGGCTTATGCAAGACAAGATCGTGTTTATCCCCTGGCGGAAAAACAGGAAATAATTATGCATAAAGGAGATGCGTGGCGCAAGTTCGATCTTTGGCTTTTTGGAGCTGTTTTGTTGCTGTCCATATTCGGGATTGCATTAATAAATTCAGCCATTGCAGGTAACATTACATTGGCTGATCATCCGCAACGGCAAACAATTTTTCTGATTTTAGGTCTGGTGGTTCTCTTTCTTGCTGCTGCATTTGATTACCATTATTGGTTGACGTTGACAACACCAATGTACATGGTTACATTGGTGTTACTTCTGGTAGTGTATATCACCGCAACTGCCAAATTTGGCGCTGCACGTTGGTTAGAGGTGGGTTTGGTTTATATCCAACCAGCTGAATTGGCAAAAATAACCATTATTCTTGCTTTGGCAAGATTTTTCTCAAAGAATGTCTCCAAAATTAACAATTTATGGACGATTGGAAAAAGTTTAATATTAACTCTCGGAATTGTATTGTGGATCCTTTTGCAGCCAAATTTAAGTACATCGATTGTCATCTTTGTGATCTGGTTTGCAATGCTATGGATCAGTGGTTTTAAGACAAAACTTATCCTGATAATCTCCGGTATTGTGATCATTTTCTTGATCGTATCAGCTGTATTGGGGTTCCCCTACCTGGCTGATTACCAGCGGGATCGCATCACCAATTTCATCAATCCAGATGAAGAAGCAACCTATGGTGACACCTGGAACGTTGACCAGGCGCTGATCAGCATTGGTTCGGGTGGTTTTTTAGGGCAGGGATACGATCAGGGTCCTCAGGTGCAACTTCGATTTCTAAAAATTCGCCATAATGATTTTATATTTTCGGTGTTGGCACATGAATTTGGTTTTGTCGGTACGACCATCGTTCTTTTATTGTTGATTTTTGTTATAATTCGATGTTTCCGTGTGGCTCAAAAAGCGCCGGATACTTATGGGACATTGATTGCATATGGCTTTGGGGTGTTAATTGCCTTTCAGACGGTTGTTAATGTGGGTGTGAATTTAAATGTGATCCCTGTGACCGGATTGACATTACCTTTCATCAGCTATGGCGGCAGTTCGCTCCTTTCACTTTTACTTGGTATTGGCTTGGTAGAGAGTATCAGCATGAGAAGTGGGAATGAGTAATTGGTCGGTATGGTTCAATGCAACCCTTGCTGAATGATGGATGTTTTGGTAGAATGGTTGCTGTTAACTCATTGGGGGTTCGTCTAACGGCAGGACAGCAGACTCTGAATCTGTATATGGAGGTTCAAATCCTTCACCCCCAGCCTGAATACTCCCCCAGAGGGAGTATTATTTTAAGGAAGTTGGACGAGCAAACCAGATTATAATTTGCTGCAAATTAAATGATTGGGAAACACCGTATGGATAAACCACATCAAGCCAAACAAAACTATCTCGTTTTCACTGTTTTCTTTGCTGGCATGGTGACAATGGCTGTTGAGTTTGCTGCTTCACGGCTATTGGAGAATGTTTTTGGTACGAGCAACATTGTGTGGGCATCAATTATCGGTTTAATCCTGATCTACTTAACCTTGGGCTATTGGCTGGGCGGCAAACTGGCTGACCGTTACCCGTATGAGAAAACGATTTATACAGTTTTGATTTGGGCAGGTTTCTTGATAGGGATCATCCCACTCATCGCAAGACCCGTATTACGCATCTCATCCAATGCATTCGATCAGCTCCAAATGCCAATTCTTTTCGGCTCATTTTCAGCAGTTCTTATTCTTTTCCTTGTGCCTGTTACCTTGTTGGGAACAGCTTCACCCATTGCGCTTAAGCTGGCACTCAAGGATACTCAGCAAACAGGTCGAATCGCTGGAAAGATGTCTGCTATTTCTACGATGGGATCCTTTCTCGGGACATTCCTGACAGTGCTTGTTTTCATCCCGCTGGTGGGGACATACCGCACATTTATCATCTTCAGTGAATTGTTGTGCTTGATATGCCTGATAGGATTATGGCGTGCAGGTCGCTGGAGATCATTATTACCATACTTGTGGATGCCCATTGCTGTGGCGATTCTAGGGATTGTCAGTCTTAAGGGCAGTGATAAGACCACAAGCGGATTGATCTATGAAACTGAGTCAGCTTATAACTACATCCAGGTATTGGAGGTAGACGGGTACCGGTATTTACGCCTGAACGAGGGGCAGGGGATGCATTCAATTTACCATCCGGCCGAGTTGTTCTATGGAGGCCCCTGGTCGCAGGTACTGGTGGCACCTTATTTTGTCGACTCGAATAACAAAGTCACAGAAGTAAATAGAATTGGCATTGTCGGGTTGGCAGCGGGAACAACAGCCAGGCAGGCTGCCAATGTTTATCCTGATGCCGTTGTGGATGGTTATGAGATTGATCCTAAGATCGTCGAAGTTGGGCGGACATATTTTATGATGAATATGCCCAATTTGAATGTATTTGTTGAAGACGGGAGATGGGGGATTGCGCATAGTAAATATCTTTATGATATCATCAGTGTCGATGCATACAAGGTTCCGTACATCCCTGCGCATATGACAACAGTGGAGTTTTTCAGTATCATTAAGGAACATTTGACAAGTTCTGGAATGATGGTCATCAATGTTGGAAGGAGTCCATTTAACCGTGAATTGGTGGATGATCTTGGAGCGACCATACTTGAAGTGTTTCCTGAAGTTTTTGTTACAGATATTCCTGATTCGTTCAACACGATTATTTTTGCTTCAAATTCAGTGAATGCTTCATGGAATGCATTTCTGTATAACCGGGCGGTGTTAATGGATGGAAGCGCACCTTCATTGTTGACAGAGGCGATGGCAGTGACAGTAGCTGGCAGGGCGGAACAACCTGCAGCAGGTAGGGTATATACTGACGATCAAGCACCGATTGAATGGAAAACAAATCAAATTGTGCTGGATTACATTTTTTCTGGAGAGACGGAGTTGTTACCATGAAATTTGAGGTTCGCAAGGCACTTGGATGGATCATCACAATCCTATTACCCTTTGTGATATTAATGACAGCAGTCAGAATGTTGATCACCCCTACATTTGCAAAAGTTGAATATCAAATGCCGGGATTTCCAGAGGACAAGCTCGGCTTTTCCATGAATGAACGGCTGCGCTGGGCGACTCCCTCGATCAAATATCTGGTCAATTCGGAAGAAATCACTTACCTTGAAGCATTAAAATTTGATGATGGGAGCATGATCTATAATGAGAGAGAGCTTTCCCATATGGAGGATGTCAAAGACCTTGTGCAGGTGGCAACCAAGGTTTGGCTTGGATGTATTGCGCTTATCCTGCTTATGATCCTGTTGCTTGATAATTTGAAAGCGCGTGGTGAAATACGAAAAGGCTTTTACCGGGGTGGGTGGGCTTCGGTTGGGTTGGTTGTGGGATTGCTTTTACTGGTTGCGATCAACTTTAATGAATTATTCAACTGGTTTCATTATGTCTTCTTTACAGGCGATACATGGCTTTTCCTGGAAAGTGATACGCTGATACGATTGTTCCCGTTACGCTTCTGGCAGGATGCCTTCATTTTTGTGGGTGGATTCACGATCATCACAGGCGTTCTGTTATTGATATTTCTCAGACCAAAGCGACGACATTAAAGAAAAAAACCAGCAGTTTTTAGCTGCTGGTTTTGATGAAAAGCAATAAAGTTAGCGAACCGCAGGCGGATTTTCGCGATTAGCGGTTGGATCAAAGAGGTGGAAGTTATCCATATTTAAGACAACCTGCATTGAATCACCAAATTCTACACGAGTGCGAGGATCAACCCGGGCAATAAATGAGTGTTTACCCTTCACCAGGTAAAGGAAGATTTCGTTGCCCATCAGTTCAGTAACATCCACCTTTACATCAACAGGTTCGGCAGTGATACCTGGAGGAGCAAACTCAGGATTATGAATGTCTTCAGGACGAATGCCAAAGATGATCTCTTTATTTACATGACCGATATATTTCTGTTTGCTATGTTCCGGGATTTTAACACTGAAAGAGTCAAGGTCAGCATATAAATTGCCATCAGACTCACGCAAGTGTCCGTCAAAAAAGTTCATGGCTGGAGAGCCGATGAAACCTGCAACAAACAGATTGGATGGGTAGTCATAGAGTTGCTGTGGGGTGTCCAATTGCTGGAGTTTGCCTTTATTTATGACGGCAATGCGGGAAGCCATGGTCATGGCTTCAACCTGGTCATGGGTCACATAGATAAAGGTGGTCTTCAGACGATTGTGCAGCTTGCTGAGTTCCGCGCGGGTCTGAACGCGCAATTTTGCATCCAGATTTGAGAGTGGCTCATCGAAGAGGAATACTTTTGGTTCGCGAACGATGGCCCGACCTACAGCCACGCGCTGACGCTGCCCACCAGAAAGTTCCTTTGGTTTACGCTTTAAAAGTGCTTCAATGCCAAGAATCTGGGCTGATTCCTGTACGCGGCGCTCAATTTCATCTTTGGGCATTTTGCGAAGTTTGAGACCAAAAGCCATGTTGTCGTAAACCGTCATGTGGGGGTAAAGCGCATAGCTTTGGAATACCATGGCGATATCGCGGTCTTTCGGTGCGACATCATTGACAACCTGATCGTCAATCAAGACCTGACCATCGGTAATTTCCTCAAGGCCAGCCAGACAGCGCAGGGCGGTGGTTTTGCCGCAGCCCGAGGGACCTACAAGCACCAGGAATTCTTTATCTTGAATCTGGATATCGAGATCCTCAACTGCGACAACATCACCAAACTTTTTCCATACATGATCATACGTTACACTTGCCATTTTTTCCTCCAATCTGAACGAATATAGTGGTTGAATTATACTCTATTTCTTTTGGTGTCAATAAGAATTCTTGACAATAAGAATTCTTGACAGCCAGAAATCATCGATGTCAAAAATCATCGAAATGCCCATCTTCTGGGAAATCGAATATTCACACTTGGCCAAGGCTTCATTATGTTGGGGGGTGAGATAGATGTAGCGTGGGTCGGGGGAGAGGGGAAAGGGTTTTTCTTTGAGGTTAAAAAATACTTCGTACATTGGAATTAGGCTTTATTCTTCAAATGTATAAAAGAATTAGACCTAAGTAGATATTAGCTAAGAGGGGATGGGCTTGTCAAGCAGCCGATCACTTTTCTCTCAAGTATATATCTGGGTATACCCCAAAATGCATGCGCAGCAATGTTCAATGACAAATGGCCCTTCTTAGAGAAGTACCCACGACGGATATGCAAAAGGCGGACTTTGTTCTATCCTCTGAACAAAACAGCGAAAGGACAAAACAATGAGCACCAACATTTCAGACTCTTTGCAAACGGCCTACTTGATGAAAGCAGCTGAAGTTGCCAGTATCCTGCAGATCAGCCGCGCCCTGGCCTATCGCCTGATGCAGCAAGGTCAAATACCCACGGTGCGGATTGGCGGTATTCGGCGTGTATGGTCAACGGATTTGTATGAGTTAATCGAGAGGTCAAGGTACACACACGAGAATTGGCCGATAGGAAGGTCATAAGAAGACTGGTATTGCGGTAGAATTCCATTTGGCACGATTGCACCTTAACATCGTGAAAATGGAAGAGTCGCTTTTCCTATTACTTAGTTTTTACAAGGAGTATAGGAAATGACAACAAAAATTCGTGGCAGGAACGAAGGTTCGCTTTCAAGAAGGGCTTAATGGTACCTGGCGGGCGCAAATTTCGTTTCAAGGTTCTCGGATTAGTTTTGGCGCTGCCACCAAGCAGGAGTGTCAGGCTTGGATACGCATGCTGCAACCCAAACTCGATCAGGGCTGGGATTACCGTAAAAGCCTTTCAAGCTTGGAAGATTACCTCGAACTCTGGCTACAAAATTCCCGGCCAACGCTCCGACCAAAAACAGCTTATCAATACGAACAGATCATTGGCAAACATATAAAACCAAAGCTTGGCTCAATTGCGATCAAAGATATTTCGACTGAGCAGATTGAGAGGTTTTATAGTCAACTGCTGGCTCAAAATGTCGGTATCAGAACCATTCGATTGTGCCATTTGATCTTGCACCGGGCATTTGAGAAGGCTGTTATCTATGGGATGGTTTTACGCAATCCTTGTCAGGGCGCTTCTTTGCCCCGCTATCAGCATCAGGAGATGTGCGTTTTCGATGGAGAGCAAACAACCCGTTTCTTAGTGGCTTGCAGTCAAAGCCGATTTGAAGCCTTATTTCATCTGGCAGTGGTGACCGGAATGCGACAAGCGGAGTTGTTCGGGTTGCAATGGGGAGATCTGAAATGGCAGTCTGGCACACTTTATGTCAAGTGGCAAGTTCAACAGGTTCCTGGTCAAAAGTGGCAGTTTGTGGATCCCAAGACCAAAGCCGGTCGTCGGACAATTCGATTAGGTACTGGGACGCTGGAGTTCCTGCGCCCGTTTTGTTGTGATGGTGTAATTGTAGATGCGTGCAATGGTAAGCACCATGGTGGATTGGGTCAGGATGAGCGGAATGAAATCAATAACAGGCAGGGGGGTCAGCGCAATGGCTGCGGAAAGCGATGCGGATGTGACAATGGCACGCCAGGCGAGTTTCCAACGGTACTGCGGCAACGCTTGTGCCAAATTTGCTTGCGTTCCTTGCGATCCACCACAAAACCGTATAGAATAGGATCAGACATATTGGGATAAGGAAAGAAGGTACCAACCATGGTCAAATCAGACAAATTCCTAAACCTCATTCTGGGTCTTACATTCTTGTTTCTCACCGCCTGTAGCCCTCAGACTCCGCTCTTAGCAGGCACGGCCTCGCCTGATTCCGCCAGGACGAGTGTGAGTCAGCCCACGGCTACCGCCACAGAAGCGC
>CAZINW010000033.1:0-25723 GCA_964540765.1 uncultured Anaerolineaceae bacterium | reverse complement strand
CTTTGAGTAAAAGGAAATCCATCTCCCTCTTTCTTTGAGTTTGCGATTGCCCTGCATATGCACCCACAAAGTTGATTCATGCAAAATAAAGCGCCCATCCCAAGGGCGCTTTATCATTTTGGTATATTATTACTCAGGGAAGACTGGGATAATCAGCAACGGCTGCAAACATCACACCAATCAATCCTCTGCCTGTATGGGCACCAAGTGCCGGCCCAATGGAACAGGGTTGCAGCCACTCACACTTAAAAACCTTATCCAGGGCTGCCACCAGGCGCTGTGAGCCTTCAAGGTTGCCTGCATGGCAAATTTGCGCACGCACCCTGGAACCTTTCGGTATGGATTGTAGGACGATCTCAGGAATTGCTTCCACTGCCTTTGTGAATGAACGCTTTTTACCTCTGTCGTAATATTTGCCATCTTCTTTGCTGACAGTAAGTATCGGTTTGATGCCAAGTAAGGAAGCAAGTAAACCTTTCAGGTGGCCGATCCGTCCACCAGCAATCAGGTATTTGAGATCAGGCAGGGTAAATAAAGCACTTGTCGATTTCCCAACCTGTTTGAGTAGCTTCAGAATTTGATCTTTTGTCCATCCAGCTTTAATTGCTCTTGCTGCCGCCTCCACCTGCCAGCCATAACCTGCTGAGAGATTCAAAGAATCTACCACGGTGATATTGGCATTTTCCACCATGCCTGCTGCAGCAACAGCAGTATTATAGGTACCGCTTAAGCCTGATGAAATATGGAGGGATAAAATGTCAGGGTCCTCTGCCGCCAATTTTTCATAAATCTGCACAAAATCACCGACAGAAGGGGTTGTTGTAATCGGTAGTTCCTCTGTGCTTTCGATTAAATCATAAAATTGTTCAGGATTGAGGTCAACACCACTCAGGTAAGTCTTTCCTGCCAAAGTAACTTTTAGAGGTACCTGGTGGATATCATACGCCTTGATAAACTCAGGGCTGAGATCTGCGCCACTATCAATAACTATTTTCATCTTTCTTCACCTTGCCTTTTATTTTAGTTTTTTATAATTCATCCTACCGCGAATAAACTTCACCGAACAATCAATCGTACGAGGCAAGGGTTGATGACCGCGGCCCAAAATAATAATGATATAGAATCATAATACGAGTTTTTAAAAAAAGCAATACCAATATAGGACAATTTTATACTATTAGACAGATGTATATTATATATTCTTGATAATATTTCCGGCTTGATTTACATGATCATACCACTGGGGAAGCCATCAAAATTGTGACCAGGGCTAAGGTGAGGGGATTGCGCTCGGTCATTAAGGGTAGACTGGTCAAGGGTTTGACTATGGATGAACCCATTGTCATGGAATTGGTTAAAGGTATGTGATTAATTATTGCCTGGCAAAAAAACAAGATCTATCCAGAGAATGGATCATCTTTTTTTCTGTGATGAAGAAAATCTTAGCGACTCAAACGGAGGATGTTTGCTACATCATCTGGACCGATATCCTGATGCTCACCCAGTTTGCTGCCCCGTTCTTCAAAGCGGGCTTTTACCTTCTCAGCAGCTTCGTCAGGGTCAATGCCGTAGGTTGTGAGTGTGGTGGGCATGCCCAGGCTATGGAAGAAGGCAGCAGTCCTCTCAATGGCCTGATTGATGCGCTCACTGTGGCTCTGAGTTCGCAGTCCAAATACACGCATGCCATACTGAAGCAGCTTGGCTTTTTTCTTATCGCGTTTGTACCACATCAAGTAGGGCAGGATCAGCGCCAGCGTTTCTGCATGGTCAAGCCCGTAAAAGGCAGTGATCTCATGCCCAATGTCATGGGTCGCCCAATCACCCGGAACACCATTCGAGATAAGGCGGTTAAGGGCATTGGTCGCTGCCCACATGTAATTGGCTCGCCCGTCATAATCCGGGGGCATCTGCATGGCTTTTGGCGCAAGTTCAATCAATGCCTGCAGTAGTGCCTCAGCCTGGCGGTCCTGTACGATGCCACCAACGGGGTACGTCAGATATTGTTCCATTACATGCACGTAAGCGTCCACAATGCCATTGCGTACCTGTTTAATGGGCAGTGAGTAGGTTGTCTCCGGATCCAGGATCGAGAATTGGGGATAAACAACTGGATTCCCGAACCCCAATTTCTCCTGGGTGACACGACGGGATATTACCGCGCTCATATTCATCTCTGAACCAGTTGCTGGAAGGGTCAGAACGGTCCCCAATGGAAGAGCTTCCTTGACATCATTGGCTTCGCCTTTGCTTAGAAGTGCCCAGGGATCATCACCAGCATAGGGCGTCGCAATGGAGACAAATTTTGTGCCGTCAATTACCGAGCCACCACCGACAGCCAGCAAAAAAGTAATTTCTTTTTTACGGACCAGTTTCACGACTTTCATCAGTGTGTCATAATCAGGATTGGGCTCAATCCCACCGAACTCGAGCACCTCATGTTTTTTCAGTGCTTTCATCACCTGGTCATAAACACCATTGCTTTTAATCGACCCGCCACCGTAGAGTAGTAGGATTTTTGCTTTCTTGGGGATCTGTTTTGAAAGCTTGGTAATAGTACCTTTGCCAAATATGATCCTTGTCGGGTTTTGAAAATTAAAATTATTCATTGGGCTCCATCTCAATCATAAGATATTTGGGTTTACAGAGTAAAAATACTCATCATTAAAGCCAGGTGTCATTTGGATTATATCCTTAATAAGAGAATTAAATAAGAATGGTCAGGATCAACTGATGGAGAGCAGGTGCAGAATACCTCTCTAAATTTCAGCGCGGTAAGCCTTGCGCGGGTGAACATGCACATGCACCTCCAGCAGATAATCGATGTTCTCCATCAGCGTTTTTTCGACCAGGCTGGCTATGCGATCACCTTCATAAACGCTGATCCGTCCATCCACGCAGATGGTCAGGTTGATCACATAATATTGACCGAAACGATGGGCTTGAATTTGATCAATCTCTTTGATGCCCTCAATGGGTTCCACCAATATATTGATCTGTTCGCGCAACACCTTTCCTGGGACTGTATCCATCAGGTCAGATGTTGCATCGCGTAAAATCGAGATACCTGTGCGGAGGATGAATACTGCCACCAGAGCCCCGGCAAGTGGATCAACCCATAGGTAACCCTGCCTGCCAAGGAAAATACCGATGGCTGCTGCAGAAGCTGCCAGGATGTCATTGCGGTGGTCAGATGCCAGGGCCATGATGGAAGCATTATGGGTTTTCTTGCCGATACGGTTGGTCAGAATGGTAAGTACAATTTTGAGAGCAACTGTAAAAATAGCCCCCCACAGGGTAAGTTCACTGCCACCCTGAAACGTACTCTCACCCCGAAGCAGGGTAATCAGCGTATCGAGCGAATTCCAAAAAATGGTGACTGCCGTTGTAATGACAAATGCACCAACCACCAAGGCGCCAATGCTTTCAAACTGGGTGTGACCGTAAGGGTGGTCTTCGTCAGCCGGTTTATGGGCAGCACGAATAAATATACCAACAACCAGGTAATAGGCTACATCTGAGGTGGAATTGATCCCATCTGCCAGCAGCGCTGGTGAATTACCAATAATGCCAATACTGGTTTTCAAAATTGCCAGCATGATATTTGCCAGAAGGCCAAGTGTTAATGCCAGGTTGCCCTGCCTGGCTCTCTCTTCGCTATCCATAAGAACCTCTATTCATGCATATCCCTCAACATTAAGAATATGCATTGGAACAAGAACAAATCGAAGCTCACGCAAATCAAGTAAGAAAAACATCATGCGTGATTGTTTCAAACATTTACAATTTTATCAGGGATTAAGTCACGTCAAGTCAATCTGAGGGTCGTTTGAAGATTTATCTATATCATGTACTCTGCGATGTAGTTCAGCTTCCATGGATTCTAAAACAGCAGGGATTTGATTTTCCATGCTAGAGAAGAGATCATGTGCTTCCAGTAGCCTTTCTTTGGTTTCATCACTTTTGTCTTCCATCAGTATCAAACCCCTTTCAGTGATACTATGAAGTTCGGACATCAGACCAAGCCAACCATGCATATAGTTGATCCACCCCCCAGGTCTGAAGCGATAACAGGTTTGCCGTGGTAATGGCGTGGCAACTCTTTCGATCAGACCTTGCTCGATCAGCATACGCGTCATCAGGCTGATCGAGCCTTTGCTGGCTTTTAGTTTGGCTGAAAGATCTGTGAGTGATTGCGAGGGTGGATCAGCAATTAAAAGTGCGCCAATGATTTTTCCGGCCATCCGCGGCATGCCCATTTGTTCAAAGAACAAACCCAGGTCCTCGATAAAATGTCGTTCATCCAAATGGTGCTTGATATCCATGGTTCAATCCCTGAAATTTTTCTATGATTATACTAGTCGGATTTCTTTCTCAGCATCCTTCTTGTGAAATTTTAGCGATATCGCTTTCCCAAGCTCAACCACAAAAAGCATCCCGAAAGCGATCAGGGCAACGATTCCCCATTGCGCAAGCGTCAGTGGAACAATCCCCAGTAATTTCTGTAATCCAGGGATAAAGAAGGGTATGATGGCTAAAATAATGCCAGCCAGTACAGCAAAGACCAGTGGTTTATTCTCTTTAAGGGGAGCCATTTTGTAAATAGGCTTGCGCATACTTCGATATGCAAAAATGTAGATCATGGAATTAATTGCAAAACTGGCAAATACAATCGATCTGCCTTGCTCAATGCTCTGGTGCATGCTGTAGTAATGATTGAAGAGAGCAAGAGCTGCAATGGCACTGCCTACACTGATCACAGCAATCAAGATGAAACTAAGCCGGGGCAGGATGGGTTCTTTGACTGATTTGGGTTTTTCATCCATAATGCCGGGTTCCTTGGGTTCGAAGCCCAAAACGATATCGGAAGGTCCATCACAGATCAGGTGTATCCACAATACTTGAGCGACCACCAGGGGGGTCGGCCATTTTAAGATCATCGCCATGAAAATGGTTAAGACTTCTGCAAATGAATTGGAAAGGGTGTATGCAACCACCTTGCGAATGTTTTCAAATATCACCCGTCCTTCTTCGACGGCTGCAATGATTGTGCGGAAATTATCGTCCATCAGGACCACATCTGAAATTTCCTTTGCCACATCCGTTGCTGAGCCAACCACCACACCAATATTGGAACGTTTAAGTGCTGGCGCATCATTGACCCCATCACCAATCATGGCAGTGATTTCACCATTACTTTGTAGCGCACGGACGATGCGTAATTTATCTTGCGGATAGATGCGGGCAAAAATCGCAGTTTTTTCCACATGCGCCTTAAGTTCATCATCGGTCATGGAATTAATTTGGCTTCCTTCAAGGATCTCATCTCCATCCCTGAATAAACCGATATTTCTGGCAATATGCTCAGCGGTGCGACGATAATCGCCTGTGATCATCTTAACCTTGATGCCAGCTTGGTGAGCAACCTGCAAAGCATGTACAACCCCGTCGCGCACCGGATCCTCCATACCAACCAAACCCAACCATTCGTATCCGCAGTGCTCTTCGAGACTTCCACTCTTTGGCTTGGCAGCCAGCGCCAGCAATCGAAGACCTTCACCAGCCCAGATGTCGATTTGGGTCAGGCGTTGTGCTTTTTCTTCAGGGGAAACAGAGCACATCTCTAAAACAATCTCAGGCGCCCCTTTTAGTAAATAAACACGTTTGCCATCTGGTAATGCAACATCCACACTCATGTACTTGGTGTCGCTGGTAAAAACCTCTTCGCTAAAACGCTGTGAAGAATTATAAAGTTCCTGCGGTTTGGACCCGATTTGTCCTTCTGCATATTGCCAAAGGGCAACATCTACCGGACCTTCCAGGTTGTTGCACAGTACTATCACCTTTTGACTCATGTCAGTATTCACGAAATCAGATCTTGTAATGCGCATTCTTCCTTCGGTGATGGTACCCGTCTTATCCGTACAAATTGTGGTAACCGATCCAAGGGTTTCTACTGCTGACAGACGCTTGACCAGCCCATTACGTTTCAATATCTTGCGCATTCCCAAAACAAGAATCACGGTTACAGCGATCAACAATCCTTCAGGGACAGCGGCAATCGCCAGGATGATTGACGTGCGCAGCATCTCCAGAAATTTATTACCCATGATTAACCCAACAACCAGGATTGCCAGCGTTAAAACCAGCACAACAGTAGTCAGAGTTTTAGAGAATGCCTTCAAACGGATTTGTAAGGGGGTTTCTTCCTCAGTATGTTCTTGAACACTGGCAGCAATCTTACCAAGCTCTGTCTGTAGACCAATCGAATTCACTTGCATTAAACCATGCCCAGTCAATACTGTTGTCCCCATAAATACCTTGTTGCTCTCCGCATCGGTATTTTTCGTGGCAGGTTCACTCTCACCAGTCAGAATGGCTTCGTCCACGCTGATTTTTGTACTCTCAAGCAGCCAACCATCAGCAGGAACATGTTCACCTGAGCTTAATACTACAATATCCCCTGGCACCAGGTCGATCACTTCCATCTCCTGGCGGATACCATCGCGAATAACCGTGGTCGTAGGCTTGATCAAGTTCTTAAGGGAAGTATAGGTTTGCTGGGCCTTATATTCCTGGACGAATCCAAGAATGGCATCAAAGATGATTACAACCATGATGATGGCAAAGTCACCATATTCCTTGACGATCAGTGAAACTAACGCAGCAACCAGGATGATATATACGAGCGGGCTCTTGAATTGATTCAAAAGAATCACCCATGGCGAAATGCCTTTTTCAGTTGGCAAGGCATTCTTACCATACTGTTCCTGTAATTTAACTGCTTCTTCAGTACTAAGCCCTTGATGTTTCTCTTGCAGGTGGGCGGCTCCATTTTGAGTTTCTAATGTTGACATACTTCAATTGCTCCTGATAGGGTCATAAATATTGAATGAGTCTACTTCACATTTATCGTTTTGTAAATACTGAAAGTTATAAATGAAGATAATCTTCTGGATCAAATCATCATTGATTTTGAAAATATAAACTCATCGCAGAATTGTTTGATAACAGTAGGATGATTGGATTGGTAATTGATCAGAACCTGGGTATATCTGGAAATCCAAATGGCTCATTGACATGAGACTGAGCACATCTCATGCAATCAGCATTTTAAATGATGAGTTTTTGACCAGGAATGAGGTTAATCGATGCCCGTTACTTTACGGGCTTTTGCCAGGATGGGTTTTGCAATCCCACGGGCTTTTTGCGCTCCGTTCACCAGCACTTCATCAAGGTAAGTCCTGTCAGATATTAACCGCCCATACTTTTCACGAGCATCCTTAAAATAGAGAGGGATAAGGTCTGCCAGTTCCTGTTTAAGTTCACCGTAAGCCAGCCCGCCTTGCAGGTACTCCTGGCGAACGATTTCGAGACGTTCTGGCGGAGCAAACAATTTATAAATAGTATACAGATTGCATTGGTCTGGATCTTTGGGTTCTTCTGGCGTCTTGCTGTCAGTGACAATACGCATGACCTGTTTGCGCAAGACTTTTTCCGGAGCAAAAATCGGCAGCGTATTGTTGTAGCTCTTGCTCATCTTGCGCCCATCGATGCCAGGGATGGACTGCACTTCTTCCTGAATGATCCCTTCAGGTACTTTTAAGACTTTACCATAGGTGCGGTTGAATGTTTCAGCAATATCGCGGGTGATCTCGATGTGTTGCTTCTGGTCCAATCCAACCGGCACAACATCCGACCCATACAGCAGAATATCCGCTGCCATCAAGACCGGGTAATAAAACAAACCTGCGTTGATCCCATCGTCCGGGTCATGACCGCTCTCTACGTTCTTATCCATGGCGGCCTTGTAGGCGTGGGCGCGATTCAGCAATCCTTTTGCGGTAAAACATGACAGGATCCAGGTGAATTCCGGAATCTCTGGAATATCAGATTGACGGAAAAAGATGGATCTTTCAGGATCAAGCCCCAAAGCCAGCCATGATGCAGCCACTTCATAAACAAGTTCACCCAGCTCTTTGGGGTCGTGCAGGCTTGTAAGCGCGTGGTAATCAGCCACAAAGTACATGCCAAGGTACTTTTGAGTGAGTGCGAGGGCAGGTTTGTACATCCCAAAATAATTTCCAATGTGGGGGTTGCCTGTAGGTTTTATGCCGGTCAGTGAAATGGGTTGCATGGGTTCATTTCCTTTTCATGGTGAATTGCTTGCATATTATAAACGATCTTGGGCACTGAATTAATGCCAATCGAATATAATCACAGGCACTTATCCTACAGCAGAAAATCAGGTAAAAAGATAAAATAGAAGAGCGAAATAGCTATGGAGAAATAAAGATGACTGAACCAATCAAAGCATTGTTATTTGGCGCAGGTGCCAGAGGTGCAGATGCATACGGAACTTATGCACTGGCACACCCGGATGAGATCCGTTTTGTTGCTGTGGCTGAACCAGATCCAACCAGGAGGGAGCGCTTTGCACAGCAGCATGGTATTCCTGCCGCCCTTTGTTTTGAGGATTGGGAAGATGCCCTTGAAAAAGAAATTTTTGCTGACGTGGTGGTCAATTGTACGCAGGATCAAATGCATTTTGAGTCGGGCGTGGCAGCCCTCCAGGCTGGGTATGACATGCTGCTTGAAAAACCCATCTGCCACACGCTTGAGAAAACCGTTACACTGGTGAAAACAGCGGAACGATTGGGGCGGGTCTTACAGATCTGCCATGTGATGCGCTATACAGAATTTTGCCAGAAGATCTATGAGATTGTGCAATCCGGGCAGTTGGGGCAGGTCATCTCAGTATCGCATCGTGAGAATGTGGCAGCCTATCACATGGCACATAGTTATGTGCGTGGGAATTGGCGGCGGGTTGATCAATCAGCGCCGATGATCCTGGCAAAATGCTGCCATGATCTTGATTTTCTCTATTGGATCCTGGGGGAGCCAGTAAAAACTCTGAGTTCAGTTGGAAATTTACGACATTTCCGACCTGAAAATGCACCTGGAGGCGCACCACTGCGCTGTACTGATGGCTGCCCGGTTTCCGACAAATGTCCGTACTATGCCCCTGGGATCTACCTTGAACTGCTTCCCTTCAAACATGGCCTCAGCAACAGCCAGAATAAGATGCTTCGGATTGCAGGCAGGCTTTCCATTAACCACCCGAATTTCACCAAAGCGCTTGGCAGGTTGATACCAATGCTGCGCCCGTTAACTGAGTACAAAGGCTGGCCGCGATCGGTCATCACCGATCACCCGGAAAGTGATGAGGCCGTCGTGCAAGCCCTGCGTGAAGGACCTTATGGACGCTGTGTATACCACTGTGATAATGATGTCGTGGATCATCAGGTGGTCACCATGAGTTTTGAAAGCGGAATTTCCGCCACCCTGACCATGCACGGGCATTCTTATGTGGAAGGTCGCACCATCCGCATTGATGGATCACATGCCACCCTGCTGGGTAAGCTCAGCCTGAGTGAGGGGTTTATTGAAATTTGGGATCATCGCGGATTTTTAAGGGAAAGGATCAAACTTAAGACTGAACTTGAGGGTACTTCCGGACATGGGGGTGGGGATGCGGGGTTGATGCAGGCGTTTGTGCGGTTGCTGCGCGGGCAGGCAGATCCGCTGACCAGTGGCAGGAACGCGCTGGAGAGCCACCTGTTGGCTTTCGCCGCCGAGGAAGCTCGACTGGAGGGCAAGGTCGTGCAGATGGAAGAGTTTCGGGAGCGGGCAGGGAAGTAAACAAACTTACACAAGAGTTACCTTATCATCATATTTTTAATTATGCTCTCGATCAGCTTCTAAGTTTCTATTATCGAGAGCATAATTAGTAACCCCGGGAGATCACCGCACTTCGATAGAGGCCCGCGATGACAACCCATCCTCCCGCGTTCTACTGATCAGTATTACCGCCGTTCAAGTAACCTGAAACATCAATGAATGAACTGGTATCGCTCATGACGGAGGGCAGAATGCCATTCCATTTGGTTAGGAACAAGTAACGCAAGTATTCATCTGTCAATGCACCGGTGTCATTGAGCGCAGCCTGGGCATCGGCCTGACCCTGTGCCTGGGCAATCACGGTCTGGGCATCGATTTCAGCCTGCGACAAGCGCTGTTTGGCAGTTTCCACTTCTTGCTGGGCCACCTGCTTGGCTTCAATGGCATTCTGGAATTCAGGCGAGAAGTCAAAGTTCACGATGTTGAAATTCTCAACGATGATATGGTAAGGTTCAAGTTGCTTGGAGAGTTCTTCTTCCGCCATCTGCCGCACTTTTTCCCGTTCAGTGATCAGTTCTTCCGCTGTAAACTTGGCAGTCACAGCCTTGAAAGTGTTTTGGATCGCCGGTGCGACGATGACATCTGCATAGTTCACGCCAACATTTTGATAGACTTCGACCGCTTTCGACCCATCCAAATGATAATTGACAGCGATGTCAGAGGTGGCAGTTTGCAGATTTTTTGACATCGCAGTGGCACCGACCTGGTCTTTTTGGGTGCGGACGCTCATCCGGACGACTTTTTCCGCAAGTGGGATTTTCATATTGATGCCAGGGTAGACGACCCGGTTGACAGCACCCCAGCGCGTGACCACGCCGATATTACCTGCCGGAACTGCATAAATGGACAAAATCAAAATCAATATGACGGCAAAAGCAGCAACGATTCCGATAATTAAATTTTTCTTCACTTTCATTTTCCTTTGCATTTAATTTTGGTTGTAAATAACGAATTAGCTAAAAAGCTATGTTTGAACAGTTAATTAGACCAGATCATTGTAGCACCTGTACCTAGATAATCTATCGTATTGCCAGGTTTGTAGACCTGCTGGGGGGTTGGGGGCAGCTAATAGACACAGATCCACTTCCTGAAGTGGGTTTTTATTAGTCGGGTGGCAACGACGCGTTTGGTGGGTCGGCAGCAAAGCGTACTGAGGGTTGTCATCGCGACTGCAAACCGTCCCTGTGGGAACGAAGTGTGGCGGTATCCAAATTAATACTTAGACTGCTTCGTTCCCCTCAGTGACACACAACTCGCAGTTAGGTAATTGCAGGTCAGGTTTCCGGATCTGACAGTCATCTTGGAAAGGTGACCTACATCTGACTTGTGGAAAAAGAATGTTAGTCTTCATCCGTGCGGTTTCCTATTTTTGGGATACAGTGTTGATAATGTTAGTTTCTAGTGTCGGATAACAAAAAACATCAGTTTTTTATCCTGGTGTCCTTTTTGAGGTTCATCCGTAAGGTTGTTAGGTTTTTATCCGTGAGGTCAAAGGGTCATTTTTTACAGTTTTTCCTTGATGAAATTAGCACAAGTGGGCGCGATCCCATAGGGACGCACAGCGGGGCTCGATCCCCAGAGGGGACTTACCTACGAACCTTTTTACACCCCTTGAGGGTGCACGGACGTGATGCTTAAATAAAAAGTGGGCGCGATAGGGCTCGAACCTACGAACCTCACGGATGTGAACCGTGCGCTCTAACCAACTGAGCTACGCGCCCATATAACCATTCTCTCGAAAGAGAGAACTGCATTATAGCAAAGTTACCTTACTGTGTCAACGAACGTTGACACACTTTGCCTGTTGACACACTTTGCCGCTACATTTGACACAATCCTTTCCCTGTGCTATACTTCGTCAAGTTTTATGGAAAGTCCGGCTGAATTTTCGGCCATGCTTCAAGAATTTATATGTGATTGTATCTCAATGAATAGATCGTCCTGCTAAATCTTCAACATCCCCGGCCGGCTTCTCCCTGCGGGGATATTTTTTTACCTGCACCAAACTGGAAACTGACAGGCAAAAGCCTGATCGAAATATATATATAAAGGAATTAAATTAATGAAATCTAAAACACTGAGAATCATCCCCCTGGGAGGCCTGGGCGAGGTTGGCAAAAACATGACCGTCTATGAATACGGTGATGACATCCTCGTGGTGGATGCCGGTTTAATGTTCCCGGACAATGACATGATCGGGATTGACTACATCATCCCGGATTTTGACTACTTAAAGGACAAGGCTCACCGCGTCAAGGGCATCATCATCACCCACGGTCATGAAGACCACACCGGTGCCATCGGGCATGTGTTGGAGGAGATCCAAGCCCCCATCTATGCGACACCGCTCACATGTGGTCTGATCGAAGGCAAACTTGCCCGGCGCGGCTTCTCCAAAAAAGCCACCCTGCATACCGTCAATGCCGGCGAGACCATCCAGATTGGCCCCTTCAAGGTCGACTTTTTCCATGTCTGCCACTCCATCCCGGATGGCGTCGGACTGGGCATTGAAACCCCCGCCGGTCTGGTCGTTCACACCGGCGATTACAAATTCGACCATACCCCGGTTGACAACTGGCCCACGGATTATGCCAAGCTGGCGGAATTTGCAAGACGCGGCGTGCTGGCTTTACTATCTGATTCGACCAATGCCGAACGCCCGGGTTGGACGCCTTCAGAGCGCGTCATCGATGGCGCCTTGGACAAGGTTTTCCATGATGCCAAAGGTCGCATCATCATCGCCACCTTTGCCTCCCTGATCTCGCGCATGCAGCAGGTGGTCAATGCCGCCGCCAGACATGACCGCAAGGTTGCTTTTGTCGGCTTGAGCATGACTGAGAACCTCAAGATCGCCAAGACCCTGGGCTACCTGGACTTTGACGATTCGGTCGTTGTCCCGGTGGATAATGCCCTCAACATGAAGGATGATAAAGTCGTCCTGATGGTCACCGGCTCGCAGGGAGAGCCCTCCTCCATCCTGGGGCGCCTCTCCGCCGGCACCAACAAGCGCTTTGACATTAAATCCGGTGACACCGTTGTCCTTTCCTCGCACCCCATCCCGGGCAACGAGGAGATGGTCTACCGCGCGATCAATAAGCTGCTTGAGCAGGGTGCGGACGTAATCTATGAAGCCATCGCGCCTGTGCATGTCTCTGGTCATGCCAGCCAGGAAGAGATCAAATTGATGCTGCACCTGGTTAAACCCAAGTACCTCATCCCCATTCACGGCGAACTGCGCATGCTTAAACGGCATGCCAAACTCGCCACGGATATAGGCTTGGATGAGAAGGACATCGCCATTGTGCAAAACGGACAGGTGATCGAGTTCACTGATGGCAAGATGAAACTGGGGCAGCGCATCCCTGGCGGTTATGTCTTCGTGGATGGCAGCGGCGTGGGCGATGTGGACCGTTCCGTGATGCGCGAACGCGAGCAGCTCGGGCAGGATGGCATTGTGCTGGTTAACCTGACACTGGAAAAATCCTCCGGGCGTCTGAAAGATACCGAGATCATCACGCGCGGCTTTATGGCGTCGGAAGATGCCACGGGGCTCTTCGACGATCTGAAGGCACGCATTGCAAAACCCATTGGCAGTTCCAATGGCAATTTGCAGAAAGACGTTCAAAACATGGTCAAATCTTATATCTTTGATGAAACCAAGCGCCGCCCATTGGTCTTTGTTACCCTGAGCCGCAGCTAGTCACCTCACTCTTTTTAACATTCAAAGCACCCGGTAAAACCAGGTGCTTTTTTTATTACCAACACAAAACGGAGTAAAATTCAGCCACAGAAATGCTATTTGCCACCCTTGAAAGGCGTTATCCATGTTTCGATCCACCGCTTACCGTTATGAAAATGAAACTTTGATCCTGGTCGTTACGGTTGCGCTCGTTGGTCTGGTAATCCTGATTTCCGCGGCTGCCACAATCGGCCTGAGCATCGTCTTTTTCATCGTCATGCTGCTGCTGACCATCCACGGAAACCGCTCTCATCACCAGGCTTTGATGGAAAAAGCTTATCCTGTCAGGTCTGACAATGCCCCTTCCCTTGCCAGGATTGTAAACATCTGTTACAGGCGCCTTCAGCCGGGCTCTGTGCAGCTTTACCTGGTTAAAAGCAGGACATTGAATGCATACACTTTTGGGCTCAGCGACCCCAAGGTGATCGTGCTCTACGAGCCCATGTTGCAGGTCATGGATGCGGATGAACTGGCATTCGTGATCGGGCATGAGATGGGGCATGTAGCCCTGGGGCACACCTGGTTAAATACCATTTTGGGAGGCATGTCGGGCATCCCCGCGCCATTTGGGGCAGCAGTCATCCTTTATGCTGCCTTCAACTGGTGGAACCGCGCCTGTGAATTCTCATGTGACCGCGCCGGGCTGCTGGCATGTGGCAACCTCAACAAAGCCGTGAGTGCGCTGGTCAGACTGGCTGCGCCAAACATTCACACCCAGACGGAATTTGAACGGGCGTTGGCAATGGTCGATGCGCAGGATGATACTTTCACCAACCAGATCGCCGAGCTCTTTCAATCCCATCCCATGATCATCCGCCGCATCAACCAGTTGAAGGCATACGCCAGCAAGCCTGAATGCCAGCGGCTTCAGGCTGCCATGGACAAAAACCTGAACACCTGAGCTTACGAGATCGGCCAGAGGTTGGAACTTTTTCGGGGGAAGAGTGTCTCCAACAAGGTTTTCACTTCACTGTTGCGCCATCCACAATCCGGAAAGAGATGTCTTACTTCATCAACACTGCGCCAGCCAAACAACACCTGCAAGAAGGTCAGGTCGGGAAATGCGGCTGAGCATTCTTTGCCCTCTGTGCCTTTGGCAAGCTCATCACCCACCAGCTTCTTGATCTCCAGGATTTTTCCCTTTTCAAAGTGCATACCGATGCCTGTGTGATAAAAGCTGAGTTTGAACTCGCCGCTGTAACCACCCACCAGGCTCCCTTCCAGGTGTCTCTCAAGCGCAGGTGTGATTACCTGGAGAAATTTAACCAGGTCCGGCACGCGCAGGAACCAGGTATAAGGCTCACGCACACGCGGCAGACGATCCGCATAGGCTGTGTAAACCGGATGTTCTTCCCCCAGCCAGAATCCAAAAGCCTCCTGTGAATAAGACTGCTCCTTTGCCTGCTCTTCGCCCAGCTTCCACAGCCAGCGTACCACACTGGGCGTGACTTTAAACCAGGAAACGCCCGGCATCAGTTCATAAGCAGTGATGGCGATCATATTGTGCCATTTCACACCTGGAACAGCCACAAATCCGACCGGCAGATCTGCCTCGTCTTCAATGATGAAGAGCCGGCGCCCGTTAATGTCATAGCGCTGTTTGCCAGAGAGCTCATACTGCCAGAGCGGCACATCCCATTTCGCCGCAATAAGAGAGCGCCCGCAGCCAATCTCATAGAGATGGGCGACCGACGCCAGGTCGTTTTCCCTGGCTTCCCTCAGATGATACGGCTCGCTTTCACCTTCCTTGAGAGGAATGACATTCGGGGCATATCCCGCCCTTCCGCCATCCAGGTTCAGTGCCATCTCATAGCCAAAGCGCCTGTAGTAATAAGGAATGCCAGTGATCGCCTGTACCAGTTCGCCGCACTCTGCGCTCCATTGGTGGATGATGTTGAACTGTTCGCCAATCAGCCCCCGCCTGCGATATTCCTCTAAGGTGCCCACCAGCTCAGGGCGACCGACCCCAAAGGGGATGCCTTCATAAGTCCAGGTCTGCGAGATGAGGTTCATGGTTGATATGATCCTGTGATCTCTAGAATCCTCCACGACGGTGAAATCCCCCACGCCAAAGTTTGGGTGTTCACCGCTCATCAGGTCATGCGTCCAGGCTGCCAGCGCCTTGCCATCAAATTCATCGTCGGCATGGATCTTGCTGTTAAAGGCTGCCAGCGCTTCTGCATCCTCTTTCGTTGAACGGCGCAGGATCAGTCCATCCCCCAGTTCTTTCAGAATCTCACTCATGTTTTACCTTCCTGTTACTTGGTTTAATGCATCAATTTTACAACGGATGCCATCAATCTACCCCAGTATTTTATTGATGAAGGTCTGGATTTGCCGCTTAAAGAAAAAAGCTGCCTACTCGGCAGCTTGGTTGGTGGTGGTTGATTTGCTCTCGGCGGGTGGGCTTTTTTCTGCAGTTTTTACGCCCTCAGGTTTTACCTCGCCGCTGGGATCGCTCTTACTGTGTGCAGAAGGCTGCCCGGATGGTGAACGATGGTCTGTGGCATAAAAGCCCTTGCCTTTAAAGACGATTCCCACCGGCTGGTAAACCTTGCGCAGGGCTACCTCACCGCATTCAGGGCAGATGGTCAACGGTTCTTCCGTAAATTTTTGAAACTGGTCAAAGCGAATGCCGCAGCTTTCGCAGTGATAGGTATAAGTTGGCATTTATCTAATCGAGCCTCCAATTAACTGCAAGTGATTATATTACCATAAAATGTTACTTTCAAGAGCCTGCCAAACCTTTTTAACAAGATTCATATACACCGGAATTTTTTGACCGTCCGGCTTTCAAGGTTGTGTCCATGTGCGAAAGAAAAAGGGGGGTTAGCCGATTGCTTTATCAGCTTATTCTACATTTGTGGCATATGAGAACAAGTCCTGTTGAAGTGTTGCAAATAAACATTATGCAAACTATTTGAGTTAAAAAAGGATGATTGACCAGATTTTCGACATGTACACCCAACAACGGTTGCTTTTATCTTCGAATTCTCCTGAAATATTTGTTGATCACATTCGTTTATAGTGATAATGTGTAAACGAATTTATACTGTCTTTTTGGAGGTGGTGGACGAAATTTTTATAATTTTCATTACTTCGGGATAAAAACTATGAAAAGAAAGTTTATTCTACTTGTCATTGCTGTCGTGATCGTAGTAGGGATAATCATCTTTTTGGTTTATCAGCAGGGACTTCCAGTGAATTATGAGAAAATTGCGTCAAACCTGGTGAAAAGACTCAGAAGCCAGGGTGTAGCGGTGAAGTCGGTGGAGGTACTCAGTACAGACCCTTTTCAAATCGAAATAATTATTCCAGCTGCAGATTTAAATGACTCACAATCCCGACACGATCAATTTAGAGCAATATATCTTACCCAATGGAAAGTAGAACAATTAAACCATGATCATTTTCTACTGACGAGTTATATACTCAATATTACAGATGATGCAGGAGAAACGATTGAAAAGGAACATAAGTTTTTGTACCCGAAAGAAAAATCGGATAAACCGGTGGATGAGCAAACCTATGCAATGGGCGTATCTGAAGCTGAAGCATATTTGCGTGAACAACTTGATTTTGGAACTTCTTAGATTGATCGTTTCTCGCTGGACACAGAAACAAGGTCTGGGCAGGTCTTAAATACTCTGAATATCAGATTAATCGCCCCGAGCATGCAGGTTCTTAATCAGGAATTACCGATGGCAAAAGTTTTTCCGATCATACATATCATGGATCAGGACAAATTGTTCCACGTAAATGTCAGTTGGTTGGAAATAGTAAGTCCGGAAGGCGAAGTTTGGTTGGACTATATTTTCGATTCAGATTTACAAATGGAGTCTTGGTGGATGGCGGAAGGCATTAGTGAGGATTAGTTCCCACATCCACCAACGCTTCCGTTGACAACACCTACCACACAACCAACACCACCAGATCAATCATACCCAATCACCACCCCTACAGTCGCACTGCCCACGCCTTATCCTTGATCAGGACGTAGGGTGTGCTCCGCTTGTGAGCGCACCATTTCTTCCCATAGCGGCAGTAGGTTGAGTGCAGGGCTGAATATATTAAGTAATTTCCTGTCCCATGAGCGCTTACCCATCCAGGCATGCCCGTAACCCAACATCTCTGTTCGCGCCGCGAAACCCCAGTTCACTTCTGGCGCGATCGAAAGGTTCATTGCGATAGTCTCCGCTTCTTTGGTGGGGGGGTAACCTTGCCGTAGTGCGCAATACTTTGCCCATTGGCTTTCAAGGCGTTATCTGCCTGAACTAATGTGCTTAATACGAATAAATTGGTAGGTTGGGTGAAGGGGGTGGACGAAACCAAGCTTGTTCTACAGAAACCTTATAACCCCCACAACCCAACATATTACCGTTGGGTTTCGGTTATGCCTGAATCAGCAATATCTCATGTATCAAACATATGCTTTTCAAGATCCACCCAACGCCTCCCTTCTCGCCGCGAAGTCCCAGGTCGTTTCTGAGACTGACCCACTAATAAATCTTTTCCTATCAGTTATTAACTATCACCTGCCAGGGGGGTGTCTCTCTCATTTGCTCGCTCCGCTCTGCGTGCCTCCGGCGATGCGTACCCTCCGGGCATTGCGTCCCTTGTGAAAGTGGGAACATTCGGGGGATATATGCATTTTCGTGGCGATCTTGGATGTAAGAATGTGATTGTCACATTGGAAACGTGACCTACTTTCTAATGGCTTCTTTTGACTCTCCAACGGCTGGTATAATGCGACCATGCGAAGAATGTTACTCATCATCATCTGCGTGCTCCTCGCAGCCGGTTGTGCCCCCCAAGCCATGCCTGCCACACCTACGCCCGGTGTGACCCGGGTCGGCACCCTGCGCCCTTACCCGTCAGACACGCCCAGCCCCACGCTGCCGCCAACGGACTACGTCAGCCCGACCCCTTCGCCGACGATCACACCCACCCCCACACCGGTTTACTACACTGTAAAAGGCAGTGACGATATGTTTGGGATTGCCCTGCGCTATGGGATCAGTCTGGAAGCGCTCAAAACTGCCAACCCCACCGTCCTTCCGAACTTCATGGGCGAGGGTACCATGCTGCTCATCCCCATCACCCCCCAGGCAGCGGTCTCACCCAGCCCGACCGTTATGCTCACACTAACCCCCACCCCGTTGTATTCCAAGCTGCACGAGCCTGTCTGCTATGCCGATGGCACCGGCGGGCTCACCTGTTTCATCCTGGTGGAAAACAATACCGGCACTGACCTGGAAAACGTGGGTGGCGTCTTGACCCTGATTGACACCAAAACCGGCGAGACCATCCAGCAGGTAGGCATTATGTCCTTAAATCTGCTACGTAAAGGCACTGTCCAGCCCATCCTGGTCTACCTGGATGCGCCCATCCCTGAGGAATACACCCTCAGCTTCCTGGTGGATGTGGTTTTCCCCGTACCTGCGGAGGATACGCGCTACCTCAATGCCAGCATTACCGCTGAGCAGATCAACTACAACCCAGATCAAACAGCAGCCACGCTCAGCGGTAAGCTCCAGCTTGTTGAGGATGGGAAAACCGCAGGCAGCCTCTGGGTGCTGGCGGTAGCCTATGATTCTGACGACAAAGTCGTCGGCATGCGTCGCTGGGAGTCAGCAGCCCCATTGAAATCCGGCAGCCAGATGGACTTCCGCATGACCGTCTACAGTATGGCAGACCCCATCGAGCGCGTGGATCTCCTCACCGAAGCTAGGTCTCTCACGCCTTAGGAAAACACAGGTAACCCATGGATGCGCAAACAATTCTGCCCTGGGGCAGCCAGACCTTCATCATGGGCATTCTCAACCTGACGCCCGACAGCTTCTCCGGCGATGGCTTATTACGGCAGGCTGACCCGCTGGAGGCAGCCCTCGCTCGAGCACGTCAATTCATCCAGGATGGCGCACACATCCTCGACATCGGCGGTGAATCCACCCGCCCGGGCGCACAGCCCGTCAGCGAGGCGGAAGAACTGACACGTGTAGTCCCTGTGGTGCGTACTCTGGCAGAAGAGTTCCCTGGCATTATCCTTTCAGTGGATACCTTCAAAGCCTCTGTGGCGAATGCAGCGCTGGATGCCGGCGCGCGCTGGGTCAATGACGTCTGGGGGCTAAGGGCTGACCCAAACATGGCAGCCACAGTCGCCCGCCATCATGCACCCGTGATCCTGATGCATAACCGCATGGCGCCCAACAGTGCCAAGGTGCAGCAGCGTCTGGGTGGGCATTACGTCGGGGTGGCTTACACTGACCTTTTGGCTGAGGTCACAGCAGAATTGATGCAGAGTGTCGCTCTCGCCCACGCTGCCGGCATCCCCGATGCCCACATTATCCTGGATCCGGGCATCGGCTTTGGCAAGACCGTGGCGCAAAACCTGGCCATACTCAACCACCTGGATGAGATTATCAAACTGGGCTTTCCCATCCTGCTGGGGGTCTCACGCAAATCTTTTATCGGCTACACCCTCGACCTGCCAGCGGGAGAACGCCTGGAAGGCAGCCTGGCAGCCAATGCGGTCGGGATCATGCGCGGCGCCAGCATCTTGCGCGTGCACGACGTTAAAGAAACCACCCGCCTGGCAAAGATGATGGATGCCATCCTGCGCTCCCATCCAGCGCAGCAGCCCGCCCAATAACGGGAAGAAAAAAGCCATCCTGACCAGGATGACTCGTATCTCTTATTGGTTTTTCAGGGTAATGAAGCCCCATTTATTTCTGCTCTAATCCCCCACCCTCAACAATATCAATGATCTGCTTTGAGAGCACTCCCAGTTCAGCCCGTGTTTCAGCCGGCAGTTCCATCGACTTCCAATAGATCTCCAGCAGTTCCGAAGGGGGAAAGTTGCTCATCCCTTCAGGTAGGCGCATGCGTGTTTGGATGTGCGCACGCTTGACCAGGTGGAACTCAAATGCTGGCTCAGCTTGTGCGCGTAGAGAGGCTTCGTCAATGAGGGACTCCAATTCCCGCGGGTAGCTCACCACCATGCGTACGATGGCGCCCTCCAATGTGTCTGCATCAGGCAAAAGCGCCTGCAGCTTTCTGTTGACGTCCTGGTCTGCCTCCAGTTCAATGGCAAGGTCAATAAAGCGCCGGATATGCTTCAGCTTATGCCAGTTCACCTTGGTGTGGCCCTTTTCCACCTCAGCGATCACAAAGAACTTGTCATCGGCTGCCTCGCCAAAATCCACGCGTTCGATCGAGCCTGGATAAATTACTGGTGGCTGCATATCAGGATTGAGGTTTTGTGCCTTGTGGATGTGCCCCAACGCCACATAATCCAGGTGCGGGTCACGCACCAATCCCAACGACAGCACTACATCCCTGCCCAGCATGACGGTGCGGTTGCCATACATGGCACCCTCAATGGAAGCATGTGCCGTCAGCACGGTCGGCAGGTTGGGGTCGGCATCAACGAGGCAGCTTTGCAGGTAACGGGTAAGCTTGTTTTCCAGTTTCTCCAGGGCGTCAACAGGATTGTCCCGCGTCGCGGGATTGTCAACGCTCACTTCCTGGGCTACCAGTAAACCGGAGCGCGTCACCCAGGGCAGCGCGATCACCTGCAGGGGCAGTCCCCCCAGATCGGCCGGAGTCAGGAAGGTCGGCTTGTTGATCACAGTCACATGCGGTACCGCCAGGGTTTCAAATTCTTGGATGGCATGCGCGTGGCTGGCGGAGGGCGAAATATCATGGTTGCCTGTCAGCAGCAGGGTGGGAATGCTCGCACGCGATAGGCGCATGATGCGCCTGTCCCATTCGCGCTGATAGGTCGGCGCTGGCGAACGGTCTTTGTAGGCATCCCCGGCGAAGATCACCAGGTCCACCTTCTCAGCAATGGCAGTGTCCACAATTTCATCCAAAGATTTGAGAAAGTCGATCACGCGCATGGCAAGCCCGGATTCGGGGTCATGCCGGCCGAAGTTGGCCATATCAATATGAGCATCGGCAAAGTGCAGGATTTTGATCATGAAGTAATTATAAAGGATAGTCGAGAGGCTGACTAAAAAGGTCACAAAAAGAGCCAAAGTGCTATTGCGGGCAAAGAGCGATCATTTTAATCCCAGTTCATTTATGGGACAAGTCGCATTTCCCCGTGCAAGGTTCGTTGGCGATAGCCCCTGCTTCTTTGGCAGTTAACCTTGCCAAGTTGAAAAATTAGTGGTATAAACACTCTCACAATTTCATAGCCCCAAGCGGCGCACTTATCCAGAGAGGTGGAGGGACCGGCCCTATGATACCTCGGCAACCATCAGGCGTAAGCCTGCAAGGTGCCAACTCCGGCAGATGTTTTTTTCTGGAAGATGAGAGGCGTGCCAGCATTCAACCAATGCCCCCCTCTCTGCAAGGGGTTTTTTATTTCTAGAGACTGGAGGTTTCTATATGACAACGACTTTTATGAAGTCACCCAAATATCTATTCACATCCGAATCCGTGACGGAAGGTCACCCGGACAAAATGTGCGACCAGATCAGCGATGCCATCCTGGATGCAATGCTCAAGGACGACCCGTCCTCGCGCGTGGCATGCGAGACCGTCACCAAAACCGGCTTTGTGATGGTGATCGGCGAAGTCACCACCAAAACCTATGTGGATATTGACTCCATCGTGCGGAAGGTGGTCAATGAGATTGGCTACGACCGCGGCAAGAAAGGCTTTGACGGTTCCACCTGCGCTGTGCAAATTGCCCTGTCAGGACAATCGCCTGACATTTCACGGGGTGTTGACCAGAACGGTAAGACCCTGCCCGTGGAATACAGCGAGGAATACATCAACCAGGGCGGAGCGGGCGACCAAGGCATGATGTTCGGCTTTGCCTGCGATGAGACCGAGCAATTGATGCCGCTGCCGATCTACCTGGCGCACAAGCTGACGCGCAAGATGGCAGAAGTGCGCAAGAACGGCACGCTGAAATGGATGTACCCGGATGGCAAGAGCCAGGTGACGGTGGAATATCATTACGGCAAGCCGGCGAGGATCCACACCGTTTTGGTCAGCACACAGCACGCCGATAAATTCAACAGTGTCGAACTCTCACAGGCGCAAATTGAAAAAGATGTAAAAGAATACGTGATTGATCCAGTGCTGCCCAAGGAACTAGTGGATGATCACATCAAAATATTGGTCAACCCAACCGGACGCTTTGTGGTGGGCGGACCGATGGGCGATTCCGGGCTGACCGGGCGCAAGATCATCGTGGACACCTACGGCGGGATGGGACGTCACGGCGGCGGCTCCTTCAGCGGCAAAGATCCCACCAAGGTGGATCGTTCAGCCTCTTATGCGGCACGCTGGGTTGCCAAAAACGTGGTGGCTGCCGGACTTGCGAAACGCTGCGAAGTGCAGATCGCCTATGCCATTGGTAAGGCAGAGCCACTCTCGATCAACGTAGAGACGTTCGGCACTGGGGCGGTTGAGGACAAGAAAATCGCTGATGCCATCGGCAAGGTGTTTGACCTGCGACCGCGCGCCATCATCCATGAGCTGGACCTGCTGCGACCGATCTACCAGAAGCTGGCAGCCTACGGTCACTTCGGCAGGGATGATCTGGATCTGACCTGGGAGCGCACCAACAAAGTAGCTGATTTACGCAAGGCAGTCGGTGTTTAATCGAACGCACTGATCTCATCATATGCAGAGCACGCCCAGATCTGGGCGTGTTCTGATTTTAACCGACCTGGCGCCTGACCCATTTCGTGCAGACAGGAATCAAATTATCAGGTACAATGCTCTGCATGCCTTAAGCAAGTTGCTTTCTTATCCCATCGTTTTGTCAGCTCAACTTCGTCAAACATCATAACGGTGATCAATAAGAACTCCAAGGATGATTTGAATGAGCCAGAGAAGCGTTTCCATCATAAAAGCCTTCGTGAACGCCTACAAGCCAATCAGAAAGGTTAACTTTCTATATGAGGCGGTAAGGGCGGTGGTCTGGCTGTATGCGCGTGTGATGCTGCGCATGGATATCGTGCGGCATGCGCCTTTACCCAAAGGACCAAAAATCTTCACTGCCAATCACCCCAGCTTTAACGATCCGTTCCTGATCCACCTGCACTCAAAAATGAGCGTGATGATCACCCACAAGGCGTTTGCCTTTCCGCCGTTTGGCTTCGTGCTGCGCAAGATCGAGCAGATCTCGGTGAGCCTCGGCGGAGACTCACTGCAGCAAGCCATTCGCAGGCTGCAGGAGGGAAAATCGGTCGGAATCTTCCCAGAGGGAGCCTTCAGCCCCCTGGAGGGCGGATTTGGCAAAGCGCACAGTGGAGCAGCCCGGCTGGCGCTGAGCACGGGCGCAAGTGTGATCCCGATCGGGATCCACCTGAAGCGCGAGCGCATGCTGCGCACCAATGCGAGGGGATTGCCCAAGGTTGGCTTTGTGTACGTACGCGGTCCTTATGCGGTCACGATTGGCGAGACAATGCAGTTTGAGGGCGATGTGGAAGACAGGGCGCTGGTGAACAAGGTCAGTGAAGTGATCATGGACAAGATCAAGCTGCTTGCACTGGAGAGCGAAGACAGGATGCTCATGAAGGGGAGACCCATGCAGATCATCGCGGACGCCATCAAAAAATTGGTCATGCTCAACCATTTAGGGTTGAATTGACATTGTTTTAAAAGTGCTCAAGCTTAAACGAAAAGCGCTGCCTGCTGAAAAAAGGTGGGCAGCCTTGATCATCTTAAAGGGGAGGGGGTCAACGCTTGCGACGCAGGACAAGGGCAGTGATGCCCAGACCAAGGGCGAGTGCACCCAGACCGATTTTAACCCATTGGATGGGGGTGAGAGCAAGACGCTGCGTCTCAACCTGTGCGCTGTCGACACTTTGTGAGATGACCTGTCCACCCTCTTCGGTGTTCAATCCAAGGATGAGCGCTTCCTGGTCAATGTCCGAGGGCTCAACAGGGGTTGCTTCCACCTGATCGGTGGAAACTTCCTCCTCAGAATTTTCCACCGGGGGAGGTGCTGCTTCAGGTAAAGCGAGACTCTCTTTTCCTGCCATGGTGTCTGCTCCTCCACCCATCCCCTTTGTAGCAGGTTGTGCATTCCAGAAGATAAGGGGTTCCTCGGTTGCCTCGCTGGAAGCCATTGGCATTTTTACCGCCGCCGCCTCGGTGGCTGCGGTTTTGCTGCGGGCGGACTGGAGCGCAGGAGCGAGCAGATATTCGCCGGCAAAGACGACGACCAGCAAGACGGTGGCAATCATCGATGCAAGACGAAAGGCAGGGAACATGGGTGAAACAGATTTACGCTGCTTGACCATCTCAGGCGTGAGCATGAAATCACGCGGCGCCTTTTTGATGGGCAGGGCACGCAGAGCAGCTTTCAGACGTTTCTGCTCGAGCATGGTGCGCTTGAGATCCTCTGAGGCTGCAAGCTGACGCTCAAAACGAGCCCTCTCCTTTGTGGAAAGGGCACCGTCCAGGTAAGCCATCAGTCTGTTAAAGTCTTTTGGATTGATATTGCGCGCACTCATTACTATTTATCCTCGTTATGTAGACGAAAATCTGCCGGTAAAAGTTCCCAAACCCCCTGCAGGCAATCCTGCAATTTCTTCCGCGCGCGTGCAAGGCGGCTCTTGACTGTGCCCATGGGGGCTTGAAGAATGGTGGACGCGGTATCATAGTCTTCACCGGCAACATCGACCAACACAACAACAACCCTGAATTTTTCCTCCAGGCCATCGATACAACCCTGGATGGTTTGCTCAAGTTCGGACTTATCCATAATATCGTCAGGGGTGGGGGATGCATCAACCAGCCAGCGGGGGGATTCGACAATATCGCCATCGTCCGTTTCGGGCTCAAGGGGGACGGTGGGGCGCCTCCGTTGGCGACGAAGTTCATCGTAACAGGCGTTGGTGACAATGCGCAGCATCCAGGCTTTGAATGAGCCCCCGCGATAGGTATGCAACTTCTGATACATGGAAATGAAAGCTTCCTGCGTGGCATCCTCAGCCGCCTGATTATCGCCCATAATGCGGTAGGCGGTGTTAAAAGCCATGTTCTGATAGTTCAAGACAAGACTGTTGAAGGCGTTCATGTCGCCTTCAAGTGCCGCCTGAATTAATGCTTGTTCATCCATGGTTGCTCAAATCACTAGTGATGAAGGTTTGATCAAGAGCATAAACAATCCTATCACTCTTTTATCATATGATTATTTATGTAAGTTGTCAAACTCAATCGTTGCAGCATTTATGCCAATTCGCAAAGCTATTCATCTTCGCGATTGCGCAGGTG
>CAZINW010000032.1:0-25758 GCA_964540765.1 uncultured Anaerolineaceae bacterium | reverse complement strand
AAAACCTTGCTAAATCACCTTGCTCCAGGACACTAGAATGATAAACTCAGGTTTTTCGCAAGGGAATCTTCCTTCTGGCAGCAATTCTCAATATGAAAGTGATGCGTAAAAACCTTCCCAAAAGAAACACGACAGAGCATTTTTAAGCACAAAATGCACTTTTCATCGAAAAATTGCGCGGGCGATGCAGTTTTTTGTCGCTTTTGCACATAAACAAGGGGACGAAGCCATTATAAAAGGAGCGTTTTGACCTATTGGGTTAATTTGAACCTTGCCGACATTAACTTAAAGCACTAAAAAAACATATTGGACAATACTTATCTTATTCATACTGAGAATTGTTGGAGAATTGCTGGCCTTCTGATTTCTTTGTGGTATAAATCCATTTGAAAAAATTATAAGAGATAATTAGGTGATTATTTCATGTTGAAGAACACGCTTCGATGGATCCTTTTCCCGTCTCCATCAGCAAAAATTGACAGCAGAACTTATAAATTATTAATGATCGACGCCAGCGGGATTGGTATTGCCAATTCTGCTGCTCCTTTTTTAACTGTTTTCCTAGTGCAACTTGGCGCTACAAACCTGCAGATTGGCTTAATGTCTTCAATGCCAGCATTTGCAGGCTTCCTTACGGTTTTATTTGTAGGGAGGTTTATCCAGCATCAACCAAAATTAACCAACTGGGCAAGCTTTTCCGTTCTCATGACCTATTCTGCCTATTTTTTTACAGGTCTTCTTGCCTTTTTTGTCAAAGATGGGAAGACGATGGTCGTCACAGTTTTACTCATTTGGGCAGCCATTACCATCCCCCAGACACTGATGGGCGTAGCCTATCCTGCCATGCTTAGGAAAGCAGCTGGTGAAGCAGGAAGATTTGAACTGACAACCCGCCGGTGGGCTTTTATAGGATTGATGACAACGATTGGAACCGCTATCACAGGTGAGGCACTTGAAGGGACAAAGTTCCCTTTGAATTATCAAATCGCATTTATGGTCCTATCGCTGGGGGGCTTGATCAGTTTTTTAGCCGTGCGATCGATCCATTTCGAGGAATCAGTTGATACCACTGTATCCCAGAATGTCTTCGCTGAATTTCGGCAATATTTCAAGGAAATCAGGGCTCAGAAACCATTTTTGAGTTTCGTTGGTAAACGGTTTGTTCATTTCTTAGGTGCCACGCTCACCAGCCCTGTTATTTCTCTTTACTATATCCGAGAGGTGGGCGCAAGTGCACGTTGGATAGGTTTGTTCAGTACAACTGCCATGGCGACATTAATCCTTGGCTATTTCTTCTGGCTAAGAACCAGCCGCAGGCTTCATTCTCGAAAAATCCTTTTGCTCACAGTTTTTGTGGTTGGTTTATACCCTCTTTTGCTTTCTTTCACCAAGAATCAGTTTCTAATCATGAGTTTTTTGGTCATCGTCGGGTTTTTCCAGGCTGGCATTGATCTCGTTTTCTTTGACGAACTTATGAAGACCATTCCCCCAGAGCACAGTTCCGTATTCATCTCAGTAAACATGCTATTCCAATATCTCGCAAATGCCATTGGTCCACTTTTGGGTACTGCATTGGCAAGCCTGATCAGTTTACGGGTTGCATTGATAATTGGCTCATCCATCAAATTAATTGCATTCATTCTCTTTGCATTGGATCATCGAGATCGAACTGAGATGTATGCAAATCGCAGTGACAATTTAAAGTAGAGGTAATTCAAAATGACCAACAATTTAAAAGTAGGCTATATCGGTTTGGGGTTAATGGGCAAGCCCATGGCTCGAAATATTTTAAAGGCTGGTTTCGAGTTATATGTATTTAACCGATCTCGTGGGAAAACACTCGAATTGGTTTCAGAAGGAGCAAATGAGGGGTCTTCACCAGCGGATGTTGCCAGTAAAGTGGACATTGTTTTCACCAATCTCCCTGATTCCCAGGATGTGTTGGCGGTGACTTTAGGAAAAGAGGGAATCCTGGAAGGTGCTCACCCAGGATTGATATATGTGGATAACTCCACAATCAAACCTGCAACCGCAAGGGAAGTTTATCAAGCTTGTAAGGAAAAGGATGTTTCATTCCTGGATGCTCCAGTGAGTGGCGGGGATATTGGAGCACAAAATGGCATATTAACAATCATGGTTGGAGGTGATGAAGCCGCGCTTGATAAAGCTTTGCCTGTTTTGAATGTGCTGGGCAAAAAGATCACCCTTGTTGGCAAATCCGGATGCGGGCAAATTGCCAAAGCTGCCAATCAAATCATGGTGGCAGCACAGATGGTTGCAATGGCTGAATTGTTGATTTTCTCCAAAAAATCAGGGGCCGATCCTCAGAAAGTCATAGAAGCCATCCGGGGTGGAGCTGCGCAATGTTGGACCTTGGATGTAAAACCGCAACGGTTGTTTGAAGGCATGCGGGAACCTGGATTTAAAGCGTCAATGCAGGCAAAAGACTTGGCGATTATCATGGAAACAGCCAGGCAATATGGTGCTGTCTGCCCTGGCACAGCTGTGAATGCCCAATTATTCAATGCCATGCTGGCAAATGGTATGAGTGATCTGGATAATTCAGCAGTTATCGGGATCATTGAATCACTCAGCGGCATTGATCTTCGTGATCCAGAATAAATAGCGTGAGCGTAACCATTTATCTGTAACCATTTATCTGGAAAAAGCGAGAAATCTCGTCTATAATTGCAAAGAATTTTGATCCTTGAGTACATATGAAGAAAATGGAGAGTGTCAGATGGACTTTGAAGTGTTAAAACCTTTGCTAAAAACAGACATGAAAACAAAAATTGTCTTGCTTGTGATGGACGGTCTGGGAGGGTTACCCATGACCCCTGGTGGTAAAACTGAACTTGAAACTGCCAATACCCCCAATATGGATGCCCTGGCAGAAAAATCGGTACTTGGATTGCAGCAGCCGTTATTGCCAGGAATGACACCTGGCAGCGGTCCTGCACATATTGGCTTGTTTGGATATGATCCAATTAAATACAGCATTGGGCGCGGCGTATTATCAGCACTGGGTGTGGATTTTGATCTGAAGGCCGATGATGTAGCTGCGAGAGGTAATTTCTGCTCTGTAGACAGTAATGACATTATTACAGATCGCAGAGCGGGTCGCATTTCCACGGAGATTGGCGCTGAATTATGCAAACTCCTTTCTGAAAAAATAAATATTCCTGGTGTTGAAGTCATTTTGACCCCAGAAAAAGAATATCGATTTGTTTTCGTCCTAAGAGGGAAGGGATTAAATGGGGAAGTGAGTGATACTGATCCACAATCGGTCGGTAAAAGAGCTCTGGTTCCAGAACCCATGATCCCTGATGCTAACAGTACTGCCCAACTTATTCAGAACTTCGTATCGCAGGCTGCTGAAATTTTGAAGGATCAACATCCTGCCAATAGCCTGGTGCTGCGTGGATTTTCGCAATTGCCAAAATGGCCAAAGTTTGGTGAGGTTTTTGGTTTAAAACCACTTGCAATTGCCATGTATCCAATGTATCGGGGTGTGGCAAAACTGGTTGGTATGAATGTCATGCCACCCGCGCATTCAATGGATGAAGAAATCGACATGCTTGAGGCAAACTGGCAGGACCATGATTTCTTCTTTGTCCATATCAAGAAAACTGACAGCGCAGGTGAGGATGGCAATTTTGATCTTAAAGTGAATGTTATTGAACAGGTGGATGCTTTAATACCCCGAATTCTGGCACTTAAACCTGATGTATTGATCATTACGGGGGATCACTCTACACCTGCACTGATGCGATCGCATTCATGGCATCCCGTACCTACCATGATCTATGCTGAATTATGTCGACCTGATGGCATCAATGAATACGGTGAGCGAGCCTGTCTACAAGGAAGCCTCGGTCCACATTTCCCATCCTATGAAATCATGCCTCTTGCGCTGGCACATGCATCACGCATGGAGAAATTTGGCGCGTAATCTCAGTTAAGTTGAATAAGCAGCGCTGTCATAGCCCCTGTGGCAGCACTGCTTATTTAAAATACAAATCAGGACGGCAATCTTCAAAAATATGGTTGCGGGGTGAAATGAATTTAAACTCTGCCAGAGATGGGTCGATATCAGTCATTAAAACGGAAATACCGTCTCTGTCAGCACAAACCAGGATTTCACCTCTTGGGTTGGTTATCTGAGATTGACCGGTGAAAGTCAAGGTTTCATTTTGTAAACGTTCAGTTCCTATCCTGTTGGCAGTGATCGTAAAAATGCAATTCTCAATACTGCGTGTTTTCATAGCTGATTGACAGTATGGCAAAACAAGGTTTGCGGGATGTGCTATGATCTGTGCGCCTTTCATTGCCAGGGTTCGTGCTGCTTCAGGAAATACCCAATCGAAACAGATCATCATACCAATGGGCACACCCTTGTAATTAAAGGTTTGAAAACCAGTATTACCTGGAGAAAAAAGTCCTTTTTCGGTATTGTATAAATGGGCTTTGCGATACAGGGCGAGAATCCCATCCCGGGTGACAGCCACTGCAGTATTATAAAGTTCTCCATGATCGCTTTCTGCAATACCGGATATGATGCAAGCATCTTTTTCTCTGCAAATCTCAACAAGCGCAGAAATAAACTCTCCGGGGGAGGATGTTGATTCGCTAAATGGCTCCAATTCTTGCGGGTTTTCATAAAGATAGCCACAATTTGCCAACTCAGGCAGGACAAGCAAATCAAATTGTGTTGATTCAAGCTGTTCCCTCACCTGGATAAGATTCTGAGTGACATTCTTTCTAAGTGGGGTAAACTGAAGAAATCCTACTCGCATGTCTCTCCTTTGGATTAAACCTGAAAACTATGGTACATTTATTATAGTCTAGCACTGATTTTCATTGAATTGAGGTGTCGAATGGCTCAGGATGCGCTGTTATATAAATCTCTAAAAGAAAAAGATGTTCAGTGTGGTTGCTGTGCGCACCGTTGTTATTTGAAACCTGGTGAAAAAGGTAAATGCCTGGTGCGTTACAATCAGGAAGGCATTCTAAAGACTTTAGCCTACGGCAACCTCATTGCACAGCATGTTGATCCCATTGAAAAGAAACCACTTTACCATTTTTATCCTGGCAGTCTTGCATATTCCATTGCCATTGCTGGATGTAATTTTTCCTGCCAATGGTGCCAGAATTGGGAAATATCCCAATTACCCAGGTTAAATTTTGAGATGAGCGGTATTAATACATCTCCTGATGAAGTTGTGAAGCGTACACTGGCTCAGCAATGTACGAGCATTGCCTATACCTACACCGAGCCAACCATCTTTTTTGAGTACAGCTACGAGACGTCAAAATTAGCGAGAAATGCTGGTCTGAAAAATATCTATGTGACCAATGGCTATATGACTGAAGAGATGTTGGACTTGTACCATCCCTGGCTCGATGCAGCCAACGTGGATATAAAAGCGTTTTCAGATGCAACCTATCAGAAGTACATCGGTGCCCATTTGCGACCAGTGCTGGAAACCTGCTCCATGATGAAAAAGAAGGGGATCTGGTTGGAAATAACCACCCTGATCATCCCTGGCATCAATGATGACCTTTCCGAAATAAGGGATTTGGCCAGCTATATCCGTAATGAACTTGGTGAAGGAATACCCTGGCATATCAGTCGTTATTATCCGAATTATAATTTCCAAAACATTCCAGCGACGCCAATTAAAACACTCAAACAAATTGAAGCAATTGGCAAGGAAGCAGGTCTCAATTACGTCTATATTGGTAATGCTTCGCCTGAGAGTGTCACCAAATGTCCCAAATGCGGGGAGATTTTGATCAGAAGATGGGGCAGTCAAATTGTCCTGGATAAGGTCACGAAAGAATCTACCTGTCCAAAATGTGACTTTGTGATTGAGGGTGTTGGGCTCTCAATTGATAATTGAACTTTTTTATCAGGTTTGGGTAGAGACAGGAGATTTATGGCAGTCTTGAGATTGCAAAGGGGGATCATTTATGGTCCGATCTTATCCCGGAGGTTGGGCAGATCTTTAGGAATCAATCTTTTAAGTCTGGATAAAAAGATTTGCACATTTAATTGTATCTATTGCCAGTATGGGTATACAGACAAAAGCGTATCGATCAATAATTCAAATCTTTATCCACCTGTCACGGAAATTTTGAGTGCCCTTGAGGCTTTCCTAAAGAAACCTCATTCTTTGGATCACATCACTTTTTCAGGAAATGGAGAACCAACGCTTCATCCGCAATTTTTGGAAATAATCAGGGGAACAAAAATGTTAAGAGACCGGTATAAACCAGGTACACTTATTGCCGTTCTTACAAATGGCAGTATGGTTGGGGAAGCTAAAATCCTGACTGCTCTGAATCTGGTTGATAAACCGATGATGAAACTTGACGCAGGTGACGTGACCTGTTTTCAAAAAATAAACGATCCGATTATCAATATGAATTTTGGCAGTATTATTGAAGGCTATCAGCACATTAATAAGTGTTCCACCCAAACCATATTTTTTGGTGGGAGCAAAGGTAACGCTGATCTTCCGAGCATTTTGAAATGGATCGATCTTATAAATGTCATTAAACCCTTTGAGGTGCAGATCTATACAACAGAACGACCGGTTCCCGATCTGGATGTGACAAGTCTACCCCATGAAACGCTGTTAAATATTGCAAATTTAGCCAAAGAAAAGACCGGTTTGGATGTAAATGTTTATTGATCGATGATTACAGCGCTTACTTCAAAGCACTGACAAGCATACCTGCATTTACCAATTTCGTGATTTTTTGAATGTAAGGATACAAGACAATGTCACTCTCTGTAAAAGGCATGTGATTGCGGATAGTATTATACGCCTGTAATGTACCTTTCCCGATTTTTAAATCAGGATTTTTAATAAGCCTGAAATCAAGCGCTTGGGCAGCACAGATCAACTCAATTGCCAGGATCGTTTCAATATTATCCAAAATCAAACGGGCATGCAACGCTGCATTGGCACCCATGCTGACATGATCTTCCACATTGGCAGATGAGGGTATGGAATCTGTACTGGACGGATGCGAGAAAACCTTGTTTTCTGAACATAATGCTGCCGCAGTGTATTGCAAGAGCATAAAACCAGAATTGAGACCGCCCTCAGAGGTTAGAAATCCTGGCAGTATGTGGTCGTTATTAGCTTCATCAAGTAATTTAGTAATGCGTCGCTCTGAAATGTTCCCAAGATCGGTTAATGCAATCCCCAAAAAGTCCATGACGAGGGCTAAAGGTTCACCATGGAAATTTCCACCTGAGATCATCTCAGGTTCATCATGATCGTTAAAGAACACCAGTGGATTATCTGTGACAGCATTCAATTCAATGTTTACAGTATTTTGCGCATAGTTAATGATCTCGTGTATGGCACCATGAACCTGGGGGATACACCTTAATGTATATGAATCCTGGACATTGCTTGGATCATCCTGTCGTACCATTTGACTATCCTCTAACAAGTTCAAAATGGTCTCTGCGGTTTGGAGTTGATAGGGATAGGGTCGCAATGCATGCATACGGGGATCAAAAGCACGGAGTGTACCATTGATTGCCTCGAGGGTCATTGCAGCTGCAATATTTGCTGTCATGATCGCGTTAATTGCACGTTTGATATTCAGCAGGCTTACTGCAGTCATCAGAGTTGTACCATTGGTAAGTGCCAAACCTTCTTTTGCAGACAAGCGCAGATGATTGAGCCCAACCTGCGCAAAAGCCGCTTTACTATCCATGCGGATGCCATTAAAGCTCACTTCACCATGCCCGATGAGGGGTAATGCCATGTGTGCCAGGGGCGCAAGATCTCCACTGGCGCCCAGAGAACCCTTTTCAGGAATAATGGGATGAATACCGATATTGAGCATGGAAAGGAGCAGCTCAAGGGTTTCGAGGCGTATTCCTGAATATCCTTTGGCGAGGGTATTGGCGCGAATGAGCATCATGGCACGGGTTGTGGGTATATCCAGGGGATCACCCACGCCAACAGCATGGCTGACCAGAATATTATGCTGAAGCAGGTCAACCTTTTCAGGGGGAATAATGCGGTCCTTGAAGGCGCCAAAGCCAGTGGTGATACCGTAGACGATCTGACCACCATCGATAAAGTCAGAGACAGCCTTTGCAGCTTTTTGAATGCGTATTTTTGATTCAGGTGTCAGTCTCACTTTAATATTCGAATTGAATGCCACTTCTGACACTTGATCAAATTTCAAAGAGTCTCCATCGATCGTTATTTCTTGCATCATCTCACCTGTTATTCTTCGCAAAAATTGCTAATAATGAGAGTTTGTTTACTCTTCTGAGATTTCGACGTTAAGCAGGCGTACTGCTGGCGCTCCGATCAAGGATGGATCTCGCGGGGGAATTGACAAAAGCACACCCAGACCTTTGATCACCTGACCGAAAACGCTGTGCTTGCCATCCAACCAAGGAGTGGGGACATGTGTAATGAAGAATTGTGACCCATTCGTATTCGGGCCGGCATTGGCCATGGAAAGCACACCTGGTTTATCATGTTTGAGTTTTGGATGGAATTCATCATGAAATTGATAACCAGGGCCACCTTGTCCTGTCCCTGTTGAATCCCCTCCCTGAGCCATGAAATTGGCAATGACCCTGTGGAAAATAGTATTATCGTAATAACCTGCTCGTGCCAAAAAGACAAAATTGTTGACCGTTATTGGAACCTTATCCGCGAACAAACCAACAATAATATCGCCTTTACTTGTTTTTAATGTGGCAGTATACTTTTTTGTTGTGTCTAATACCAAGGTGGGGGGGGTAGACCAATTTAGTACAGTCATTTGATACCTTTCTTCAAGAATTTTGTTTTTCTTATTGTAGCATCGAAATTCTTGAAAAAGGATCATACATTGTTAAAAAAATCGCTTTGCAAGCAGGATGATAAACTAGACAATAAATAGCCTGACCGATGAATTGGTAACTTCACTCCAATTATGACCGCATATTATCAGTGTTCAAATGATTGTGAAGTTTAAAGAATTTATTAATTTTTAAATTTGTTGTATTATGAAGATAATAGTCGCATAAAGATTTATTAATGATTGACATATACATTTTCTGTAAATATGAAAATAAAGTTTTCTGTATCAAGAGGATGTAAATATGGGTGCACAGAGAAAAATCGGATCAATCGCTGGGCTGATCATATTTCTCGTAGGGATTGGATTAGGACTAACTTTTAATATTTTTGCTATTTGGAGCGACCTCGAAGGTATGTCATTCTGGGGATACCCTGAGTCAATTACCTATGATCACAGCCTGGAAACCGATGGCAAGATCACCACTCTCAAATGTCCAGTGTTAATTAACGTAAATGACCAGAATGAAATCCGTGTACGGGTAAAGAATCCAAAGGATTATGAAATTAAACCTTTGCTGCAAATATCTGTCAGTGATCCGAACGAGAAGGATAATATCAGTCGCAATACACAGGAACTTCCCCTGGCGCCTGGCGAGACCAGGGAGATTTCATGGAAGCTTTCTTCCAAAAATATTATCGACAATCGAATTATCTATTTACGGGTTTTTCTTTACCAATCACAATATCATCCACCATCCATAACCAAACATTGTGGTGTATTTGTGCGCCAGATCGGCAATTTGCATGGGACCCAAATTTTGTGGCTCACAATCGGGCTGTCCCTCACACTAATGACAGCAGGCATATGGTTATGGTGGAAAAATAGTAAATCCGATGTAAAAGGATCCCAAAGTGGCATTAGTCGAATGATCTGGTTAAGTCTAATCATGATTATTGATTTTATGTCCAGTTTAATGGGATGGCAAACGATTTCAATAATTTTGTTGATTTTGACAATCGTACTAATTATTACCATTGCAGAATACATCTTTATTGGCTCAATCAATAAACCAGAAAACCCGCTTTAAGGAGGATAATTAAGTATTCATGATCAATTTCTTGCCCTTTGTGTGAGATGAAAAATTTTTAAGTGATCATTTGTCTTGACAAAGATAACTTGTTTTTGCGCTGGGAATGCGTACACAGTATAAGAAAATAAAAAATTGGATCAGTCCTGTAAAAACAAATCATTGGAGAGGGTGAGTTGAAGACGAAACAAAGAATTGGGTTGATCATTGGCTTGATTGTATTTTTGATTGGTGTTGCATTGGGATTGGCTTTCAATTTCCGCGTAGTTTTGAGTGTTATTGAAGGTATGTCTTTTTGGGGAAATTCTGAAGCGCTCAGCTATGATCCCTGGCTGGAAACTGATGCCATTATCACTACTGTTAAATGCCCTATCTTACTCACACCAACAGAATCAAAAGAAATCCGCATTCGAGTTAAGAATACAAAGGATTTTGAAATAAAACCATGGGTACAGATTTCAGTCAGCGACCCAGCTCAGGAAGAGAATATCAATCGCAATAAGCAGGAACTTGTTCTTGCGCCCGGTGAGACAAAGGAAATATCCTGGATGCTTACACCTGAAAATATTATTGAAAACCGGATAATTCTTGTGAGGTTTTTTCTTTTTCGGTCAAAATACCATCCGCCATCCATAACCAGGCACTGTGGAGTGTTTATACCTGATGTCGGAAATTTGAAAGGCAGCCAGATTTTGTCTCTTACGATTGGTTTATCCCTGGCTTTTATGCTTGCAGGCATGTGGTTGTGGTGGAAAAGCAGCACTTTTCAAATGCGACGAATGCCCAGAATGATCAATCGCATGATCTGGCTATGTCTTTTTTGGGTTGCCAATGTTATTGCCATTTTGCTAGAATGGCAGCCTGCATCAATTGCGCTCTTGATCTTGACAGTCTTGCTTGTCATGACCATTTTTGAGAACATCATGATGGAATCAATTTTTAGACCAGAAAATCCGACATAAGTCATATCAGGGTTATTCTGAACCAAGTTAAAATATTCCTCAAGCAGCTTTTAAGTGATCATTTATAGGCTTCAGCAGAAATATCAATAATTGAAAAATTTTTATAACTGGCGGATTAATGTCCTGGCCATTTTTAGAGCTTCATGGTAAGTTGCTGGCAGGGCTTGACAACCTCGCATAGGGACAAAATGGAGATCGTGATCACGCTCAGATTCTTCAAATAATCCTTCATCTGCGGAAGACCCCAATCCCGTTTTGAGAAGATTTATCTACATTCTTAAGTCCTTCTCTGCGAATGATGCAGAAAATTACAAACAAATCTAAAAATAGATATAATATCAATTTGTGTTTGGCTGTGATAAATTGCTGAATTTATTAGATCTTAAAAGGAGTCTAAAAATATGCAAAAACTGATTAAACGAGAATTTGACCGGCTTAAATCTGCGGGTGCCATTTATGTTGATGCCCGCTGGTACCCGCTTGAAGAAGCCAATTATCTGACCATGTGGAATGGCAACTTGAAAAACGCAAGTGCCTCAAAGGAAAGCGGTGTCGGAATCCGCGTGCTCTACAAAGGCGCATGGGGTTTCTCTGCTTCATCTGATCTGACTGATCTCTCAGGTCTGTTCGATAAAGCTTTCGACAATGCCCGCATTGCCTCAGAGAGGGTCACTTTTCCTGTTAGATTGGCTGAAAAGGATGCTGTTCAGGCTTCGTTTGCAAGCCCGAACTTGATCAATCCGTTTGAAGTTCCTTTTAATGAAAAAATCGCCTTTCTGAAGAAGATGGATGCGAAGTTAGATCAGGCCGGCGTTTTTCAGCGTATTTGCGATCTTACATTCATGCGAAAGCAGCTCATCTTCCTGGACTCTGAAGGTAGTGAAATTGAGAAAAACATCATTGAGGTATTTCCATCCATTCAAGTAATGGGGTTGGATGAACATGGAGAAGCGCACGAAAGAAAATTTGCTCCTGGACGTTTAGGATTGACACGCGGTTGGGAAACCATTGATGAAGAGCTCTTCTTGCGTGAGGCTGATCGCATTGTTAAGGAGTTGCATCAGATAGTTTCTGCTGAAGAATGTCCAAAAGAAGATCGATCTGTGATCTTATTACCAGGGATCATGTTCCTTCAGACTCATGAGACCATAGGTCACGCTCTTGAACTTGACCGTATTTTGGGTTATGAACTGGCTTTTGCAGGGGGATCCTTCGTCACATTAAAGGATTTTGGCTCACTGCGATATGGCTCTGAGAAGCTGACTGCACGTGCAGATGCGACGCTTCCAAATACACCCGGCAGCTTTGGATATGATGATGATGGCGTTCCAGCGCAAAACAACCTGTTGATCGATAAAGGCATCCTGGTGGGAGCAATTACTGGCAGACAGATGGTGGAAGAAGCCAATGCGCTTGCCCATAAGCAAATCTTCCATGGTAGCAGTGGCGCCAACAGGGCAACAAGTTTTTACCGCGTGCCGATTGAAAGAATGACCAATATCAACATTGACCCCGGAACGGATGGCACATTGGAAGATATCATCACAAAGACAGAAAAGGGCATTGTTTTGGACGGCGACAAGAGCTGGTCGATCGGGTCCAATCGCGAGCAGTTCCATTTTGCGACTGAAATTGGTTGGCTGGTTGAAGATGGTGAGATTACCAGAGTTGTTAAGAATGCCACCTATAAAGGTGAGACGCTTAAGTTTTACAACACCTTATCTGCTGTTGGCGATGAGTCTACTTGGCAAGTCAGATATGTGGATAACTGTGGCAAGGGACAGCCCAATCAAATCATGCAGCTTGGACATGGTGTACCTATTTGCCGTTTTGATAATGTGAGGATTGGAGAATAAAGGATGAGCAACGCGATAATATCGATCTTAAGCGAAATACGACGTTTTGCCATTGACAATGGCGTCACCGCAACCTTCTTCTACCATGAAGAAGATAGTTACCTGATGCGCTTTGCAAACTCAGCCATTTCGCTGAACACAAATGAACACCTTTTGCGCCTGGAAATCACGGCATACGAAGGCAATAAACGTGCCAGTTACGAAATGATCACCAGCCTGACGAGGTTGGATGAAATGAAACAGGGTGTCATGGTGGCGGCTGAGATGGTGAAACATGCCCAACCATTGAACTATCAACCCACCATTCCCACTTATCGTGACACAATCATTGATGAACGTGGATTTGATCCAGACCTGTCTGGGATCTCAAACGCTGAAAAGCTCGCCTTCTTCAATGAAGCTGTTCAGGGTTTGGAGTCAGAAAAAATTAAACTCGGCGGTATTTTTTCATGTGGAAAGAATGTGACTGCTCAGATCAACACCAACTCCGAACACGCCCAGATTTTTGTTAGCTCAGATGCTCAGATCACCATCGTACTTTCCCATAGCGATTTGAAATGGGAAGTGATTGCGGAGCAATCCGCACAGAAAAAAAGCGATCTTGATCCAATTTCGCTGAACAGAGATCTGAAATTCCTCCTGGAGCACTACCAAAATGATACTCCGCAACAAATACCTTTGGGTCACTATGATGTTGTTTTTGGACCAGCCGCAACCGCTGAGTTAGTTGATGTCATGAATTGGATTGGTTTTGACGGTGGCATGATGAAGCGTGGTTTTTCATTCCTGACCGAAGAACATGTTGGAAAGCGCATCCTGGGTGATAAATTCACCTTGACGGATGATCCCAGCCATCCAGGAACCTTCCCGTTTTCATGGGACATGATGGGTATTGAACGCAAGCCATACATCATCTTTGAACGCGGAAGATTTAAATCATTCACCTGGAACCAGGACGATGCGGATGAATTTAATGCCGCACCGACCGGGCACACGGTCATGCATAAGAGCCTGGTGGTAACCGGTGGTGATAAGCCAGTTAATACTCTCGAGGAATTGGTCAATCTTCCACGTGAACACGATGTACTCTATATTCCTTACATTCACTATATGAATATCGTAAATCCATCAAAGGGATTGATCACGGGCAGTTCCCGGTTTGGGGCCCTATTGCTCAAGCAGAATGGCAGCGTGGTAGTTCCATACAACGTCCGGATCACCCAAAGCCTGCTGGATATCTTTGGTAAAAAAGTGGAATGGATGACCGCAAATCAGACGGTATATAACACATCCAGCAGCTACGGAGCCAGGAATCCAACTGCGCTGGTGGTTCCAACCTTTATCTACGTGAAGGACCTGGAAATCTCACATTCAAATAGCACCTATTGATTGATGCAGGCATGATTAAGGAGCCGTTCTAAAGAAGGCGACTCCTTAATTTTATAGAATTATAAATTATCTGGTTTAATTCATTTTTCCTGAAGGATAAAGAATGATTCATGATGGTGACAATTGTTATAAAGGAATTTTCGTTCGGTTGTCAAGAAAAGTCACGTGATTGATAAGAGTTTTGGTTATAATTATTCTATAAGATGATGTGATTACTTTCAACTGTGACCAAACATCAACATACTTTTCTTCTATAATTAAGCAAACATTTATCATGCCAAATTTTCGATTTGTTTTGCCTGGGTTTTGGTTGGAATTGTTTTGTTATCCCTGAGATGGGTGTGGTATCATGGTTGATTTTACAAGGAGCAACGATTTATGACTGGCTTAATGATCCCTCAAGATGGCTCAATTGATTTGTTATCCCTTGGTGCGCTTGTTCATCGCGTTGATCCAGGAATTATTCCTTTCCGAAAGGCAACACAATGGCAAGTTCATCCCAGCGGTGGAGAATTTAATGTCGCGGCCAATCTGTCCGATTGTTTTCGAATGCGTACAGGGATCGTATCAGCGCTGGTGGACTATCCCATCGGTGACTTGATCGCTGAACGCGTTCGGGCTATGGGGTTGAAATCTTTCTATAAACATTTCAAGCATAATGGTGTGACCGGCCCAAATATGGCAACTGTGTATAGTGACCGTGGATACGGCATGCGGGCTCCAGTTGTCTTTTATAACCGCTCCAATGAAGCGGCTGCGCAGCTCAAACCAGGTGATTTTGACTGGGAGGAAATATTTACTGGGGGTGTAAGATGGCTGCACAGCGGTGGCATCTTTGCATCATTGTCACAAACAACAGGTGAATTGATCATCGAAGCTATGAAAACCGCAAAGGCTAAAGGGACGGTTACATCATTTGACTTGAATTACCGCACAAAATTATGGGGCTTGTGGGGGGGTGAAAAGCAAGCACAACCCGTCATTGCAGCGATTGTCAAGAATGTGGATGTGCTGGTTGGCAATGAAGAAGATCTGCAGTTGGGGCTTGGCATCAAGGGTCCTGAAATCACTGCCAAATCCAAGTTGGATCCATCTCTTTTCTTTGGGATGATCGATGAAGTTCTTGAAAAGTTCCCTGACATCAAGGTTGTGGCGACCACACTGAGGGATGTACATTCAACCAATTACCACAGTTGGAGCGCAGTGGCATGGATCAACGGTCAAACCTATCAAGCCCCAACTTGTGAATTGAATGTCTATGATCGTGTGGGTGGCGGGGATGGATTTGCTGCAGGTTTATTCTATGGATTGCTGGCTGGAGAAAATTATCAGGAGGCGGTCAACCTGGGATGGGCTCATGGAGCTTTATTGACAACATTCCCGGGTGATACCACGATGGCCACTTTGGATCAGGTGAGTGCCTTTGCCAAAGGTGGCTCTGCGCGCATTCAGAGGTGACTCCAAAAAAACAAATTATGACTAAGGAGAGGATATGGCTATCCATGAATTGGCAGGTGAAGTTGCGCCCTATCAATATCTGGTCAATGTTCCAAGATTGATATCCGCCTATTACACGCAAAGGCCAGAACCTCATAATCCTGCTCATCAGGTCGCCTTTGGTACCTCCGGGCATCGCGGCTCATCCTTCAATAAAAGTTTTAATGAAGCCCATATTCTGGCAATCAGTCAGGCAATTTGTGAGTTGCGCAAGTCACAGAATATAAACGGGCTTTTGTACATCGGTATGGACACGCATGCCCTGTCTGAGCCAGCCCTCTACAGTGCAATTGAGGTATTTGCAGCGAATGGTGTGGATATTGCCATCCAGGAAGGTCTTGGATACACGCCTACACCGGTCATTTCGCATGCAATCCTGGCATATAACCATGGACGGACATTGGGTCTTGCAGATGGTGTGGTCATCACCCCATCCCATAATCCACCCGAAGACGGCGGTTTTAAATACAATCCTCCTTCCGGAGGCCCGGCTGATACGTCCACTACAAAATGGATCCAGAATCGTGCAAATGAGATCATCATTAATGACTTAAAAGACGTAAAACGAATATCTCTAGAGAAAGCGCTCAAGGCTGAGACGACCCATCAAATCGATTATATACGCCCCTACGTTGAAGATTTGAAGCATGTTGTGGATATGCAAGCCATAAAAGCCTCTGGACTAAAGATCGGTGCCGATCCAATGGGTGGTTCGGGTGTTTCATACTGGGAACCAATTGCAGAGACCTACGGACTTGATCTCAGCGTTGTTAATCCCAGGGTTGATCCGACTTTCGCCTTCATGACGCTTGATCGCGATGGCAAGATTCGCATGGATTGTTCATCACCCTATGCCATGACAAGCCTGGTAAAACTTAAAGATCGGTTTGATATTGCCTTTGGGAATGATACAGACTTCGACCGACATGGCATTGTCATCCATAGTGTTGGATTGATGGATCCCAACCATTACCTGGCAGCCGCAATCTGGCATCTGTTTCAAAACAGACCAGACTGGGGTGAGAATGTTGCCATTGGAAAAACTCTGGTATCAAGTTCAATCGTTGACCGGATTGCGGCACACCTTCATCGGAAACTTTGCGAGGTTCCAGTCGGATTCAAGTGGTTTGTAAATGGTCTGTTGGATGGCTCATTTGGCTTCGGTGGGGAAGAAAGCGCTGGTGCGTCTTTCCTGCGTCAGAATGGAAAAGTCTGGACTACAGATAAGGACGGCTTTATTATGGATCTATTAGCAGCAGAAATTCTTGCCATTACAGGGAAAGATCCAGGTGAACATTATCAAGAGTTGGAAAACCGCTTTGGGCAGGCCTGGTACGCGCGTGTGGATGCACCGGCAAATCCAATTGAGAAAACCTTGCTTGCTAATCTCTCACCCGAGCAGGTAAAAGCAAGCGAACTGGCAGGGGAGAGCATCATTGCCAAGTTAACTCGCGCCCCTTACAACAACGTTGTCATTGGTGGATTGAAGGTTGTTACCGAAAACGGATGGTTTGCTGCCCGACCCTCAGGAACGGAAGACGCTTATAAGATCTATGCTGAAAGCTTCATAGGTCCAGAGCATTTAAAACAGATCCAAGTGGAAGCCCAATCGATTGTTGACGCTGCCTTGTCTGAAGGCATTGGCGCAACTGCAGAATAGACCTTGATACAAAACTAGAGGACTATGATGCTCTTGAAGCGCGCAGCGGGGGAACGGTCAGTAAAAATGACCGTAAAAAGGAGATAATTCATGACCGAACTTGAAAAATCACCTGCCTGGCAGGCGCTTGAAAAACACCATCAAGAAATAAAAGACGTACACATGCGGGACCTTTTCAATTCAGATCCTGAACGTTTTAACAAATTCTCGCTTTATGTGGGCAACATTTTATTCGATTTTTCAAAGAATCGCATAACGGAACAAACGCTTTCTTTGCTCTGTAATCTGGCGCGCCAATCTGATCTTGCACAAAGGATAGAAGCCATGTTTGCGGGCGAGAAGATCAATACGACCGAGGATCGCGCGGTCCTGCATATTGCTTTGCGCAATCGTTCTGATAAACCAATTTATGTGGACGGTCAGAATGTGATGGAGGATGTCAGGCATGTACTCGGAAAAATGCGCAAGTTCAGCGACGCAGTCCGGTCGGGTGATTGGAAAGGTTACACTGGCAAGGCAATCCGGGATATTGTAAATATTGGCATCGGCGGTTCTGACCTTGGCCCCAAGATGGTGTGCAACGCCCTGAAGCCTTATGGGAAGCCTGATCTGGGGATTCACTTTGTCTCCAATGTGGACAGCACTGACCTGGTTGAGACATTGAAAGATCTTGATCCAGAAACCACCCTCTTTCTCGTCGCATCCAAGACATTTACCACCCAGGAAACAATGACAAATGCTCATTCAGCGCGCAACTGGTTGATAAACCAGGCAGGGGAAGAAGAAGCCATTGCCAAACATTTTGTAGCCATGTCCACGAATACTGTGGAAGTGGCTAAATTTGGCATTGATACCGATAACATGTTCGAGTTCTGGGACTGGGTTGGAGGTCGTTATTCTTTATGGTCTGCAATTGGTTTATCCATTGCAATATATCTGGGTATGGATAATTTTGAAGCACTTCTGAGTGGGGCACACAAGGTCGATCAACATTTCCTTACTGCACCCTTTGAATGCAATGTTCCAGTGATCATGGGACTGCTGGGCATCTGGTACAACAATTTCTTTGGCGCACAATCCCATGCAATCCTGCCATATGATCAGTACCTTGAATATTTCCCGTCCTATTTTCAGCAGGGTGATATGGAGAGCAATGGCAAGCGTGTCACCTGGGATGGCCGATGGGTAAATTATTCGACTGGACCCATCATTTGGGGTCAACCGGGCACCAATGGACAGCATGCTTTCTATCAGCTCATCCATCAGGGTACAAAATTGATTCCTTGTGATTTTTTGGCAGCAATCGAAAGTCAAAGTCCATTGGGCGATCATCAATCGATCCTGCTATCGAACTATCTTGCCCAAACTGAAGCGCTGATGAAAGGTAAAACGGCTGATGAAACCCGCTCAGAACTTGCCGCTCAAGGCTATTCCGGGGAACAATTGGAATTGCTGGTACCTGCTAAAACATTTCCCGGCAACCGACCCACCAATTCCTTCCTCTATCCAAAATTGACCCCCGAGGTGCTTGGATCTTTGATCGCCTTATACGAGCATAAAATTTTCACGCAAGGGGTCATTTGGGAGATCAACTCCTTCGATCAAATGGGGGTTGAACTGGGAAAGCAACTTGCCAAAAAGATATTGCCTGAGTTATCAGGTAAAGGCATGGTGGAAAGCCATGACTCATCAACCAATGCATTGATCAACGCCATCAAATCTGCACGTAGGAAGGGCTAATTTATCATGGATATCATTAATGTTCTTTTTTTGGCATCTGAGGCAGATCCGCTGGTTAAAGTTGGTGGGTTGGGTGATGTTGCCGGATCGTTGCCTCATGCATTGCAGGTACTGCCTGAATCTAAAAGTAAAGGATATCATATTGATATCCGGGTTGTGCTTCCATTTCACGGGGCAATCCGCAAAAAGGTTCCTGACCCTGAATTTCTTTTCGAATTTAATGTCTCAGCACAAAAAGGTTCAGTCAAAGCACAGGCATATCACACGCTTGTTAACGAGGTACCCGTTTATTTGATTGCTGGAGCACCCATAGGTGAGGATGCACTGGTTTACAGCACTGATGCAGCTGAAGACGGAGATAAGTATATTTTCTTTTCAAAGGCAGTATTGCCATTTGTCAAAAAATTAGGTTGGCAGCCAGATATTCTGCATGCTAACGATTGGCATACAGCGATTGCCGTGTATCAGCTTAAATTTGAGAAACAAATCGATCCCTTTTTCAAAAACACCCGCTCCATTTTGACCGTTCATAACCTTCCCTTTATGGGCTCAGGCACTGAAACAGCCATGGAAGCCTATGGTGTTGCTCCCAGCCGTTACAGCAGAGTGCCATGGTGGGGCCGAAAATTCCCATTGCCACTGGGGTTACAAGCCGCGGACAGAATTACGACAGTTTCTCAAACCTATGCCAAAGAAATCCTCACACCGGAATATGGCTGCGGACTGGAAAAATTGTTGCAGGCAAGGCACAGGGTAGTCTCCGGCATTGTCAATGGTCTGGATGAAGACTGCTGGGATCCGTCCGACGACGCAAAAATCCATGTGAACTTCGATAGTTCGTCATTGCATAAGCGCAAAGAGAACAAGACTGCCATCATCAATGAGTTTAAATTGAATCCCGATCCTGATCTTCCGCTTTTAGTCCTGATATCCCGCATGGATCAACAAAAGGGGGTGGATCTGGCAGTGGAAGGACTTTCCAGGGGCGTTGGCAGGAAGTGGCAGGCTATTCTGCTTGGAATGGGTAATCCACAACTGGAAGAGGCGTGCCGCCAGTTGGAAGAAAGTTATCCTGACAGGGTTAGAGCAGTGATCTGTTTTGATACTGCATTATCCAGAAGGATGTATGCCGGTGGTGATATTCTTTTGATGCCATCGCGTTATGAGCCTTGCGGGCTTGCCCAGATGATGGCGATGCGCTATGGATGCGTACCATTGGCGCGAGCTACAGGTGGGCTGCAAGATACCATCCTTGATGTCAGCCAACATCCGAAGGAAGGAACCGGTTTCTTATTTAGACCTGCGACGGTATCCGCATTTACAAAAACCCTCAACAGAGCCCTTGATTATTTTGCTGATCAAAATCTGTGGAGAGAGATGCAGCTGCGAGGCATGCAGCAGAACTTTTCATGGGAAAATTCTGCACTTCACTATCTTGATCTGTACCTGGATGTTCTGGGAAGAAAAGCATCACAATAACCATTAAGCCAGTGACTCATTCCTGTCGATGATCATAATATCCGACCTGATCGGGCGCAACAACTTCACAAGCTGCTTGAGGCTGACCCCTGTCTATTTCTGCTGATTGCCAAAGCTGCCAATATGATCGTGAGGTGAGCTTCGATCGCACGATTAAACCAAGGTGGCGCGCTACGGTTTTTTGTAGGGTGCGATCCTCATTTGATCGCACCATTCCATTCAAAATAGGCGGACTCTTCGAGTGCGCATGCTGCGTTCATTGGAACGTTGCCGAAAACACCCTTCCATATAAACACGGGAGCAGATGTAGTGCAATCTTCAGTTGATCACACCATTAAACTGAATTTTGGCTTTTTCCTCGTTGAGGAGCGAAAAAGTGGAGGGGGTGGGAAACTCAGGTTTTAACCCAATTTTCTTCGATCATCAATGGCTTTAAGCAGCACTGTAAAGGCATCCGCAAAGGATTGGACGCCTCCGTCCTCAAGTTGGGCTGCAACCTGATCCATGGAAATTCCAATTTTTCCCAGGTTATCCAGAATCTGCTCAGATCCTTTTACATCCTCTTCCAGGCTATTGCGAACCAGGCCATGATCAAGGAAGGCAACCAATGTATGTGGCGGCACAGTGTTGACCGTATCTGCGCCGATCAATTCTTCAACATAGATGACATCACGATATGCCGGGTTCTTGGTGCTGGTGGATGCCCACAAGGGTCTTTGGACACGTGCCCCTTTTGCTTTAAGGTTCAGGAAGCGTTCTGCATAAAATATTTTCTTGAATTCAACATAAGCCAGGTGTGCATTGGCGATGGCAGCCTTGCCAAGCAAGGCTTCAGCCTGTGGGACCAATGATCCATCCGCATCGATAATCTTTTGGAGGCGCAGGTCAATGTTGGTGTCAACCCTTGAAACAAAAAATGATGCAACTGAGGCAATTGAATCGACAGGTAAACCTGCTGCCACCCGTTCTTCGAGCCCAGCCAAATAGGCATCCATCACCTCACTGTATCGTTCCAATGAAAAAATCAAGGTGACATTGACATTGATCCCGGACGCGATGGCATCTTTGATGGCGGGGATACCGGCTTTCGTTGCCGGGATTTTGATCATCAGATTGGGACGATTGACCCGCTGCCAAAGTTCCTTTGCCTGTGCCAGCGTTCTTTCGGCATCGTTTGCGAGGTAAGGGCTGACTTCCAAGCTGACATAACCATCACCTCCACTTGTTTGCTGATAAATGGGCTTGAACAGGTCCGCTGCCGCTTGAATGTCTTCAATTGCCAGAATGAAAAAAACGTCCTCTGCGCTCAATGCTGCACTATTCAATGGCAGCAGGCTGTCATCATAATCCTGCGATTTTGTGATCGCGTTCATGAAGATGGTGGGGTTGGAAGTGACGCCACGAATTTCGCCACGTTCTACCATCCCTGCCAATTCTCCATTTCTTAACAGGCTGCGTTGAATGTTGTCATACCAGACCGATTGCCCCAATTCAAGTAGTTTCAGTGTTGCATTCATTTTTTCTCCTATCATTCTGAAGCACCTATTGCAGGCACAGATGCCCCTTCAGTAATTGCTGATGGTTGAGTTTGAGTTCCTATTTGAGCAGTGATAAAGACCTTTTTTCGATATTTGCCACGGAAAATCCCAGTTGCTCAAAGATAACACTGGCTGGTGCAGATGCTCCAAAGCGATCCAAGGCTTGAATCTGACCCTTTGGTCCAACCCAGCGGTGCCAACCCTGAGAAATACCTGCCTCGACAGCCAGACGTGCCTCTACGCTGGGTAAAAGAACCGAGTCTTGATAAGACTGATCCTGATCTTCAAAGAGCTCCCAACTGGGAAAGGAAACAAGTCTCACATTGAAACCCTGCACTTCCAGGCGCTTTCCTGCCTGAATGATCAGAGCCACTTCAGAGCCACTCGCCATTAAGATAATATCCGGTTTTCCCTTACCAAGATCAGCCAGCACATAAGCACCTTTGCGCGTTCCTACGGCGGATGCATAGAAATTGCGATCAAAGGTGGGCAAATTCTGACGTGTGAGCACCAGTGCAGTCGGGCGGTGACGGTTTTCAATCGCAATTTTCCACGCTTCCCGTACTTCATTGGCATCTGCTGGTCGCAATGTGACAAGATTTGGTATTGAGCGCAAGGCGTTCAAATGCTCAACTGGTTGATGCGTGGGTCCATCTTCGCCCACACCGATGCTATCATGTGTGAAAACCCAGATCGAACCGAGATGCGAAAACGCAGAGAGGCGAATGGACGGACGCATGTAATCTGAAAACACCAAAAAAGTTGATCCGAAGGGGATAAAGCCACCGTGGTAAGAGAGACCATTGACCACCGAGCCCATGCCGTGTTCACGGACACCGAAATGAACATTACGACCTTCATAACAATCTCCGGGACCTTCTTTGCTTACAGGGAAGAAAGCTGGAGTGTTATCCATCCAGGTTTTTGTTGAGGGAGCCAGGTCAGCAGATCCACCAAACAACTCAGGGAGTGCAGAGGATAACGCATTAATAACCTTGCCAGATGAAGCCCTGGAAGCGATTCCTTTTGGATCAGCTGGAAATTCTGGCAGGTCTTGATCCCAGCCTTCGGGCAGTTCACCTGACAGGCGGCGTTCCAACTCAGCTGCCAGTTGAGGATAGGCTGAACGGTAGACTTCATACTTTTCTTTCCAGGCATACTCAAGTTCCGCGCCCATCTGAACAGCCTGGCGGAAATGGGATAGCACCTCATCAGGAATATAAAAACGCGGTTCTTTAGGCCAACCTAACTTCTCCTTGGCACCATCCAGTTCCGCATCACCAGGGGGCTCACCATGTGCTGAAGCTTTCCCAGCGCGTGTAGGGAGACCATAACCGATGATATTATGGACACAGATAATGGAAGGGCGCGGATCCAATTTGGCGGTTTGGATCGCCTGATCAATCGCATCCACATCCAGGCCATCCTCAACATACTGTACATGCCAGCCATAAGCCTCAAAGCGTTTTCCGCGATCTTCAGTAAATGCCAGATCTGTGGAACCTTCGATTGAGATATGGTTATCATCATACAGATAAATTAATTTTCCAAGTTTGAGTGTCCCTGCCAGAGAAGCAGCTTCTGATGCCACACCTTCTATGAGGTCACCATCTGTAACAATCGCATAGGTGTAATGATTGATGATATCGTGTCCAGGATGGTTATAGACCTTGGCGAGATGTGCTTCAGCGATTGCCATGCCAACGCCATTGGCAAATCCCTGTCCCAATGGACCTGTGGTTGACTCAACACCAGGCGTCAAGCCAAACTCTGGATGACCGGGCGTCAGGCTGCCCCATTGCCGGAAATTTTTAAGCTGGGCCATAGAAAGGTCATAACCGGTAAGATGAAGCAATGAATAAAGCAGCATCGAACCATGTCCACCCGAGAGGATGAAACGATCGCGATTTGGCCATTTTGGATTGGCGGGATTATGATGAAGGTGTCGGGTCCAGAGGGTGTAAGCCATCGGGGCAGTGCCCATCGGTAACCCTGGGTGCCCTGAATTCGCCTTTTGTACGCCATCTGCTGAAAGAAAGCGAATGGTATTGATTGAGAGTTCTTGAAGCTGTTTGTTTTCTTGCATAAGATCCTCAAAATAAATGAATTTTTTATCATGCCTTGGTTAATATTATAACTGGTTCTAAATCAGGGTGTGGGCATTTTCTTTTTCACCCATAATACCTTCTATTTAATATATTGGTAGTTTTTGAAGAAAACCATGTCTAATATTATCCTTATTCCCATTGTGTGTGGAATGTACCTTCCCGATCGACGCGCCGGTAAGTATGCGCCCCGAAGTAATCACGCTGTGCCTGGGTCAGGTTGGCAGGCAACACAGCTGATCGGTAAGCGTCAAAGTAAGCCAATGAAGCGCTCGTTGCCAGCATAGGAATTCCAAGGTTGATCGCAGCCATAACCACTTCCCGCCAGGCAGTCTCTCGGCTCAGAATTGCCTGTTTGAAGGCTTTGTCCAGCATCAAGTTGATCAATTCAGGATCACGGTCGTAGGCTGAAGCAATATCATTGAGCAATTCGGCTCGAATGATACAACCCGCTCGCCACACTTTCACAATACGCCCCATATCCAGACCCCAATCAAATTCACGTGATGCTGTTTTGAGCAGGCTGATCCCCTGTGCATAAGAAGTGATTTTACTGGCGTAAAGCGCCTGTTCTGCAACTGCGATGAGCCGGTTTATATCGCCTTTGAAACCCTGCGCTTTTCCCAATACTCTGGAAGCTTCGATGCGTTCTGATTTAATAGCTGAGATTAACCTGGATTCGACAGCAGCGTTGATCGTCGGAATCGCTGAACCGACATCCAGAGCGCTCTGGCTTGTCCATTTTCCGGTGCCTTTCTGGGCTGCCTCATCCACGATAAGATCAACAAGCGGTTGACCTGTTTCATCATCCATCCGTTTCAGAATATTGGCAGTGATCTCTATCAAATACGAGCTTAATTCCCGTTCATTCCATTGAGCGAAAATATCCGCCAGTTCATGGTTGGAAATGCCTGCTCCCCGGTGCAACAGGTCATAGATTTCAGCGATTAATTGCATATCACCGTACTCAATGCCATTATGAACCATCTTGACGTAGTGACCGGCACCGCCAGGTCCCATCCAGGCAACACAAGGCTCGCCATCTTTTGTCTTTGCTGAAATGGCCTCGAACATGGGTTTGATATACTCCCAGGCTGCTTCGGATCCGCCAGGCATCATGCTGGGACCCCAGAGCGCACCTTGTTCACCGCCTGATATCCCCATGCCAATATAGTGAAGACCACGCTGGGTCAATGCTTTAAAACGTCGATTCGTATCCTCAAAAAATGAATTTCCACCATCAATGATGATATCGCCTTCCTCCAAATATGGTGATAGTAATTCGATGATGGAATCCACGGTTGCACCCGCTGGAACCATTAAGAGGAATACACGTGGATTCTCTAAAAACCGAAACAGATCTTGAATAGAACTCGTAACCTCCATCGGAAAACCTTCAGGCAAATGAGGTTTGGGATGATAACCAATAGGGGTAAAACCATTGCGCGAAAAATTTAGTACTAAACTGCGCCCCATGACCCCCAAACCGATAATTCCTAAAGAAAATTTCTGCTCCATATATTGCTCCTTTTTCGAAAAAAATCACTAAACCTATTCTAATTACTGTCCATTCGCTGAAATGAAAATGACTTTTCTCAATTTCCGGCCAGTTG
>CAZINW010000031.1:0-26079 GCA_964540765.1 uncultured Anaerolineaceae bacterium | reverse complement strand
CTCATCGTGGGCTGATCCGGGATGGTAAGAGCCTGACCGCATTATTCCTTGCGCATCCATATCTCATGAATGGGGAAGGGGCATTCCAATAGATCTATCTATTGCTATCAATCAATGGTCTTATCTGACATAAACCCCATAAAAAATAGTTTGATGGTAGACGAAATTTTGAAAATTACCTATAATTAACAAAAGCAGAGCAGCAATTTTAACTCTGTCTGATGGAGGATGGATGGCTCAAAAGATTTTAGGTTATGTCAATTTGATATGGACCTGTCCATTTTGTCAAACACAAAACCCTGGCGCAATCAAGTCCTGTACCAGTTGTGGCGCGCCTCAACCCCCAGACGTCCAATTTGAAAAGGTGGACAAAGAACGTTTTGAATTCATTAAAGACGAAGCGCTTATTCGCATGGCAAAGACAGGACCTGACAAGCATTGTCCTTACTGCGGAACACGCAACCTAGGAACAGATACGTTATGCAAACAATGCGGAAGTGATATTTCGGTTGGTGCGCAAGCCCGCACCAGCGGAGAAAAGATCGGGGAAAGGGATACAGAACCTGCTGCTGCACCCGTGGAAACGCCCAAAAAATTATCCGGAGGATGCCTGATAGCATTGATCATTGCTGCAATCATTGCCGGAATTATTCTCATCATATTTATCATGAACCTGACCAAAAGGGAGTCATTAAGCGCAACGGTTGGCTCCGTCCGCTGGACGCGCAGCATCGAAATCTTGGCATATACCACGATACAAAGCGAAGGCTGGAATGATGAGATCCCCTCTAGTGCAGTTGTTGGCTACTGCTCCTCAAAATACCGCTATACCTCAGATTCTCCAACAGCCAATGCCACTGAAGTTTGTGGTGAGCCTTATACCGTGGATACCGGCACTGGTATCGGCGAGGTCAGGCAGGATTGCGAATATAGAGTCTACGATGATTATTGTGATTACACAACCGAGGGGTGGGCGGTTGCAGATCAAATTTCCCTTTCAGGGTATGATCTTCAACCGGGCTGGCCATCCACATCGCTGGCATCGAACGAGAAGTACGGCAACCAAAGTGAGACCTACATCATTCTGTTCAATGCCTCTGGTGACCAATACACTTTGACAACAACGGATGTCGCTCTATATCTTCAAGCCGTGCCTGGCTCCAGTTGGGAGCTGGAAGTAAACGGTCTGGGCGATGTTGTCGATGCCAGCCCAAATTAGATTTTTTGACTTACACAAAAAGAGAGAGGCGATCAATCTCTCTTTTTGTTTGGATCAGGGGATGATCACTTATAGGCTTTGACTGTGATCCATTCATTATTGGACTTAAAGGCATAATAGGGCACCCATACCACACCGGACGCTTCCATTAAAATGTTCTTTTTCAATGGGACAATGGATACCTCCCTGATTGCATCAGCCACATTATCATTATTTGCGACGGCACTTTCCATTTCCTTTGCCATCATGGCATCAAGTTCAGCCAGTTGCTTTTTATAGAGCACAATCATTTCTTCTGATTCTTTTACATCCTGCTTGGCGGAAGAAGTCATGCGTCTTTTTGTCATCGATGTACTCAGATTGGTTTTGCGCGAGCCCAACAATTTTAATACATTTTCTATGCCCTTACCCGCCTCGTCAAGCCTGCGTTGGTTGAGTTCCTGTTTGTCTTTATCATGCTCCAACTCTTCCCGCTTCAATTTCAATGCAATGGCTTCTCTTTGTTTTGCATATTTTGCCCTGACTTTTTCTTTCTCTGCATCGCTGGATTGTCCGGTTTCTTTCAAGCAGCGGGCTTTAAAATCTTCCATGCTCTCGTTGGCTTCTCCGATCAGTTTAAGATCATCATTGTATAGTATCTTTAACGGTTTCGCCCTGGCGATCCATTCAACATAGTCTTTCGACAAATCAGTTATGTTTTTTTCGTCATCAAAGGGATAGACCAATTCACCAAACCTGGCACCTGGCAATGGCTGTGCTTCAAACCTGGAGGTTTCAAACGGCTCAACCAGATAATCGCCCCACCTGACCAGGCCGCGTTTTTCCATGCTTTCTATGCGGGCAGTCACAACTTTTTCAAGATCTACATTGTAGGTGCGATCCACATAATAGACGCGCGCCTGAGCCAATAAGGCTGGTTTGTAGACGTATTCAGGGGATGGAGGCGCCCCCGGCGATTTTGCTTTGATATCATTTAAGGCTTCTGATAAAACCCGGTTGACAGGCAAATAGTATACGTCAACTGAGGAAGACAATACGGGTTGTGATGTCGAGCCCAGGCTCATGCCCTTTCCCATTTGTGTGGCTGCTGCAGTGGACACCGGCGTGGTTTCATCTTCCTTCTGCCCAAGAACTAGTCCCTTTGTCCCTTTATCAGCGCCAACCATGGCATTCAACTCTGCCAATTTTTCGCGTGTGATCGGTCCGGGCAGGTAGTTCATCGCCCAGCGTGTCGTAAAAATGACAGGGGCTTTTGCGTGCACATTATGCAAAAGGAAAACGCGCTTTCCCAATCCTGAAATTGCCTTGTCAAAGTAATCCCGACCCAGATTGGCTGTCAGGCTCTCCAAACCATCCAAAAGGCGTTGTTTATCCTGGTCGGTCTGCAATTTACCTATCATCCAAGTGCCCGCATTGGAGAGGGCTTTATAGTCCACATCAATTGGGTTTTGGGTCGAAAGCACCTGCCCAACGCCAAAAGCACGTGCCTGCTTGAGCATGCGCAGGATGAGAGGTTTGCTGGGGGGAACAGCAATGGGCGGTAGATAGCCAACAATCTCATCGAAATATACCAGTGCCCTCAGACCTGAAGTACCTGATTGCGATCGCATCCAGGTTTCTATGGCGGAATAAAGTAATGTGATAAAGAACATGCGCTCTGCATCTGCCAGGTGCGCCAGGTAGAAGATGCTATGCCGTGGTTTTCCTCCAGGTGAGGAAAGAAACTTGGAAATATCCAAGGGTTGCCCTTCAAGCCAGGTTTTAAAGGCAGGTGCTGCCAAAAAATTATTCAAGAGCATGGCAAGCCCGAAACGATCCTTTTCCGGGTAGTACTTTGATATGCTGAAAACGCCTAACTTTTCAAACGGGGGACTTTGAGTCTGCAAAATAAGAGATTCAAGGTCCAGATCATTCCCCTGGCTCCAAGCATTTTCGAAAATGTTTGAGAGGAGGATATGCTCACGCGATTGAACCGGATCAATATTCTTTATTCCGATCAATTCCAGCAGCGCGGTTACCGTACTTGAGATGCGCTCCCGCAGGATTTCTTTATTTTCTTCCCATGGAATTTCTGGGCACCTTAAAGATGCCAGAATGCTCACAGGTATTGCCGACGTGGAGCCGGGCGTATAAACGGCATAATCCACATTATCTTTCAAAGCCTGGATGCGCTCCTTACCGATTCCCCAATCCGCAAGACCTTTGCCCCATGAAGATGCTGCCCCTTCAGCAGCCTGCCGGGCAGTTTTCCCTTCCCGCCTGGCGGAATCCTCATCCACCCATGGTTCAAAGTCTTCCGGTAACAAGTCGGGAAAGTGCAGCAGGTGATTGGTCAGATCACCCTTTGGATCAATTAAGATGGCAGGAATCCCTTGTAAGGCGGCTTCTTCCAATAGGATGATCCCCAACCCTGTTTTGCCTGATCCGGTCATGCCCGTGATCACGGCATGGGTGGTCAGGTCGGCAGGATCATAATATACCGGTTTATCAGCAAAAACCTCTTTAGTCTTCAGATCAAAAACGCGTCCAAAAAAGAATCCCGTCTCGTTTGTGCTCATAATACCTCCTGGGATGGCTAATTATCATTAAAAGTATACTGCAAGAACGCTGGCTTTGAAATCAATTTAAACGGGAAAACGGATCGGCTGGGAATCATTCAGTGCCAGATTGCTCTTTTTAGAGAAAAGTCCTTCTTGGGGATTTTAATTCGTAAAAAAAAGATCAAGGTTTAACTCGTTCAGTGATGATAAACACATCGCAGCACCATCCAATCTCTGTTTCCAGGTAATCTCATTTGGAATAACCACAACGGGAATGCCTGCACGATTGGCAGCCAAAACACCATTGGCTGAATCCTCAAGCACAATCGCATGGTACGGCTGCACATCCAAACGGTTAAGCACCTTAAGGAAGATCTCTGGTGAAGGCTTGCACAGTGCGACATCATCATTGGTCACAACCGTATCGAACTGGTTCCACAAACCCAGCCTAACCAGATGCGGTTTGACCCAATTCATGGGGGAACTTGATCCCACAGCCAGTTTCAACCCTTTTGCTTTTGCGGATTGGATGACAGACAATACCCCTGGCATGGGCTGACACTCAGAGGTGATTTCGATGGTTCTGTTTCGAACTTCTTCTGCAATGTCTGCGGCTGTTCTGCCATTCTGCTGGATGGCTTCAAGTATCTTTTCCGGTCGATAGGGATGAATGGCATAGCTGCCAACACTATCCCGATAAGCCTCAAGGTCAAAAGTAATCCCGGCTTCTAAAAACAGGTCCTGCCAGATGCTCACCTCAACGGTTTCTGTGTCAAGAATCAACCCATCAAAGTCAAAGATCACTGCTTTATTCACGGTCATTCAAGAGATCCAATCACACCGTGTCATTTGTAAAAAAATCATCTTCACACGGCGGATAACAATTATGAATGCCAATATCCATGGCGCATGGGAGTGATATCCTCAACGGTAATAAAAGCTTCCGGATCAGCCTTTAAAATCAGACTTTCAACATCTTTGATCTGTTTCCTGCGGATGCTGCAATCAAGCAACGTGACAGTACCATCCTTCCCCCTGGCAGGGATCTCTGTAACTGCGTAATTTTCATTCCGCAGGGATTCAGCCACTGCCTGTCCGCGCTGCTTGCTGATGATGTTTAGGTGTGAATAACCAATGGCAAGACGATTTTCAATTGCCATGCCAACCACAGTACCAGTGGCAAAGCCAGCAGCGTACCCAATGATATTTAATACATTATTCAGGTCATTTAAAACAACACCCATGATGATCACAAAAATCACAGATTCAACAAATCCCAAGATCCAGGAGAGACCCCGTTTGCCGCGGATCGTTAACATAAAGCGAATCGTATCCAAGGCGATGCTAATCACGCGTAACAGAAAGATGCCGAATGCACCCAACCATGCTGTCGGTGAAAGCAATATATCCATATTCATATTTATGCCTCGGGCGCTCCGGCTACCGAATGATGATTATTTTTGGCATTATCTAAAGCGGGCTTATAGAAATGAGTCATATATTCCTTCACCATACGCCGCATTGAAAACTGTGGCGCCAGTGTACGAATACTTTCTTTGATCCTGGCAATCCATTCTCCTGGCAACCCATCTGCAGAACGTTGTGTATAATACAAGGGAATGATCTCATTCTCGAGGGTGTTGTAAAGGCTTAGTGCGTCAGCTTCATCCTGCTGTTCAAGATCTGCGTAATCTTTCCCGTCACCGATTGCCCAACCATTCTTACCGTTGTAGCCTTCACGCCACCAGCCATCCAGAACCGAGAAGTTCAAAGTGCCATTCAAAGCCGCTTTTTCACCACTTGTGCCAGAGGCTTCGCGCGGTCTGCGGGGATTATTCAACCAGACATCTACACCCTGCACCAAATAGCGTGCCATATCCATATCATAGTCTTCCAGAAATACGAGCCGACCCGCAAAATGCGCATCTTTAACTGCCCGGTAAACCTGCTGGATTATCAATTTACCAGGCTCGTCGGCTGGATGAGCTTTACCGGCGAAAATGATCTGAACTGGTTTTTTTGGATCAGTTACAAGGCGGATAAGACGTTCATAATCACGGAAAATCAAGTTGGCACGTTTGTATGTGGCAAAACGACGGGCAAAGCCGATGGTCAGAGCATAAGGGTCAAGCAGCACACCGCTTGCCACCGTCTGAATAGGGTGGACACTTGTGGTAAGCCATTGATTTCGTGCCCGACTCACCATATATACGACCAGCTTCCTTTTTAAGTGACGGCGGACACGCCATAATTCTTCGTCTGGGATATTTTCAATCTGATCCCACATGGCAGGGTCATCGATGTGATCCATCCAATCTGCGCCCAGATAACGTGTGTAAAGAATAGCCATGCGTCGCGCCAGCCAGGTGCTGGTATGGACGCCGTTGGTGATGTAGGAGATCGGGATTTCATCCAGTTCTTTTTCCGGCCAGAGGTAAGCCCACATCTTGCGGGAGACCTGTCCATGCATTTCTGACACGCCATTGCGAAATTCTGAAAGTTTCAGTGCCAGAACCGGCATGCTAAAGGCTTCACCACCCCAGGACTGCTTGATTTTCGCGATATCCATGAATTCGTCACGTGACATGCCAAGATCACCCCAATAGTTGGAGAAATACTTGTCAATCAACCAGGTTGGAAACTCATCATTGCCAGCCGGCACCGGGGTGTGGGTGGTAAAAATATTGGTCTTGCTCACTTTTTCCTGGGCTTCCTTGAGAGACATACCCCCTTCAATGAATTTACGTGTTCGTTCCAATGCCAGAAATGCTGAATGACCTTCATTCATGTGATAGACAGATGGTTTGTATCCCAATCGCTCGAGAACACGGATGCCACCAATGCCGAGCAAAATTTCCTGGGAAATACGCAATTCGAGGTCGCTGATATAAAGGCGGTCTGTTAATTGCCTGTCCTGTGGTGAATTTTCAGCCAGGTTGGTATGCATCAGGCAAAGTTTAACCCGTCCAACCTGCAATTCATAAACGCGTGCATAAACTTTTCGCCCGGGCAGGTCAATAGCAATTTTTATCGGATCATCATTTTCATCTGATAATGAAACAAGCGGTAAATCATCAAAATTGATCTGGATGTTCCTAGCTTCCTGCCAGCCATCTTCTGTGATCCGCTGCGAAAAATAGCCATAGGTGTATAAGAAACCAACCCCTACCAGGGGAATTCCCAGGTCGCTGGCTTCTTTTAAGTGATCACCAGAGAGAACCCCCAACCCACCGGCATAGACCATCAAGGATTCATGAAGACCAAACTCAAACGAAAAATAGGCAATCTGCTCATTTAACAAAGCAGGATAAGTGTTGGCATACCAGGTATCCGCCTTACCCATGTATCGGTCAAATTCGCGCATGATCCGGTCATATTTTTCAAGAAAGTAGCGATCCGTAATCAGATGATCATAAACGGAACGATCGGTTTGGCGCAAAAAGACAACCGGATTGTGATAACTGGCGTCCCATAAAATGGGATCAATTTCCTTGAACATGCGAGCCACTTCAGGGTTCCAGACCCACCAAAGGTTATGTGCGAGGTCAGCCAATCTTTTAATACGCCTTGGAAGATTAAAACTGTTCGGAATTTCTCGTTTAATATTATTCATTATCCTCTCTTTTAACAGTAAATCTCCTGCAATGGACTTGGATCAATGCAGGATTTTATTTTTTCAAATATGCTGTAAGCAACTTAATATGGCAATAATACCATAAGTTATACGACCAAATGGGAAAAACGTGATCAAAAGCCCCTTCTTTTTGTCCCATTGGCTTTTACACCACCCCGGTAGCTGGGCGCATTCATCACCACGACCTGGCACAAACGGGCATCCTGCATACGACTGTAAAGTCGTTGGTCAAGCTCTTCAGGATTGCTGGCAGTGGTAATGACAGTGGGCAATTCAGCATTATAACGGTGATTAAAAAGCTGATAGAGCTTTTCCCTTGCCCAAGGGGTCGCTGATTGTGTCCCCAAATCATCCAGGATCAACAACCTGGTCGTTCTGATCTCATCAAAGCGGCGATCAAGACTGATATTGCTGTTAGGGCTGAAAGTTGCCCGTAAATGGTCCAGCAAATCTGGAACGACCACCATGATGGGAGGATAACCCAGACCCGCCTGGTAATTCCCGATGGCTGCTGCCAGGTGCGTTTTGCCACAACCATACAGCCCCGTCAGCACCAGCCATCCCTTGGGATCTTCCGCAAATGCCTTGGCAATCTCAAATGCATGTTTAAGGGATTGGATATCGTCCGAGGGCAAGCCTTCATCTTTACGCAGACTGAAATTGCCAAAGGTTTGGCGTCCGTGAAGGCTCAGGCTTGAAAGTTCATGATGCCCGATATCGTCCTTTGGATTGCGATAATCCGGTGCGGTGATCACCACCTGGGTAACCAATTCAGGGTCCATCAGCCTGGAGCCAATGCGTCCCTCAAAATCATTGATATTCATATTGGATGTGACAACAGTTGCGAGTTGGTTAATATAGCGGTAATTGACAATTTGAAAGAGTTTCTCCTGCGCCCATGGGGTGGCATTTTGGGTACCAAAATCATCCATCACGAGCAAGGGGATGTTGCGGATCTCATCGAAGCGCGTCTCAAAATCCGAATTACTGTCATTTGAATAGGAAAAACGCAACCAATCCAGCAGGTCCGGAACGGTCAGGAACAAGGTCGGAACGCCCAAATTGACTGCCTGGTTGGCAACTGCGGCTGCCAGGTGGGTTTTTCCGCAGCCATAACGCCCAAGGATCAGCAACCAACCTTTCAATGAACCGGCAAAATGCTGTGCATGGTTGTAAGCCTGCTCAAGCGATTCAGCTTGCTGCCTGCCAAGCCCCACCCTGCCGGTCGGTTTGAATGTTTCAAATATCAGCCCTTTTAAGGCATCCAAATTGCTCAGGCGATAAAGTCTCTCACGGTTTGCCCTGGTAATTTCCTCCTGTCGGCAGGGACAAACCTGGTATTTGCCAAAATCAGGATCACCCAGTTTGGCTGATGATCTGATAAAACCCAATCCACCACAAAGCGGACAATCAGATTTGCCAATATTGTAAGTAATATGCGGGGATGCTTCGTTATCAGCTTCTGCCACTTTTTCCAAGCCATTTCTCACGATATTGGTCTCGAACTCTTTGAGAGTCTTTTTTACCTTTTCCATCTCGACCTTCTTTCTGCCATGCATCCAGGATCGCCTGCACATATTTCCAATTGCGCGCATTGCGCTTGACCGCAATTTCAATGGCTTCTTTGATCCAGGTCAGGGGATATTGCTTCTCATCTTCTTTAAGGATCTCAGCGACCATGGGCGTGATTGCTCCAATATTCTCTTCATACAACCTGAAAATATTGGATGATTCCTGTAAAAATAACACATCACGCTGGTACAGGTCATCCAGCCTGATCTTTCCGGATTTAACCTCTTCAATTACAGCCCGGCTGTATGGTGTGTTCAGCATATAGCACTCTTTGCTGTTTTCAGGGTCAGGCATTTTTAAGAGACTACCCCTGGTCAACGATTTCTCAATGGCAGTTTTTATCCTTGCCGTGTCACCTCTAAATATTTTCATCACCTTCTCATCGTTGATGAGATTCTCATATGAAAATAATTGCTCGCGATCTTTCTCCAAGCTGAACGCCCAGAGAATGATGAGATTCAGTTTCAACTCATCCAGGTCGTCAATCTCAGGTAAATAATCCGAATAATAAGCAGGTGGGAAAATCACCTGTTGGCTGTCCCCTTGAGGGAAACCTTTAAGATAAGATTCACCCGTCATCTTGCTTCTTACCACCCTTTTTAATCGCGTTGATGCTTGCTTGATCTGCTGATTTGAATTGAGCCAGGTTTTTAATGAAAATCAGGTCAATGCCACCATGCGTTGGGCCATTACGATGCTTTGCCACAATCAATTGTGCGAGGTTATGCCTGGCGCTGGCTTCATCCATCGCGTCCGGTCGATTAATGAACATGACAATATCGGCGTCCTGTTCCAAACTTCCAGATTCCCTCAGGTCAGAAAGCACCGGTTGCTTATCTGTGCGCTGCTCTACTGCGCGGGACAATTGAGCCGCTGCCAATACGGGGACATTTAATTCTCTTGCCAACACTTTCAGGTTGCGCGAGATATTCGAAACTTCCTGAACGCGGTTATCCGTCCTGAAGTCACCGCTCATTAATTGCAGATAATCCACAATCACCAGGTCAAGGCCTATTTCCATGTCCAATCGGCGGCATTTTGTACGAAGTTGCAGGGGTGTGATGGCAGGTGTATCATCAATATAGATGGTTGCTTCTTCCAGAGAGGATGTGGCAGATAATAAAACGCCCCATTCGTTATCTTTCAGTTTTCCAGTGCGAAGACGCTGCGAATCGATGCCTGTCTCCTGCGCAAGAAGGCGCTGCACCAGTTGTTCATTTGACATCTCCAGCGAAAACATGGCAACATTTTTCTTCAAATTCATGGCGACATGCCTCATCACACCGATCAGAAAGCCTGTCTTTCCCATGCCAGGGCGCCCGGCCACAATCAGAAAATCTGAATTCTGCAGTCCACCTAAAACAGCATCGAGGTCGTCCAATCCTGTAAGCAGTCCATAGACTTCATCGGAACGCTGTGCCATTGTTTCGACCCGCTCCAGGTACTTTCCCAGCACGTCCTTGATCGGTACCAGATCATGCCTTATGCGCTTTTCACTCACACTAAAGATGGCTTTTTCCGCCTCATCGATTACCGTGGCGATGCTCTGATCCTGCCGGTATGCCAGTTTGGCAATGTCATTGGCAGCAGCAAGCATGCGCCTGCGTATTGCATTCTCCTGGATGATGTGCCCATAGGATTCAGCATGCAATGACGAAGGCACCTGGTTGGCAAGCCCCATGAGGTAGGCTCGACCGCCGATATCTTCCAAGTGACCGTTATCCTCCAACTCCTTGGAGACTGTGATCAAATCAAATGGGGTTTCAGCTTGGGTGAGATGTCGAAAAGCCTCCCAAATCCATTTATTGCGAATGATATAAAAATCATCCGGGTCTAGAAAAGCGGCAACCTCCAGAAAAGCTTCCGGATTGATCAATATGGAGCCAATCAAAGCTTCTTCAGCATCACGATTGTACGGGACAGATAAAATCCCGCTGCTTGCATTGTCCTGCATGTAATCCTGATCACTCATGGTCTGTTTTCCCTGTTCTCTTTAATAAGCTTTTTTATCGCATGCTACAAGGACACGACTAAGGGGCTGGCTTCAAATCCTCATAAAGCCGGGACGTTTGGGTTCTCATCCGCATCTGAAGCATCCTGGGAGTCATCATTAGATTTCTTCCCCAGTTTTCCCAGGAAGTCTTCAAAAATTGTCAGATCTTCTTCATTTTCTTCCGAAAGTTCTTCTTCCGCAACTGTTTCACTGACATCTTGTTCAGGTCGAATACCTGCCGTATTGAGAACTTCCTCCTCAACCAGAATCTGCACAGAAGTGCGGGCTGCAAGAGCAAGGGCATCCGAAGGTCGGCAGTCAACCAATTTCTTGACGCCATCTTGATCAATCACCAGGTTGGCATAAAAGACATCGTCACGCAGTGCTGTAATCTCTACATGCAATAACCGGGCATTCAGAGATTGGATGATAGAATTGATCAGATCATGTGCTTGGGGACGTGCTACTTCGATTTGTTGCAGGGCGATCGTAATAGCTTCTGCTTCATACAAACCGATCCAAATGGGTAGATAACGATCGGCATCACTTTGACGCAGTACGACAACGCGCTGTTGGTTCGTCAAACTGACCCTGACACTGTCAATAACACAAGTGACCATTTTCGTCATAAAAGCTCCTTTATCTACTGATGGACGGCAAAGTGATTCTAACATGCCACAAGATCAAAGGCAATTGATCAGACTTAAAATCTCGAGTTGTTAACATTATAAATGGTATTCGAATGTTTAACGCTTTAGTTAAAATTTTTTTATGGATTACTCAACCGATTAACAAGCTGCAAAATATTGCCCAACCGGACTGGTTTAGTCCCATTGATATTGTATAATTAATTAACCTTGGTTTGAATAATTCAGTTGAATTAAAAGGCAAGGCAGGTATTTACATCTAAAATGCGACAGGTAGTTTGACCATTGCAGGAGAGCCTTCCTCGTTTGGTAGAAAACAATAAAATTCTCTATTAAATCCAGCCTGACTTTACGTTATAATTAGATTATCGATTTTTATCATTTACATGGAAAGGCATTTTTTTGGAAGCAGATAAGCATTTTCGAGTGCTGTTAATTGAAGGTAAAAGTGGTAATCATGCCCATTTTGCCAAGGAGCTATTACAGCGCGGCTTCAACATCATCCAGGTTGAAAGTGGTAATTCTGGTTTAAAACTGGTGAAGGAACAATGCTTAACCCATGTCATTGTTATTAATGCCGCCTCGTTACGAACCAGCGGCACCCGCATGTGCAATACTTTCAGAACAACGCTGCCAATTATTCCAATCATCCTGATCGTGGCAGAGAAAGTTAACCTGGTGAAGTTTTCTGATGCCAGTGTAATCTTAAATCTCCCGTTCACTGTCCAAAAGCTGATCAACCGTTTGCAGGTGTATCAACCTGCAGAGGATAAACTTTTATATAGCATTGGTCCGCTCGTTCTCAACCTGCAAACCAACTTTCTAACCTGTAACGGGCATGAGACCCGGCTGACGCCACGATTATCCAGCCTTTTAAAATACATGATGGACCGCCCTGGCAAAATTGTGGACCGCGAAACATTATTTAAAGATGTCTGGGAAACCGATTATCTCGGTGATACGCGTACTCTGGATGTTCATATCAGTTGGCTACGTCAGGCAGTCGAGGAAAATCCCCGTAAACCTAAACTGATCCAAACCATACGCTCGCAAGGTTATAAGTTTGATGTATAAAATTCAGGGTGCATTCAAGAAATCTTGAATGCACCCTTGCTTATCAACCTTAAATTTCAGAATCTAGCCCAACGCATTAACCAACGCCAATAAGAGACCGCCGGCAATGACACTGCCCAATTGACCCGCAGTGTTGGCACCCATGGCATGCATCAGGATAAAGTTCTCATAATCCTCGTCCTGTGCCATTTTGGCTGAAAGCCTTCCTGCCATCGGGAAGGCGCTGATCCCGCAGGCACCAATCAGAGGGTTCACCTTGTTGTGAGTGATCACAGCCATCAATTTGCCAAATAAGAGACCAGCAACGGTGTCGATCACAAATGCCAGCAGACCCAGAGCCAGGATCATCAATGTTTCCACTTTCAAAAAGCTTTCAGCCGTCATCGTAGAACCAATTGCCAATCCAAGGAATAACGTGGCAATATTAATGATCTCATTTTGAGCGGCTTTACTTAATCGGTCAACCACCAGGCTTTCCCTGAGAAGATTACCAAGCATCAACGCAGCCATGAGTGGTGCTGCGTCAGGTGCCACCAATGCCACCAGGAAAGTCACAAAGATGGGGAATATGACCAGCGTGAGGCGGGATACCGGGCGCGGCGCATACTCCATCCTAATCAGGCGTTCTTTGCGCGTGGTCATCAATTTCATAATGGGGGGTTGTATGATCGGGATCAAGCTCATGTAGGAATAGGCAGCCACCGCAATGGGCGCCAGTATCTCAGGTGCCAGCTTGGAGCCGACAAAGATCGCAGTCGGGCCATCAATGGCGCCAATAACACCGATGGATGCAGCCTGGTTAAGCGGGAAACCCAGCAGGAGTGCCAATAAAAGGGTGGCATAAATGCCAAATTGACCTGCGGCACCCAGCAAGACCAGGCGGGGTTGTGAAAGTAAAGGGCTGAAGTCAATCATGGCGCCCACACCCACAAAGATCAGGAGGGGAAAAAGTTCAGTTTTGATACCGGCATCATAGATCACTTTCATAAAGCCAACCTCGTTGGACATGCCGAGGTTTGCCATCAGGCAACCGAATCCAATTGGCAGCAGCAGAACCGGTTCGTATTCTTTTATCACTGCCAGAGCGATCAATACCAGTCCAACCAGGATCATCACGGCGTTTTGCCATGTGAAATTCTGAAAGCCCTTACTTAATTCTGCCAGTAATACAGTGAAATCCATGATTTCTCCATGCTCCTATGCAGTAAAGCTGATCAAAAGTTGACCATGTTTTACCAGGTCACCAATGTTTATATGGATTTCTGAAATGACACCTTCACGGGTCGCTCGAATGGCATTTTTCATCTTCATGGCTTCAAGGGTACAGAGTGTTTGACCTTGTTTGACCGAATCCCCAACCTTGACATCAATTGAGATGATCACACCTGGTAACGGCGCCAGGAGAGCCTTGCCATCCTGGCTGCTCTCCCTGGGTGTTGTTGCCACAATTGGTGTGACTGCCCGATCCGCCCGCACCATTTTTTGATCGACGCTGATCTGTTCTGTTTCTTCAGGCCAGACTTCAAAATTTTCACCTTCAATCCGTGCGATCACCGGTCGGGCGTTAATATCCTCTACATCAACAATGAATACCTGATCATCAATTCGAACTTGCATTTTCATCCGCGCTGTCCTCTCCTCATTTGGTTTTGAAGCTGTTTCAACCTGGCAGTTGCCTGCCAGATATTGATCTCGCCTGTTTGTGTTTGCTTTTTTTGTTGAGATGCCCGATGCGCCAATGCCACAGCCACAGCTGCTGCGGCAGCTTCACGTTTGGCTTTCAATGGTCCGGATATGGCTGGCAGATTTGTTTGCCCGGTCAGTTTCTCAACCTCTGGTTCTGTGTTCCTGGAAGTCAATTTGACCAAAATCACCATTAATCCCCATAACAGTGCGATCATGGCAAAAACCAGACCCATTCCAATGGCAGTGATCAATAACCCTGTTTGAATGTTTGACATAATGGGTCTTCTCCCAATTAAACCGGCATATTGCCATGTTTACGAGCTGTGGTTGGCTCGTATTTATTCTTGATGGCATGCAAACCATCAATCAATTTAGTGCGGGTTTCTGCAGGCTCGATGACATCATCGACATAGCCGGCATTGGCAGCAGCATACGGCGTCAGGTACTTTTCGCCGTATTCGGCTTCAAGGCGCCGCCGTTCAGCAATCGGTTCAGCAGCCTGGCTGATCTGTTTACGGTAGAGAATATTGGTTGCCCCTTCCGCCCCCATCACAGCAATCTCAGCGCTGGGCCATGCATAAGTGATATCCGTGCCCAAATATTTACTGCTCATCACCACATATGCACCGCCATATGCTTTCCGCGTGACGACACTGATCTTTGGAACCGTTGCCTCAGAGTAAGCGAAGAGGACTTTCGCACCGTGGCGAATGATGCCGCGATGTTCCTGCCCCACACCGGGCAAAAATCCGGGTGAATCCACCAACGTAATGATCGGCAGGTTGAAGGCATCGCACAGGCGAACCATGCGGCAGATTTTATCAGACGCATCAATATCGATAACCCCAGCCATTATATTGGGTTCCTGAGAAATGATGCCCACAGAGATGCCGTCCAGGCGAGCGAGACCAACGATGGCATTTTTTGCAAAGCCTGATTGCAACTCAAGGAAGGAGCCCTGGTCAACAATAGCTTGAATGGCTGTTTGCATGGTGTAAGGTTCGCCTGGATCTGCCGGAACGAGGGTGTTCAATATTTCAACACGCCGGTATGGGTCATCCCCAACTTTCATAACTGGGGGATTATCCACATTATTTGACGGCAGGTAGCTCAAGGTGTGTCGGCAAAGTGCAATGGCGTCCTGTTCCCTGGCGGCGACCAGGTGAGCTGTCCCGCTGATTGCCAGGTGCACATCTGCCCCGCCCAATGACTCAAAATCAACCTCCTCACCAGTCACAGTCTTGATGACCTGAGGCCCGGTCAGGAACATGAAGGATTGTTTCTGAACCATGATGATGATATCTGTTAATGCCGGTGAATAAGCTGCCCCACCTGCACATGGACCAAGGATCAAGCTGATCTGGGGCACCACACCGGAATATTGGGCGTTGCGCCGAAAGATCTCGCCATAACCACCCAGACTCTTGACGCCTTCCTGGATACGAGCTCCACCAGAATCGATCATCCCCACCACCGGGCTGCCAGTTTTGACAGCCAGATCCATCACCCGGCAAATCTTGCGGCTGTGCATCTCTCCGAGGGCGCCCCCTTGAACCGTGAAATCCTGGGCATAAACATAAACCGTGCGACCATCCACCTGTCCATAACCGGTAACCACTCCATCACCCAAGGGAGCGTCTGCTTGTGGGTCATTTTGCTGGGTCACAAAGGGTTCCAATTCACGAAAACTACCCTTGTCAAGGAGTAGATCGATACGTTCCCGGGCTGTCAAGCTCCCCTTGGCATGTTGCTTTTCAATTTTATCAAGCCCACCACCTTCAAGGGTTTTTTCACGCAATTTTTTTAATTTTTCAATTCTGGGATCAACCTGTGTCATGAAACTCCTCTTGTTAGTTATCAGTTCATTAAGTAATGTCGGGACTGATCAATGTTTAAATCCTCAATCAGTTGACCAACCGGGTCAATTGTAACATTAATTAAAGACCATTAAAATCGAAAACTCTCCGGGGGCAAGCCTGGATGTTTTCGGACAATTTGTTCGATCTGTCACTTTGGCTGTGCGTTCAGAGATACAAGTTCGCTTTTTCTAAATTTTGTTTTAAGGCATAACGGCATAATACAACTGGTTTCCAAAGGCAAGATAGGCGCTGCGATTGCTGGAAATGGCAAAGGCTGTCGGCTGCCTGCCAGCGAGGTTTTGCTGGTCATAATCAGAGCGATAGATCCGGTTCAGGTTCATCAAAACACTGAACTGGTAAATTGCCATATCCGCTGGCGAGAGTAAATACAAGGATGGATCGAGCGGACCTGAATAACTTACCTGAGTAAATTTCAAGGTGGCAAGATCGAAACCTTCAACACCCACCCGCGCATCTTTATAGGTTTCAGGATCCGTACATTTCAAATCGATGCCCTGGATACCCGAAGAAATACAGCGAGACATGTGCCCATCTGCATGGAGAACATATAACTCATCCCCATTTGTATCAAAATCGATGGCTGTTTTAAGATTATGCGGAAATTCTTCAAAATAAGGAATGGCCGCGTTTGTAAATTCGGATGAGAAGCCCTGATAGATCCAAATTTCATTCATTTCCGTATCCAGCAAGTAAAGAGTGCCTGAATTTGAGTTATATGCGGCAGCCTTTACCAACCCCCAACCAGCATCTGGCGCTGTCAGGCTGAAGGCAACTGGTTCTTTACCATTCGCACAATAAAGCAAATTGCCTTGTGCATCCAAAGCCAGGATGGGTGCTTTGTATTTATTTGTCAGCGGAATTGAAACCATATCCACGAGGCTGCCAACCGTGATGTTATTGTAAGTACCCGCAGCACAAACAAAATTGGTGTTCATCTGGTAACCGTGGGTGCCCATGGTAAGGTGAACAACCTGCCCTGCATAGGCATCCAGCACATATAGATCCGTGGCAAACGGAATAATGCGGGAAATATTCAAGCTGGAATACGTTTCAGCGGCAAAGGCGGGTTGGTAAACAAGCCTGACAGCGCCATCCAGCCCATCAAGCGCAATTCTTGTTTGCTTCAGTAAAGCATTGGCCGCATCTGAATTGCGATAGGATACTGCCAAGTTGGCAAGCTCTTGCGCATCATTCCAGGCATTGCGCTGGTCAACCGGATCAGAGAATAACGGGGCATTATTGGCTGCTGCCTGTCCCAACTCCAGATAAAGCTGATATTGTCGGTCTTTGCCGCGTGCGATGTAGACGCTCATCGCCACTGCAACCACCAGGACGGGCACAATGATGGCGATCATCACCATTGTTCCCTTTGAGAGTCTCCTTGATTGCTGACCCAATGTTTTCTCCCCGTGTCCTTTGAAAAATGCGCCAATTTTATCACCGGCTTTATGCAACCAATTCAATAATTTTGCCAGGAATTTCAAGCTTTTTTGTTTCATTTCATCCACATTTACGCCGCCATCTTTTTGAGATTGTGCATTGGCATCAGCCAATGAAATCTCCATATCCTCTGCGGGTCTTCCTGCAGCCAGATTTTCGCCTTCAGCAGCCAATTCCTCTGCCACCTCGGAGGCTGCTTCCCCGTTTTTTGCGTTCGGGATGGACTGGTCGGGACTATTAACGGGTGGGAAAATTTCCTCATCCTGTGTGGTTTGGCGGTAAATGACTGCTTCTCCGGGTTCGGATTCATCAATCTGGATTTCCTTAACAACTTCATCTTCCAGTGCTTCAGTAACAGGCGTTTGTTCCTCTTCAGGAATATCTGCGAGCCTTTCCTGCGGAATATCTTCCAATACAACTGGTTCACTTTCCTGAACCATGCTTTGGTTGGATGGCTGGGTATCCGGTTTGGCAGCTACAACCGTCTCCTCGACTTTTGAGGTAACCAGATTTATGCTGCCAGTGCCGGCATCGATCTTGATCAGTCCGGCAACCTGGTCTTGAGGCATCTGATGGTGCAGGCGCCTCCAAAGCTGTTCCAAATTGGGTTTGTCGTTCCGGATCAAAAGCTCAGGCTGCCAGCTCTGAGGTGGCGCAGGCGACACAATCAAAAATGAACCATCCTGAACCGAATCCTGAAAATATCTGACCTTAGGCATGCGGCTTAAACCCAAACCCCGCTCGCCCACCTCAGGATCAAAGAAATGCGTCAATCTATTTTGATTGATAAGATAGCCATGCGTCAACCCACATTGTGCTACAAAGAGTGTGTCATAATGGATCACTCCCATTAAGAGATCTGTAGAAATTCTGTCACTATCCTCCACCAATTTCAGGTTTCTTTCCAGCAAGGTCAGGTTGACCGTATCAATCACCATGCGCATGGCAGTGGTGACAGAGCCAGAACTTTTAAAGAAATCATTACTGACCTTTTCGAAAAGGTCTTTACGGCTCTGTTCTGAAAAAGACTTGCCGCCTTTGATGGTAACAAGCATGATGAGGCTGTCATCCTGCCTGCCACGAACAGCACGTTTTGGGGCAGCCCAAGCGAAAAAACCGGGCGTTTCATTTTGCAACTGCCCACCCTGGTAAGTGAGAGAGTATAAATTCAGGTCATATTTCATCAGTTCACCCGCTATCTCTGTCGGCTCTAAGCCAGATCACGTTATTAAAGTAATTACATTATACAATAGACAATTCAAAGTGCAGAGTATAATCCTTGTCATGGAATTCAATATCATCAAAGACACGCAAACGTGGGACAACATTGAGCCTGAATGGAATCGCCTGATGCAAAAGTGTGCAAGTCGTGTGCCATTTTTGGAACATGCCTATCTTAAGGCCTGGTGGACTACACGTGGCGGCGGCGAATGGAACCCTGATCAGACCCAACTGCAAATCATCACTGCGGAACAGGATGGACACCTGGTTGGCATAGCGCCGTTTTTTAAAGGGCAAAACCGTCAGGATCAGCCTTCATTGATGTTCCTGGGTTGCGTGGAGGTCTCAGATTACCTGGATTTCATCGTATCAGCGGGTGACCTGCCTGAATTCATTCCAGCACTGCTGGAATACCTGAAGTTGGTGGACGATCCCGCCTTCAAATTACTCGATTTGTATAATTTGCCCGATGCAACACCGAGCATCCCATTGCTCCAGCAAGGTGCACAAAGCACTGGCTGGAATTTTACCCTTGAGAAACTTCAATCCTCCCCATACATCACCCTGCCAGGAGATTGGGAGACATACCTTGCCAATCTTGATAAAAAACAGCGACACGAGATCCGCCGAAAATTACGCCGTGTGGACGAGGAATCTGAAACAAGTTGGTATTTTGTGACAGAGCCTAAAGCGCTTGAATCAGAAACCAGGGCATTTTTGGATATGATGGCGCTTGACCCGGAAAAGAAAGCTTTCCTGACGCAATTGATGCAGGATCATATCCTGAATACGACCCAGCTGGCAATGACCCATGGCTGGCTGCACCTTGCTTTCCTCAAAATCAACGCGCAAAAGGCTGCGGCTTATTTGAGCTTTCAGTATGACCAGCGACTGTGGATTTACAACTCAGCTTGGAATCTCCAATTTGCCCAATACTCACCAGGGTGGATACTCCTGGCAAAGATCGTGCAGTGGGGCATGGAAAATGGCATCAATGAATTGGATTTCATGCGCGGTGATGAAAGTTACAAGTACAAATTCGGCGGTGTCGATCGCTTTGTAATGCAGGCAAGGTTGCAGCGGGATTGACCTTCCCTCCTCCAATGTACTTTTCGATATTTAGCGTAAATTATCTAACAAAAGGTTAATACAGAAGCAGGGGTGATTTCTTGACGCAACCATGCCTGCATGGTATCATTAATCCCGATAATTTAGCACTCTCGGCATGAGAGTGCTAAATGGATATAATAAAAATGAAAGCATTAACGGAACGACAAAAGCTGATCCTTTCACTGATCGTCCATGAGCATACCCGTACGGCACAGCCTGTGGGTTCAAAGAGCATGGTCGATCAATATGGGCTGCAAATGAGCTCTGCCACTATTCGCAACGAAATGGTAGCGCTGACCGAGATGGGTTATCTTCGTCAGCCGTACACTTCTGCCGGGCGGGTTCCAACCGAGGAAGGCTACCGCTTTTTTGTGAGCAATCTTGTTCAGCAGACCAATTTACCAGTCAACACCCGTAACACGATCAGCCATCAATTCTATCAATCACGCCAGGATATTGATCAATGGCTCAAACTGGCTGCATCTGTCCTGGCAAACCAATCCCAGGCAGCCTCAATCGTAACTGCGCCACACAGTGAAAAAGCACTTTTCAAACACCTTGAATTGATCTCGATCAGAGGTCGGCAGGTATTGATGGTTGTTGTCCTGGTCGGAGGTGAGATCCGTCAACAAATCCTGACCATTCCCGAGCCAACCTCGCAGGAGGAACTCTCACGGATTGCTGCGGAACTATCAACCATCTGCCACAACTGTAATTCTGATCAACTGGCTGCACTGGATCTGCAATTTGATCCGGTCAGTGAGCAAATCCTCAAGTTTGTGCGGGAAGTTATGTCAATATCCGAAAAACTGGTAACCGGTGAAGTCTACATGGATGGCATGACCAACGTTTTAGCAGAGCCGGAATTTGCTGAATCTGAAGATGCACGCCTTGCCTTGCGTTTATTTGAAGAGCCCTCATTGCTCAATGACCTGCTTTCCCGCACGATCATGACCAATAATGTAGGCGGCATCCAGGTATTGATTGGCGGAGAGGGAACCTGGCAGGAACTGCGTCAATGCTCTGTGATATTGGCACGCTATGGCTTACCCGGCACGATGACCGGTACATTGGGCGTTCTTGGGCCAATGCGAATGCCTTACGGACACACAATCTCAACCGTACGGTTTGTAGCCGGTTTACTCAGCGACCTGGTTATTGACACACTGATTGAATAACGGCAATCATTTTTGAATCTCTTGGAGAGGTGTTATGACAAAAGAAAAGAAAGATGAGCATAAAGAAGAACCAAAAAAGGAAGAACAGCCTGGAGACAATGCTGAAAAGACAGAAGAATTACCTTCAATCACAATCAGCTATGAAGAGTTGGACAGTTTGCAGAAACAACTCGCTGATTTGCAGGCGCAATCCAATGAATATCTGAACGGGCTGCAGCGTGAACGCGCGGATTTTGCCAATTACAAACGCAGGATTGACCAGGAGAACCAGAATACCTACAACCTTGTCCTTGCAGAAGTGGTAAAACCTTTTCTGGTCGTGGTTGATGATCTGGATAGGGCGCTGAAACACTGCCCTTCCGAGGATGCATCCAACCCCTGGGTGGATGGGATTGCCTTGATCTTGCAAAAGCTGCTGCAGGTGCTTGAAAGCCAGGGGGTTGAACGCCTTCAAGTCAATCCTGGTGACGAATTTGATCCCCTCCAATATGAAGCTATTACCCATGAAGAAAATCCCGATTATGCCAACGGACAGATTATTGAAGTCCTGCAGGCGGGTTATAAAATTAAAGACCGTATCATTCGCCCAGCCCTCGTGCGGGTAGCAAAATAGGAGAATAAGCATGTCAAAAATCATTGGTATCGATCTTGGAACCACCAACTCAGTAGGAGCCGTCATGGTTGGCGGTGAGCCAGTAGTCATACCTTCTGCGGAAGGTGAACGGCTGGTTCCATCTGTTGTTGCAGTCAATAAAAATGGGGAACGTCTTGTTGGACGCGTCGCCCGCAACCAGGCTATTGTCAATCCTGAGAACACCATTTTCTCAATCAAACGATTTATGGGTCGCAAATATGAAGACCCCGAGGTGCAAAAGGCGCTCACGCGTGTGCCCTACAAGATCACAAAAGCTCCAAATGGAGACATCCGTGTTGTTTTAGGTGGTCAGGAATACTCACCGCCGGAAATCTCAGCAATGATTCTTGCAAAGATCAAGCGTGACGCTGAAGCTTACCTGGGCGAACCTGTAACACAGGCAGTGATCACTGTGCCCGCATACTTTAACGATGCGCAGCGCAACGCCACCAAGGATGCCGGTAAAATCGCCGGTCTTGAAGTGCTTCGCATCATCAACGAGCCAACTGCATCCTCCCTGGCATACGGTCTGGACAAGCGTAAAAATGAAATTATCAGCGTTTATGACCTTGGCGGCGGTACTTTTGATATCTCTGTATTGGAAGTCGGAGATGGGGTCTTCCAGGTGCGTTCCACCAGTGGCGATACCTTCCTGGGCGGCGATGACTTTGACCAGCGCATCATGGATTATCTCGCCGATGAGTTCAAGCGTGAGAATGGCATTGATTTGCGCCATGACCGCCAGGCACTGCAGCGCCTCAAGGAAGCTTCAGAAAAAGCCAAGATTGAGCTCTCCACGGTCATGCAGGCTGAGATCAATCTGCCCTACATCACCGCAGATGCAAGCGGACCGAAACATCTTGTTACAACCCTGACCCGTGCCAAACTTGAGCAATTGACTGATGATCTGCTGAATCGAAGCATGACCCCCGTCAAACAAGCGCTCTCTGATGCAAACTTAAAGCCTTCTGAGATCAACGAAGTGGTTATGGTCGGTGGCATGACCCGTATGCCCGCAGTGCAAGAGATTGTACGAAAGGAATTCAACAAGGAACCGCATAAGGGAGTTAACCCGGATGAGGTTGTGGCTGTTGGTGCCGCCATTCAGGCTGGCGTTTTGGGTGGTGAAGTAAAAGATATCCTCCTGCTGGATGTAACCCCCCTGACACTCTCCATTGAAACCCTTGGCAGTATTGCCACTCCCTTGATCAAACGCAATACAACCATTCCGACGCGTGAAAGCCAGGTGTTTTCCACGGCGAGTGACAGCCAGACCCAGGTTGAGATCCATGTCTTGCAGGGTGAACGACCGATGGCTGCTGACAATAAATCGCTTGGCAAATTCAACCTAGATGGGATCCCACCTGCCCCGCGTGGTGTTCCTCAAATTGAAGTGACCTTTGATATCAATGCCAATGGCATTTTGGAAGTGACAGCCAAGGATAAAGCCACCGGGCGCAGTCAGAACATCACGATCACTGCGTCTTCAGGTCTGAGCGAAGCCGAAGTTGAAAAGATGCGACGTGAGGCAGAAGCGCACGCAGAAGAAGATAAGCAACGACGCGATCTGATCGAAGCCCGCAATATGGCAGACAATGCCATCTATTCCGCAGAAAAAACCCTGCGAGACCTGGGCGAGAAAGTCCCGGCAGATGTTAAGAGCAAGGTTGAAGCGGCTGTCAAAAAAGTCAAGGAAATCAAAGATAAAGAAGACCCGGCTGCCATCACAAAAGAAGTGGAAGCCCTGATGCAGGTGCTCCAGGAAGTTGGTCAGGCTGCCTATGCCCAGCAGCAGCAAACAACGACCAACCCTGCAGCAGATGCCGAACCTTCCACAGGCGATGACACTACCAAGCCTGGCGATGAAGACGTCGTGGATGGTGAGTACAAACAGGTTTGAGGTTGAGTATTATAAACAAGTGAGGTGTTCTCCAAAGAAGGGCACCTCACTATTGCAGGATAAAAACTTTTCACACAGTTGATACAGACTGTTTTTGGCAATTAATTCTAAGATAATGTGAGTTGAATGAATTTATGAGCAAACGCGATTATTATGAGGTTTTGGGTGTAGCAAAAGATGCCAGCCAGGATGATCTCAAATCAGCCTTCCGCAATTTAGCACGCCAATACCACCCGGACGTCAATAAAGCACCCGATGCTGAAGAGAAATTTAAAGAGATCAACGAGGCTTATGGGGTTCTCTCTGATCCTGAAAAGCGCGCTGCTTATGATCGTTATGGTCATGCCGGTGTAAATTACCAAGGGATGCCGGATTTTTCAAGCATCGATCTTTCCGATATTTTGGAAGGCTTTTTTGGCTTTGGTGGTTTCGGCAATGGGCGCACCCGCAGCCGCAATGCACCCCATCGAGGTGCTGACTTAAGTTCGCATATCAAGCTCACATTCGAAGAAGCTGTTTTTGGGGTGGATAAGGAAATTGAGATCGTGCGTGATGAAAAGTGTAGCACCTGCAATGGAATCGGTGCAGAGCCTGGTACAAAACCACATACCTGCCCAACCTGTAACGGACAGGGTGAAGTCCGCCAGATGCATCAGACCTTTCTTGGTTCCATGGTCCAGGTGGTCACCTGCCCCACCTGCAATGGCAAAGGTGAAGTGATCGATACTCCCTGCCACACCTGCCATGGTCGCGGTCTCGAGCGCAAAAGCACCAAGAAGATGATTTCCATCCCTGCTGGCGTGGATAATGGCAATCAGATGCGTCTTGCCAATGAGGGACAGCCAGGCATCAATGGCGGACCCAATGGTAATTACTTCCTTGAAATTGAAGTTGCCCCACATAAATTCTTTCGCAGAAGGGATAGCGATATTTTGCTCGACTTGGATATCAACATAGCCCAGGCAGCGCTGGGAGATGAGATCCGCATTCCCACCATTGATGGTGAAATGGATTTGCGTATTCCTCCAGGCACCCAACCAGGGAAAGTTTTTCGCCTGAGAGAAAAGGGCGTACCGGTGATCCGGAAAAGTTCCCGAGGTGACCAGTTGGTCACGGTCAATGTGCAGGTTCCCACAACCCTGGATGCACACCAAAAAGAGCTTCTTGAAGAACTTGGGAAAACGATGGGTACAGACATCAAGATCCAGGAACGCAGCTTCTTTGATAAAGTGAAAGAAAAGCTGGGTGGCTGAAAACTTCAGTTGGTTGGAGGTATCCATCACCTGCAGTGGCGAGTTGGCTGAAGCCCTGGCAGAGGCGCTGAGCAGGTTTGCTGAGAATGGGGTGGTGATTGAGAGCATCACCACCTTTGACACAGACGAGTATGAATTTAAAGCCACCGGCAACGTGAAAGTGATTGCTTATCTTGACAACAATACCCAACTCGAAACCACCAGGCAGCAACTCGAAGAAGCGCTCTGGCATTTCAGTCAGATTGTGCCCATTCCAGCGCCAGAATACAGACTGATCCAGGATGAGGACTGGATGGCTGCCTGGAAAAAACACTATCAACCAATCAAGGTTGGCAGGAAATGGCTCATTTTACCTGCCTGGTTGGAAGCAGATCCCAGTGAACACCGCACAATCATCCGCATTGATCCTGCCATGGCGTTTGGTACTGGCACGCATCCGTCCACACAGCTCTGCCTGCTTGCCATTGAGGACCATCTGCTGCCCGGTCAAAACGTGATAGACCTTGGCTGCGGATCGGGCATCCTGGCGATTGCAGCCCTCAAATTGGGCGCGGCTAATGCCTTGGCAGTCGATACTGACGAACAGGCAGTTATTGCCACGCAAAACAATGCGAGGATCAATGGCATTCACAATCATCTTGCAACATCTCAAGGTTCAATTCAGAAAATCCTGCAAGGGGATTCTGCGATCAAACAGGCACCCTTCGTGCTGGCAAACATCCTGGCACCGGTGCTCACGCACCTCTTTAAGGAAGGTCTTGCAGATATCCTTACACCTGGCGGAAAATTGGTGTTGGCGGGCATTCTGGACAACCAGGTTGATGATGTCATTGCCGCAGCCAAAACAGCCAGGCTGGCATTGATTGCCCGTTATCAACATGAAGACTGGGTAGCCCTGGTTGTGGGATGATCTCTTCCATCAGGCACTTTTACCCATCCGTTTTCCTTAGTAACCCCTGATCAAATCCCCTTGAACGAACTAATGCAAGCGCTTGACACACATGCACCTTTTACATATAATACTTCTTGCCCTTCTGGCAGGATTCCCTGGTAGCTCAATCGGCAGAGCGGGCGGCTGTTAACCGCTAGGTTAGAGGT
>CAZINW010000030.1:0-26734 GCA_964540765.1 uncultured Anaerolineaceae bacterium | reverse complement strand
CATCCCGGAAGACAGCCTGATCTTGTATTACTGGGATGAAACACAATCTGCCTGGCTGGACGCGGTGACGACGTGCGATGATGGGGAATACACGCGCAACCTGGCAGAAGACTGGTTGAGCCTGCCCATTTGTCATCTGAGCGAGTTCGCGCTGTTAGGTGAGGAGTACACGCTCTACCTGCCGCTGATCACACAATAAATATTGTTTACCTCTGGCATGAGAGGGCATCCAAGCCAATCGAGGAGCTTGCGCTGCCCTCATATCGTGCGTAGGTGTTCCTCTATCGAACTCATTGGCTTAATGATTGAGGAACACCTTTGCCGCCTATTACTTGGCGCAAATTCCTCCAGGATTGTGATCATACTTTAATTCCACAACCTCGTTGGATTGTCGCTTGACAGCCTTCATTACTCTATGTATAATAATGTTTCCTTGCCCTGGCAGGTTTTTTGCTGGGGTAAAATTATGATACCCAACTTTCCCGCAGCCTGGCGGTTGCACGCAAGCACTGCGGTTAAGTGAAGATTGGAGAAAAAATGAAATATGTTATTGTTGAATCAGGCGGTAAGCAGTATAAAGCCGTCGAAGGCAGCACCCTCACTGTTGATTTGCTTCCGCTTGCAGTGGGTGATGAAGTCACGTTGGACAGTGTTCTCCTTGCTGTGAATGATGATCTGGTTTCAGTGGGAACGCCCACCATAACCGGCGCAAAAGTACAGGCAAAGGTACTGGAACACTTCAAAGGTCGTAAGATCCTTGTTTTCAAATATAAAGCAAAAGAAGATTACCGGCGAAAAACCGGACACCGGCAGAATTATACCCGCCTGCAGGTGGAATCAATCAGTTTGGAGTAGAAATCATGGCTCACAAAAAAGGTGGCGGGTCATCCCGCAATGGTCGAGACAGTCAATCCCAACGGCTTGGGATCAAAAAATTTGGTGGCGAATATGTCATCAGTGGTAATATCCTGGTCCGGCAGCACGGAACCAAGGTTCACCCCGGGTGGAACGTGGGTTGTGGGCGGGATTATACGCTGTTCGCAACTGCTGATGGTTTTGTGAAATTTGAAACCCTTCCCAATGGACGTAAGCGTGTCCATGTCCTCGAGACAGCCGAATAGGGTGTGTAAGGTCATGTTTGAAAGGACAAATGGTAATTGATCATGAAAAAAAATATACATCCCAAATATTATCCCGAAGCTAAAGTGATCTGTGGCTCTTGTGGTACTACCTGGACAACCGGCTCCACCATCCCAGAGATACACACTGAAGTTTGTTCAAATTGTCATCCATTTTATACCGGGCAGCAGCAGAGAATTCTGGACCGCGAAGGTCAGGTGGATCGTTTCTACAAACGGTTGCAGGTTCGGCAGGATTATGTAGAAGATAAAAAAGCCCGCGAAGAAGCCCAAACCTCCCTGGCACGTCCTGTCTCCGAGTTGACCTTGGGACCAAAGGCAATTCAAGCACTTCTAAAGGCTGAAGTTAGAACAGTGGGTGACATCCTCACAAAGCTGGAAGGCGGTGAGAAAGCCCTGTTGGAGATTGAAGGCTTTGGTCGAAAATCTTTGATCGATATGAAGAAAAATTTGCGCCAGCTTGGCTATGTTTTGCCATCAGCCGCAGATGAGATTGAAGTATAGTATTTCAAAATCCGAATTTTTCCAGTAAACTTAACAGGCAGATGAACATTATCTGCCTGTTATTATTTGTGGAGGTATCTGATGAAGCATGAATTTGGTTCCCTCGAGGTGATTACTGGTTCCATGTTCTGTGGTAAAACGGAAGAATTGATCCGAAGGCTCAGGCGGGCAAGAATTGCCAGGCAAAAAGTGCAGGTGTTTAAGCCGGTTATTGATAATCGTTATGGCACCAGTAAAGTAACCTCACATTCAGGTGCTGATTTTGAAGCCATTCCGGTCGAAAGCTCTGATATGATCCTGGCAAAGCTTGATGATGACACCACAGTTGTGGGCATTGATGAAGCCCAATTCTTTGATTTTGGCATTATCGATGTGGCTGACAGGCTGGCAAACAGGGGAGTAAGGGTGATTGTGACTGGTCTGGACATGGACTTTCGTGGAGAACCTTTTGGCTGTATGCCCACATTGATCGCCAAGGCAGAACATGTTGATAAATTGAATGCAATCTGTATGGTATGTGGCGAACCAGCCTGCCGTACGCAGCGCCTGGTAAACGGAAAACCTGCTCATTACAACGAACAAATCGTGATCGTTGGCGCGGCTGAGATGTATGAAGCGCGCTGCCGTAAATGTCACCAGGTTCCCAGGGATTGAAGGTGAATGATGCAGTCATATTTGGAATACCTGGATGAAATACTTATTTCGGAAGAAGCGCTGCAAAAGCGGATTGCTGAACTTGGCGCCCAGATCAGCCAGGATTATAAGGATCGTCCACTCTTGCTGATCTGTATTCTACGGGGAGGGGTTATGTTCCTGACGGACTTGATCAGGCAGATCACAACTCCCCTTGCCATCGAATTTATGGCAGTCTCTTCTTATGGAACAGGAGCCAGAACCTCTTCCGGTGAGGTTCGCATCACGCTTGACCTCAACACCAGCGTTACCGGTCGGGATGTGATCATCGTGGAAGATATCATTGACAGCGGACACACGCTCGCTTCGGTGATTGAGCTTCTTGAAACCCGCAATCCTGCTTCGTTGACCGTATGCACTTTGCTGGATAAGTATCAAAGGCGTGAAGTGCATGTACCTATCCGCTATTGTGGCTTCAAAATCGAAGATAAATTCGTTTTCGGTTACGGTCTGGATATGGATGAATATTATCGTAATCTGCCATTTATTGGGACTGTAAATCTTGAAAAATACAATCCCTCCCTTTGATCCTTTTATTCTTCAGCTGCTTGATCAGATCCGCAGTGTTGCTCCCAATCAGGTACCAATCTACCTGGTGGGGGGGGCGGTGCGTGATCATCTGCTTGGAAAAGAGATCAAAGACCTCGATTTTGTCCTGGATGGGAATACCGCTTCAATTTCGTTGGCAGTCAAACGGATTTTAAAAGCCAGATCATTCATTCTGGACGACAACCGTCAAACTGCCCGTGTCATTCACAAATTGCCAAACGGAGAGAACATCCTTCTCGATTTTGTCAAACTCACCGGCTTCAGCTTGATTGAAGATCTGCAAAATAGGGATTTCACCATCAATGCGATGGCGGTGGAGCTCTCTCAACCAGGGTTTCTCCTGGATCCACTCAACGGGAGAAGCGATCTTGCGCAGGGTATCCTTAAAACTTGCTCGGAAAATTCGATGCAGGACGACCCGCTGCGTGTCCTCAGGGGAATCCGCATTGCGCTGAACTATGGCTTGCAAATTGATGACGCCAGCAGCCAGTTAATGACAGAAACTGCCCCCTCTCTGGCTCGTATTTCAGGCGAACGCCTGCGGGATGAATTGTTTATTATCCTGGCTCTTTCACAGCCGGACAAAGCCTTGCGCATGATGGATCGTTTCAATTGTTTATTGCCAATCCTCCCTGAATTGGAATTATTGAAGTCTGTGCCCGTTTCCGCACCGCATGTGCATGGCTTGTGGGATCATACCCTCCAGGTGGCGGTTTACCTCAACGCACTCCTGGATGCCATCCTCCAAAATGAGCAAAGCATCATCCTGTCATATCCTTTTGCTTCTCAATTGATTGAGAGGATCTGGTCTTTTCAACCGGAGCTAAAGAAATATCTTATTAATGATATTCAACAGGAACGCTCAAGGAAAAACCTTCTCTTGTTTTCAGCCCTCTACCATGATACTGGGAAGCCTGAGACCATGCAGCTTGGCAAGGATCGGCGGTTGCACTTCCGCGGGCATGCAAAGGAAAGTCTTCTGGCGGTCACCAACCGCGCCATTGCGCTTGCATTAAGCAACCATGAGATTGAACTGATTTCAACGGTTGTTGCTAATCATATGCGCATCCATGACCTGGCTAACTTACCAAATGCTCCTTCATCAAAAGCGATTTACCGTTATTTTAGAGACTGCTCCGAATACGGCATTGACATCTGCCTTTTAAGCCTGGCAGATATGTGGGCTACCTATGAGCACACCTTGTCCAAAGATCAATGGATCAGGGAATTGGATGTGGTCAGGTCTCTGCTGCATGCATTTTGGTTTCAGACGTCAGAAGTCGTCAATCCTCCAAAGTTGCTCAGCGGCGATGATCTGCGAGATGTGTTTGGCTTGACACCTGGACCAATTTATGCTGAAATACTGGATGCCTTGAAAGAAGAACAGGCTGGCATGAATTTAAGAACCAGGGAAGAAGCCCTGGCTTTTGTTCAAACAATTTTGCAGAAGAAAGGAGTGAACCCTGGGAAAAAATAAAGATGACCCGTATTAAATCATCAGAATATTTCATTAACTACAAGGTGAATGGAGACAAACAGGCTCTCATCCTGCTGCATGGTTTCGGTCTCAACCTGCATATTTGGGAACCAGTTCATGTTTTTTTGCCCCAGGATATCAAATGCATCACCATCGATCTGCCTGGGCATGGTAAATCTTATCTTCCTCACGGCATGTGTAGTATGGATCAGATGGCAGAGGATGTTGTTCGTTTGATGGACGCGCTCAATATCGGAGATGCCACCATTGCCGGGCATTCCATGGGCGGTTATGTGGCGCTTGCCTTCGCCCAACATTACCCGGATCGACTGCATGCACTCGGGCTGATCACCACCAATGCCAGCCCCGACTCACCTGGGAAACGCGAGAATCGCCTGCATGAAATGGAACTGGTACAACAGCAGGGATCAATTGTCGTGGCAGAAAGCCTTGCACCCCGGCTCAGCAAAGATGAACATATGGTCGCTGCCATGCGGGTTATGATCACTGCCACGCATCCACAGGGTATTGTGAGTGCTGGACTGGGCATGGCTGACCGCCTGGACCGGATGGGCATGTTGCAGAATCTTCATCGTCTGGTTCTGGTGGTTGCCGGCAGCGAGGATATGATCACACCTTTGTCTGTATCCGAGGAAATGGCTTATGCTGCTCCATCAGGTAAACTGCTTGTGATTCCAGGCACAGGTCACCTGCCCATGCTTGAAACACCCCGCCAACTGGCTGAAGCACTTTCAGACTTAACGCTAACCTCTCAATGTAAAACTAATGGTGGAACACATGAATGATGCACTTGATTTGATCATGCGCCGGCGTAGTATCAGAAAATATACGGATCAGGCGGTAGAACCCGAGAAAATCGAATGCCTTTTAAAGGCAGCCATGGCAGCACCGACAGCCATGAATATGCAGCCTTGGGAATTTATTGTCATCCAGGATGAAGCTATTCTCAAAGATATCCGTAAGGCTTTGGTTTTCGGCAAGATCAATGCGCCCCTGGCGATAGTAGTATGTGGCAATTTATCTGTCTTTAAAAGACAGCTTACCGAACGCTTCTGGGTGCAGGACTGCAGTGCCGCCACCCAAAATATCTTGTTGGCGGCTGTCGATATGGACTTGGGTTCGGTCTGGTGCGGTGTTCATCCCATCAATTCCTTTGAGCGCCAGTTGTCACAGATACTTGGGCTTCCTGGACATGTGCACCCCCTCAATGTCATTTTTATCGGCTACCCGGCGGAAGTAAAAGAAGCGCGCACGCAGTATCAGACAGACCGCATTCATTATGACCGTTATGATGGCAATTTGAACGTCTCTGCAAACAAGGCTCTTGAACACCCAGAGATCTAGTTATTCGACGTTTCCTAAGGAAAAAATCACAGCGAAGCCGGGTATCCCAACACGAAGTTACCAATGCCTGGCGTATGTCTAAATCAGATTTTCAAACGACCTGCCTTTTTAAGCACAGAAAGTGCATTGACAGTCACCCACGGGTTGGGTTTTATCTTGGATGCCCCACCCCAATTGACGCTGGAATACACCGAATTTTCAGGTTTGGTCGTTTGATAGAGTTTTGCTTCTGCTACAAAACTGCCATCCGGTAGCATCTTTTGCTCCAGCAAGTTCAGCGCATCCTCGCAGCGTGGATCATCCAGGAAGCCTGCGTCCGCCATGGTCTTTAGCCCGATCAGGATGTCATAGCGCCAATAAGTGGGATAGTGCAATATCAGGAACTCCGGCTGCATGACCTCACCTGTTGATTGTCTGCGGTAAAGGTGACGTTTCAGGAAGACCTCAGCCGCCCTTTGTACCGCCTCTTGAACCTCGGCCAGTCCACTGATCTGCCCATAAAGTGACATTGCCCGCAAAGGTGTCAGTGTTTCCCAAAAAGAGGAATGCACAGCTTCAGGGTGTTTATCGCAATTCCAACCCCCATCTTGCCATTGCCATTTAAGCAGGTTCTCTGCGAGCTTTGGCGTGTGCCCATCCTGCAAACCCAGACTGAGACTCGAAAAGAGTGCATTGGCTTCCTGGCTGGCACAGCGACGCACCCTGCCATTGATTGAGCGGATGGATTGTTGATGTTGTTCAGAAAACAGCCATTTGTAGACCTGGTCCCGAAGGGGTAGCAGGCTGGTGTCGCCTGACGGGTAATTGAGTTCTGCCAGGCTGGTCAAAACCCAATGAGCTCCGTTCCATTTTTTATAGGCATGCAGTGGGATTTCACCTTTTCTAAACTCTGAAAGGAGAGTATGGGCTCTTGCTGATTGCTGGATATCTTCTTGTGCGTGATTTAATGCAGGCGAACCAGGATCTTCATCTAAAAGAAGCGTCCTTGTTTTGTAGCGAATATCAGGCTCTTCATGTTTGAGAAGCCATTGCAGGGTTTGAGCGGGTAATTGCATCATGATCTCTCCTAAAAAAAGAACGACTTGAAATTTGCAGTCGCAGATTGCGCATAGCCACTATTATCATTAAAGAATGGATTTTTGATAATAGCTTGAGAAGGAAGAAAACTTGTTGCCACCTTTGATAAACCAGCGCGTATCTGCCAACTTTATCGCCTCGAAGCTTTGTATGCGGATGATTTTCCAATCTTTTACCTCATCCTTGATCATGTTTCCTTTTGAATTTTACTTTCAGCTCCATTATAGTATTTTTACTTGGGAATGGAGCGAATCCTTTTGCTTCTCTTTTAATTTGGAGTGAAACCTCTAAATTTACACAACATTTTAATAAACTTGATTATGTTTTTCCTCCTTTATGGTAGAATAAACCGTTTGATTTTTCAATCACACGCATAAAAGCGTATATATCACTGTATCTATTGGAGGAAGTATGTCAGAAAAAAAATGGGTCTACCTGTTTAATGAAGTTAACAAAGCTGAGCAGTATGCCGGCAGTTGGGATGGCGTCAGGGGTTTGTTGGGCGGTAAAGGTGCCAACCTGGCTGAAATGGCTCGGATTGGTGTGCCTGTTCCGCCAGGTTATACCATCACCACCGAAGCTTGCAATGCATATCAGGAGGAAAAGAAATTCCCTGAAGGCATGTGGGAACAGGCACTCAATGCTTTAAATGCAGTTGAAGTCCAGGCTGGGAAAAAATTCGGTGATCCATCCAATCCGCTTTTGGTGTCCTGCCGCTCTGGTTCGAAGTTCTCAATGCCTGGTATGATGGATACGGTCCTTAATATTGGTATGAATGATGAAACCGCAAAAGGGATGGTTGCACTGACGGGCAATGAACGCTTTGTGTATGACTCATACCGCCGTTTGATCCAAATGTTCGGTGCAGTGGTGTTGGGTATCGATGACGAACATTTTGAAGTTGTCCTGGATGGCTACAAAGCCAAAAAAGGCGTCAAACTGGATACCGAACTCAACACAGCAGATCTGAAATACTTGACTGAACAATTTAAGGTCGTGGTCAAGAAAGCATTGGGATATGATTTTCCCCAAAATCCGCTGACCCAGCTTGAACTTGCCACCAAGGCTGTCTTCAATTCATGGAATGTCAAGCGCGCCATTGATTACCGCCGTAAAGCCAGTATTCCTGATAATTTGGGCACTGCTGTGAATATCGTGACCATGGTCTTTGGTAACATGGGCGATGACTCAGGCACAGGTGTTGCCTTCACGCGTGATCCCCAGACCGGTGAAGATAAGATGTTTGGTGAATATCTCATCAATGCCCAAGGCGAGGACGTGGTTGCCGGCATTCGCAATACCAGTCCCATTACTGAGCTGCAAAAAGATCTCCCGGAAGCCTATGCAACTTTCATGTCCATCACTGAAAAACTGGAAAATCACTACCATGAGATGCAGGATGTTGAGTTCACCATCGAACGTGGCAAACTCTGGATGCTGCAAACTCGCAATGGCAAGCGCACTGCCAAGGCTGCCATTAAGATCGCCTATGATATGGTCAATGAAGGTCTGATTTCGAAAGAAGAAGCCATCATGCGCGTCGAACCTGAACAGGTTGACCAGATGCTTCATCCACAGTTTACCTATGAAATTAAACAGGCTGCCCGTCAGGCGGGACGTTTCTTTGGCAGTGGTGTCAATGCTTCACCCGGTGCTGCGGTCGGTCAGGTTTACTTCGATGCTGACACGGCTGAGCATATGGGACGTGATGAGAAGCAGGCTGTCATCATGGTGCGCCCGTTCACAAAACCGGATGACGTACATGGCATGTTGGCTGCAAAAGGTATCCTCACCAGTGAAGGTGGCGCCACATCGCATGCGGCTGTGGTTGCCCGCCAGTTCGGTGTTCCCTGTATTGTTGGCGCTTCCATGGTTGAGATTGACATGGTCAAACGCGAGATGAAATCCAACGGCAAGGTTGTCAAGGAAGGGGAATGGATTTCCTTGGATGGTGGCACCGGGGAGGTATTTGTCGGTCAAATTGAACTCTCTACCCCAAAAGTGGAAGAGCAAACTGACTTGATGACCCTTCTCACCTGGGCGGATGAGATCGCACGATTGCAGGTTTGGGCGAATGCAGACTATCCCAAGGATGCCCGCAGAGCACGCACATACGGCGCCAAAGGTATTGGTCTCTGCCGTACCGAGCATATGTTCTTTGAGCAAACCCGTCTTCCTCATGTTCAGGAAATGATCTTAAATGCGAATGAATCCCAAAAAATGATTAATTATCTGGAATTGCTTGAGGGAGAGTTGCAATCCGGCAAGAGGGAAGGTCGTGCCCTGACCGAGGCTGACCGTGCAAAGGTTGAAGCTGAATTGGCTGCGCAGAAAAAGCTGATGGCAGAAGCACCAGCCACCAAAGCTTATTTTGAAGCGTTGGAATTCCTCTTACCCTATCAGCGTTCTGACTTTTACGGGCTGTTTGAAGCCATGAATGGCTACCCCGTCATCATCCGTCTGATTGATCCGCCCCTGCATGAGTTCCTGCCTTCCATGGAAGATCTCCTGACTGAGACTGCCACCATGAAAGCCCTTGGAAAAACTGAGGGTTTGGCTGAAAGGGAAGAACTTCTGCAGGCAGTCATGGGGCTGCATGAGAGCAACCCGATGATGGGTTTGCGTGGTATTCGCCTGGGCATCGTCTATCCTGACATCATGAAGATGCAGGTGCGTGCCATCTTTGAAGCTGCCTGCGATGCAAACAAAAATGGCATTGTTGTCAAACCTGAGATCATGATCCCTCTAACCGGTCATGTCAATGAACTCAAACTGGTTCAACCCACACTTGAAGCGATTGCCAAGGAAGTGATGTCCGAAAAGGATGTCAATTTTGAATACAAGTTTGGCACCATGGTGGAGATCCCCCGCGCAGCCTTGACCGCTGCAGAAATTGCTGAGGTTGCCCAATTCTTCTCCTTTGGCACCAATGACCTCACCCAAATGACTTATGGTTACAGCCGTGACGATGCCGAGCGCAACTTCCTGGTAACTTACGTCGAAAAAGGCATTCTGCCAAAGAATCCCTTCCAGGTTCTGGATCGGGATGGCGTTGGCAAATTGATGAAGATGGCTGTCGAAGATGGTCGCCGTGTCCGCCCCAACCTTGAGGTTGGTATTTGCGGTGAACATGGTGGAGATCCGAGTTCAATTGAGTTCTGCCATCTGATTGGCAATAACTATGTGAGTTGTTCTCCCTTCCGTGTGCCGTTGGCTCGCCTTGCAGCGGCTCAAGCTGCCATTCGCAACGGAAAATAGTCGCTGATCCGCACTTAAGTTGACAAAGGGTTCTGGGTGATCTTATAATCACTCAGAACCTTTTTTCTTAAGGATATGCATGTTGGAACGCTTAAAACGCATCGAATTGGGAATGTTGCTTGCCACTGCCATGGGCTTTTTGTACGCTCTGATCAGTCAGACCATCAACCAGGTGGTGATCAAGGACATCCAACTTCATACAGGGATGCCCTCTCCCCTCACCATGATCTTGATCATCGTCCTGGCAGCGGTGGTCCTTGGTTTTCTTGCGTCATTGCCTGCCAATGCAGTTTACGGGGCTTTACTCTCAGGTTCTGCAGGCGGGGTCTTATTAACCATAAAAGCATTCCTCACGGATTCTGCCCCTTCCCAAACATTCCTGTCAGTCGTTGCGACCATATTTTCCGTGTTTGTCCCCTCAGCAATCCTGTTTATGATTTTGGCGCTCATGCTTCGTTGGTCAGTTAAGCAGTTGTTGGAGGGCTATTTTATCAGGAATAAATTCAGCCTGGATCACTTTCTACCAATTTTGCTGCCGCTTTTCGTGGCAGCCTTCATGGGTGGCGTCAGTCTCAAGAATGCAGAATTTAGGCATGATTTACATCTGGTGGATGCACACTTGAAACAAGCCAACCTGGCTACGACCATCACCGACTTGCCTGAATCCCTGCAAGCCATCCCCGGTTTCTTTATCCATCGGAACGAGCCTTACCAACTGGAGCCTTCAACTGATATTGATCTATATGCCGGTGAACCGCCGGAAGGCATTCTTGAAAGAGAAAAAGGGATTATTTTGGTGCATTATGAGGATGGTTTCAAGCTCACCTGTCTCACCATCGATGAGTCTGATCGTGTCATCTGTGAAGTCTTTGTACCGCTTTCCGAACGCTCCACAGAATAAACCTTGGGGCTTACTTTGAGCCATACAGAAGCCTGTATTGGGCGTAATTCTCATTGATCACACGAATGTAGGTTCTGGTTTCCAGGTATCGCACCGACCCCAGGAAAAGATCTGGATTATCCCCGGCAATTTCCTTCCAGCTCAACGCATTCCCCGGTCCGCCATTGTAAGCTGCCAGAGCAGCATATAGATCCCCTTCAAATCCTAATATCTGGCGCCTGAGGTAATTGGTTCCCAATGTCAGGCTGATATATGGGATATCCAGGTCAGCCTCATCAAAGATTTCAGGCCAACCAATCTCCCCGGCAATTTGGGCGCCTGTCTCAGGCATGATCTGCATCAAACCGCGTGCTCCTGCAGAGGAACTTACATAACCTTCAAAATGACTTTCCTGGTGGATCAGGCTGTATAACAAGAGCGGGTCGATCCCATATTCATCTGCAGCAGGCAATATCCATTTTTGATAATAGGTACCATAAATGACAAGCTTGAAATACTTGGGTGCGTTCTCGTTGAATTCATCCAATCCTGATAGTTTCAGAATACTTCTGCCGGCAGCAATGGCTGAGCGGTAATAGCCCAGGTCAAGGAATGTTTGCAACAACTGGAATGTTTTCACTGGATCAGCTTCGTATTCATTTCGTAAGGCTTCAAATTCTGCTCTACCAGCTTCATAAAGCCCGAGTGACCAGTATTCGTAGCCGCGAATGAACCTTTCATCGAATCCCAGCTCACCAACATTTTCCAGGTCAATATCCTCTGGGACCATAAAGCTTGTTCTCAGCCAGGCCTCAGCGATGGTTTTCTCTTTACCCCAATTTTCCTGACTTTGCATACCTGCGGAAAAATCCACTTTTTCAGGAGGTGCAAATGGCTCTACACCATCCAGTAGTTCCTGGGCTCTTAACCCGTGATACCCATTCGGATCGCTGGCTTTTGCAGCTCGCCATGCATCCCTTGCAGCTTCAAGATCACCTGTTTGCATGTGGACGATCCCCAGCCAGAGATGAGCTCCCGAGGTCTCCAGTGGGTCAAGGCTGAGCACCAATGCCTTGTTCAACGCTAGTTGAGCCTTTTCATACTCTGCCAGGCGGAAGTACAACATCCCGGCAAAGAACAACGCCTGAAACGTCTCTGATGATGATGGATATTCGTTGCCAAGCCTTGTCCAGGTATCTGCTGCCTGGCTTATATTCCCAGCAATCTCATAATAGCGCCCTGCACTGAAAAGAATTGAGGAGGCACTCGGTGAAGCGGGTACTGAGGCAACAAAATTAAGCGCAACCTCAGCAGCTTTTTCCGGGGCATCCATGTACACAAAATAAGTGTAAGCGATATCCTCTGACGCGTCTGTATAGTACAGGCTGCTTGGAAATTCATTCAGAATGCGGTTCCACAGCGCAATGGCTTCCAGGTCTTCTGCTGTTCCATCTATCTTATTAGCTTCATGACGCTCATTTGAAGAAAAATTAGCCCGCTCCAGCCCCATGGCTCGGTTTGTCAGAGCTTTATAGTACAGACCCGCAGCGATATCGGCCTGCGGGCTGCTCATGTAGCGGTCAAAAGCTTCAATTGCAAGGTCGTATTGCCCTATGTTATAATTGATCATTCCTCTCTGAAATTCATCCACTTCCTGACCGTCATCAACGAGGGTGACCAATGCAGAATAAGAATCATATGCTTCAGGGTAATTGTTGACAGCATCCTGATAGAACGCATATGCCTGCTCCAGTGCCCCATTGGTATAATGGATCCTGCCCATTAACAGGTCCATCTGTGCTTTGGTGTACGGGTTATCCGTGTTGTAATAAATATCCTGGTACATGCTTAGCGCCACTTCATCCTCACCCAGGCTGTCATAGGCAGACGCAATCTTGACCGCCAGTGTCCCTTCATCTCCGGGCTTAGTTACCAGGTAGGCAGCCTGGTAGGCTTCAATCGCTGCAGTGTAATCCTCTTCTTTGACATGAATGTCACCAATCTTCTCCAACACAAACGGATCGATCACATTGGCACGGGCATCCAGGTATGCCTGGTAAGCCTCAAGCGCCTCCATGCTTCTACCCAATCCTGCGTAAATTTCACCCACCAAAAAATTCGCCCGCTGGGACTGGAGTGACTCAGGATATTCTTTGATCAAATTTTCAAAAATGGTCAAAGCCAGTGCCTCTTTATCAGAGCTGTAATAGGTCAACCCTAGGTCGTAGCTTGCCATCGCCTGCATGGTCGCATCTGAATTATTTGCCAGCGCATCCGCATAGATGCGCTCAGCTTCAGCGTAATCTCCAAAGAGCAAAGCCTCATCCCCCTCCTTGATGTGCTCCTCGGTCTCGAATTGAATTGATTTCACATTGGGTGGATTTTCCACGGTGGCACTGCTGGTAGCCGTTGGGAGTGCCTGCGTGGGTTCAGGGGTGGCTGTCTCCTCAACTGGCAACTGACAGGCAGGTAGGAGCAGGCAGAATGCGATCAATACGATCGCTGGCTTGTTGGGTTTTCTTTTCATGCAAGACTTATAATGTAATTGGCATGACCTGTCAACCTTTTGACAAACCTGTCCACCCATGATAAACTCTTGCCGTGAAGTATTGCTGACGCCCTGCAGGGCGTCTTTTTGCGGAAGGCATCTTAAACTTGGTAGATAAATGCGCACACTGATTTGGAATGACGATCTTAAGCAACTCAACCTGATTGACCAGCGGGTTTTACCCGCTCAATTAACTTACCTATCCTACACGGATCACCATGCTGTTGCCCAAGCCATCTCTAACATGGTCGTGCGCGGTGCACCGGCCATTGGCGTGGCAGCTGCCTTTGGCATCGCCCTGGCTGCGCTCAACAGCCGTGCGACCTCACCCCAGGGTCTTCGTGAAGAATTACAGGTTGCCGCATCAGAATTGATCGCCAGCCGTCCAACTGCCGTCAACCTTTCCTCCCTGGTGCAGTGCATGCTTGTTTATGCTGATACGTTTGAAGGCAGTGTCTCAGACCTCCAGCAGGCACTCCTGGCAAAAGCCAAAGCCATTGCTGAGGAAGATGTTGCCATTAACCATGCAATTGCCCTTAATGGCGCAGACTTGATCAAGGATGGCGATCGCATCATCCATCACTGCAACACCGGCTCCCTGGCTGCGGTTGACTATGGCACCGCCCTCGGCGTCATTCGCTTGGCGCATGAGCAGGGCAAGCACATCCACGTCTTCGTCGATGAAACCCGCCCCCGCCTGCAGGGTGCCCGCCTGACTGCATGGGAATTGGAACAATACGGCGTTCCTTACGACATCATCGTGGATGGCGCCTCAGGGCATTTCCTGCGCACCGCTCAGGCAAACAAGGTTTTCTTCGGAGGCGATCGTATGGCAGCCAATGGCGATGTCGCCAACAAGGTTGGTACGTACATGCTCGCGCTCGCCGCCTATGACAATGGTGCCCCCGCCTACTGTGTCGTTCCCACCTCCACCATTGATCTCAGCATCCAAAGCGGCAAGGAGATTGTCATCGAGGAGCGCGACCAGGCTGAAGTTCTTGATATCCAGCATCACGGTCAGCAGGTCACGCCCGCGTCTGCCTCAGCCCGCAACCCTGCCTTTGACGTTACCCCTCATCGTCTCCTCTCCGCGATCATCACCGAAAAGGGCGTGGTTTATCCCCCATATTTTCGCAATCTGCCTGCCATCATGCAGGCATAGAGAGGTCACCTATGAAAATTGTCCTGACAGGCTCCATTGCTTACGACTACATCATGAAGTTCCCCGGCTATTTCAAGGATCACATTCTGCCGGAGCATCTTGACTCGATCAGTTTATCTTTTTTGGTGGATGAAATGGTGCGCCAGCGCGGTGGCGTGGCTGCCAACATCGCCTACACCCTCGCCCTCCTCGGTGCCAAACCGCTATTGTATTCCACCGCCGGCCAGGACTTCCCCGAATATCGCGCCAAGCTGGATGCTGTCGGTGTGGATACCAGCGGCGTCAGGATCATCGAGGATAAGTTCACTGCCTCCTTCTTCGTCAACACCGATAAGTCCAATGCCCAGATTGCCAGCTTCTACACCGGTGCCATGGCAGATGCTGCCCACCTCTCTCTGCTTGACCTGGACCTTGGTGCAAATGATCTGGTGGTGATCTCTCCCAATGACCCCATCGCCATGGGCAAATATCCGCTGGAGTGCCAGCAGATGGGAGTCCCCTACCTCTTTGACCCAGGGCAGCAGGTCATCCGCATGGCGAAGACTGACCTCAAAGCCGGTGTCCTCGGTGCGCATGCCCTCTTCGTCAATGAATACGAATTCCAATTGCTCCAGAAGCACACCGGTTTGACTGAGGATGAGATTCTCGCAGTCCCCCATTTCACCGTCGTCACCCTTGGCAAGAAGGGCGCGGTCGTGTATGCAGATAACAGCCAGGTGCATGTGCCCATCATTGGTGACGCGCCCGTTGTCGATCCCACCGGTGTGGGCGATGCCTTTCGCGCTGGCTTTCTGCGTGGTTACATGCAGGGATGGGGCTGGGAGCTCTGCGCCCAGATGGGCACGGTTGCTGCTGCCTACTGCCTTGGTTGCACTGGCACTCAGAAGCACAAATTCGACCGCTCCGAGTTTATCGCAAAATTCCGCAACCACTTTGACGACCACACCCAATTGGATGCTATACTATAAACTTGATTAACATCATCCACAAAGATACCCCCCAGCGGGTATTCAAACTGATTCCAAGGTTAGCGTGTCTTTGTGGTGCAATCTTGCTATATTTTAGGAGAAATTAAATGGAAAATTATGATATTAAAGACCTGAACCTGGCAGAAGGTGGACGCCGCCGCATGGATTGGGCTGCGCGCGAAATGCCAGTCTTACGGTCGATCGAGGAACGCTTTCGCAAAGAGCGCCCCTTTGAGGGCATCCGCATGTCAGCCTGCCTGCATGTTACCACTGAGACTGCCAACCTGATGCGTACGCTCCAAGCCGGCGGCGCGGATATTGTCCTCACGGCTTCCAACCCGCTTTCCACCCAGGACGACGTGGCGGCTGCCCTCGTCTCGCAGTATGAGATCCCCGTCTTCGCCAGCAAGGGCGAGGACAACGTCACCTATTACAAGCACCTGCGTGCAGCGCTCGACCACAAACCGCACATCACCATGGACGACGGCGCTGATCTGGTCAGCACGCTCCATAAGGAACGTCGCGACCAGCTCAAGGATGTCATTGGCGGTACGGAAGAGACCACCACCGGTGTCATCCGCCTGCGAGCCATGGCTGCTGATGGGGCTCTCAAATTCCCGGTTATTGCTGTCAACGATGCCATGACCAAGCACTTCTTTGATAACCGCTACGGCACTGGTCAGTCCACCATCGACGGCATTGTGCGTGCCACCAACATCCTGCTCGCCGGCAGGAACTTCGTGGTGGCGGGCTACGGCTGGTGCGGGCGCGGATTGGCAAATCGTGCCCGCGGCATGGGCGCCAATGTTATTGTCACCGAGATTGACCCAATGGTGGCGCTTGAAGCTGTCATGGATGGCTTCCGCGTGATGCCCATGGCTGAAGCTGCCCCCATCGGTGATATCTTCGTGACACTTACTGGGGATCTGAATGTGATCGATAAGCGCCACTTTGAAGTCATGAAAGACGGCGCCATTGTTGCCAACTCCGGTCACTTCAACGTGGAGATCAACATTCCCGCGCTTGAGGGCATGGCGGTTGAAAAACGCCTGGTGAGACCCTTCGTGGAACAGTATTTACTGCCGGATGGACGTGTCATTCACATCCTTGGCGAAGGACGTCTGATCAACCTGGCTGCCGCCGAGGGACACCCCGCCAGTGTGATGGATATGTCCTTTGCCAACCAGGCACTCAGCGCCGAATACATGCTTAAGAACGCCAGCAGCTTGCAGAACAAAGTTTACAGCGTGCCGGAGGAGATTGACCGCGAGATCGCCCGCCTCAAGCTGGAGAGCATGAAGGTAAAGCTGGACGTGCTTACCGATGAACAGTTGAAGTACTTGAACTCCTGGGAAGCGGGAACGTAGATTACATTGGGTAGGGACACGGCAAAGTCCCAGATCTTTTCTGGGATGCCGTACCCTTCCATGTTTAAAGAGCGGTGCGTCTGGAAAAAGGCGTACTTTTTTGCGCGCAAGCGTTATGGCACGCTCTGGCGTTCGAAGATCGCCAAGAATGCAAACTTTGCACACGCCGTGTCCCTTTGGGAAGCCAAAATATTTTAATCCCCCGAGCGAACATGAGGGAGACACACACCGTATCTGAAAAAACGATGCCCAGTGTGTATGCCTTGCGCAGGGGCAGACACAGGGGGTCTGCCTTGGGCAACTGATCGCATTTCCAAATAAACCGTTGACAAATAAAAAACAGGGTAGTATTATGATATATAGAAAATATTCTATATGAGGTAATGACTTGGATACCTATAATGAGTACGCTAAGGTTCTAAAAGCAATCTCAGACCCGAAGAGACTTAAAATCGTAGATATGCTTTCGTGCAGAGAGCTTTGCGCATGTGATATTCGAGAGAAATTTAACATTACTCAACCAACACTTTCCCATGATATGAAGCAGTTATGTAATGCTGGAGTCGTTACCTGCAGGAAAGAGGGTAAGTGGATCTATTATTCTCTCAATAAGCAAATTCTTGATCAATTTTATAGAGCGCTGGGAGAACTTTTTTCCGAAAAAGATAGATGCATTTGCAATAAATAAGAGATCTTAAAATCGAAATCTCAATATGGGGCTTCGGAAAAATATCGCTGCGTAAAGAATTTATGTAAAAACATGCCTTGCCCGAAAAGCTATTCTTACTCAATCCGCCCCCAAAAACTATGCTGGACGAATGAAGAAATCAAAATGTAATGGAGATGTTATGATGGGTTTACAAAAAGATAAAGAGGTAGAAGCATCCAATAAGGGAGGAATTCGCTTTTTTGAAAAATACCTTTCCCTATGGGTATTACTTTGTATGGCAGCCGGGATTCTGATCAGCAAATACCTGCCGGCAATACCAGCCTTTCTTGATAGGTTCAAGTATGCCGGGCAGTCGATCCCGATTGCGATATTGATCTGGATCATGATCTACCCGATGATGATGAAAATAGATTTTCAATCCATTAAAAATGTGGGAAAACATCCGGGGGGGATTTTTATATCTACATTTACCAGTTGGGGTATCAAACCTTTATTGATGTTTGGGTTGGCGTCATTGTTCTTTACTATTGTATTTAGGGCATTTATTTTGCCAGAACTGGCACAAGACTACATTACAGGTGCAGTGTTGCTCGGCGTGGCTCCATGTACTGCCATGGTTTTTGTTTGGAGTAACCTCTCGAAAGGAGATCCGGCGCACACGCTTGTACAGGTCTCAATTAATGACCTGCTGATCATATTTTTATTCGTTCCAATTGTTTCGTTTTTGTTGGGTATCAACAATGTTCATGTGCCGTGGGGTACTTTAATATTCTCGATTGTTCTTTTTGTAGTGGTACCTCTTATTGCAGGCTTTTTATCACGAAAAATAATTATTAAGAATAAGGGGGCTGAGTACTTTAATGAAAAATTCGTGCCCAAATTTGACAGTATTACAACCCTGGGATTGTTATTGACACTGATTATCATTTTCTCATTCCAGGGAAATACAATTGTGGCGAATCCTTTTCACGTTTTGTTAATTGCTGTACCTTTGATTCTTCAGAATGTAATCACTTCTACATTTGCTTATTTGGTATGCCGGGTGACTAAACAACCGCATAACATTGCAGTGCCTGCTTCGCTAATAGGTGCCTCAGATTTTTTTGAACTGGCTGTGGCAGTAGCAATTGCGTTATTCGGGGCTAATTCACCCGTTGTTCTCGTGTGTACGGTCGGGGTTTTGACTGAGGTACCGGTCATGCTGCTTTTGGTACGATTTGTTACCAAGACGAAAGAATGGTACGAAAAACCGATCAAGAAGCGTGAACTTTCCAAACAAAAAAATTAATATTCAGGAAATACGATAAAAAAAGGAGATTTTTAAACCAGCTGTGTTGTGATACAGGACGATGGTGAGTAAGCGTGCGCCTGGAAATGGGCGCACTATTTCATTATTTTTAAAGCGACATGGCGCACCGTGTCCAATCGCGTGACGCAAAATCCCAATTTCTTTCTGGAATGCTGAGCCCCACATGGTGTTTTCGCAATTTTGTAGGTTGGGCAGAGGGGGGAAGAATAAAATCAGACACTTTTTTTGACAACCATCCAACCTTCACTCCCCAGTATTGTCCCTGGATTTTCAACTCACTTCATTGATATCCATGTAGCGATAGGCGCTGGAAGCCATCCGATATGCCAGGTAGCCGATCAATACGCTGACAGCGATTGAAAGGATCACGCCTGGCAACCCGGAAACCAGGGTGGGTATAAAGACAGGTATGCATGTGCACAGGGCGGCAGCGATGATCGTCAATGCGCCCACATTCGGGGGTTGTCCCCGCAACAGCAGACTGCTGCGTGACCTTCTGATCACATCAAATGCTGTGATCCCTGCAACGCCAGCGATCATGCCCGGAAGCAGCAGCGCTGTTGCCAGGAGCGATTTTCCACTGACTAGGCTGCCAAATGTCAACCCGACCAAACTGGCGAGCAATACCAGCCCACTGGCAAAAAGCAGGTCGTAAGCGATCAGATGCTTTCCCGGGATGGGTAGCTGCTTTATCACCACCCAGCGTGAAAGGTCATTGCGCAAGCGCCTGGTACTTACTTTCGTGATGCGCATCGCCCACAAAGCGATCAGGAATATGCTGCTGCTCAAGTCAGGCAGGAATAGAAAACCCATCATGCAGTTGCAGATGAGCATGATGTCTACCAGGTCTCCCCAGTTGAAGGTACGTCCAAATTGGAGCATATCTTTCCAGGTCATCGCTGCAGCACCTTCCCAACCGGGCTGCCAGGGGGCTTTGCGACTCACCCCCAGCCGTTTCTTAAGGCGCATCTCCTGTGCTTCCTCTGTTAATCCATAACGCAGCAGGGATTTGATGGTGTACAGATTCGCCGTTTCCTGGGCTGAACGGCTTGGGCTGAATGCAGCGGATAAGGAGATCAGCACCAGCAGTGAGATGGCAGCAAGTGCCCATGTGAAGAGCAGTGCCAGGTCAAGATCAGCCTGATCAAACCCGGCTTTGAGAGGGAAGATCAGCACCTCCTTCAATGGCTGCAATGGTTTTGGCAGAACATCACCCGGGATGGCGAGCAGAACCATAAGGCAGAGCAGGCATACGAGTGTGCCGGCTGTCAAAACCAAAGCCAGTGGTTTTAGATGTTTGTCCTTGTTTAAGTGCCAAACGCCAACAGACCATGTCAGCACATACAGCGTCAGGTGAATGGGAATGATCATTGCGAAGGATTGCAAGCCCTGCCGGGAATAGCGCCAGAATCGCTCAGCACTCATCGCCCCACTCACCAGGTCAGTCTCTGCCAGCGAAAAACCCAGCGTGATGGCAAGCAGGCAGAAGGGTATGCAGCTCTTGATCCAGGGCATAACCAGCCAGCGTAACACCACCATGCGCGGGTTGAGTGGCATTTGGCAGACCAGTGCGGCATCCTCTTCAGAAAAGACGACCGGACTGCGTTTCAATGCCTGCCAGAGACTGATCACCCACCACACGGACAGGGGGATTGCTGTAAGAAAAACAGCAGCCATCGAGGGATCCTCAGGGTTGATCAGGTTGAGTAAAAATGCGCCACCACCCGCAAAAAAAATCAATACCACGAACAACCAGATGCTGAAAAAAATGAAAAGATAAACCAGGTACAGACGGTTGCTTAATGAGCGGTCATGAGTGTCGTAGGCGGCATAAGAAAGCCAATAGGTCAGTTCCTGCTTTTCCTGCCGCAGGCGCAGCCAGTGCACAGCACGCATCTCATTCCTCCGTCAGCACGCCCTGCCGGATGATCATATGCCGATCGCCCAGGCGCTTGCTAAGGTGGGGGTCATGTGAGGATAAAAGGATGCTCGCACCCTCACTGCGCAGCTTGTAAAGCTCATCCTCAAGCACCGTCACGCTCTCCTCATCGAGAGCCGAGGTGGGTTCATCCAGCAGGAGCACCTCAAAGGGGCGGATCAGGGCAAGGGCAAGTCCCAGTTTGAGCCGCATGCCGCGTGAGTAGTGATGTGGAAAGTGATGGCGCATATTCCACAGACCAAGCATCTTCAGAATGCTCTCAGCCCGGGATTCAAAGCCATCCAAAACCTGATTAGCCATGGCGATAAAGCGCAGATGCTCCCAGGCAGTCAATTCCAAGTAAAATCGGGGAACATCCGGCACGAAAGCCAGGTTGGTGCGTGCTGACACCTCATCCTTGAATAGATCATAATTGGATACGCAAATTGTGCCACTGCTGGGACGAATGAGCCCTGAAAGACAGGAGAGCAGGGTTGTTTTGCCCGAACCGTTTGGACCCGAAAGGATTGTGATCTCGCCAGTATTTAATGTAAAGGATGTCTGTTCCAACGCCGTGAATGATTCATACTTTTTACTTAGATCCTGCACGGCAAGCGTGATAGACATAATAATCTCCTGTCCATATGAAAAATCAACAACTAATTATTCTATAATACCATTGAAAGAAATTCGGGCCTTATTGGAGAACCAATTTCCTGACTAATGACTGGCGATAACATAATTATTGGATTAATTCAAGGGTGTGCCCTCCTTATTCCATTCGGGGGATTAAAATATTTTGGCTTCCCAAAGGGACACAGCGTGTGCAAAAACTGCTAAGATCGCAAATTTTTTAAAAGAACGCAAACCACCCCCCACGCTTTTAGTTGCAATCTTGCGAACTTGCCATCGTCGGCGGGTTTACGGGGCTGTTAATCCAAGACTCATCTCATGTGCGAACACGCCGCTGCAACACTTACAAATTTTGGCTTGCGCTTGGTGTGAATAAAAATGTAGGGGCGACCGGTTGCCTCACATCCCAGCGCGTAGCGCGTGTGGATTTTTTGCAGTCCCTGAGTTTCCCGCCCTCTCCATTTTTTATCATTTTGTAGGGGAAAAATCCAATTTTCAGGGCACTCATTTGAGCAAGTCAGGTATGTGCAAGTCAGGTATGTTCAATTTTTTATAAAATCGGTGTATAATTTTTGTTGGCCTATTCGTCATTCATTTTGGAGAGAAAATGAAACGTTCTGTTGTCTTCCTGGTCATCTTTTCGCTACTTTTCGACCAAATTCCATTCTACACTTTACAACAAAATATCAAACAGCGTGAAGCCCCTCTGGTGGTGGAGGAAAGCAGAACCTTAAATTATGATGTTCAGACTACTTACCCGATTGAGGAAGCACCCTTAGAAGAGCCACTGGATGATACTTCTCCCAGCAACACCTATCCCATTGAAGGTCTTAATATCAATGGTGATCCAGTAACTCAAGAAATGCTTTCTGAGGAAGCGCTTGCCTCACCGATAGTCGAAGAGCCAGAAGATGTGCCTCTTTTTGAACCAAGCATACCGGCAGAACCTTCTGCACAATCATTTTCACCCTGGATAAAATTAGCTGTTGAGCCATCCATTTATATAGCGGGGAAAAACATTCATGTTAGCTGGTCTCTGCAAGATGCTACTAATTTAAGGCTGGACGGTACAGAACAATTGGCCATAAATCTAACGGATGGTTTATTGCCAGTTGATGAAAAAATGGCAGCCCAATACCTTGAAGAAGGGGTACTTACCCTGCCAGTAACTTCGTTGGAGGGACAGATTGATCTCCAGCAAACGACGTTGCCAGCTTCAACAAAAATTGGATTAAATATTGCGTTGAAGCAGGACGGGCTTTCACTTGATATTAATGCAGCCACACTGACGGTTTATGACAGTGAAACACAACCGCCTCTTACCACTCCGGAAAACAGATTTGGAGTAAGTCTAAGTCAGTTGCAGGAACTTCCTGATCAAAACCTGGTTTTCTCCATTGATGTCCCGAGTCAACACACACTTCCAGCAATCAGCCTGACCGGTGATCCAATTGAAATATTGGCAGTGGATCTTGAAACAGGTTTGAATGTGAACCAATTCTCTTCCCCGATCACTCTGACAGTACCGTATAAAACAGATCATCTCCTCCCCGAGCAGGAAGCTGATTTGCAATTGTTTTATTACAACCCTACAAACGCTGAGTGGTATCCCATGGAGACCGTGGTGGATACGGTGAACAAAACCCTCACTGCAGCTACAGACCACCTGACGGTATTTGATTACAAAGCTGCCAACTGGCAATCTTACGTTCCACCGCTGTTGGAAAACTACCAGGTTTCGGAGTTTACCGGAGCCGCAACCTACCAGATGGACTTCCCGGCTTTTGAAGGCCCCAATGGTCTCAAACCTAATTTAACGCTAAGTTACAACAGCCAGATCATTGATGAAGGCTCAGCCTATACCCAGGCGAGCTGGGTTGGAATGGGCTGGTCGTTGGAGACAGGCCTGATCACGCGGGACATGCATGGAACCGATGCTGTTCTGACAGATGATACCTATATGCTTTCGCTCAATGGATTGAGTGGCAGATTGTTGCCGATCAGTTCTAGTGGGACAAAGACAAATTATGCACTAGCGCAGGATTCCTTTGACAAAATTGAATTTGATTCAGCTACCCAAAGTTGGAAATTATATAGTAAAGATGGTTTGGTTTATTCATTCGGGGATGGAAACTCATCCGGAAGTAGTTTCAATGTCAAGCTAAGCCCAGGTGAGGGATGTGAAGAAGGAGATGACCCTCTCATAATCTAGGGGTGGGCTCTGAGAGAAGTTACTGATCGCTTTGGCAATAAGATAAACTACGAATATGACATACAGAAGAAGGATAACTGCTTGAATGACCTTGCCATCCTGCCGAGCAGAATCCGTTACGCTGATGATAAATTTATGATCGAATTCAAGCTGGAAGAACGGTTAGATCATTTAGACAGTTGGACCGAGGTCTCCTCGAGGGCATTATTCTCCAAAAAACGCTTGCACGAGATCCAGTACTTGGTTAATGGCAGCGAGGTAAAATCATATGTATTCTCCTACGCGCCAAATGGAGCTGGTAACGTCATTCTGCCACACTTCCAATGGCAGGGTGATGCATTAACCTCCACCTTGATTTCTGTTCAAGAAACTGCTATTGAGAATGGCGGTCAAAAGTTGTTACCTGCGACCCAATTTGACTACTCAGTTGACCACATGCATATTAATAAAATCAGTAACGGTTATGGAGGAGAAGTTGCTTTCACTTATGAGCAACATTCGTATTTTGATGACCTCAATGATAATATCCGGTCTGCCAGATGGCGATTTGGAATCGATGAATGTACAGCAACTTATGGAACAAGCTGGGAAGGTTTTGACGGAACTCCAGTTTATTGTGAAGGTAGTCGCTTGCGATTGGGGAACTCGGGAAGCGACAACATCACCATTCATTCAATGCCAGAAAACATTGTCAAACCTGGCGCAACATATAGATTCGCAATCAGCGGAAGGAGCTTGACAGAAAGTGGCACTGGCACACATTTTGGTTTCGCGCTCCACCCCGCCTCGGATCAATTAGATGAACAACGGTATATCGAGGTTATTTTGGAGCCAGATTTCCCCGACTTCCCGGAGAACTATCCACAAGGCGACATCACCATGCCAGTGGACTACAACATCAATCAGATTAAATTATTCGTCGAAAATAGCGGTAGTGATATCAAAGACCTTGATATTGTGATCCATACGACTCGTTATGTCGTAAAAACGCGAACCGAGACAGATACGATCACCGGCAACACTGGGACATGGACATATACTTACGATGGGTTTGCAATGAACAACCCCGGTAATTCAGACAGCGCTGCAGCATGCTCAGACCCACACTGTTTGTATACCCCCATCAATACGGAATTCCGCGGATTTAGTAGCGTAATCGTATGGCGTGACGATGGTTTGGAAATCGCCAATGCGTATGCCCAGTCTGACACATTAAAAGGACAACTGCTTTACTCAGAGGTGTCTGATGCGCGCAGTGGTGAGATCTTATCCAGGACAGATTACGCATATAAAGCTGATGAAATATTTTCACAGTCAAATTTGGCTAGCAGTGATGGTTGTTTTGACTGGTTACCAGGATCTTGACGTCTTGTGGACACGATTAGGCTCAGCGGAGACTTTGAATTATGCCCCAAAGGATACCGATGGTCAACCATACGGAATTGGTAGCAAAACCCAATATGATTACAACGGCGTCATCAATAATCAGGCTGGTGAAGTAAATATAGCCAAGAGGCGAGGCGTCGGTAACCTGACTGGTACGACTTATCTTGTCAAACAAAATGATAATGGCTGGGTCGCTGACTATGCAGATTGGGTCGAGTATGCAGCGCCAAGTCAAAGCGTCGTTTACCTCAGTCAGATACCACTCAAGCAAAAAGCCATTCAGTGCGTTTCAGGGTCTTGTACGCTTGAACAAAATTTGCTCAAAGAAACGCTCTACGAATATTATCCAAACTGGCAACTGGAATATCAGCGGGAATGGACAAAAGGGCTTGTAACATCCAGGCGATATAGCTTGCAATATTTCGAATACAACGATGATGGCAACCTAAAACTCAATCGAACCTGGCAGGATTGTGTTACGCAGACTGCGACGCCGTCAGGTGCCTATCTTCAGGTGGCGTATAAGTACGAAGGCGTTTTTCCAACTGCTGTTACGCAACAAATCACAAGAAGCTCGACTGATGAGACATTCCAAACCATTGACACGGAATATGATCCTGGTCTTGGTCTGCCCACTAAAGTAACAAACGTAGAAAACAGTTCTTATGAAGGCGCTGCTTATGATTGTTTTGGGCGGATAACGAAAATTTGTGCACCTGGGGATTGGGACCCCCGTTATGCATGCGCCAAAGATACTAATCCTACGACCCAGATTATTTATTATGACACGGAAAAACCATATCGATTGACAGTGACGACCCCAAGCGTGGCAGGGTCAGCCCGGCAGGATTATTATTACAACGGATTTGGCGAATTACTGCAATCCCAGCTCATCGGGGTCAAGATTGGTGATTATATTAAAAATCAAGTAACCAGTTCAATAGGTTATGACGGCTATGGGCGGGAGACATTACGCACTCGGCCTGTCACCTATGATAACCTGTCCGGTTATCTTCCAGAGGCTTTTACTTACGATCATAATGTCACACAAACCGTTTATGACCAGCTTGGCAGAGTGGTTCTAACCGGCAGGATCAATTCAGATGGCAGTCTCGCGCCGGTAGGATCATACAGTTACCAGATGCATGCGGACAACAGTAACTGGTTACTCCAGACCTCGGTGAGCGATGCCAGGGGAAACACAACAAAAAGCCTTACAGATGCCAAGGGACAATTGATCTTATCAGTTCCACCTGCCGGAACAGGCCCTTCAAGCCGCTCTACCTATGATCCATTAGGTCAGCTCATCAGCGCCCAGTATGGAAATGCGACGACAACCATCAGCTACCATCCCTCAGGGCTGAAGAGTCAAATGACCGATGCGGACATGGGTAGCTGGAGCTATGCGTATGATGCGCTGGGAAACCTGGTCAGCCAAAAAGATGCCAAGGGGCAGCAAACCTGCCTGGCATACGACCTCAATAACCGGTTGGTGGCTAAGGACTTTATCCTTGCAAGTCAAAATTGCGGTACTGATACCTCAGGCTGGCCCGTCAAATATACTTATGACCTGAGTTTATCATTCTAGTGTCCTGGAGCAAGGTGATTTAGCAAGGTTT
>CAZINW010000029.1:0-27259 GCA_964540765.1 uncultured Anaerolineaceae bacterium | reverse complement strand
ATCGATTGGATCCGCGAGCACATAGACCTTTACAGAACTGGAAAATATGAAAGGTAAAAAGCTCGTAGCTGATAGCCCGTAGCTCATAGCTAATAGCTAATAGCTGATAGCTAATAGCTGATAGGAAAATCTATCAACTACCCGCTATCGACTACCCGCTACCAACTATCAGCGCTATAGTATAATTACTATCGGATATCAAGCAAAGATAAGGAAAAAAACATGAAAGCAGTTATTTTAGCAGGTGGAAAAGGCACGCGGCTGGTACCGTTCACATACGTGTTGCCAAAGCCGATGATGCCTGTTGGCGATAAAGCCATTCTCGAGGTCCTTTTGCGCCAGATGAAGCGGGCTGGCATCAACCACGTGGTGCTGACCGTCGGGTACCTGGCTGGGCTGATGCAAGCCTTTTTCCAGGATGGGCAGCAATATGACTTGGATATCACTTATTCTTATGAAACCAGTCCATTGGGGACTGCCGGTCCGCTGGCACTTGTGCCTGACCTCAACCAGACCTTCCTGGTCAGCAACGGGGACGTGCTGACGCTTTTGAACATTTCCGACTTTTTCCGATTTCACCGGGAAGAGGGTGGGATCTGCACAATTGCCATGCACGAGCGTCAGTTGCATATAAATTTTGGGGTGATCGAGCAAAACAATGGCGATTACGTGATCACCGGCTACGTTGAAAAACCTACGCTTGACTACAAGGTCAGCATGGGCTTATACATTTTTGAGTCAAGCGTGCTAAATTACATTCCCAAGGGTGAATACCTTGATTTTCCTGATTTAGTAAAAAAGCTGATTGCGAATGGTGAGCGCGTGGTTGGGTACCCGTTCAATGGGTATTGGCGTGACCTGGGTAACCCGGATGACTATACCCAGGCATGCAAGGACTTTGATCTGATGCGCTCACAATTCTTACCGGAGCCCTAAACATGCAGTGGCGCGTTCCTTTGGCAGATGTCAACCTTGGTCCTGAAGAAGAAGCAGCAGTCGCAGCGGTCATCCGTTCGGGCTGGCTGACGATGGGGTCTGTCACGCAGGCGTTCGAGCAGGAATTTGCTGCTTTCGTTGGCTCCAGGCATGCGCTGGCAGTAACGAATGCAACCGCGGCGCTGCACCTGGCGTGCCTGGCGCTGGGGATTGGACCAGGGGATGAGGTGATTGTACCTTCGCTAACCTTCGTTGCCAGCGTAAATGCGATCTGTTACACAGGTGCCATGCCAGTGTTCGCGGATATTGAAAGTACGGAATGGTTGAACATCTCACCAAAAGCAATTGAAGACGCCATCACTGAACGGACGAAAGCGATCATGGTGGTGCATTATGCGGGCTATGCCTGTGACATGCCCGCAATCCTTGAGATTGCGCAGCGACATAACCTCGCTGTGATTGAAGACGCCGCGCATGCAGTGGGCGCCTCGCTTAACGGGCGGGCGCTTGGCACCTGGGGGCAGATTGGTTGTTACAGCTTCTTTGGTAATAAGAACCTGACCACCGGGGAAGGCGGGATGCTTGTCACAGATGATGACAAGTTGGCTGAAAAGCTGCGCATCTTGCGTTCGCATGGCATGACCACCCTCACCTGGGACCGTTATAAGGGGCATGCCAGCACCTATGACGTGGTGGACCTGGGCTACAACTACCGCATTGACGAGATGCGCTCTGCGATGGGGCGGGTACAGTTGGCGCGTATTCCCTCCGGCAATGCCCGGCGTGGGCAACTGGTTGCGCTTTATCGTGAACTGCTGATGGAACTGGCACCCCGGATCAGAGTGCCTTTTGAAGCGGAAAGAGGCTTGAGCAGCTATCACATCATGCCTGTCCTGCTACCGGAAGGTTGTGACAAGCAGGCATTCATGGCAGGCATGAAGGAAGAGGGCATCCAAACGAGCTGGCATTACCCACCGGCGCACACCTTCAGTATTTATGCGGATGGATGGCGTGCGCGTGGGGGAACGTTACTGGTGACGGCAGCCGCAGCAGCGTGCGAAGTGACCCTGCCATTGTACCCGACGATGACGGAGGAGCAGGCAAGGTGGGTGGTGGAGGCGGTGAAAAGCTCAGAGCTCAAAGCTGAATGCTGAAAATTGAATAGTCGGCAATGTTAGGCAACTTTCCCATGAAAGTTACTTTCCATTGCAAAGCTCACAAAATTACACTGGGATTGATATCCCGGTTTAGTTCTGGGAGTGACTTGGGGTTGCGCTTGTCATGATGGTACTTTTGGGCAAGCTGAAAGTTGAATGCCAAAAATGTGCATTATGAGCGGACTATCATGATTTACAAATCATGGCAGATATCATAATTTCGGAGTTGCAGAAGAAGCCTTCGAAAAAAATTGTGCAGGAGACTCTGAGATCGGTGTTCGGAAGGCAAGTTGAGGATATTTGGTCTAGCCAAGGGATCCTCAATTCACTCCTTTTATTAGATGCATGGTAAAGAATAGATAATATGAGAGCTAATAACCAGACAAATAAAGAAATTAGCAATTCCTTGGGGAGTTGTCCTTATTTGGGAATGATTAACGATGCTGAGACGAGCGTAAGTTTCCCTTCAAATTGGAATTATTGCCATCGTTGTGTGCCAAAAAGGGTGCCAACTTACACCCATCAGAGCAGTTATTGTCTCACCAAAGAACATACAACTTGTATGGTATATATTTCTGAGCCTGGTTTGAAAATGCCGAATGAGATTGTTCACAAAGAAAAAAAAGAAATTGTCTTTAAACACAAACCGACCTTTTTAATCATCCCTATTTTACTTATTTTTGTTGCGGTCATGGTTTTTCTGGCAACTCAAATGAGAAAAAACGCAAATGAAAACCAAGATTTTATAATCAACCAGGAAAATGCGGAACAGAATAGGGTGACCCAAGCAACAATAATCGATTTGCCCAGCCCAACTGCAACTGAGGTTCCTAAAACATCCACTCCATCCGCCACTTTTGTGGCAACGAGTGAATCAACGCCGCTCCCGACCCTGCCAATTCCAAGGGATCCTCATCTTTTAGATTCACTCATTGGAAAAGAAACGCAGTTCATCATTCATCGGGTTGCAGAGAATGAGAACCTTTATCAGTTTGCCACACTATTCAATACGACACCTGAGGCAATTATAGCTGTAAATTACGAGTTGTGGATACCCATCTGGTCTGAGTCAATCATTATCATTCCAATGAATATATCCGACGTGAGTGAATTGCCGGCATTTGAAGCTTATATGGTTGAAGAAGAAAATCTGGCTATTGAAGAAATTGCTGCAATGTTTTCAGTTGATCTTGATGAACTCATTTATTATAATGATATTAAAGCAGGGGATGAACTGCAACTGGGTGAGTGGTTACTGATCCCTCATGAACGCATAAACCCGTAAAGATATGGTGTAGGATCAAAAGGACATGCCTTCAGTTTTATTTGTTTGTACAGCCAATCGTTTTCGCTCTCCCATTGCTGCTGCCATTTTTGAGATGAGATTAAGAGAAATTGGAAGTAATTCCAGGTGGCGGGTGGAAAGCGCTGGTACATGGGCAGAAGAAGACCTGCCCCCCATTAAAGAGGCTTTAATTGAATCAAACAAGCGGAACCTGGATATTCGATCCCATTTATCCAGGCTGATTGACGCCAAGCTTATGAAGGAATTCGATTTGATCCTGGTTATGGAAGCAGGTCATAAAGAGGCGTTGCTGAATGAATTTCCTGATCTGGATGAAAAGGTGTATCTTTTGTCTGAAGTGGGAGGCGGAGACGCTTACAGCATTCCGGACCCCTTTTTATCCGGGGACTCACCGGAGGAAATAGCTGCTGAGATTGAAGATCTCATTACGATAAAATTTGATTTTATATACCATATTCTTGAAAATAGGGAGGTCTCTCTTGGCTAAACATGATGGGATGCAGCGACGCATTTATTTCCCTTTTGGGTTAAGAACCGACATCGATGATTGATCAATAAGACCCATACATAAGATCGATAGATTAAAATTTGATGATTTACAGATAGGCATACAATGACCGACACAAATTTAAAGTACATAGATGAGAGGGAAGAATTACGATGCCCTTATTTAGGATTGCTGGATGACAAAGATACTTCCACTGATTTTCCTTCAGAGTTGAACTATTGCCATCGCAGCAAACCGATTGCCCTGCCATCTTTTATGCAACAGCGAAAAGTATGCCTTGCAACAAGTTATTCAGAATGCCCATTTTTTTCAGACAGCAAATTAAAACGATTGCCAAAGAATCTAAGAATCCCACATAGCAATCCGAACAAAAAACGGTTGATCATTTTACTTTCTCTGATTGGTCTAATCGCTTTATTGATAGCCTTTATCATCATTGGGTGGTCAAATGGTGGGTTCAGGGCAAAAGTACAATCTTTTTTTGTAAAGGCCCCAACCCCAGGGATTCCTCTTGTGATATTTCAGGGGGGAACAAGCACTCATACAGTTACGCCAACACAAACTGCGACTGATGCCATTATCCCGCCTAGAACCCCCCAACCCACTGAAGCGATGGGTGTAGCCAGCACAGCGACATTCACACCTATCCCAACAGACACAATTATTCCCAGTCTGACACCAACACCTGCCTGTAATTATTCCATCACTTTCATCGCGATTTCCTACTATGCTGGTAACAATGTCCTGATATCCTTTCAAACACCCGTTGACCTGACAGAGTACCTGGTGCTGGATGAATTCGGTCAACCGACACAGATACTTAAACTACCGGGTATTAGAATGAAAATAAATGGCATTCAAATCTATACTTATGGGACTTATTTATGGAATCTGTCTACATCAACCAGACTGTATTTAGAGGTACAAGCGTCGAATGATGACGTTATTGAGCTAGAATTTATGGATGCAAGTGGGCGCTATTGTTCAAACCCGTTTAGGGTGCCAGCCGAGGTTCCAACCAGCACACAGACACCCAAAAATGCGCCAGTAACTCCAACAGAAGTGCCAACAGAAGTGCCGACAGAAGAACCAACAGAAGAGCCAACTCTTGAACCTACTCCAACTCCCTGAATGTTTACGACTTGGTACTAATGACAAATCATAATAATTGGCGGCTTTGGTGGCCGCCTTTTCATTTAAACATGTTTGAGTGTTCCACCTTAATAAATCCTGTTTCTGAATCTGATTCAATAAGGGTAAAATAATCCTGATGAAGGAATAAATTCATGAATAAGAAGTACCCAGTCCCTGCAAAAGAGACTGAAGTTGAGATGCTTGTCTCCAATTCGCATTTCATTGCCGCCATTTCTCCAGCATTCAGCGTGGGGGATGCGCGCGCGTTTATCAAATTACAGAAAGTGAAATACCCGGATGCCAACCACCATGTATCTGCATACCTGATCGGGCATGGCGCCAGCACGGTCGCACACTGCAGTGATGATGGAGAGCCTTCAGGGACGGCTGGAAGACCTGCACTGGCGGTTTTGCAGGGGAGCGGGTTGGGGGATGCGGTGGTAGTGGTGACGCGTTATTTCGGGGGCACGAAGCTGGGCACCGGTGGATTGGTGAGAGCTTATGGGGATGCCGTTAGAGAAGTGCTGAAAGCTGTACCGCTGGCTTTCAAATTTGCTACAATAACCGCTGCGATGATTGTGCCATATCCTCTATTTGAACAGGTGATGTTGGTAATCGAAAAGGACAAGGGAAAAATCCTCTCAAAAGAGTTTGCTGCTGAGGTGAGCCTGACTGTTCAGTTCAAAGAAGAGGATTACCCATCTTTCGAATCCGCATTGACAGGTCTGAGCCAGGGACGGGTAGTCCCTGAGATCATAGCGCGTGACCCTGAGGCGATCTTCCCGAAAGATTAAAATATTTTCTCAATAATGTTCAATTCAACTGCTGCTGAATGGTGTAAAGCCGATGGTATAAGCCTTGTTCAGCCAGGAGCGAAGTATGCGTGCCCAATTCTGTGATCTGACTGCCTTCCAGAACAACAATCTGGTCTGCATTGCGCACGGTGGAAAGACGGTGTGCGATGATGATGGTCGTCCTATCAGCCATCAAGCGTTCGAGGGCTTGCTGGATGAGCAACTCTGTTTCGGTATCCACGGATGAGGTGGCTTCGTCGAGGATAAGAATGGGAGGATCTTTAAGCACGGCGCGGGCAATCGAGAGTCGCTGGCGCTGACCACCTGATAGCTTGACCCCACGCTCTCCGATCAAGGTGTCATAACCATTGGGAAGCTGCATGATGAAATCATGCGCATTGGCGATCCTGGCGGCTTCAATGATCTCAGCTTCACTGGCGTCGGGATTGCCAAAGAGGATATTTTCCCTCACATTACCGTGAAAGAGAAAAACATCCTGCAAGACAATGCTGATCTGTGAGCGCAGGTTTTTCAGATCGATCTTGCGAATATCTAGCCCATCCAGTGTAATCCTACCCTGAACGACATCGTAGAAGCGGGGGATGAGGCTTACCAGGGTTGATTTGCCCACACCCGTCGGTCCAACCAATGCAGTCATCTTGTTGGGGGCGATGTGCAGGTTAATATCGTTCAGGATAATTTCACTGTCATTGTAATGAAAGGTGACATTTTCAAATATGATGTCACCTGCTGCACGGGTATTCAATGCAACTGCTTCTGGGGCATTGGTAACGTCCGGGGTGGTTTCGAGCATGTCAGCGATGCGTTCAAAACCAGCCATGGCTTCCTGAACCTGTTCCCAAGCCATGCCCAAACCGCGGACTGGCTGGTAGAACATTTCCAGGTAGAGGAAAAAAGCCACCAGGTCAGCAATTGACAGACTGCCTGCAAATGCCAGCCTGCCGCCAAAGTAAATGACGAGGAGCTGCCCGATACTTGAGGTAAAATCAAGGAAGGGTTGGAAGATGGCCATGAGTTTCAAGGCTTTCAGAAGTGAACGACGATAATTATCAATGCTTTGACCGACGCGGCCAAGTACGATATCCTCGCGGGTAAAAGCTTTTATTTCGCGAACCCCGGTAATGCTGTCACTCATGATAGCATTCAATTCACCCAGTTGATCCTGGCGGTTGCGGAATGCGGGACGGACAATTTTCGAATATAAGACCAAACCCAGGATGACCAGGGGAATGGGGATCATGGCGAGCAGAGTCAACTGCCAGTTCATCGAGAAAAGGACAGCCGTGATGCCTATCAGTGAAATAACATTTACAAATAATTCCGGAACAGCATGAGAAATAAAACGCTCAAATAGATCTGTATCGTTGATCACCCGTGACATCAGCTCACCGGTCTGCTTGTCTTCGTAATAACGCAATGAGAGCTGCTGCAGGTGCTGGTAGACATATTTGCGTGCATCGGATACCACACCCCAGCCTGCCAGGTGAGCTGCATATGAGCGGATGAACTGCATGATCCCGCGTGCAATGAAAACCAGGAGAGCGATGACAGTCAGTTTAGTGATCAGGTCCAGGGTGGCATTGGACAGGGTTTCCACGGTGAGTGCGTTGATCAATGTTCTGATCAGCCAGGGTATTAATAATTGTGCACCGACCAGTGCAAGCATGGCAAGAACAGTCAACACCATTTGAAGGGTATATTTTTTGGAAAAGTTAATTAGCAATGTTGCGGGTTTCATGCAGGAAATTATAACAGTCAACAACCTGGGAGGATGAAAATTGCATCAATGGCATCTACTGGTGGTGGGGACGTTGATTAAAAAAGTTTGGGTAATGACTCAGAATGAAGAGTGATGGGTATTTTACCAATTAACGTCAAAGAAAGACAAAGTTATAACTGGTATGTCATGTGATCAAGCAGCAAGCAGTTCGTTCGATCAATACGAGGGGGCGCGGTCCCACCAGAGGCAGAAAGAAATCCCAAGTGCGTTGAAACTCATCATCACGCATCCAGAAGAGCTGAGAACCACCGTTGCTCCAACTGTTGATAAACCCCCAGGGGGTATTGCCGATGCCGAAGGTGACATGGGAGGGATCATAGGCTGCCAGGAGCATTGTGTGGGCATTGGCATGCAGGTCGGCATTGCGGTTGATGGAGGAATCTCCCAGATAAATGCCCGGTGCATGTCCGCGCAGCCAGAGGATGGTGACAAGCGGCACTGCATCCTGGCGGGTGAGGCATTCCATGAGGTGCTCAGGCGTGCCGTGGGTAAAGGAGGCAGTTACTGGCAAATTCCTGGTTTTTGCCAGGTACTTAACAATCTGTTTTTGGTTGCGGGGGGTGACTGCCCAACCAGGAAAGATGCGCATAGGCTTAAAACGCCACCAGAGGTAGTCAATTTCATCCGATAAAATTTGGGGGTCAAAATTGACGGATAAAAGCAATTTGAAAGCAGTGCTGATGGCATGGAAGGAGCAGGAATTACCGACTTGGAAACGTTGGAAGGCAGCCAGTTCTGGTTCTGTTTTCATTTGCCAATATTGGGATGACATAAGTATATTTTACAGTAAGATTCGATAATCTTGATTGGGCACTTGATAAGTAAATTTGTCTCAATAGACTTGATCCTAGATCAGGAACTAGACGGAAATTGGCAACAGCACAAAAATGCGTTGACATCCCAACGGCAATGTGGTATATTTAGAGTGCACTTTGAAAACTGAAATGGAAGAGGTAACCCGATGCCCGGATGCCAGGGTGTAAAGGTGGAAGCTGGTGCGAGTCCAGCGCTGTGCCGCAACTGTAAGTGATGAGCCTTCATTACAAGCCAGGATACCTGCCTCCTTCCGATGCCTGAACAACCTTCTCGGATCAAGAAGGAGGCTGCTTTGTATTTAAGCAACCCCATTACCCAACTTGCCCAAAGGTTGGGTTTTTTATTTTAAAATATTATATTTCAAAGAGGTTAATATGAAAAAAACGTATCAAATGTTAGTTGTATTGTTTTTATTGTCAGGCCTTTTGTTGAATGCCTGCAAAGTTTCTCAGGATGTTGTTGACGTAGCTACTGAAGAACCACGGATTTACCCAATCGTGCAGGAACCAACCGCTCAGGAAGCCACTGAAGAGCTGTCCCCGCACGAAGTTCAGGTTGAATATGCTCAAGGTTTCACGATTGAATATTTTGAAACCTATAAAGTATTGACAGTTCTGCAACCATGGTTGGGCGCAAGTGAGACTTTCAGTTACATCCTGGTACCGAAGGGTGGCAGCGCGCCGGAGGAAACCAATGGCGCCCTGGTTGTGAATGTTCCGATCGAAAGCATTGTGACCATGTCTACAACTTATTTTCCTTTTCTTGAAAGCCTTGGCAAGCTGGATACCCTGGTGGGTGTGGATGACGTTACCTATGCCTACAATGAAACCGTGCGGGCAATGGCAGAAAATGGAGAATTGGTTATTACGGGCGGCGGTGCTGGCGGTGGCACAGCGAACGTGGAAGCATTGATCGAGCTGAGTCCGGATGTGATCATGACCAGCGCCAGTGGTACGCCTGAGCTTGACGCACATCCCAAATTGATTGAAGCCGGCCTGCCGGTGGTGCTGAACGGTGATTACCTTGAAAACTCACCGCTGGGACGGGCAGAATGGGGAAAATTCATTGCCGCTTTCTATAACCAGGAAGCCGAAGCTGAAACACAATTCAATGAGATGGTTTCCCGCTACAATGCTCTGGTTGAGCTTACCGCAAATGTCCCGGAAAAGCCAAGTGTATTCACCAACACGGATTTCCAGGGCAGCTGGTATGTTCCTGCCGGTCAGAGTTATGCTGCCATTCTACTGCAGGATGCGGGTGCCAATTATTTGTGGGCAGATGAAGCCGGCACTGGCTCAATCCCATTCTCTTTTGAAGCCGTGGTGGAAAAAGCCAGCGAAGCTGACTACTGGCTGAATGTCGGTTTTGCCAGCGACCTTGACAGCCTCCTGATGATGGACGAACGCTACCAGGGGTTCAAAGCTTTTGAAACCGGACAGGTATACAACTACAACAAGCGCGTAACGGATAATGGTGGGATGGATTATTATGAATCCGGTGTTGCCAATCCTGATAAGATTTTGGCTGATCTGGTGGCAATCTTCCACCCGGAATTAATGCCAGAACACGATTTTTACTATTACACACAACTAAAATAATTGATTATTGGGAAGAAACCATGGTTGAAAAGTCAGCTCGAAAAAGTGATCTCACTCAGAATATGAAAGGTTCACGAAGGTGGGTATTCTTATTGTTGATCCTGGGATTGGTATTGGCGTTTTTGGGCAGTATTGCTTTTGGATCCGTCTCAATCCCAATAAAAGGTATCTGGCAGATAATCAACGGTCAGGGATCTGAGAAAGCGAGCTGGACTCAAATCATCTTGAATTTCCGTCTGCCAAAGTCTCTAACTGCAATCCTGGTGGGTGCAGCGTTATCCGTCAGTGGTCTGCAAATGCAGACTCTTTTCCGAAATCCGCTTGCTGACCCGTTTATCCTTGGGATCAATTCGGGCGCCAGCTTGGGTGTTGCCCTGGTGATCCTCGGCTTTGGCAGTACCGGTTCAGTCTTACTGGCTGGATTGGGGTTAGTTGGTGACCTTTCGCTGGCGCTGGCAGCCACGCTGGGCGCTGGTGCTGTCCTGATCCTGGTGTTGTTGATTGGTCAACGGGTGAGAAGTCCTATCACACTGCTGATACTCGGTTTGATGTTCGGTTATGCCACCAGCGCGCTGGTGAGCCTTCTGATCTATTTCAGCATACCCGAGCGTATCCAGACTTATACCACATGGTCGTATGGTTCGTTTGGGGGTGTGACCTGGAGCCAGCTAAGGGTGATGATCCCGATGATCTTGATAGGACTTGGTTTGGCTTTTTTGCTGCCAAAATCATTAAATGCACTTTTGTTGGGAGAGGACTATGCCCGCTCCATGGGTTTGAATATCAAGACAACAAGGTTCATAATAATCCTGGGTGCATCCATCCTGGCAGGTACTGTGACAGCCTTCTGCGGACCGATAGGTTTTATCGGCGTGGCGGTTCCCCATCTCTCGCGCACACTGCTGAATACCTCAGATCACAAGGTGCTCCTGCCAGCAGTCACCATCATCGGGGCGATTGTGGCTCTACTGGCTGATATTGTGGCTCAACTACCTGGTACCCAATATATCCTGCCAATCAACGTGGTTACGTCGTTGTTTGGAGCGCCATTTATCATCTGGATCATCATTCAACAGCGGAGGTTGAAATCGACCTTCGCAGATTGAACGATTACGTGCTAAAGGCAGAGCGGATCAGCATTGGTTACCGCTATTCCAAGCGGAATAGGCTGGTTGTTGCACAGGACCTTTCCTTCAGACTGAATGCTGGCGAATTGATTTGTCTGGTGGGACCCAATGGGGTGGGAAAATCTACCCTGCTGCGCAGCCTGGCAGGGTTGCAGGCGTTGTTTGAAGGGCAGATCTGGATACAAGACAGGTTGATGCAGAAAATTCCTCCGCGCGAATTGGCAAGGATGATTGGTGTGGTGCTGACAAGCCAGGTCAATGTGGGTGCGATGCGGGCGTTTGAGGTTGTTGCGCTTGGCAGACATCCTTACACAGGTTGGTCCGGTAAAATGAATAGCAGTGATGAGATAGCTGTAGGGGATGCGCTGCGCATGGTGGATGCGCTGCCATTATCCCAGCGCACATTTAGCGAGTTGAGCGATGGTGAGCGGCAGAAGATCTTGATCGCACGTGCCCTGGCACAGGAACCCAATATCATGCTGCTGGATGAGCCCACGGCTTTTCTGGATCTGCCCAGGCGGGTGATGCTGATGCAGATGCTGCGGGGGCTGGCTCACGATTGGGGCAAAGCCATCCTGGTTTCGACCCATGACCTTGACCTGGCATTACAGAGTGCGGATGTGATCTGGATGATGGGCAACGACGGCAGCATCCGCTCAGGCGCGCCTGAAGACCTTGTTTTGAATGGTCAATTTGAGCATGTTTTTGCTCAACAGGGTGTGCAATTTGACAATCGTTCCGGCAATTTTGTGGTAACTACACCATCTGAGATGCAGATAAGCGTCCAGGGGGATGGTCTGGCTTTATTTTGGACGATGCATGCCTTGAAAAGAGCTGGTTTTGAGATTGTGGCACAGCGAGAGTTGGCAGAAAAACACGTTGAAATCATCCAGGAAGGGGAAATGCTGGCGTGGCGCCTTCACAGCGAAGGGATTACCATCGATCATAATTCCATATATGCCTTGATCCTGTCTTTAAATAATTGAGCTAACAATTTACTTTAGCAAAAAATTAAGGCGTGAATGTGAACCACAAGGAAGCATAAGATGTGTCTTTAATAAGAAATTCCATGTCAAAAAACAAAATTCAATCGATCAATGGGCTGATTAACAGAACCAATGTCACCAAACTGATGAGTGCAGTCAATGTAATGGCTAAAAAGTTCCCCAAGCGTTTATTAGTCCAATTTCCCATCAGACTTTGGTCATTGGCAAGTTTAAGTAAAAGCACCAACAGCACCGGCAGGAGGATGGCATTCATCGACTGGGAGAGTAACATAATTGAGAACAAGGGCATCTTGGGAACAAGTACAATCAGCGTGCTGATTGTCACAATGATGCCAAACAGGCTGTAAAAGACAGGTGCTTCCCTGGGAGTACGGTTCAATCCCCGTTCAAAGCCGAAGGCTTCGCAGATTGCATAGGTGGTTGAAAGGGGCAGCACAGAGACTGCCAGAAGCGAGGCACCCAACAATCCAATGGAGAAAAGAATTGTCGCGGCTGGACCAATGGGCGCCAATGCCAGGGCTGCTTCCTCAGCACTTTGTACACGGATACCCTGGATAAAAAGGGTGCCTGCAGTCGTGATGATAATGAACGCGGAAATAATATTACCCCAAATGGCACCGGAAACCACGTCAGTGCGCGTCAGATTGTAGTTTTTCATCTCCACGCCTTTATCCGCAACGGATGCCTGCATGTAAAAAATGCCCCATGGGGTAATGGTTGTCCCGATAACCGCCAAAACAGCAAGAATGAAAGGCGTATCCAAGCTATTAAAATTTGGTACAACAAAGGCTTTTGCAATCTCCCCCCAATCAGGTTTGATCATGAACGCTACAACGACATAGGAAAAGGCTGAGAGGCAGAGTATCAGGAGCACTTTCTCCACATGCCTATAGGAACCGCGCAGTACGAGGTAACTTATGATCAGGGCTGCTAAAGGAACGGTAATGTATTTGCTAATGCCAAACAGTTCTCCAGCTGCAGCCACGCCGGCAAATTGGGCAACTGTTGTGCCAAGATTGGCGATTAAAAGGCAGACCATGGCAAATGTGGTCACCCTTACCCCAAAACGCTCCCTGATCAGGTCAGCGGTACCTTTTCCAGTCACTACACCCATCCTGGCGGCCATTTCCTGGACGATGACCTCGCCAAATGTGATCACAAGAATCAACCAGAGGAATTGATAGCCGTAAGTAGATCCAACCATGGAGTAGGTGGCGATGCCAGGTGCATCATTATCTGCGCTGGCGGTGATAAAACCAGGACCAAGCACAGCCAGGTAGACCCCCAGTTTGCGCAGCCAAAAAGGTATTTTGAGTGTCTTTTTCATCGATGTTTTCTCCCTTTCTTCAGTGCTCTAGAAGAAGCGGGGTAATTTCTTCTTCCAGGCAGTAGGCAGGACAGTGTCAAGGGCATCATCCACGGTGACGATGCCAAGCATCTTGTGAGTTTCAGGATCTATGACTGGAACTGCCAGCAGGTTATATTTTGCCACAAGGTAAGCGACCTCTTCCTGTTTGGTGAGCGGGTTTACTGCAATTGGGTCTGATTCCTGCCAATGGCTTACTGGTCGATCCAAAGGTGACATGATCAGGTCCCTGAGACTGATCGTTCCCTTTAACCGTTCTTGATCATCCAGGATGTAGACATAATACATGATCTCATCATCCATGGCATCTTCAGAGGAACGCAGGAATTCGATTGCCTGATCAACTTTGACCTTATCAGGAATGTAAGCATATTCAGTGGTCATGATCCCGCCGGCAGTGTCCTCTGGATAGCCAAGCAAAGCTCGAACCTCATTGGCTTCATCATCCTCCATTAATGTGAGCAATTGCTCCGTGGTTTGATCAGGAAGATCTGCCAGTAAATCCGCTGCTTCATCTGGATCCATTTCCTCAAGCACATCAGCAGCCCGCTCTGGATGAAGGTGGGAGAGCACTGCAACCTGCATCTCGGTCGAGCTTTCTTCAAGAGTGTCAGCCAGTTCCTCGTCAGAAAATCCTTGAAGCAGAGCTTTGGTAGTATGGTGATCCAAATCATCCAGAATGGAGGCAATATCAGCAGGCTGCATGCGCACAAGGCGTGATTGTGATACGCTTAAGCGCAGGGGATCGTCATGTTCAATGGATGCAACAAATTCCCAGGGAATAACATGTGATTTATCTGGCTTGTTGAGCATCCTGGAAATGGCTTTGCCTTGTTTTTCAAGACCAAGACGCCGTAAGAGCCCCAGACCTGACACATCCACGCCCGTCAGAAAGTAGCGGTCGCCCTTGCGTGCTATTTGCAGGTCATTGACACGCACCAGGCGTTTACCTTCTGTATCCACAATTTGCTGATCCAATACACGGTCTTTAAGGAGGAGCTCATTTCCCTTAAGTTCGAAGGGCTTGATCTGGTTCTCACTGACAGTCAGGGTGATGCTTGGCCAGAGTGAAGCGATGTGTTCAGTTGAAATAATTAACTGTTCTTTATGTGATTTGCCTGTTTGAATGACAAGTGCAGTAATAGGGGGCATGCTTTTTTCTGTAGCACTCACCATCAGGTCCTCAACCCGACCAATAGGATGCCCGTAGGCGTCCCACACTTTTTGTTTAAGCAGTTGGCTCACGTAAATCATAAAACACCTCCAAAAAGGATCATATTGCAGCCTGAAGGCTTATTCTTTTATTTACCAGAATTGAATGAAAAAACAGGGACGCTCCTTGAATGGCGCCCCAGCCCACGCTAGATGGCGTGGATCAGTTTACCACTCAAACAAAGAACACCCGAATTTTCCTGAACAACGTTGATGGTCGACAGGACTATCACTCTCTTCGGTTTCTTGTGTTTCAATTAAAGTCATCATAATAATTTTCAATCGTAAAGCAATTATACCCAACGAACAAGAAAAAAAACAGGTTGAATTTTATACTTGAAAATGGGCCAAAAATGTGTCCAGAACATATTTTTATTTACTCATAAACATAAAGAAAATAGCCCAGAAAATGGTTATACTGGAGATGATGAGTTAATGCTGCGGCAGTAGGTGACATTGCCCAGGTGATCCCAGGTTCAACTGCTGATCAACTGTGCCATGCGGGGGATTTGCGTTTCGAGGACAGCCTGACTGGTACGCCATGCAAATATCTCTCCCACGCCCCCATATTCAAAAGCGACAACATGTGGCTCCTGCCAGTGCCCTGATTTTATATTGGCAATAGCCCACTGTGCGAACTGCCAGTCCGCCTCCTGCAGCTCAAAATGGTCCGTAAGATAACCGTTGTAGGATTTGACGCCGGTGATGTGCATTTCAACCAAGCGGTCCACCGGCAGGGACTCAATATAGTTTTGTGCGTTCAAGCCCAGGACCTGGGAGGAAATGCGGGCATGGGCAAGGTCAAGTAGAAAACCACAGCCGGTTGAATGGACAATCTGCGCAATATTATCAGCGTTCACTGCCATCTTCTGGTAGGGTTGGTAGGGCATAAAGGGGAAATTCTCCACAGCGATATTGCGGATACCAAAAGCCGCTGAGAGCTGATAGAGTTCGTTTTCCCAAATTTTCAGCAGGTGCAGGTTGTCTGCCTTGGAAGATGGGTCCATGTCAGGGCTGGCAACCAGGTGAGCGTTGAGATGTCTGGTGTCTGTGAGGGCAATCAATGAGCGGATCTTGCCAAAATCCAGCGATTGGATCAAACCCAATCCCAAAAGGATATCAAAATGGACGTAAACCGGGCGAAATTTATTAGACTGTGCGATGATCCCATCCCACTCAGGGCATTTGATCAGGTCCACCGGTAGATGGTCTTTTTCAAGTAAATTTTGAAGTTGAGTTGAATAATTTACGGCAAATTGCATATGTGAGGGTGTCCCATTCGGTGGTTTGCTCATGAGATCCTCTGCCATTCAGACTGCCTGTCCTGGCTGGGCATCCAGTTCAAAAGGATCAAATTGAGTTTCAAGTTCCTGCCTGAATTGTTGCGTATAGAGCCGGTAGTAGCGACCTTTCAGGCGCATCAATTCTTCGTGGGTCCCCATTTCAGCGATCTGACCATCATTGATGACCATAATCACATCTGCATGTTTGATCGTCGACAGGCGGTGGGCAATCACAAAACTGGTGCGTCCATGCATGAGTTGCTCCATACCGTGCTGGATGAGCGCTTCCGTAAGGGTATCGACGGAACTGGTGGCTTCGTCCATGACGAAAACATCCGGGTTGGCAAGGATAGCCCTGGCAATGCTGATCAACTGCTTCTGACCAACCGACAGCAGGTTACCACCCTCACCGACATTTTGTTCATAGCCCTTCTCCAGCTTGATAATGAAATCATGTGCACCGGAAAGCCTGGCAGCCTCCTCAATTTCCTGGTCAGATGCGGATAGTTTTCCATAGCGGATGTTATCGCGCACAGGACCTGAAAAAAGATGCGGTGTTTGCAGAACAACACCAATGCGGGATTGAATATCTGTAAGTTTGTAATTCATGTAATCTTTGCCTGCAATGGTGATAACACCGCTGGTAGGTTCGTAAAAGCGGCAAAGCAAATTAATGATGGTGGATTTGCCACCTCCGGTAGGACCGACAAGAGCAACAGTTTGCCCATGTTTGATGGAGAATGAAAGATCTTTAATGACCGGATCATCGGCTTCGTAGTAGAAGTTGACATGGTCAAATGTGATGTCCCCGGCAAGTGAGGTGATATCAAGCGTGGTATGACGATTCTTCACTTCCGGGAGTGTGTCGCTGAGGGCGAAAATGCGTTCAGCAGACGCGACAGCATTCTGCATTTCAGCGTAGACACGAGCAAGATCCTGGATTGGCCAGAGGATGGCCATGATATAAGAGAAAAATGCCTGGATGCCACCGATGGTGATTTGACCACTCTGAACTTGAAGACCACCCTGCCATAGAACAATGCCGAGTGAGATGGCGCTGATGGATTGGACTACCGGCAGGAACAAGGCTGAAAGAAATGCAGCCCGATAGCTCGATTGATACATATTGGTGGAGAGCACTTTGAAGGCAGTAAGATTTTTGTCCTCACGCGAAAGTGCTTTTACCACTCTGACACCGGTAATGTTTTCGTTCAAAGAGGCAGTCATACGGGAATTGGCTTTGCGTGAGCGGCGGTAGTGGTAAAGGATCTTGGTACGAAATTTGAATGCCAGGACGATCATGAATGGCAATGAGGCCAGTACCAGGATTGCCAGCTGCCAATTGATGCGGAACATGAAATAGGAAGATGTGACAATGTTCACGATTGCGTAGGATGAATCCAATAAACCCCAGGTCAACAATTCGGAGACGCGCTCGGTGTCTGATGTGACGCGTGCCATAATCCAACCGACTGGTGTTTTGCTGAAATAAGAAAGTGAAAGCTGCTGAAGGTGGTTGAATAGATGTTTGCGAAGATCATAGCGGATGCGTTCACCTAGGATGCTAACTAGGTAAATGAACAAGAAAACACCCACTGCCTGAATAAGGATCAATGAACCATAGGTGACGATAATACGAATGAGTGCCTGTTTATCTTTCGCGTCAATGCCAAGGTCTATGATTTGCTTGCTGAGATAGGTAAAAACTGCATCAAGCGCGGAAACAAGGATGATGGCAAGTAGAAAACCAACAATAGTCTTCCAGTGAGGTTTAAGCAATTCGAAAATGCGCTTAAAGACTTGCGAGTTTACTTGCGCAACTTCATCTTCAGCGGTATCTTCATAATCGGACACTGGCTATTTCCTTTTCCAGAGCATCATCAATACGGGTCTGGATCTCAAATATCTTGCGGTACATGCCCTCGGTTTCGATAAGTTGTGCATGGGTTCCGGATTGAACGATGCAACCCTTATCAAAAACAAGGATCTGGTCAGCATTCATAATGCTTTGAATGCGATGGGCAATGATGAAGGTGGTGCGGTTCCGCATAAGGTTGTTCAATGCCTGCCTGATCAAGGCTTCGGTCTCCATATCAACAGAAGAGGTTGAGTCATCCAAGATAAGGATACGCGGATTCATCAGCAGTGCGCGGGCGATAGCAACACGCTGTTTTTGCCCGCCTGAGAGGGTGACCCCGCGCTCCCCAACCAGGGTCTCATACCCATTGGGGAAGTCAAGAATGACATCGTGTATGGCAGCGAACCTGGCAGCCTGTTCGATTTGAGCATCATCAACAGGCTTGCTCATGGCATAGGTGATATTGTCTTTGATGGAACAGGAGAATAGGAAAGGCTCCTGCTCAACAATGCCAATTTGTGAGCGCAGATATTTACGCGAATAGTCACGCAAATCAATGTCATCCAAGAGAATGCGACCTGAGGTGACATCGTAAAAGCGGGGGAGGAGGTTCACGAGTGAGGTTTTACCAGAGCCAGTGGATCCCAGCAGCGCAATGACATCGCCGGATTTGCATGAAAAAGAGACATCCTCCAGGATGGGGTTATTTTTTTCATATTCAAAATAAACATGCTCAAAAACGATCTCTCCCTGAACTGATTTGCCAGGCTCAAAAATACCATCAGTCAACGGTTCACGATCCTGTTTAATAATCTCAGCGACGCGCTTGTAGGACACCAAACCGCGCGAGGTGTCAATGATCAAGCGACCCAGATTACGGATAGGCCAGATGATCCAGCCAATCAAACCGGCATAGGTGATGTAGGTGCCAAGTGTGATCTGACCGTCAATGGCCATGGTTGCACCCATGTAAAGCGCAAGAAGCAACTGGGCTGCACAGACGATATCGGAGATAGGCCAGAAGAGGGCATGCATCAGGTTCAATTTCTTGCCCCTCCTGAATTTTTCCCAGTTGTTCTGGTCAAATTTATAAATTTCATAATCCTGGCGGTCGAAAGCCTTGACAACCCGGATGCCGCTCAAATTTTCCTGCAGAGTGGTAGTCAAGACAGCTTCCTGTTCCTGGTAGGCTTCATATGCCTTGGAAAGATTTCGGAAAAAGAAAATTGAGATAATTAGAATGACCGGCACAATCCCAATTGAAACGAGGGTCAGGCGGGGTTCCAGACGGATAATGGCAATCAGGTTGATGACAAAGATGAGGATAACCCTGCCAATGCCGATGGCCTGGTCGGCAAAAAAACGCCGGATGGTATCGACATCGGATGTGGCGCGTTCGAGCAGGTCACCTGTCTTGACCTCTGCATGATAAGCGTAGGAAAGGCGCTGAATATGGTCAAAAAGGAAATCTCGCAGGCGGCGGGTGGTGCCTTCGGCTGTTTGGGCTGCCAGCCAGCCACTGATGAAGGAAAAGAGCGCTTGGGAAATCACCAGCAGGAGAAAACCCAGTGCTGTCAGGATAAGCGAGGAGTCAAAGCGAGCTTTCTTAAGGATCTCATCGACATAATAGCCCAACATTAAATAAATGCCCGTCCTGGACCCAGCGGAAATAGCGAGTGACAGGATCGCACCCAAATATTGCCATTGATACCCCTTCATTAGTTTCCACAGACCGACAAAGAGGCGCGCATTGATCGTCTCCCGCAGGTCGTATTCAGGATAGTTGTTTGTTCGTTTGCCCAAAATAAAAACTCCAAAAATTTTTAGATAAAATAATTCATTTGGTGCAAACTTTCCGAGTTCTGCAACAAATTTAATCAACGATTAATACAAGAATTAAACCTGAAGTGAAAAAGTATAACACTGTTTTATACAAATCAGTAAAAATTGCTTCAGCTGATGATTATGTGTAAATTCCAATAGGGAGTCAATTATCTGACCTTGTTGATGAAGGACTGACACATCCGACATACCTCCCCCACTTCATGATCCAGAAGGATGCAATGAGGAGAATCCGGCATCAAGTGCAGGGATTTTTGGGTTGAAGAGATGCCATCCAAGATCAGTTGTCCGCAGTCGGGGGAAATGGTTGTGTCACGTTTACCTGTAAATATGATGGCAGGCTGTTTAACTTGCTTTAACTCCCGCCTGACAACCTTTTGCAGGTTAAGCATTTCAATAGCTCCTTTGATCGGGTAGACATTGTAGCCCTTCCATGGGAGACCATCATCAGGAGCGAACTTTTTTAACCAGGGCATAAAGGGCTTTACCAAATGTGCCCGCCATGCGCCGGGAATCTTAATCGCCGGTGCAAATAACATGATCCCAGCGATGCGATCAACCCTGCCTGCCAGGAGCAATGCAAGAAGACCTCCCATCGATTCTCCACCAACAAACACATGGCGGCAGGTTTCGTGCAAATTCAAGAAAGCTGCTTCCGCAGTCTCGTACCAATCCATCCATTTGACAGTATTGAGCTTGCCTGGATGGGTGCCATGACCAGGCAAGAGGGGCGCAGAAATGGTAAAGCCTGCCCGATGCAGGCATTCAGCCAGCAGACGTACTTCAGCGGTGGTGGCAGTGAAGCCGTGAAGCAATAAGATGCCAGTATCGCTGCCTTGCAGAATGAAGGTATCACCTGCCAGATGAGGATTTTTGATAAATTGAAATTCTGTCATGATGCCTCTCCTTGTGCTGACCCAGGCTTTAGCTGCTGGTTGCGCATCAATCTCAAGCCAAGCCCTTTAAGGCAAAAATTGGTGCGTCCCGGATGAACCACTGGTAAAAAGAAAGTTGATACGCTGGTTGATGGGTGGGACTGCATAATTACCCTGTTTAGCTTCAAAGAATACTCAAATGCCCTGTAAAAGGAAATTTGAGTCTTGAGAGCCTTATTCGGGCGGATAACCTGTTATCTCCCGAATTTGGCTGTAAAGAGGCTGCAAGCGCCTGTAAATCTGAAGGTAGACTTTTTCATAAAGCTGGCTGTACAACCTGTAATTTTCTTTATTGGGGTAATAAGTCTCCCCGAGACGGGTCATTTCCCGGACTGCTGTCTCAAAGTCAGGGTGCGCGTTCAAACCTACTGCCACATCAATGGCGGCGCCAAGCCCTGAGGCTTCGTAAACATGCGGGCGGGAGACCGGCAGTCCAAAAACATCAGCAGTGATCTGCATGGCACCGGGTGACTGGGAACCACCCCCAGCCACGCGCAACGAAGTGATGGGAATTTTGCTGCGTTTTTCTGTGCGCTCGAGCCCTTCACGCAGACTGTAGGCGAGACCTTCCAGGATCGCACGATAAAAATGGGCGCGTGTATGCACATCGCCAAAGCCGATGACGGCTCCTTTTGCTTCGGGTCCGGGAACTTTGAGACCCGGAGACCAGTAAGGCTGCAAGATCAACCCCTGAGAACCGGGCGGGGCGGTACGCAGCAAATCATCAAACAAAACTTCTGGCTCAACGCCGCGCTCATCTGCAATTTTCATTTCGAGCTGCCCAAACTCTTCCTTGAACCAGCTGACCATCCAAAAGCCGCGGTAAATCTGGATCTCAAGGGCGTAAGCACCTGGTACAGCGCTTGGATAAGGAGGGATCATTGGAATGACTTCCAGGTATTTTTTATGGGTGGTGTTGATGGTCGCGGTAGTGCCATAACTGAGACAGCCAATATCCGGGGTGAGACAGCCTGCCCCGATCACCTCTGCGGCTTTATCCGCAGCAGTGGCAATGAGCGGCAGACCTTCGGGTATGCCTGTGGCTGTGGCAGCAGCCTTTGTGATATGTCCCAGCAGCGCAGTGGGGGGTACCAGGTCGACCAAGCGGGGGCGTTCCACCGGGACTGCGTCCCATTTCCAATCACCTTTTGCACACCAATCCTGCTTTTTGTAATCAAAAGGAATGTAACCGACCTGACAGCCAATGGAATCGATATACTTATCTGTCAGCTTATACGTAAGGTAGCCTGAGAGGAAAACAAATTTATTGGTTTGCTCCCAAATCTCGGGTTGAAAGGTGCGGATCCAGTTTGATTCTGCTTCAGCCTGGAGGTAAGCCACGGTATCTGTCATCCTTGTAAGTTTGAATAAGAGTCCCCACACCCCCCCGACTGGTTTCAATTTTTTTTTGGGAGTACGACGCTGATCCAACCAGACCATGGCAGGACGAAGCGGTTTGCCTTCTGCATCCAGGTTGATCAAGGTCGAGCGCTGGGTGGTAAGCCCGACGCCCATGATCTCAGATGGGTCGATCCCAGATCGCTGCCAGAGGGCCTGGCAGGCTTGGCAGACTGCATTCCAAAACACCTGCGGATCCTGCTCAGCCCAACCAGGGAATTCGGAATAATAAGGCTGAAGGGCGACACGCTCTTTAGCGATGAGTGTGCCTTTAAGATCAAATATGAGGGCACGCACTGATTGCGTTCCGTTGTCAATTGCCAGAATATATTTTTCAGACATGAGCCCTCCTGCGCACAAGAAAAAGCGTGATGAATTAGTGATATAGTCTGTTTATTCTAACCTAATTTTATGGCAGGAAATAATATTTCTGCCAGATTTCTTTATAACGGTTAACTTCATCCTGCCAGTGCTGATCAGACCAGGCAAGATGTGTTTGCACTAGATCGCGGATCTTACCGATTTGATCAAGACCCCCATGGGGAAGACATAAGCCGAGTCGCACCCTGCGCAGCAGGAGGTCGTCCAGGTGAACCACAGCTTCGGAGGTGGCAGAATAAACCAGTTCTGCCCACAGGTTGGAAAGCGGTGCAATGCGCTTCAATTGGTCTGCTGGGGCAGCGTTGATCACCTCCAGGCTGGCATGTCCATGGCGCCCAAGCAATCCTGACCAGTCTTCAAGGTCAATGGCAGGTGGCCTGACCAATTTGGAGGGATGCTCAAAAACAGGATCACGATGATCAAAATGAGGATTTCCAGGCAAATGCGGGGCAATGAAATTGAGCACATCGGCAGCCATGACCCGAAAAATAGTCAATTTACCACCTGAAATGGTGACGACACCATCCTCTTCCCAGATCTCATGTGCGCGGGATTCTTTGCTGGGGGATGATGCGCCGGTATCGATGACAGGACGCAGCCCTGCAAAGGAGGAAATGATATCGTTAGTGGTTACCTGATTGGCAGGAAATGCATGGTTGGCTGCCTGTATGAGATAGTCAACTTCTTTTGCACTGATGGCAGGCTCTGTGTCCATCTCCCTTTGGTCCAGGTCCGTGGTTCCGATCATGGTGACACCTTCCCATGGAATGGCAAAGAGGGCGCGGTGGTCAAGCGGGTGCAGCATGGTGACGGCTTGCTTAATGGGAAGTTTATCGCGGGAGAAGACCAGATGGCTGCCGCGAAGTTTACGCAGCCGGGGAGCACCCTGGATGGTGCTTCTGACTTCGTCAGACCATGGACCGGTGGCATTGACCACAACCGCCGCCTGGATCTCCTGCGTATCGGGTTCAAGCATTTCAGTCTGATCCTGAACCTTCACGCTGACAACCCTGCCTTTGGTATTTTTAACAAAACCGGTCACTCTGGCATAATTAAGGGCAGTGCCACCAAAAAGCTCACCATCATGGATTACACGTAGAACCAGGCGGGAATCATCCACGCATGCATCGTAATAATGGACTGCACCGGTCAGACCAACAGTGTTAAGAATTGGTTCCCACTCCCGCACCCACTCTTTCCGGATGATGCGATAATCCCATTTTGGCACCATCAGGTCATAGAGAGTGGTGCCCACTGCCAGCATGCGATGTGACATGCCAAAGTCGGAATACCCCGCGAAGAGGAAATCCAGTTGATGAACCAGTCCAGGCGCTTCTTTGATCATGCGCTCTCTTTCACGTACAGATTCACGCACGACATTGTATTGTTTATTCTGTAAATAACGCAGACCGCCATGCACCAGTTTGGAGGAGCGGCTGGAGGTACCAAAAGAAAAATCAGAAGCTTCAAGCAGCAGGACGCTGTACCCACGACGTGCTGCCAGGTTGAAGATGCCTGCGCCGGTAATACCTCCGCCAATCACGATCAGATCCCATTTTTTTTGAAGGTTTTTCCAGGTGTCAATACGCCAGTTCCTATCCCACATGCTCAATTCTCCAGATCGACAAGTTTCCCTGGGTTACAGATCCCATCGGGGTCAAGACACTTAATGCTGTTTTGCAGCAACTTGATTCCGAGCGAGCACTTTTCTTTAAGCAGGTAGGGTTTATGGTCGATACCAACACCATGTTGATGGCTGATGGTGCCACCATATGCAATGATGGTGCTGGACGCCATGGCTTTGATCCTCTTCCAGCGTGCCAATGTTTCAGCGGGATCCGCAGCACGCCGATAAACATAGGTGACGTACATACTGCCACCGTTGGTGTAGATGTGCGAGATGTGACTGAAGCCGAGAACGCGCTCGTTGACGTCCTCAAGGGCATGGGTAAGGTCATGCATGATCTTTGCATTGCATTCCTTCAATACAGACCAGGGCAATGAGGTCTCAAAAGTATCCAGAGAATAGCCCAGCTCCCAGAGGGTATTGCGCAGGTAAGGCGTCAGGAAACGTTTCTTTATCCAGGCAGGACCCAGGTAAAAATTGACCGGGATGCCGTGATATTTGTGGATGATTGCCCGTACCTGTCGCTTTGCCAAGCTTGTGGTGGCAGACTCACCGGTGACACCGTAAATGAGCATAACACGTTCATCATGTTGTCCGACAAGGTTCAATCCCTTCTTTGCAATTGCGACCAACTTATCCTCACCGGAGAGTTGCATGGTAGTTTCCGTTTCCATGGCATCGCTCAAGCGCGACATACAGACGCCCAACTGGCGTTGGGCGATTTCCATTTCAGCTTTAACACCTTCCTCCCAGTTGGGGAAAAAGGCAGCGTAGAAGTTTTCGCGCTGGGGCAGCCTGCGGATGCGCATGGTCGCTTCTGTGAGGATACCATAGCGTCCTTCGGAGCCGAGGACCCATTCACGCAGGTCAGGGCCTGCTGCACTTTTGGGGAAAGGTGGCAGGTCAATGGCGCCGGATGGTGTTTCAAGGTGACCTCCAGCAAAAAGAGGTTCAATCCTGCCGTAATAATAGGACTGCTGTCCGACTGAACGGGTTACGATCCAACCTCCAAGGGTGGAATATTCCCAGGATTGGGGAAAGTGACCGAGGGTGTAACCAGCTTTGTTGAGTTGTTCTTCCAGAAGTGGCCCTGATGTGCCAGCCTGGATGATAGCTGTTAAATCCTGCTCACTGATCTTGAGCACGCGGTCCATGCGGCTCATGTCAACCGAAAGCGTGGGAGAATACGCTTTGAGGGGTGTGAGGTGACCAACAACTGATGAACCACCACCATAAGGAATGAGATGTGTGCCGGTGTTTTTGGCATACTGGATCAGATCAACCACGTCTTGAAGGGAAGCAGGGTAGGCAACGCCATCGGGAAAGGAATCGATCAAGCCATCGCGCATGTCCACCCAATCACTGGTGGACTGCCCGCGGGCATGTGCGGAACGCTCAAGCGGGTCGGTTGTGATGATCGGGTGCGGCTTCAGCTTTGACTGAGGCACTTTACTCAAGATCTCCTCAGGTGTGGCATCTTTGAGCGTGAGTGGGTTCCCGATAAAATCAGCCAAGAATTTTTTAGCGGGTTCAGGAACAGGATAATCGGTATGGATGTTCCCCCAGCCTTGCAGACGTTTCATGATATGCCTCCATCATTGATCTCGGAATTGACGCGCTGCCAGTATTGAATGGATTCCGCCATGACCTGTTGCGCAATTATCCTGGCAGAAACGGGGTTATGGTCAACCCCAGCCTTCAATAGATCTTGATAGAATTTGCGGGAATGATCGCGTGCTTCTGATTGTGAAAAATAGATAACGCCAAAGGTCTGATAAATATGATCGAAACCGTTGGTGATGAGGGTGTAGATCGGATTCCCTGAAAGGACAGTGAGCAGGTGGTGCAATTGCCAATCTGCTGAAGTAAAAGCTTGTGGGTCCTCTGGCAGGTCGGGTAATGGCTGCAAAAATTCCACAACTTGATCAGGATTGCTTGAAATTGCAAGATAAACATAGGATGGTGCGAGATCCAGCCGAACTGAGAGCAAATTCCCGATAAAATCAGGCGGGAAATGTGTGGCGTAGGTGATCAAGGCATTAAGCAGACCGAGGTTACCTTCCTGCCAGTAGTTGCGGATGCGCGTAGGCTTGCCTTGATGGATCTCCAGCCAGCCATCGCGCTCCAACCGTTGGAGAGCCTCCCGCAGGGTAGGTCGGGTAACGCCGAGTCGCGCCGCAAGATCACGCTCAGCAGGAAGAAAAGTATTAATCTCCAGATCATGGGAAAGGATGGCTTTGATCAGGCGGGATTCAGCAATTTCAGCAGGTTTTTTAAGCGGAGGCCAGTCCATGTGTATCCTCTGCAAAAGTGGTAAGTGGTCTGACCAGTATTATACCAGAAATTATGAGGATTCACGCAGAATAAACGTGCTTCAAATCATGAAAACGCGAGTGTTTGAGGTTCTGCAAGGTACTAGATAATAACAGGCCTTAAGAACTGACTATTGAATTTTCCAAGAATTGCATCTTATAGAGGCGGTGGATCTTACGCATCTCCACACCCATTGCCTGCCATTCCAACAGCATTTTGGGATTGTTATCCCGCAATTGAAGAAATTCCCCGTATTGAAAATGAGGATTGGAGATAATGCTGTGGTAAATTTCGGCATACAACAGGGCAGTCCCACCGATGCGTTGATACTCTGGCAGGATGCCGATGCCATTCAAATCAACACAGGGTGTGTTTTTGAGCTCCCTGAGAATTGTGATCCAGCCAAATGGCAGCAGATGACCCCTGGTGCGTTGTAGGGCAGCAGCAATGTCGGGGAATGCCAGTAGAAAACCTGCCGGTTTTCTTCCTTGTAGATCAATTTGATCAAGTGGGGATCAGCAAATTTCAAGAGTTGATTGACCATTGTCTGCATTTCCGCATCCGATACAGGTATATTGCGGGCATCACCTGCAAGCGAGGCGTTATAAAGCATCTGGATATCATCCACAGCAGCTTTCAATTCATTCTTGCTTTTAAATTTGCGGATATGGAAGCCCCGCTTACGTTGGACCAGGTCTGCAGCCTGGAATATCTTTTCGGGAAATTGCGCGGTGCGATGCATATAGCCCGTAAAAGTATCCCAAAGCTTCTCAAAACCCAGCTTTTTGAGAAATTCCTGGTAGTAACTGACCTTTCGCTGAAATCAATAGCGAAATCGCGAATTTCCTGGTAAGCTCAGG
>CAZINW010000028.1:0-28192 GCA_964540765.1 uncultured Anaerolineaceae bacterium | reverse complement strand
TGCCCTCGGCGCGAGTCGAACGCGCAACCTACTGCTCCGCAAGCAGGTGCTCTATCCATTAAGCTACGAGGGCAATAATTGCCTGTAAGTACCCCATTCTAAACGAAAATTGGATTTGGGTCAAGGGAAAAGAAGCTAGTAAAAGAAGCCAGAGAAAGGAGCCTTCTGTAAGCATTTTGCAGGTGCGTCCCCCGGGAGCGCTAAGCCTATTTCCTCCGTGCCGATCAGAGACAGTGTAGAATCGCCGCTGTTAATTTTAACTCCCTGATTTTCACAGGGAAACAGATTTCATGAATCAGCTCTGTTTTGGAAAAAACCACCCTTTGTCCGCCCTGCTCCCATGGCATTTGTTTTGCCCGTTCAAGAATTAGCTGCTGATCCATCCATTCATACGCAGGTTAAAGACCAGACTTTGCCTGCCTCCATTGTTTCACGTGAAACATTGTTGTCTTGCTTTCACCCAGATGTTTCACATGAAACATTTTAAGTCCTGGTTTTTAGTTGTTGTATTCGTTAACACCCTGTTTATTTGGAGCCAGGTATGCCATGGCTCTGCCGCGCTCCCCATCCATGACCAGTTCCAGATGGTGCCCTTCGCGATAATCGTTCACGCGGATCAAGCGCAGACTGCTGACTAGATGGATTTCACCCTCAAGCCATTCTCCCAGGTGGTTGGGTGTGGTCTCAAAAAACGCATCATTGAACACATCCTCACCAATATGGGTTGAGAGCGGGAATATTTGACCCTCCAGCAGGTCCTGGAAGAAATGAGTGCCCAGGGAAGGCTCCGGTGCTGGCCCAATCCCCAAACCCGAAAGCTCCACCAATGCTTTGGTATTAAAAATATCTGCATAGTCCACGTGGACGCCCAGGTCGGGGTTGGACGTACCCCAGCGCCCCGGTCCAACACAGATAAAGTTTTCACCTGCCATGGCAGCATTCAACTTTCCAATAGCGCGTTCCAATTTGTAACGATCAGCTTGGGTTGGAAGCGCAAAATAACCTTCAGCGGGTACATAAAGGACATAATTGATCTCATCCAACCTGCCGCCTGCAACCATGACGCTTGATGAAAACAATTTATCTTCATCTTTTAGGTTGGCTGGAATACGATTCTCGCCTTCATCCTTAAAATAACTGAGCGGTCGGCATTGAATGAGTGTGAAGGCGATCTTTGGTTCACCACCCTCGTCCAGAATCTCAGCTGTAAACTCAACGTCAACAGCGGAATGGTATTCACCTTGCAGGATGCGCAAGAGTTCGCGCATCTGTTCTGCAAACGGTGTACGTCTCAAGAGATCCTCAAAGGTCAGGATCAACTCGCTGACATTACCATCCACCATTTTGCCGCGCAGCGATCTAAAGTACCCTTCCTGGTCCAACTGCGCCAGGTAGCGCAAAGGACGGTAATCAGGATCAAGCACGTCATGCACGGGTAAAGTCAGAAATGCGTTCTTCTTTAAATCGATCAGATCGATGAATTGCTGGGAGTAGCGGCGGATCGATTTGGCGGCGCTGGATGGGCGCAGGGTTGGATGGCTGAGTGCCACCAGGCGCGGGTAATCATTGCCAACGCGATCGACTGCACGCGTGCCCAGTCCCCAAACCAACCTGACAAAACCATCTTCAACCCGGATTTGAGGGGACCAGCGATACTGATTATGGCTAAATGCCACGCCAGAAAGTTGCGGAAAATAGAAATGACCGAATTTTTCGCCTTCAACGGTCTGGATCAAGAGGGCCATGCGCTCATCGTAGTCAATCAATCCGCGGCTACGGCGGTAGAGCAGGGCAGTGGCATTCAAGGTGGAGGCATAGATGCGTGCAATCGCCTCCTTCAATGCGCATAGATTACTTTTAAGGTTGCCTTGATTGGGCAGAAAGATGCTGTCATACTTCCCGGCGAAGGCTGTGCCAAAATTATCTTCCAACAGACTGGATGAGCGCACGATCAAGGGTTTGCTGCCTGCCATACTTAATATCGTCTCCAGGTATTGCGCCACCTGCGGCGTGAAGTCTCCCTTCACAAAATCCTCAATAATCACTGGATAATCGTGCCGCATCTGGTCTTCATCTTTATACTTTTGATCGTTCCAATGCATCAGGTTGTTGACAGAGAGAAAGGTATAGTACAGGTCAGCACCAAGGTAAAAGGATTCGGGTGTGCGTAAGGCATCGCTCAACGCCCCGCTGGCTTTTTCCTTTAATATGCGGGATGCCAGCAGCATGCCAGCCGCCTTGCCACCAATTTTACCCTGTCCCAGTTTGTGCCGCCTGATCTCAGCCAGGTCAGATATGGTGAACCAGTCTTTGGCGATATTGATGTAACGCAATTGATCGCTGATCAAATTGCGGATTAGAACCACTTTGATTTCACGCAGGCGGGCTTCATAAGGAGCCCTTTCAACAAGGGACATTTTTTCGATCATCATGCCCTGGTTATAAAGCATTTCAGCGGGTGCGGTTTCCGGGTTAAACTCAAAGAGTACATCCGGGGAACGGATGCCCCTTTCAGTCAGGGTATCATGGATCAACTCATTGAGGCGATCAAAACTGAGTTCCCGACTGAAATAAAAATCAGTAAGTTGATCGGCGATCAGGGCTTTGCGGCGCTCCCAGGTCTCTGCGGCTTCCTCCAGGGTCGGCTGGTGCAGCCCTTCACGCTCCTGGGATTGAATGGCCTTTGAGGTCACTTCCTGGTTGAATGCCTGGGGATCGAGGATACCCTTTTTATAAAGCTCCTGCCGCATCAATTCGCGGATACGACCAGAGAGGATCGGATACTGGGAAAGTGCCAGATAGACACTTAAAAGTCGCTCACTTGCGCTGGAAGGAAGGGTCATGTTCACTCACTGTCTGGGTTAATTTTATCATTCAATCAGCGGGACCTGGATATGAGCATCATTGATACTTAAACTATTTATAATTTATCTATGCGCAATTATAAAAGTGGTCAAAATGATCTCTTTGTCAACAAAAACAGACTGGCATAAACAACGCCAGCCTGCCTGATGAACTGTCCTGTTTTACCCGATGTGCATCGGCATGATGATATGCTTGAAGTTCTCATCCCCCACAGGTCGGATCATGCCGGGTGTATTGGCGGCATTGGTTTCCAGCAACACATTGGCGGTTTTGATCACTTCCAGCACTTCACGCAGAAAGCGCACATTGAAGGCAACCAGCAATGGCGTACCGTCCACTGAGGCATCCACGGTGATCTCAGACGAACCAGTTTGTTCAGAGATTGCTGAAATCTCGAGCGTGGCTGTTTTCTCACCTTCGGATTCGGGCTGGATATCCAGCCTGGCAACATTGGTACCGTCCCTGGCAATGATCTCCGCCTGTTTGCATGCCTTGAGCAAACCAGCCGTGGAAAGCACGGTGTGAGTCTTGAAGGATTGCGGAATGATCGCTTTGTAATCCGGAAAATTTCCATCAATCAACTGTGAGACCAGTTCCACATCCTTTAGATGGAAGATCACCTGTCCGCGCTCAGGTGGGAAGACCATCAGCATGGTTTCGTCGCCATTGATCGCGAGGCGCGCCAGCTCGCTCATGGCACGCGCCGGGATAATGGCATCCAGTTTGCGGGCGGGAGGTTCAGCAATAACAGCAGAACGCACCGAAATGCGGAAACCGTCGGTGGCAGCCATGCTGATGTGGTCCATATCCGAGGTAAGGTGCACACCGGTCAACACTGGTCGCGCTTCATCCGTGGAGGCTGCAAAAACCACCTGCTGGATCATTTCCTTAAAATTCTCAACGTTAAGGGGGATGCCAGTTGCCAGGTCAGGCTCAGGCATGGGCGGAAATTCCTCGGCATCAATGCCCTTGATATCTGTGGTGCTGGTGCCACAGCGCACATTCAAGGTGCGGGTCTGGCTGTCCAGCGTGAGGGTGACATCTTCGTTGGGGAGGTTGCTGATCAAGTCGGCAAAGGTGCGGGAGGGAACGGTAATGGCGCCTTCGTCTTTGACACGCGCACCAATCCAGGTAGTAATGCCCAGTTCAAGGTTGGTGGCTGACAGGCGCAGCCTGCCCTCATCGGTTTTCACCAGGATATTGGAGAGAACGGGGAGCGTACTGCGGGGAGAGACAGCCCGCACGACCACATTGACACCATGAGCCAAGTGTTGTTGTTTAACAATCGCTTTCATCTATACATTTACTCCTTGTATAAGGGATGAATAATGACTGATATAAAGTATACAACGAAGGGACGATTTTTTCCAGTTCCCGAGCATCTAATTGCACTCAATCTCATTTTATTGGGGTCTATTGGCATTAATTTACAAAGAAGGAGTGTTTTTGTAAAGTACTATTTTACAAATATGATCTGTTTTTGTAAATTAGCGATTGACAATCACCTTAGTTGTTCAAATGAGACATCCTGACATTGACCTTACGTTATCGTTTATACTGCTTTCATGTTCACCGTTAACCAGTGGGCCAGCGTGGCAGGTGTGTGTACGCTGCACAATCACATGGGCTACTTTTGGATACACAATGACGAACAACTGATTTGTTTGGTAGAGGGATATCTAACCAATGCGCGCTTTAAGACCAATTTTGACAAGACTCATTCCGACCTGGCAGCCTTCATAGGTGAAGCCATCAGAATCTATGTCAACCAGAGCGCGCAAGTGAATAAAGGTGCTAGGGTTCAAGGCGCTAAAACTCCCACCTGACATGAAATCCAAGTAAAAAGAGTGCGGTCAGGAAACTGACCGCACTCTTTACGCTCAAAGATTCAGGCTGTGATATTAGATCCAGCCCCGCAGCTCCATGGCTTTGACCACTTTATGGATGGCAACCATGTAAGCCGCATCGCGCATGTAAACTTTTTGCTGCAATGCCATATCCAGCACAGCCGCGAAAGCCTGGGTCATATTGTTGTTCAACTTCTCCAGCACCTCTTCTTTGGTCCAGTAGAAATTCATATCGTTCTGCACACCTTCAAAATAAGAAACGGTCACACCACCTGAATTGCAGAGGAAGTCGGGCACCACGAAGATACCGCGCGCTTTCAGGACCTCATCAGCTTCGGGTGTGGTCGGCCCATTGGCGCCTTCTGCCAGAATCTTAACCTTTGGATGGATCTTCAAGACGGTTTCAGCATTGACCTGACCTTCCAATGCTGCCGGGATGAGCACATCCACTTCCTTGCTGATCCAAGCGCCACCGTCTTCAATTGAGTAGCCGGCTTCAATGGCTTTTTCCTTGTTGATGGCGCCATATTGATCCGTTATGCTCATGAGGAAACGCGGATCAATACCGACCTCTTTGCTGACGGTGTAGGAGGCTCTGTCTTTGCCATCCCAATAGGATACGCATTTCACCTTGCCGCCCAGGTGTTCGATGAAGCCAATGGCAGCATACTGTGCCACGTTGCCAAAGCCCTGGATGGCGGCTGAGCATGTCTTGGGGTCCATTTGCAGGTGCTTCATGGCTTCGCGCACGGTGTAGATCACGCCAAAGCCGGTGGCTTCTGTACGTCCGAGGGAGCCGCCACCACCCACGGGCTTGCCAGTAATGACGCCGGGGGTATACTGCCCGACCAAACGGGAATACTCATCCATCATCCAGCACATCATCTGGGGGGTTGTTCCAACATCTGGAGCGGGGATATCCTGACGTGGACCGACATTGCGCCACATCGCGCGCATATAACCGCGCACCAGGCGTTCCTTTTCGCCAACCGAAAGGGTGGCAGGGTCAACGACCACGCCGCCCTTGCCGCCGCCCAAGGGAATGTCGGCAACGGCACATTTCCAGGTCATCCACATCGCCAGTGCACGCACGGTATCGATTGTTTCTGCGGCATGGAAGCGCAGACCGCCCTTGTTGGGGCCGCGCGCATCATTGTGCTGGACGCGGAAGCCATGAAAAACACGTAATGTTCCGTCATCCATGCGCACCGGGATACGCAGATGGAATTCCTTGGCTGGCCAGCGCAACATCTCTCTGGCCTCCGGTTCAAGACCCAACTGGTCCGCAACGTGATCGAACTGCTGTTGAGCCATTTCAAATGCATTTGTTAATCCTGCCATTTTCTCTCCTGTTAAAAATATATTTTCTAAGATGCACTTAGTGTATTGCCTGATTAAATGATGAACGGGCACCTCGGTCCCGTGCCCGCCGTCCTGCGAATTGAGTGAGAATCTCCTGGACAAAGATCATGCCTGCCTCAAGTTTCCCTTGCCCCTTAACCTTAATCCAAAAAGGTGTTTGCGTCAAGGTGAAAAGGGTTTGGCAGATTAACAGGCTGTCAATAAGGAGCTGTAACAGAAAGAATGAATTTACGAACGATTTACGTCTGTTTTTCTATTTCCGGTCATTGTTAGCATCCACTTTATTAATGTGAACTCGTTCTATGGATCACTTTGTAATTCTGGTTATTTTATTTATAACACTTACTGTTATTACATGTTATTTAATTCTTTATAAATGTTTTATCGCGGTGCAATGATTCGCGGTGATCCCTGACATCGTCACCCGGGCACCTGACCTGTCATCGCGGAGGGGTCAGCGCCCCCATGGCGATCTTCGAAACCTTCAACCACTTGGTACGACACCGCTATAAATCGAAAAGTGCACAGGCTTTAAACGCGGTGCACCTTGTTTCTTCAATAGTGCTGGATGGCTGTCCGACCAAGAAAGAGTTATAACTGGTCAATCACATTCAAACGTTGCGCTTCAGGAAGCGCTCCATGCGACCAAGTGCCTGTTCAATCTTTTCATAGGCAGTGGCATAGGAGCAGCGCACAAAGCCAATGCCCGCGTCCCCAAATGACCTGCCCGGGACGACCGCCACGCGCTCCTCTTTTAGCAATTTTTCAGCAAACACCTCGTCGTCCATGCCGGTGTTATGCACGGAGGGAAAGGCATAAAAGGCACCCTTGGGTTCAAAGGTGTTCAAACCTAGTTCATTCAAACCGGAGACGATCAACTTTCGGCGACGGTCGTATTCCTTCAGCATCTCCTGGACGTAAGGCTCGCCCGCTTTGAGGGCTTCAAGCGCTGCATACTGGGAGATGGTCGGGGCGGACATGACTGAATATTGATGGATGCGCACCAAGCCATCAATGAAAGCCCGCGGGGCAGCCACATACCCAATGCGCCAGCCGGTCATGGCATAGGCTTTAGAAAAGCCACCCAGCAAGATGGTGCGCTCACGCATGCCCGGAAGAGCTGCAAAGCAGACATGCTCAAAGCCATACACCAGTCGATCATAGATCTCATCCGAAATGACGATCAGGTCATGTTTCTCAGCGATCCTGGCAATTTCGCTCAGGGTCTCATGGCTGGCAACCGCTCCGGTGGGGTTATTGGGGTAGCCAATGAATATAGCCTTCGTGCGGGGGGTGATGGCTTTCTCGATCAGTGTCGGTTCAGGCTCAAAGTTGTTTTCCATGTTGGTGGGCACTTCCACCGCCACCCCATCCGCCAGGATCACTTCCGCCTGGTAGGAAACAAAGCAAGGTGTGGGGATGATGACCTCGTCGCCCGGGTTGAGGATGGCAGTAAAGGTCAGGTAGAGCGCCTCCGAAACGCCCACGGTCATCACGATTTCCCTGGCAGGGTCATACGTGACGTCGTAGAGCTTTTCCAGGTTAGCGGCGACCGCCTGGCGCAACGAAAGCAGACCATGATTGGAGGTGTAATGCGTCTCACCGTTCTTTAATGAGGCGATGCCTGCTTTAATGATGGGGGGCGGGGTGCTGAAATCCGGCTCGCCGATCCCCAGGGAGATGACATCCTCCGTTGTGGCGACAATATCAAAAAACTTGCGAATTCCTGACGGCTTTAGACCAATGACACGGTCGGACAGGTAAAGGTTTGACATTGATTCTCGTGGTTCCTTTCAAAAATTGGTTGTTATGGTTCGTTTCGATTTTACCCCAGAAGGGACCTGCCATCTGCCCCAAAATGGTGTGAACTTTCACTGTTAAAGAGATTTGAGCTGCCAGGCATCTTCAGATGCGTTGTAAAACAGCTCAAAGTGATGTGCATCTTCGCATTTTACCCAAAAATAAATCCCGAACGGGCCGCGCCAGTGCTTTAAAACGGCTTCCACACTAAACCACTGCCCCTCCCAGAAGACTGCCTGAGGGCGCTCAGGATATTGCCATCCAGCGTGGCAGCGGACAGGGTCACTCACCAGTTCGCCCAGCAATTATCGCCCAGGTTGAATTTGCCCATCATGCCATTCACAACCACCTGGTGACCCAATAATGAACCTTCCAGGTGGGTGTTGGTGATATGGGCGCCCGGGCTGATGATGCTATCGCGCAGGATGCTGGATTGGATCACTGCACCGGCACCAATGGAGACATATGGCCCGATGATGGAACTGGTGACGCGCGCTTCCAGGTGGATATTGACCGGCGGAATGATGATCGTGTCTTCCAGGTCTTTGATCTTGCTGGTGTTGTCGCACCCGTGCTCCAGCAGGTAGCGGTTGGTATCCAGCAGAGCTTCGGAAGTACCGGCATCCAGCCAGGTCTCCACGCTCTCCGTACGCATATTAATCCCCTTTTCCAGCAGAATATTGATGGCATCCACCAGGTAAAACTCACCCCGCAGGGAAATATTGTGTTTCACCTGCTCCTCGATCGCATCCACCAGGGCTTCCCCCTTGCGGAAGTAATAACATCCAACCACTGCCAGGTTGTTATTCAGGTCGCGCGGTTTTTCAATCAGACGCGTGACCATCCCGCCGGTGTTCACTTCTGCCACACCAAAGCGCCGCGGGTCAGGCACAGCTTTCACCCATGCCACGGCATCCATCTGTTCGTGAGAGAGAAACTCGAATGAGCTTTCAATCAGCGTATCAGAGAAAACCATCAACATCGGCCCGTGTAGATATGTATGCGCATGCCAGAGCGCGTCAGATTGACCCTTCATTTCAGGCTGGAGCACGTAATGTACTTTTTTGTCTGGGTAATTTTTGGTCATGTGTTCCTGGATGAGCGCCTGCTGGTTGGGTGAGAGAATGAAAACATACTCAGCGCTCTCCTCGTCTGGAAGGGTCCTGAACATATCCAGCAAATGATCCATCACAGTCCGTCCGGCGAGCGAGATAAGCGGTTTTGGTCGGCTCCAGGTGAGCGGTCTTAGGCGGGTGCCCAGCCCCGCCATGGGGATCACGATCTTGAAGGATTCAGTCATGCGAAATAACCTCCTGACTTGTATGTTTCATAAAAAATTATTCTCTATTTGGTCTTACTCATCATCTGCATCTACCAGAATTACTTTTACCGGAACAGCAGGGAAATGACGTTTTAATCTTTCGATATCATAGACAAGTTGCTCCCCATAAGAAACACCTGATGACATTTCTTTTTGAAGAGAATGACACGGAACAATTTCTACGCCTACATCTGCTTTCTTTTCATTAAAAAAGTATTGAAATTTCGCCAAATCATAGAACATGAACGCATATTTACCAAACTGAACTTCAACCAGGACTTTTTCTTTAACAAAATCTATTTGCTTAAATGCTCCTTGAATTTCAATCGGATTATTGGGAATCGTTATTGTATATCTATCCCTTATCTCTTTAAAATTAAGCTGTGCAAATTTATTGGAGAAATCAGCATTCATATCAACCGGTGAAAATAGCATTTTTCCCCTCATTGTTTTTTCATGACAGACTTTCGTTCTTGCTGCTTTAATTTCATTAATTACATCATAAATCTGTTGATTGATTTCCGGATATCTTACCATTAGTATTTCCGAGCCACCCAAATGAGAATATTCATAAACGATTTTCAGCAACCTCATCCTCTTCGCTATAATTCATTTCATTTTCCAAAATTCGTAATTGAATTGTCTGATTGTTTATTGAAATAGTCTTTGGGGGAATATGTTGTTTGGAATCATCAGGGTTATAAACAGGTCTTTCCATTGGCCTGACACGCAATTGACCATCTTCAGCCATTCGGATGCGCTCCCATGCAATTTTTACATATTCTGGCATTATTTCAGCCCCAATAGCTTTTCGCTGATGCATAATTGCAGCAATGGCAGTTGACGCAACACCCATGAATGGATCGAATACCCAATCACCCGGGTTGGTCATAGCTAAAACCAATCTTTCAATTAACTCCACAGGGAATTGACACGGGTGGTCGGTTTTTTCTACATGATTTGATTTAACATTGGGAATATCCCAAATATCTGATGGATTTTTACCTAATGGATTTCCAGACAACTCCCCTTTCTTGGGTCCTTTGAAATATTTTTTTTCAGGATACTTTTGAGGAATTCGCACATCATCCAGGTTAAATACATATTGGTTTCCCTTGGTGAACCAAATAATCACTTCATACCGTCCAGAAAACCTTTTGGTGGCATGTAATCCGTGACCGTAATGCCAGACGATTCGGTTACGTAACTTTAACCCCAGATCAGCAAAAATAGGGAATAGTAAAATATCCAAAGGAATAATTTCACCATTGTCTACATAATTACCTACTTGCCAGCAAATACTTCCTTCATCTTTAAGAACACGAACACATTCTTCAATTACCAATTTCTGCTGATCAAGATATGCTTTCAGGTTCAGGCGAGACTCATATTCCTTTCCAAGATTGTATGGAGGCGATGTAACCACAAGCTGCATACTTTTATCAGGTATCTGACATAGAAGATCCTTAACATCGCCCTCATAAATGACTACATCAGCATTTGGATCGAAATTTAATTTTTTTATTAGTTCCATAATTTTAAATGATAAGTGTCACTTAAATATTTACTGTTTTTATTATATCCCTGATTATCACTTGAGGATTATTTACTCTCCAGGTATAACAGTGTAAACCACCAGATCGGAAAATACGATCGTCTCGGCTGTTTCGCCACCAGCACGCGCCATCACCCCCAGCCCGCCGCTGATGTCTTTCAATGTATTGGCAGAGAGCTGGTAAATCCCGTTCACAAACACCCTGATCTCCCCCTGGCTTGCCCAGATGGCGATCTCATGCATGGCGGGAGAGCCAGGCATAAAGCGGCTGCCTATCTCCCAATCGTGTAGAACCAACCCTGACCCGGAGGTGAACCGTTCCAGTCGTAAATTGCCCTCGCAGGTCATCAAAAGGCGGTGGCTTTCACCCTCTGCCTGGCGCCAGAAGGTGATCCCGTACTGGTCACCCGAATTGCAGAGCGCCACATTGACCTTCATCTTCAGGTAGAAATTTGCGGGCAGGCTGTGCTGGCTGAGGCTGGTAAGGGTGCCCTTGTCGCCTGCCACTGCCAGGGATAGCGCTTGATTGCCGTAGACCGCGTTGCCGACCTCGCTCCTGGTTGTAGTCCAAAGGCTGGTATCGCTGAAGTCATCCCGCATCAGCTCACTGCTGATGCCCGGCGGGGGTAGGTCGGGCTGGCTGGTGACGACCAGCGTACTGACCACTGCTTGGCTGGGTGTGGGTGTGCGCGGGAACCAGTTGATGGTGGCAGTTGGCTCAAGGATCAGGGTTACAGTTGGGCTGGGTTCGGGGGTAAATTCCTGCTCAATGCTACTGCATCCGCCCAATAACAAAACTGTGACCAGGCTGGCGTTTAAAAGCATGAGAGTGAGGGGTACTTTGCATTTCATGGTGATCGTTCCGCTATCCTAATTTTACCTGAGATGTAAGACACATACTACAAAGTGTATGTAACTACTTTTTTGCAAAGCCAAGCAGATGATCTGTAGGCATTCAGATTTACATCTACTCAAATTGCGTTATGGTAAAGACAATGGTGCGATCAAAATAGGACCGCACCATTTTTGGATATGGGTAAGAATGTGTGTGACTGTCAGGCCCAGCCCCAGAAATGACCTGGGGGTAAGCAAACCTGACCTACATTTCAACTCACCCGCTTACAGCGTGTACGACGTGTCCCTTTGGTGGGGGAGGGTTCGTGGACCACATTCCCGCATGATTGACCGCTGCGTAAACCCTCCCCCTGATAAGCCCAACCGTCAATAATCATCCTTGCCAATTCCCCATTGGGATGGGTTGTTGATGATATATTCCCTGATGCGATCCAAACCATTCCCGTCCCGGATCACATGGTCATAAAATGATCGCTGCCAAAATGGCGTGCCGGTGCGATCAAGGAGGAAATTAATCCGCCTGGCTGACCAGGTCTTAAATCCACCAACGCTTGCACAGAGGTATTGTTTTTTTTGAGCCTCCGTCTCTTTCGGGCTTTCCTTGCCTTTAATGATGATGATCCCGTGAACATGGTTGGGCATCACGACTCGTCCAAATCGATAGCAGCATAACGTTTGGGTAAATCCAACCAGGTTTTGTGTGCAATTTCACCAATTTTGTTCAAAACCCCATTTTCGATATCACTCAGCATTGGGATTTTGTTGTAGGTGCAGATAGTAACGAAATAATACCCCGCTTGTGAATAAGCGTAGTAAGGAAGACGTATTGGTTTCCGTGATTGCATATAAACCCTTGATTGTTATTATATTTGATATTTGCTACTCGGATGGTTTTATGGTCAACAGATATCCATTTAACCTTGAAATTCAGGTTCACCCCAAAAACGCCACATCAATTCATTCCTGATGGCTTCCGAATCAATCGTGTTCGAATTGCATAATCAGGTGTAAAATTTGACATAACAGTTTATTTTCAGTAAACTAATAAGCAATAGTGGTAATTAAGCATCAGTATCATCAGGAGGTATTATGACCATCCAAAAGTATCATTTGATCATGCGTTCCGGACCGACCCCCGGCAAGCAAATTTCCCTCGAAAAAGCAGAAATGAGCATTGGACGTGAGCTCTCAAATGACATTCCGATTGTTGAACCTGAGATTTCCCGACGGCATGCCCGCATTGTAAAAAGAGATGACAGTTACATGATTGAAGATTTGGGGTCCACCAACGGCACCTTCGTCAATGATGTGCGCGTGTCTGCGCTTCATCCATTGAAAACAGGCGATGTGATCACCCTGGGTGAAACGACCGTCTTTTTGTTTGACATGGAACATGGCGTTCCAGCAGAAAAAGCCCCGGAAAGCCAAATACCTGAACCACCCATTCAGTCTGAAGTACAGCCTGTTCAACCCCAACCCGCATATCAGCCGGTTATGACGCCAGCAGTGGAACCTGTTGTGCCTGTTATCCCTGTCGCTCAGCCAGTGGAATATCCATCTGTAGTGTCAGAGCCCGCACAATTGGATGAAGAGCAGATCCCTGAAGCCCCCAGAACAAAAAAGAAGATGCCTGTGTGGCTCATCGTTGTGCTGATATTGGTGCTGGCGCTGTGCATCATCCCGGCGCTGATCTTGACGTTTATGCCTGAAACCTGGTGGTGTAGCCTGGCCTCATTCTTCTCCTACCAGCTGGCAGGCTGCCCGATTCTCTAAAGATCTACAAGTCCTTCTTCCATTTTAATAATGGTTTGTACATGCTTGCAGTCTCAAATGGCTGCAAGTTTTTTATTTTAAGCCAGTGCAAAATGCTTTAGCATCCATAAACACAACTTCAAAGGTTCCATTTCTATCGTTATGTTTGATCGAGATTATTTCTTAAGGCATCATGTTAACCGTAAGGTCCAGACTCATTCAGGTATCAGTGGGATCAATATAATGCCTTGACACAGGCTTTGCAGTGACGCCGCGTAATACTGGCTATTGCTTATGCTATAATCAAAAATTGGCATGCAAGCATCATTGCATGCACCAAACTTTTTAACCAAGTGAGATTTTTATGTTCAATAAAATAAAGAGGATCTTTAGTGGGGACCCTCATAAGAAAAAAATCGAATCCATGATTGAAATTATCGATCAAATTAATGCCCTTGAGGTTGAATATGAGGCATTCAGCAACGATGCCTTAAGAGACAAAACCTCCGAATTCAGATCGCGCTTGGACAGTGGCGCCCGGCTTGATGACTTGCTGCCCGAAGCCTTTGCTGCTGTGCGCGAAGCGAGCAAGCGTGCCCTTGGGCAGCGTCATTATGATGTTCAATTGATTTGTGGCATTAACCTCCACAGGGGCAATATTTCAGAAATGCGCACGGGCGAAGGCAAGACCCTGGCAGCCACGCTTTCGCTTTATCTCAATGCACTCACTGGAAAAGGTGTTCATCTGGTGACTGTCAATGATTACCTGGCAAGACGCGATGGACGCTGGATGGGTGCCATCTATGACCTGCTCGGCATGTCCGTTGGCATTTTACAGATGGCTGGGTCCGCAGAAAACAACCAGCTGGCATACCTCTTTGATCCCAATGAAAATTCATTAAAAGAAGAGTTGCACCATTTGCGCCCCGTGATGAGAAAAGAAGCCTACGCGGCTGATATCACCTATGGCACGAACAGTGAATTTGGCTTTGACTATCTGCGTGACAATATCACCATGAGCTGGGACCAGCGCGTTCAGCGTGGGCACCATTATGCCATCATTGATGAGGTTGACAACATTTTGATTGATGAAGCCAGGACGCCCTTGATCATTTCCGGTCCCTCGCATGAGGATTCCGAAAACTATAACCGCATGGCTCAGGTTGTCCGTGCGTTGATCCCTGAGGATTATGAAGTCAACGAAAAAGACCATACGGTGTCATTAACGGAAATTGGGTTGGCACATGTTGAGGATCTGCTGGGGATGCCCCTGCGAGACCCTGACCGACCAGAGGATATCACGCCTGAACAGGCACGTCTTCTGGGATTTTTGGAGCAGTCTTTAAGGGCACAATTCCTGTTCCGACGCAACAAGGAATACCTGGTGCAAAACGGTCAGGTGGTGATCGTGGATGAGTTCACGGGCAGGCTCATGCCAGGCAGGCGCTGGTCAGATGGTCTCCACCAGGCTGTTGAGGCAAAAGAAGGGGTCAAGGTACAGGCAGAGAATATCACCCATGCGACCATTACTATTCAGAATTATTTCCGCATGTATGAAAAACTGGCTGGGATGACCGGTACCGCCATGACAGAAGCAGAGGAGTTTTTCCGCATCTATGGGCTGGATGTGCTTGCCATCCCAACCAACCTTGAGTACCTGGCATTAAGACCTGATACAGATCTGATCGCTGTGGATACGAAGGACGAATTTGGGTATCGTTATACATTCTATACCAGGTCAGGTGACCAGTCACAAAAACCAATTTATTTCAAGCGAAAAGACTACCCGGATATTGTTTACAGAACTGAAGAGGGAAAATTACGCGCAATTGTGCGCGAGATCATCCAGTTCCATGTGCAGGGGAGACCTCAACTGGTCGGATCTACCTCGGTGGAAAATTCAGACCGGCTATCAGAACGTTTGAAGCCTGAACCAGTGCGCAGATTGTTACAGACGCTCATTTTACGCCAGGCATGGATGGATAAGAATAACATCAGCGAGGGTGATGTCGTCTCAGCCCCGCAACTCAATATTCTGAATGAGCCACTTGACAAATTGAAAATGCCAGAGTTACGGCATTTGGGAAATGAACTGGGTGTAGAGTCACTGGACCCGGGTGATCCTTCCAATCATCCTGCTGTGCTTCGCATTCTTAACCTCCAGCCTGCGGATTTACCACGGCTGCTTCCAATATTTGAAGCTGGCATTCCTCATAACGTGTTGAATGCCCGTAAACACACGGAAGAATCGCTCATCATTGCCGGGGCAGGTGCCTTTGGTGCTGTGACCATCGCCACAAACATGGCAGGTCGGGGTGTGGATATAAAACTTGGCGGTGAATTGCCAGAGGAGACTCTTTCAATTATTAACCGTGTGCTGGCGAATGCTGGATATGAAGACCCCTATAACATGCGTATGCAAGAGAGGTTGGAAGCGCTCAGGGCACTTCCTGAATCGCAATATCCCTACCAGGCTGAAGAGGTGAATGCCTTCTTCAAGTATATGGATGAAATGGCACGCGTGCGGGAATTGGGCGGTCTACATGTGATTGGCTCTGAAAGACATGAAGCCAGGCGTATTGACAATCAGTTGCGCGGGCGTTCCGCCCGCCAGGGTGACCCGGGTTCCTCCCGGTTTTACCTCTCGCTGGAAGATGAACTGATGCGCCTGTTTGGGGGCGAGCAGGTGGAATCCATGCTGACCCGCTTCAAGATTGACGAAAATTTACCAATTGAAAGCGGCATTGTCAGCCGCCTGGTGGAACAATCTCAAACGCGTGTGGAAGGCGCAAACTTTGACAGCCGCAAGCATCTCCTGGAGTATGACGATGTCCTCAATGAGCAGCGCAAACGCATTTATGATCAGCGTGATCGCATCTTCACCAAAAAAGATCTGCGTGAAGATGTCACGGAGATGCTGCGCACAGAGCTGGGCAACCGTATCAAGAATGCTTTGAGCGAAGACGAAGGACCGTGGAAATTGCTGGCATATTTGGATGAGGTCCAGCCAGCACTCAATTATACTTGGGTCAGTTATCCATCCTATGGCTTAAAACTGGTCATGGATCATATGGGAAGTCCAAAATCCAGGGAGGAATTGGTAGAGAAATTACTGAACCTCGCCAGCGAAGCTGTGGCTGCTGAAAACGACCACCTCATGCTCAATGTCAGGCAATTGCTTGACAATTCCAAACTTAGCCTTGATGCGCAATTGGATGAGCGCTTTGACGCCCTGGATACTTTTTTGGAGAATATTCGCAACGATGAAACTGCCGCCAGGCGTGATCTTTCAGTTGAGCTATCGAACCTGGTGCATATACCAGTCCGCTTGAGTACAGTTCAGCAAAAAGCGCTGATAGAGGACCCCAATTCATTTAAACAGCCAATCAAAGATACGCTCAAAGCAGCCATGACACAAATTATTTTACGTCGCTTGACCATGACTTTCGAGAGGCGCTTAAATGAATCATGGAATATCAAACCCAATGAACTTGCCACTCGCCCGTGGAAGGAAATCGAAAAAGCTTTTGTGGACCAAATTGAGAACAGCCTGGCAAAACGATCTGATTGGCTGCTGGGTGAAAACGGGGAAATTGCCCGGGATCTGGCTGCCAATCCGGATCATGTACAAGCCGCCTTGCAGGATGAGGGCGAATTAATGCGATTGTTGATCTTGATGACTGAAGGTACTGTGATCACTTTCGATGCCAAGAGCCACCGCAAGCAGTTAAAAACAGCCATGCGCATGAGCTACGTATTCCTGCTGGCGCGCTGGTTGGAAGGAAGACCAAGCCAGGAAATCACGCAGGATGTTCTGTCACACCTGGAAGTTGCCGAGCAAAAATTTATCCAGGTATTTGGTAATGCTGAATGGGATAATTTGCTTGGTAATACCTCCACCCTGAAGGATTTGTCCCCTACCAACCGGACAGGACTGGCAGCAATACTGGGCGAAAGTACTTTTGAGACAATTCAAGATCAGTCCTTACTGGAAATTGATGCTGGCATAAAAGATCAGGTGGTTGAATATCTGGGTGGTCAGACACAGAACCGCATCTATCAGCGTTTGCTTTTGAGCACCATCACTGAAGCATGGGTGGAATACTTGACCCGTATGGAAGCCTTGCGCGTCTCCATCAGCATGGAATCTTATGCCCAGCGGGATCCATTGGTGCAATATAAGAATGAAGCCAGCAGCATGTTCACTGAACTCCTTTCAGAGGTACGGGCGGGCGTGATCAGCAAGATGTTCCGCTATCGCCCCAACCAGGCAGTCAATGCCCAGACATTGATGCAACGCGCCACACCATCACCCGCCAGCGTAAATGATGGCGCAGCGGACAATGCCGGTCATGAAAAGCCGCAAACCAAGAAACGTAAAAGGCATTAATTTTTTGCCTGAGGAAAAGAGAATGCATATTTTAGTAACCAATGATGATGGTGTAACTGCTCCGGGGCTGCTTGCCCTCGTGCAGGAGATCCGTAAGCTGGATGCCCAGGTGACTGTACTGGCGCCTGACCACAATTGGTCAGCCTCAGGTCATGTAAAGACCATGCACCGACCTTTGCGTGTCTCAGAAACGATCCTTGCGGATGGAAGCCAGGCATGGAAAAGTGATGGTGCCCCTTCAGATTGTGTGGCATTGGCGATGATGGGCGTGTTTCCAACCTGGGTTGACCTGGTGGTTTCAGGGATCAATCCCAATGCAAATATCGGGCATGATGTAACCTACTCCGGCACCGTGACTGCCGCCATGGAGGCTGCCATCTCCGGGAAGCCGGGCTTTGCCGTCTCATTGGATGCGCCAGAGCACCATGTTGGATACCTGGATTTCAGCTCGGCAGCCAGCATTGCACGCAAAATTATTGGTGCACTTATCAGGCAGGGTTTTGAAAAGGAAAAACCGCCCATTTATAATATTAATGTGCCCTATCTCCCGGAAAATGAGTTCAAAGGTATTTTGTGGACGCGTCAGGGGTTAAGAATTTACCGGGACGAGTTGGTCAAGCGCTTGGATCCGCGTGGCAGACCTTACTATTGGATTGGTGGTGAGGGACCTACCGGAAAACATGAAGACGGCACTGATTTTGGTGCGCTTAAAGATGGTTTCGTCTCCATTACGCCCCTTCAATTGGACCTGACAGATTACCAGGCAAGGGAAAGATTGCAGCACTTAAGTCTTGCGGATCTATAAGTTTTTTAACCTGCTTCTTGATATTTATGATTGAATGGAGATGGTACCAGCACAGTTTCTCAGCGACTACGGAAGATTTATGCCCGTCCGGGTGATAGGCGTATGAACTGGATTGACACAAGGGAGTGCCTGTGCAGATCCGTGCTATCGACATTCAGATCAATTAAAGGAGAGACCATACGAGGTCGGTTGTAAAGAAATGAAGCAAGTTAACAAGAGCTTCCAACCAACGACTCCCACAATTAACTGAAAAGTAAGCAGTGAACTGTTTAAGTTTAAATCATTCAGACAATGGCAACCTGTAATTGCGAATATCTCAACCCTGGTTTTGTGTTATTGCTGGCTGAGGCGCTGTATAATAAAATCAAAGCATACTTGCTGGAGGTGAAATATGACCTTGGAATTGACCTGGTTTGGACATGCCACCCTGGGTTTGCGAACAGGCGGGTACCAATTGCTGGTGGACCCCTACTTCACCGGCAACCCAGCCGCACCAGTGAGGGCGGCTGATGTCAAAGCGAATTACATCCTGGTGACGCATGGTCACAGTGACCACATCGGCGATTGCGTGGAGATTGCCAAACGCTGCAACGCCACTATCATTGCCAATGCCGAGATCAGCGGATGGCTGCGGAAGAAAGGGGTTAAGGCGCATGCCCAGCACATTGGCGGTGGCTACCAGCATCCCTTTGGCTATCTCAAGCTCACCCTGGCATTGCACGGTTCCGGTCTGCCGGATGGCAGTGATGGCGGTAACCCGGTCGGGTTTTTGCTGACCACCCAGGAGGGAGAGAAAATCTACCTGGCGGGTGACACCGGTCTCTTTGGCGACATGCGCCTGATTGGTGAGGAGGGAGTGGACCTGGCAGTCATCCCCATTGGTGATAACTACACCATGGGTCCTGCGGATGCCCTGCGCGCCGTCAAGTTACTGACCCCCCGCGTGGTGATCCCCATCCATTACAGCACTTTTGACCTGATCAAGCAGGATGCGCATGCCTGGGCTGAGATGATTGAAGCCCAAACCGTCACCCGTGCGCATGTGATGAAACCGGGCGAGACTTATCGTCTTGAAAGTTGATCATTTATGGCAATAGCAGAAACATATGGCTGAACATGACCTTATCGCTAACCGGCTCCCGCCCGGGCAGTTGCTGACGAAGCGTTTCCCCGTACTGCATTATGGACCCATGCCTGTGTTTAACGCATCCGTCTGGGATTTTCGCATCTGGGGGGAGGTGGAGGAGCCGCTGGTGCTTAGCTGGGACCAATTCATGGAATTGCCCAGGGTAAGGGTGGTGATGGATCTGCACTGCGTCACCACCTGGAGCATGCTGGATACCGCCTGGGAGGGGGTGCGCTTGCGCAGCCTGGTGGATGCGGGTCTGGTCAAGTTCAAGCCGGATGCCAGGTTTGTGCTGCAGCACGCTGAGCATGGCTATACCACCAACCTACCGCTCGAGGTGGTGCTGGCGGATAACTTCCTGCTCGCCACGCATTACAACGATCAGCCGCTGACAACGGAACACGGCTACCCCTTGCGGGGAGTCACCGGTGCCATTCCGGGTCGGAGTGACCTCAAAGACGTTTATTTATGGAAAGGTGCCAAATGGCTGCGGGGTTTGGAAATCTTAAAAAAGGATCGACCTGGTTTTTGGGAGCAGGCTGGCTATCATAACGAGGGGGATGTTTGGAAAGGGCAGCGGCTGGCATAATTCGCTTGACTCCGCAGGATAAAACCTGCACCAGGTTTCAAGCCTGATGGATGGAAAACCTGATTCCTTCTTTTTTTTTTTACCCTTGACATCTCCGACGATAGTGATATTATTATCACAATAAGTGATAAATATATCACTTTTGCGGAGGCATATGATGTCAAGAATTAAAAATAAAAAAGTAATGCGGTTGGCGGGCCTATTTGGGCTGTTTGGGTTCCTCGGCTTTGGGTATTTTATCTCGCATAACCCGAATGTGCTTTCATATTTCTCATTTTTCTCGTTCTTTAGTTATTTCTTCCTGGCAAAAATAGATGCAGGGATCACGGATGAGCGCTATCTGGAAAATGAACGAAAAGCACGCAACCTGGCATTCGTAGTACCTCTGGCAGGTTTAATCTTTATCTGGTTTCTGGGGATGACATCCTTCAGCAGCAAGGGTCTATTAATAGCCACCAGCACCCTGGCCTATTCAGCGACCTTCCTGGTTTATGCCATCAGCTTTTATCACTTTGAAAAAAACTGACATAAAAAAAGAAATTTCCACACAGACCGGTTTTATCTGTCACCTGCGCAAGTATCGACAACTGGCAGGTCTCACCCAGGATGAACTGGCAAATTTGGTACATGTAAGAAGGGAAACCATCGTTCGGTTGGAGGCAGCCCGTTACAATCCATCGCTCAAGCTGGCAATGGACCTTTCCCATTGCGTTCAAACTCCAATTGAGGAGCTTTTCGTTTTTGAATAAGTTTCAGATGATAGACCCAAGGTTAGGGTCATAAAAAACGGAGGCGTTCGCCCCCGTTATGTTTGAACTGGATTCAGTGGACAGGTCAGACCTTGCGTGCACGCCACAAGTAAATTCCCAGTCCCAGGCCGCCCAGCAGGACCAGACCACCTACAATCCCCAGAACGGGAGAGCGACCTCCGTTGCTTGTTATCTCCTGCGATGTGCTGATATTGGTGGAGACCTGTGCGCCAAAATCCAACATGGCTTCGCTGCCGGCTTTGAGGGTCAACGCGTAATTGGTGATCGTGGTGGCATTGTAACCATCCGGGATGCCAATGGTGATATTATATTCTCCCTCAGGAATTTCCCCGAAACACAGGGGTTCCACCAGTTCAGGGTCACCGCCAACGGTTGCACCGGTTTTTGAAACTGTGCCAAGGCGGTTGTTCAGGCTGACTTCACCACCAGCAAGGTAAAGCTCATTTTCCGTGCGCATGCCCGTACCATCAATATCCTCGAAGAGCACGACGCAGAGCTCGGCGAAACCGGGCGAAGGCGTGGGAGAGGGGGTTATTTCAACAGGATTGACGGTTGGCGCGGTGGTTTCTTCCTGGCTGGGTGGCTCAACAGTGCCAAGTAATATTTGGTTACCGGGATAAATGGCGCAATCCTGGTCGAGTGCATTCAGTGCGATGATCTGGTCAATCGTCACTCCTGTGAGCAGGAAGATGCGCGTGCAGTTATCGCCTTCCTGAACGGTGTAGAGGATGCGCCCATCCGCACCTGGGGTCGGGGTCTGGTAAGTGACCTGGGCAGCCACAGGACTGCTCAGAAACTGTGGCAGCACTAGGAAAATACCTGTCAGGATCATCAGCAGACTGATCAACATGATTTTTAGTGTATTTTTTGTTTTCATAGTCATTCTCTTTTACTGATTATAACATCCAAAACGGACTGAATGCTGTTGACGTCTCTCATAAATACTGCTATCATCAATGCAAAATGCAAAACGGTCATAAAAACAAACTTTCTCTCAAGCTTTTTTTTAAAAATATTGCAAGGGGTTTTCAATGGCTGCTTCCCGGTCTTGGCTTTAAACGCTGGCTGCTGCTGACCGTTGCAGGTGCGATGATGATAGGCCTTGGGCTCGCACTGGTTGTTTTGGATATCTATCGCAACGCACCCGAGACCTGGTGGCTGCCGGCGCTATCATTTCTATCACTGCGCTTTCTGGCACGCCCAATCCGGTTTATCCTTTTTGGGGGTGTTGGTTTGATTTTAATATTGGTAGGCATTGCTGGAGCCAACCGATCTTTACTAAGGCCGTTTGTGCCAGCCGGAAAACCTGTTTTGGAAGCTTTACACAAGTACCGCCGCAAAGAACGCGGTGCCCGGATTGTGGTAATTGGTGGTGGTCATGGATTGGCATCACTTTTACGCGGGCTAAAAGAATTCACCCATAACATCACTGCCATCGTCACCGTTGCTGATAATGGCGGATCGTCCGGTGAACTGCGGCGTAACATGGGCGTTCTACCCCCGGGTGACATTCGCAATTGCCTTGCAGCTCTCAGTAGTGATGAAGCCCTGCTTTCCCAGGTTTTTCAGTATCGCTTCGCCTCGGGAGCGGGTCTTGAAGGGCATTCGCTTGGCAACCTTTTCATCACAGCTCTTACCGAAATCACCGGTAGCTTTGAAGAAGCCGTGGCTGAGTCGGGTCGGGTTCTGGCAATTTATGGACAGGTGTTACCATCCACCCTGAGCAACGTGGAATTAATGGCGGAAGTATTGGAACCCAATTCTTTCCAGACCGTCCACGTGCGGGGAGAAAGTGAAATCACAGACTCTCAAGGAAAGATCCAACGAGTTTGGCTGAATCCTTCCAATACCCCTGTGTTCCCGCCGGCTGTCTCAGCCATACTGGCAGCCGATCTGATCATCCTTGGACCTGGCAGTTTGTACACCAGCCTTTTGCCCAATCTTCTCGTCAGAGAGTTGAGCGAAGCCGTGCAGTCCAGCCGGGCGCTAAAGTTCTTTGTATGCAATGTGGCAACCCAGCGCGGTGAGACAGACGGATACTCAGCATCTGACCATGTGAAGATGGTTGAAAAGCATATCGGGAAAAATCTTTTTGACCTGGTAATATGCAACCGAACCTTTTCAGGAAATCTTGGGACCTCAGTAGAATGGGTCAAGCCTGATGATGCCTTAAAGGAAAATTACCGCGTCTATGAGGCGGACCTGGTTGACGAGATTTGCCCCTGGCGTCACGATTCAAAGAAACTGGCTAAAACAGTGATGAACCTTTTTGAAGAACGTACTGGCCCTTTAAACGACCATTAATTTCAACAATTGGCAAGTAATCACATTAAATAATGGTAAAATTGCAAATTAGTAAATCAAATCGGAGGATAAGAGTATGAAAACTAAAGTAGGTATCAATGGTTTTGGACGTATTGGCCGCCAGGTTCTGAAGGCAATCATTGAACGTGCGGGTGATACCCTGGAAGTTGTGGCAGTCAATGATCTTTTTGACACCAAGACAAATGCGCATCTTTTTAAGTATGATTCAAATTATGGCATTTTCCCTGGAACTGTGGAAGCGGGCGAAGGTGTTCTCCTGATCGATGGAAAACCGATCAAAGTTTTTGCTGAGAAAGAACCCGGCAACCTCCCATGGAAAGAACTCGGTATTGATATTGTCATTGAATCAACGGGTATCTTCACAGATGCCGTTGGTGATCCCGCTAAAGGTAAATCCGGCGCACGCGTTCATATAGATAAGGGCGGCGCCAAGAAGGTGATCATCTCCGCACCCGCAAAAAATGAAGACCTCACTATTGTGTTAGGTGTCAATGATAAGGATTATGATCCTGCCAAGCACCATGTCATCTCCAATGCTTCCTGTACCACCAACAGTCTGGCACCAGCCGCAAAAGTTGTACATGATCACTTTGGGATACAGTATGCTGTGATGACAACCATCCACTCCTACACCAATGATCAAGTCATCCTTGACCAGGGTCATAAAAAGGAATTGCGCCGCTCCCGCGCTGCCGGTTTGAATATCATCCCCACAACCACAGGGGCTGCTAAAGCGATTGCGCTCGTCATCCCTGACCTGAAGGGTAAGTTTGACGGTTATTCTTTACGCGTTCCAACCCCAACCGTTTCCATTGTCGATTTTGTCGCCAATATTGAAAAACCAACCACCAAGGAAGAATTGAATGCAGTGTTTGTTGAAGCTGCCAATGGTCCTTTGAAGGGAATCCTTGGTTACACTACTGGCGAATATGATTATCCCCTGGTGTCAATGGATTTCAAGGGTGATTCTCGTTCATCAATTGTTGACCTACCCACCAACATGGTGATGGGCGGAAAACTGATAAAGGTGGTAACCTGGTACGATAATGAGTGGGGTTACTCCTGCCGAACTGCTGACCTGGCTGTCTTAATGGCAAAATCACTCTAACCTGACAGGTTGGATGCTTCGATAAAGCTCATGTGCGTAATGTGTATTTTTGGACAACATTACGCACTTTATTTTTGGAGGATAAGATCTTATGTTTAATAAAAAAATGGTAACTGATTTTGATGTTAAAGGCAAAAAAGTGCTCGTGCGTGTCGATTTTAATGTACCGATTAAAGAAGGGGTTGTAAAGGATGCAACCCGTATCACTGCTGCGCTCCCCACCATTAACTACCTGCTTGAGCATGGCGCTGCTGTTCTTTTATGCTCTCATCTGGGTCGACCCAAAGGAGAGCCTGATCCTGTTTACAGCATGAAGCCTGTTGCTGATTATCTGGGAACGCTCATCAGCGCTCCCGTCAAGTTTGCAGAAGATTGTATTGGACCAAAAGCCGAAGAAGCTGCCGCTTCTCTAAAACCGGGTGAAGTGCTTGTCCTAGAAAATACTCGCTTCCACAATGAAGAAACAAAGAACGACCCTGGCATGTCCAAAGCGCTTGCCTCACTGGCAGATCTGTACGTCAATGATGCTTTCGGGTCTGCGCATCGTGCACATGCCTCAACTGCCGGTGTTGCTGATTATCTTCCTGCTGCAGCCGGTTTCCTCATGGAAAAGGAGATCCAATATCTTGGTAATGCCATTGCGGATCCAAAACGCCCATTTGTTGCGATCCTTGGCGGTGCCAAGGTCAGTGACAAGATTGGGGTTATCAAAAACCTTTTAAAGAAGGCTGATAAGATCCTCATTGGTGGCGGCATGGCCAACACTTTCTTTAAAGCCCAGGGCATCGAGACGGCTGATTCACTGGTTGAAGCAGAAGTGATTGATGTAGCCAAAGGTCTGATTGAAAAATCCGAAGGAAAACTTGTGCTGCCCGTGGATGTCGTGATCGCTGACGCCTTCGACGCGGAAGCCAGTGCTCAAACCATTGACCTGGCGGATATCCCGGCTGGCTGGCGTGTGCTGGATATCGGTCCAAAAACTGTGGCTGCATTCAGCGAAGTGATTAAAGACGCAGGCACCGTGGTGTGGAATGGCCCAATGGGCGTGTTTGAATTCCCGAAATTTGCAACAGGAACCTTTGCAGTTGCCAGGGCTGTTGCTGACAGCCAGGCAATCAGCATCATCGGTGGCGGCGACTCTGTTTCTGCGATCAATCAATCCGGTTTGGATGATAAAATCACGCATATTTCCACTGGTGGGGGCGCTTCCCTTGAGATGTTGGAGGGGTTGGAGCTACCCGGGTTAAGCGCATTAAACGATAAATAACTATTACCAAATTTGATATCAGAGCTCATCAAATATAATGATGGGCTCTTTTTTGTAATAAAATTAGATGATCGATTTGGAACTTTTCTTGAATAACGTACGTCTTATGGGTGATGAAGTTTGCTTTGTATCTTCAGAAGGAGAGAAAAATGGAAAAGTCATCAAAAAAAACTAAATTGTTCAAGTTTATGGGTTCTTTATTGTTAATCGCCGTATTCTTGAGCAGCTGTAATTTTCCCGGCGAGGAAACGAGTAGTCCGGATGACCTGGTTGAAAAAGCTGTACAGACCCTGCAGGCGCAGGCAACCCAATCCATGTTTGAAACCCTGGTGGCACAATTGACGCTTGCGGCACAACCCATCACCACTTCTACTGCCACACTTGTGCCAACAAATACAAACACAGCAATTCCTCCCACCAGTACCCCAACCAATACGCCCACCAATACCCCAACCAATACTCCTACGAACACGGCAACGCTGGTTCCGCCCACAAAGACATCTACCAAGATACCGGCTACCAAAACCCCCACCAAGGTTCCGTCTACAAAGACACCAACGCAAACAGCGACGCCAATACCGTGCAATATTGCCAAATTTGTAAAAGATGTGACAATTCCGGATGGAACAGCCATGCGACCCGGCGAATCATTTACCAAAATCTGGCGACTGCAAAATATAGGCACATGCACATGGACAACCGAGTACGATATTGTTTTCGACAGCGGAGAGGCAATGGATGCCAATCAGGTGTATGACCTGCCCAAAGGGGTCAAACCTGGTGAGACAATTGATATCTCAATCGCAATGGTTGCACCTGCAGATGCAGGTACGCATATAGGATATTGGATGCTTCGCAGTGATAAAGGTGCCCGCTTTGGTGTTGGTACGGACGGAAAAGCAGCTTTCTGGGTAAGAATTAAAGTAAAAGCCGGCCTTCAGGAAGTTTACAGTTTCAGTGAGAATATGTGCGATGCTGATTGGACCAGCGCCACCAGTGCCAGCATTGTTGATCTACCCTGTCCCGGTAAAGAATCCTCCATTGAGAATGGCTATGTGATCAGCAAGGATCATCCCTACAGGGAAGATGGCGCCAGGGAAAATGAGATTGGCTTGATCACCCGTCCCAATAACATTCCTGGCGGTTACATCCAGGGTATTTATCCCGCTTATACCGTCAAATCTGGTGATAAATTCAAGGCAGTCGTCAATTGCGAATATCAAAGTCCTTCATGTGATGTGTATTTCGAGTTAAAATATTTTATCGGCAACGGAGAAGTAAAAACACTCGACAGGTGGCATGAGAAGTATGAAGGCAAGTGGAACAGCATCACTATTGATCTGAGTGCCCTGGTTGATAAGAAAGTGAATTTTATCCTGTATGTGGAAAATGGGAAGACTGCAGAAGACAACAAGGCATTGTGGATCCGACCCAGCATTTGGCGCTAGCATAGTATCCTAATCTTAACAACCCCTCATGCTCAGTGAGGGGTTGTTTATTTTATGGAGCCAGCCTGAATTGGTTAAAAACCTGATGCTCCGAACCCACTGGCAAGTTCATTTTCCCCAAGCTTGCTGAATGACTGTAGTAAAATAATGAATATCCAAAATAAGAAAAGGAAAGATGAAATCATGCGAAAACCGATGGTCGCCGGGAACTGGAAAATGAATAAAACCCTCTATGAAACCAGGGATCTGATCAGGGCGATGTTGCCTGACTTGAAGGAACTCAATGCTGCCGATATTGTCATATGCCCTCCCTTTGTTGGTCTGGGTGTCGCTGTACGTGAAGCAGCCGATTCAAACATTAAATTGGGCGCTCAAAATCTCCATTGGGAAAAATCAGGAGCCTATACCGGTGAAATTTCTGCGCTGATGCTCTCAGACCTTTGTGAATATGTGATCATCGGTCATTCTGAACGCCGCGCAATGTTTGGCGAGACGAATGATACTGTCAACCGCAAGGTTAAAACAGCCCTTGCCAATCATTTACATCCAATTGTTTGTGTGGGCGAAACCCTGGAAGAAAACCGGGCTGGTCAAACTGAGGCGGTTGTTTCACGAATGGTTCGGGAAGGCTTAAAAGATCTGACTCCTGAACAAGCTGAAGAAGTGATCATTGCCTATGAACCCGTTTGGGCAATAGGCACAGGCCTGGCTGCCACGCCCGAAGGTGCAAATTGTGTCCATAAAAATGTGATCCGCCCGATTTTACGAGAGATGTTTGGAGATCACGTCGGCGAGGGTGCGCGCATCCTTTATGGCGGTTCTGTCACTCCCAGCAATGCGCGGGAGCTCTTTGACCAGTCTGACATTGACGGTGGTCTTGTGGGGGGCGCAAGTTTGAAACCCGACTCTTTTGTGGCAATTGTACAGGCTGCACAATAATTAATCATATCAACACCTGAGTTTATCATTCTAGTGTCCTGGAGCAAGGTGATTTAGCAAGGTTTTCA
>CAZINW010000027.1:3330-28498 GCA_964540765.1 uncultured Anaerolineaceae bacterium | reverse complement strand
CCCTGAGCTTACCAGGAAATTCGCGATTTCGCTATTGATTTCAGCGAAAGGTCAGATTTTACACTTAAAAATAACCAATTCATTTGACAATTCATTTGATAATTTAATTTTTTTAATTTTTTTCTATACAAGACTCAGAAATTATGGTATAAGAATAGCACCCTGCTGTGTTGGTGATGCGACCTTACAAGTTTTGGGCCAACACCGTCTTTAATGGTTTACTCTCAGGTTGGAGATGCGATAGACTCCGGTCAAGGTTGATCCAGCCGGTAAAACCAATCCTGCTTTTGCAGGTCCAATACTCTGCAGCACACGGCATAGCGGGGGCTGGAATTATATTTATATTTGAATTAACAATTGAATACGGAGATAAAGCGGCTGAGTCTCATTTGAGATGACGAGGTGGAGGTTCCTCTCTGCGAAGAGAGTGTTAACCCGTGAATAACGGGAAAAATCGAACGATCAGCGGAAGCCTCCGAAGCCCTCTCACGGGCTTCATTCTTCCTTTCAAAAAGTGCAAGACGAAAACCATCCGGTGACGGGTGGGACAAATCAAGCGTTGTGAGCAGGATGATCAATCCTGGGTTTAATGCTGGAAGGGCTAATTATCAAAGTTACAGACATGCCCAGGCATGTCTTTTAATTTTAATTGGAGGCAGAGATGGATGGAAGAGATTTAATAAAACGGGTTAAAGAGGATCAGGTCAAGTTCATTTCGTTTCAATTTACAGACGTCAATGGCGTGGTAAAAAGCGTAGATGGACCGTTACATCAACTTGAGGTTGCCCTGGATGAGGGATTGTGGTTTGATGGGTCATCCGTGGAAGGATTCGCGCGCATCCAGGAAAGCGACATGCGGCTGTTTGTGGATCCTGAAACTTATGCAGTTTTGCCATGGACGCCCCAGGAGATGAAGAGAGCGCGTGTTTTATGTGACATATACCATCCCGATGGTACCCCTTTTCAGGGAGACCCGCGGGGGGTCTTAAAAAACCAACTTGCAAGGTTGAAAAAGGATAGGAAGTGGATATTTAATGTGGGTCCAGAGCCTGAGTTCTTCCTTTTCCTCAGGAATGGCAAGGAAAACATTCATCCAGTTCCACATGATGTGGGCAGCTATTTTGATTTTTCTGCAAATGATGAAGCTGTGCGTGTCCGCACTGAATTAATGCTGGCATTGAATGAAATGGGACTTGAGATAGAAGTGGGGCACCATGAAGTCGCCCTTGGTCAGCATGAAATAGATTTCCGTTTTGCAGATGCACTCAAGACCGCTGATAATGTGTTAACGCTGAAGTATGCAGTCAAGGCTATTGCCGCACAGCATGGTTTGATCGCCTCGTTCATGCCGAAACCTGTCTTCGGAATCAACGGATCCGGCATGCACTGCCACCAGTCGGTGTTCTCAGAAGAGGGAGAGAACCTTTTCTATGATGAAGGAGATCCCAATAAATTATCTCCATTGGCAAAACAATTCATGGCAGGTCAACTGCTGCACGCGCGTGCTCTGTCAGCCATCCTAGCACCTTCAGTCAACTCCTATAAAAGGCTTGTACCTGGTTATGAAGCGCCTGTGTATATCGGCTGGGCTCAGGTGAACCGTTCAGCATTGATTCGAATACCGCATCATTCCCCAGGTAAGAAAGGGTCGGTTCGCCTCGAGCTGCGCTGTCCAGACCCATCTTCCAATCCGTATTTGGCGTTTAATGTGATGCTGGCGGCTGCATTGGATGGCATTGATCGGGAATTGATTTGTCCTGAACCGCTCAATAATATTAACATCTATGAGCTCTCGACAGAGGAACGTGAGAAAATGGGCATCGAGATGCTGCCCGGCTCTCTGCTGGAAGCATTGCAGGAATTTGAAGAAGATCAAATTTTGATGAACGCCTTGGGAGAAAATCTCACCCAGACATTTTTGAAATCAAGGAAAACAGAATGGGAAGATTATCGCATCCAGGTGATGGATTGGGAATTAAACCGTTATCTTGAAACAGCATAAAATGTATTTGATCAATGACTGACAAATGACCCCAACAATATCGTTGTTGGGGTTTTGCTTTTTCTGGTATGATTGCTTTGGAGAAAATTCCATGTCAAAAAATGTGATCTTGATCATCCTCCTGACTGTGTTGATACTCTCTGCCTGTTCACCGGATGACATTGCGTTTGACAAATTACCCTTTATTAAAGAGCAAGAGATCTTATTTACGGATGATTTCAGCGATCCACGGAGTGGTTGGGCGACCGGTGAATCTGATACCATATTAAAAAAATACAGCCCGGAGGGTTTTTGGCTCATCATCAATTCTGAGAATACGAAAGCATGGTCCGTACCGGGGATGAATTTTAGTGATGTGCAGGTGGAGGTCACAGCCAGAAAAGTGACCGGATCAGATAATAATGCGATTGGGCTTTTTTGCCGCTATCAGGATGCAAGCAACCATTACCGGTTTGTGATCAGTAGTGATGGCTATTACGGAATTTCAAAGACAGTCAACGGCATTGAAGAAATTCTTGGAAGTAATGCCATGGATTACAGTTTCGACATCAACCAGGGGGACCGGGAGAACAGGATCAGTGCGGAGTGTACCGGTTCACAATTGAAATTGAGCGTGAATGACATACAATTGATGACAGTGGAAGATGAATCATTGACTTATGGTGATGCAGGCATCATGGCTGAGAACCGTGAGGGGGTCAATCTTGCCGTTCTATTCAATGATTTTCTCATAACAAAACGTTGAAAAATGAAGATATTTTTGGATATGGTGGGATGTCGACTCAATCAAGCAGAGATTGAGTCGATGGCAAACAGACTGTCCTTGCATGGAGAGGAGGTCGTTGCTGAAGCCAGTCTGGCAGACATTATCATAGTCAACACTTGCTGTGTGACAGCCAAGGCTGCGGCTGACTCAAGGAAGATGATCAGGCATCTTGTGAAAAATTCACCAGGTCAAGTGGTCGTAACCGGTTGTTGGGGAACCTTGTTCAGTGATGAAGCGCTGTCACTGGAATCTGTTCTCAGTGTCGTAAGAAATGACGATAAAGAAACCCTCGTGGAGAATCTTTTAGGACTGCCGGCTGATGCTTTGAAAGACAGGAGCTATGTGAGACAGGCATTGCCAGGCGGAAGGCAGCGTACAAGGGCGTTCATTAAAGTTCAGGATGGTTGTAATAATCATTGTACTTATTGCCTGACCAGAATTGCGAGAGGGGAATCGCACTCAGTTCCAGCGCATGAGATCATCCGTGACATTCGTGCAGCGATCGATGGGGGTGCGAAAGAGGTTGTCCTTACAGGTGTGCAGTTGGGATATTGGGGGAAGGATGTATCAGAAGACATGACAATCGGAACTCTCATGGAAATGATCCTGAGGGATACCAGCATTGAGCGTTTACGTTTATCTTCAATTGAACCCTGGGATATTAATCCATCGTTCTTTAGCTTGTGGGAAGATCAACGCCTTTGTAGGCACCTGCATATCCCCCTTCAGAGCGGTTCTGAAAGCGTGCTAAGACGGATGGCGAGAAAGGTCACACCTGAAAAATTCAGGCGGCTTATAGAAGCAGCACAAGCTGAAATACATGGGATTGCGATCACCACGGATATGATCGTGGGATTTCCTGGTGAGAGCAATGAGGATTTTGAAGAATCGATCAAGTATGTTGAAGGCTTGAAATTAGCTGGGGGGCATGTTTTCACTTACTCTGCCATGCCTGGCACACCAGCCGCTGCCTTTCCTGACCAGGTGCCCAATATCCTCAGGAAAGAGCGGAATCAGAGGATGCGCGAAGTACTGTTTACCAGCAATCTTGATTTGAGGAAAAGCCTGATTGGAAAGAAGGCGGAAGTATTGTGGGAGAAGTCGGTTAACAATGGGGGGGGATTTTTGCTATCTGGCTTGACTGAGACATACATGCGTGTGGAAAGTAAAGCAGTCCAGGATCTGCGAAATTGTATTTCCAGCGTGTTAATTACCGGATTAAATGATAAGAATGGTCTTCTGACAGGGGAAATTATTGCTCGTCATTGAAAAAATTTTTATTTATTGAAGAGCTTGATATTTTTATCCATGAAAAGCAATCAGAGCACGACGAGCCCTGCCCATAAATGGAATCCTCGCTCAAAAATCTCCTGAAGTCTTTAATTGGAATCTATCTGTCCCCCTTACCATGTTTTTCCGTCTTACATATAGAGCTCAAAACCATAAAGCCTGCAGGACTTCATGAAAATGATTGGAAAGGAAATTCATGACAGAAAGAAGTATTACATTGACATCAGAAGAAACCAATTGTGAGTCAGATGAATTAATGATAATCAAATCTGCCAGAGAGGATCCAAAGGCATTTGGCGAGCTGTATAAGCTGTATGTGGAAAAGGTCTTCAGATATCTCTACAGCCGGATAGGAAATGTGCAAGAGGCAGAAGATACCACTGCCCAGACATTTCTTGTTGCCTTTGAATCTTTTGGCAGATTTCGACAGGATGGGCACTTTGTTTCCTGGTTGTTTACGATCGCCCACAGTAAAGCGATGGATCACTTTCGCCAGTACAAAAACATTTCGCCCATCGATGAAGCTGCTAATATTTCTGTGGATCACGACCCGTTAATTGGCGTGATCCATTCAGAGCAGACGGCAACCCTGTCTAAACTTATTCAGGCATTAAACGAAGAAGAGCGTGAGCTGTTGCGTTTGAGGTTTCTCGCAGGCATGAGTTTTCCCGAGATTGCCCATTTCCTTCACCGCAATGAAGAAGCGGTGAAAAAATCGATCTACCGTTTACTGGCACGGTTAAAGAGCCAGTTGGAGGTTTCAAATGAATAATATTAATAACACCTCTCAGTTTGAAGAGGATATTTGTCAATCCTTTGGAGTCCCTGAGATCCGCTCTGAATTTGTTAATAAGGTATATGGTGAAATTATGCAGCATGCTGAGGCAAAGCCTCGAAAACGCCATAAGTTCCTTGGGCTGCGACCAGCCTGGACTGTCGCTCTCACAATTCTATCCCTGATTATCGTCGTCACCTTGGTGATCGGCCCCAAGCGCGTGTATGCGGAGTTCATGAAGCTCTTTGGCTACATTCCAGAGGTGGGATTTGTTAACCTGGACGAGGTGCGCGTACTGGAGAATGGTGTCACCCAAAGGCACGATGACCGCGAATTGACCGTCCAACGCGGATTGATCACCCCATACAGCACCGATCTGTGGCTTGAATTCAGCGATGAAGCCCGTCCAATCGATGATGCCTGGTTGGAAACGCCGGACGGATTACGGTTTGAACTGCTCAATTGGAGTTACTCGCCCGATGAGTCGGGTTCGCAGGGCGTGGTTGCGCACTTCCCACCACTGCCAATCGATATCAATCAAGTAACTCTGGCACTTCCCGAAGGTTGGCGTATCCCGCTTAATTGGATGGCTGGCAGTGAGAGTGATCTAACCCCGGCAGATATCATCCAGGCTCCCACATACAAACTGGAAGAGAACTCCAATTCAGCCCCTGTCGTAAATTCCACAGGTGAACCTGCGGCCTGTTCTGAGGTAATGGAGATCGAGTTCTGTGTACAAGCTGCCGCCCGTGCTGAAGGAGAGATGCAGGTGCTGATCGAGGCTGTACTTGGAGGGGAATATACCCCTGGTAGTAGCTTTAGCCCTTCTATGTTTGATGTTCCCGGATTTGGTGTTCCTGGTGAAGCTGAGAATATAACCCTCTCTGACGGGAACGACAATCTCTATCCGATAAATAGTGAATATATCCAGGTGCAAGGGGATCCGCTGGGGTTGATCTCTACGTTGTCCTTCCCAGATGCACAGGAACTTCAAGGACGCCTCAGCCTGAACATCCCGGCCGTGTTAGTTTCAGTCCCGCTTTCGGAAGAAATTACCATTGATCTTGGTGAAAAACCCGAAGCAGGGCAAACGCTGGTCATTGACCAGACCATTGATGTGGGCGGATTCCCAGTTCACTTCAGCCAGGCAGTGTTGGAAGGGCAAGGGGAAACCAGCCTGCGCCTGATGCTCACCTCCGACCTGTTCGATGACAGTGCACCGATTCGCCCTCACAGCCTCGAACCAGGCAGACCGGAAGGAATTGACGACCTTTATGGAGCAGGAAGCAGCCTTGACCATCTTTCCATCCATGTCGAGCTGATGCAGCAGAGCGGCCTCAAGACCGGCATACTGCGTATTCCAGTGATCAGTGGTTCGCTAAAGGTTCGCGGTCCCTTTACGCTTACATTTGATGCGCCTGGCGAACAGCCTGCCACCACACCTGAGCCGCAAATCGTCGAAAATGCTCCTTTTGAACCATTGCCAAGTGGAGAACCACTGCCGATGGACACCTTCCGATACTCTGGTCGCGTGCTGAGGTCCGGCGACTTGCTATCTGTTGTCTTGGGTGATGGGCAGAGTACGCTTTATGCTGCTTCTCCCGATTCTGGATTTACTCCCGAGCAGGTGGCTGTATTGCCTGGTCAGGTGCTGGCTGTGTACCCGCATCCAGACCGCCTGGGCATTGATTACATCACCGGCGAGTACGATGTGGAGACTTCAACAATTATCTATAGCCAGTTATACACCCTGCGTTTTGGCGAGTTGGCTCCGCGCCTGTTGGTTGGGCAGTTCGAACATTCCGCTTTTTATTTTGATTGGTCTTACGACGGTCGTTTCCTTGGCTTTACGACGAGAGACGAACAGCCCGGTCAGAATGAATGGTATTCCATAAACCTGATAGATCTGAATTGTCGTACAACCGGTGCCTGTAACGCCATCACGCTGGACACCGACGACCAGGAACTCTACCAGTATGAATGGTCCCCAAACGATTACCGTATGGCATTGGGTGGAGTTCCTCAGGATCAGGAGTTTGGCTCAAGCGACATTTTCCTGCTCAATTTTGATGCTGAAAATGGTAAGACTACACTAACCAATCTAACACTATCGCCTACAATCGATGACCAGGCACCTGTGCAATGGACACTTAATGGTGATGCCTTGCTCTACGTCTGCTCTACTGGCGAGACGGATATCAACGAATATTCCCTCTGCCGCAACAACTTGAACGAAGGCAATGATGAGGTTGTCGTGCCGCTGTTGCCTTGGAACATGCATAGCATAGCTCTGGTTGAGAATCGCTGGTTGGTTGATCGCTGTCCTGTGCTGCAAAACGGCATCTTCAGCTTGCGCGCTTATGATCTGCAAAGTGGTCAAACCGACACGCTGCGGGAATTGTCGACTAAAAGGAAACGAGGTTTTATCGAGACATCTATCTCCCCTGATGGGCAGTGGGTGACAGCAAATGTCAACGACCTGGGCGGGCTGTTTGTGCTCAATATCGAGAATCACGAAAGTGGGCTATCAATGCCCGCCGAAGAAGGACCGTACCTAGTGACCTGGGTAAAGTAATGAGCTTACAGGCGGAATCTGACCTGATGCGTTTCAATCGCCTCGTCCTGAAATTTCAGGACGAGGCATACACGCTGTCATGGTATCTTTTCTGCAGTGAGGAGCCGGCAGCGCTTGCGGTTCAAACCGCGGTGCTTCGTCTCTACCGGGATTTTCCGAAAGAAGAGGAATGTTTTCGTACGCAACTGTTGTTTTTCGTCATGCAGCAAGGTAAGAACCTGCGCATCCAGCTACCCGAAGAAGTCGTATCGAATGAAGCGTCTGGTTTTCGCCTGAATGCCCTAAGTTGTCAACAGGCGCAAATGCTTTTACTTGTATCAATGATGGGCTTTGATTACCAACAAGCTGCGCGAGTCATGGGGTGCTCCAGGCGTTTTGTTGCCAGAGAAATTGCAACTGCTCATAAAACTTTGTGTGCGAGATCTTGACAGAGTACAGATATCTCATTCCCTTTCCATCATCCAATTTTCCAGCCTGTGTAAATTATTCTTGACAATCGGTCAGTCTGTGTGCATCTCAAGGCTGAATCCAGGTTTCGATGCATGGAATAGAACAGCTACGCTGATTTTGGCTCGATCCATCATCGATCGGGCAAATATTCTTTTCAAATTTGTCCCTTTATGTCATCATGTTAGTTTTAACTTATAGAAATGCATTTCACAACCGGCATGCCTCTCGCAAGGAGAATCTATGCAAATGACTAAATCGATCAACAATACTCTTGAAATTCCCCCGGATAAGGATGCCGAGTTCGTTCTGGCTGCACAATTAAACCCGGTAGAATTTCAGCAGATCTACGACCGCTGGGCTGTGCCAATCTACCAGTACTTCTACTTTCGTACCGATGAACCAGCCAGTGCCGAAGACCTGACCTCTCAGCTTTTCCTATCCGCTTATCAGGCGCTGCCGCGCTACCAGCATCGGGGACACTTTGCTGCCTGGCTGTTCACCATCGCTCGAAATATGTCCAAGGATTATTTTCGAAAAAACCATCGTGAAGTTCCTTTGGAGGCAGCACAGCAACTGCTTGCCTCCTCCGATCCACCCATTGAAGTAGCGCAACAGGATGAGGTCGTCCGTCTGAACAAGTTGGTTCAGTCTCTGCCGGAAAAGGACCAGGAACTGATCCGCCTGCGTTACGTGGCTGATCTCACTTTTGCAGATATGGCCATTGTATTAAGAAAGCGCGAAGACGCTGTCAAAAAATCCCTCTACCGGTTGCAGGCCCGGTTACAAAGCCTGCTGGAGGAAAATTATGACTAACTTAAATTCCGTTTCGATCGAAGAAAAACTACAGGCTGCCACCCAAATGCCGCAGCCTTGCCCCGAATTCATGTCCAGCCTGCGCAACCGGCTGACAGCAGAGCCACCCCGTCCTGTTTCATTGGGCGAACGCTTGAAAATAATGTTTCGCTTCCCGGTCTGGGCAGCCTCCTTGGTTGTCTTGCTGCTCGTCGCGGGTATATTAATTGCAGGTCCACAACGCGTTTATGCGGAGTTTATGAAGCTCCTGGGTTACATCCCCGGAGTGGGAATCGTGGATCAAAGCAGCCCCATCCGTGTGTTGGCAGAGCCGGTCACCATCACTAGAGATGGGATTTCCATCACAGTGACCTCAGCAACCCTGACTGGCGACCGAACTCAAATCGATTACCGTATCTTCGGTGTGCCTGGGTCTGCCTACCCGGATAGCGAGGATGTGGTTGGCTGTTCAGAGCGGGAATATTTGCTTCTCGCAGATGGGTCACAGCTTGCCCAGGTAAACTTTGGTTATCAGCCTGTGCCCACAAGTGTGAATGAAGCCGTCTTCGTGATCCCGTGCATTTCCAATACCCTGCCTGGCAAGGCGCCTGAAAACTGGGAGATTCCCCTAAGCTTTGTACCCGCACCACCAGACCTGACCGTCATGCCGGTGACTGAGCTTTCCTCCTCCCCCCAAGAGAGACTGGTAACGGAACCCACTGCATTGCCCGAAGATGGAAGTGCTGCCCCCGTTACATCGATGGATAGCCCCGTCATGGTAACCAAAGTAATCGAAACCACCGATGGATACATCTTGATTGGTCGGTACCAGCCCCAAAGCCCGACGGGGGGATCGGTACAGGTACTGGGCGGTGCTGAAATTGTGGATGCCAGCGGAAAGAAGGTTTCCTATACCTATCCGCTGGATGTCAATGAGGCAGTCAACCAGGAACCACCTCTGACTGGTTGGGCGGTGCAGTTCAAGGCTGCCGGTCTGGTCTATCCCCTGACGATCAGCTTTTCGGGGGTTGAGATCCTCCCAGCCGACCCTAATGCTACGGCTGAATTCACCTTCGATGCCGGTTCCAACCCACAGCCAGGTCAGGAGTGGGTTCCCGTCCAGGATATTCAGATTGCCGGTCATATCCTGAAGCTCGTTTCGATCACAGCCGATTTGCAGGAGAATTACTCTTTCAAGTTCCAGGGCGATCCGGAAGTGGAAGGTGCCAATGTTCAAATCCTTGGATATACTCCCATCGGTGGCGGTGCTGGCGGAGGCTTGATGACTGGCAGCTTTAGCAGGAGTTTGACCTATTCCCAGCTTCCAACCGGCGTGCTTACAGTCACCGTTTCCGACCTGACTCTCATCGGTGACTCGCTCATCTGGCAGGGTGAGTGGACGCCCGCTACGATTCGTACTGATTTGCCCGCCAACCCGACCCTCGAACCTGGTGTATGCCTGACGGCAGACTCTCTTGCACAACTCAATGCAGCTCCGGCAGACCTGACCGACGGGAAAGCTCTGCTGTATGAACAACTGGAGGGCACAGAAAATTGGGGTCTCATCCTCTACAACCTGGATGGCAGTGGAAAGCAGGTGGTGGTTCCGAGTGGTAATTGGGGTGCCCTTTCGCCTGATGGCAGCCAAGTGGCTTATCCGGCTGAAGATGGTATCCACATAATAGATCTGACCATAAACACCGAGAAGGTTCTAGCAGGGGCTGAAGGGTTCGACTTGCACTGGTCGCCGGATGGAACACAAATAGCATACATAGGAATGGGGGAAGGCGAAATCGATAGCCTGTTTGTTGTCAACGTTGATAGTTTCCATGCACGCCAAATCTCTGACTGGAGCTACGAATCGGTCGTTGGCTGGTCACCAGATGGAAAGCTTTACTTCGTGGCACCCTTCACAGGGGGCGCCGCCTGGAAGGTTTATGCATTTGACCTGGCTAGTAACACATCGCAAGAGTTGTTTACCATCGAGAATGGCACTCCAAAATTTCTCAACCCCAAGCTCTCGCCAGATGGGAACTGGATCGCCTACCGTGGCAGGGATAATAGCAGCGTGTACCTGGTGCGCACCGATGGCAGCGAGATGCATTTGGTGGTGGATAATGCAGGCGCGGTTGGAATTGAATGGAGCCAGTCAGGTTGGCTGGGCACGAGTCTGCGAAAGGAAAATTCTGACGAGTCAACCACGGTCTTGATCAATCCGGACGGTTGTGAAGCCTACTTGCTGCCCGCCGCCCTGCATGGAGACCTGGAGGGGTTGTATATCCCGTAATATCAATCGAATAATCGATTGGCCAACTATTTGAAAGGATTGAGGATAGTGTAAACTATCCTCAATCCCCCTTTATTGGAGGAATATTATGAAATTTAGGCTCCGTCGTACCCTTCTTTGGTTGGTAATAGGGCTCACTTTTTCTGGATGTGCCTCATCTTCAACGGTCGCCAAACCATCCCCGACAATGGAGATTCAAGCAACCTCGACACCTTTTCCAACAGTGACTTCCCTGCCGGCAACCGCCACACTAACGGTAACACCACTCCCCTCTGCAATATATACGGCAACGGAACCGAAAGACCAATCGACTGGAGCTCAAGAGACCACGTTTACCTTTATCACTGAAACCATCCCAGATGGAACAAGCCTCCTGCCTGGACAGGCTTTTCAGAAAACCTGGATACTGAAGAATAGTAGTACTCGCACGTGGAGTAAGGATTTTTCCTTGGTGCGGACTTCATCTGTTCCAACCACGGAAACCCTCGGCGGTCAGGAAAAAATTTCCCTCTCCAACGATGTAAGACCCGGAGAGACCATCCAAGTAGGAGTTGACCTAGTTGCACCAAAACAAAACGGCGAATATACCGTTTATTACCAACTCCAGAATGAAACCGGTTCAATGCTACCGAATAGCCAGATCTGGGTAACCATCACGGTTGGAAGCGTTCCTTCAACAGGGGCGGGGAGTGTTGGTGTTGGCGGAGCAACTACAGTGAATAGGGTTACTGTAACCTTAATCAACTTTGCATATGATACACAGAGTGTAACTGTGAATCTTTGCTTTTCGGTGTCTTTACACTACTATACCTTGGGTCCCGCCCCGTCTTTGCTGATAGATCAAGAAAAAGCACCTTTTTTGGCAGGTGGCAGTGATTTTGCCAGTGGACCAGGATGCTTGGAGGTAATGTATCAGATCAGCCCAGGAGAGATAGAGCAGGCCAGTCATATTTCACTTCTTATAGACGGCAGTCTGCGTATTTCTCCTCCCCCTGGCGATCCAAATACTGCCTGTGAGGCTGCAAAGGTCGATCTCGTGGAAACATATCCTGGATTGGATTTTCAATGCAATTTCAGCATGGCAGGGTACGCCACGAATATAAAACCGCCGGCTGGAATGACCAGGGAAAATGCTGAAATTCAGATTAATGACGCCATTGAAGGGGCAATCTACGGTCCGTGGACGTTGACAATCAAATGACCAGGCTTTAACGCGGGTCCTGGCATTTCCAACAATCGCTTCAATGATGCAACTGCCAAGGTATGTGAGGAGGCTCACTCACATTCAACTGTTGCGCAGCTATGGCTCTGGTCATCAGACCATGGTCCAGTAAATCCATTACTTTCATTCTTTTTATTTCTTTTATCGTCTAAGTTATTCTCTTTTCATAACCCCGACATTTTAATCTGTGAATTCCCTATGACAATTTTGAATGTGAATCATAGGCTGAAATACAGGCTGAAATACAGGCTTGACGTATCCCAATTATTAGGTAAAATTGTTTGGTTAACTTGATTAAAAACATTATTCCAAAGGTTGACAACAGATGGCCTTGTTTTGTTTCTAATGTTGATGAAACTGGCAATGTCGCTGAAAAAATTGGGATTGGAATGATGATCGAAAGGAATAGGTAATGACAAAAAGAACGTACCAACCGAAAGTAAAACGACGCATCCGCGTTCATGGATTTCGTGCCCGTATGGAGACTGCAGGTGGTCGTGAAGTGTTGAAACGCCGCAGATTAAAAGGACGCCATCAACTGACGCCAAAGGCAAATCAACACGTTAAGCGAATGCACTGGTAAGTAATCCGGGTTTCGGTTTTGTGAAGGTGATTGAACCTGGATGATTCGTGAACCAAAAATATCGTCTTAAGAGTTCTTCAGAGATCCGAAATCTAAAACAAGCGGGTGTATCCTTGACTAACCCGCTTTTAGTTTTGGTAATCTTACCTAATCAAAAGGATCAAACCAAAATTGCCGTGATTGCCAGCCGGTCAGTCGGCAATGCTGTTCAGCGAAACCGCTGTAAAAGGTTATTAAGGGCATCCATTTCAATCCATTTAGATGAGATTGCATCGGGTTATAATATCCTTCTGATTGCCAGAAACCGACTTTTGGAAGCAAAATTTGATGATGTCTGTAAAGCAACCAAGACTTTACTTGTCAAAGGAAAATTACTCAGAGATCCAGGAAATACCTGAAATCTCCTCTCACACTGAGAGTGAAGGAGAATTTCGAGATCCGCCTCTGAGAGAATTACCTTTCAGGTTGACTAACATTCCACGCTGGATTCTGCTGCTTCTCATCCGACTTTACCAGATCATCGTTTCACCGGCATTACCAGCGAATACTTGCCGTTTTTATCCAAGCTGTTCCCACTATGGCTACACCGCTGTGTATAAATATGGTGCCATAAAAGGTGGCTGGATGGCTATCAAGCGAATTTTTCGCTGCAATCCATTCAACTCGGGCGGGATCGACCCTGTCCCATAAACAAGGAATAGAAACCCTATGAAAAAATCGAAATATCTATTGACCACGGTAGCCATCGCGTTTGTCCTGTTAATCAGTTCATGTGCAATGGGACCTCGTGCAGTTGGAACACCAGGGCTGAGTGTTGATGAAGACATGGTTTATGTCGCCTACCAGCAATTCATGTATGCCGTAGATGCCAGTTCGGGCATTGGCGCGATTCAGAGCTGGAAATACCCCAGCCAAGGCAGTACCAATGTTGTATTTTATGCCCCTCCCGAAGTCACAGAGGATGGCGTTTATGTGGGCGATTTAGCGAATACCTTCCATAAGCTTGACAAAGAGAATGGCGTTGAGATCTGGTCATTCTCAGAAGCGAAAGGTTGGTTTATCGGTCAGGCAAAGGTCGAGGACGAGATCATCCTTGCCCAAAGCTCGGATCGAACGCTTTATGCACTCACCTCGAATGGTTCGATAAAATGGCAATTTACCAACGAATATGCGTTCTGGGCACAACCCGTTGTGGATGAAGGCCGTGTTTATCTTGGCTCGATGGATCACAAACTTTATGCGCTTGATCTTGATTCAGGCGATTTGATCTGGGAGAAAGAACTGAAGGGGGCAGTCGTAAGTGCACCTATTTTTGATGCAAATTTAAATCGACTTTATGTTGGTACTCTAGGCAGGGAAATGGTTGCGCTGGATATCAAAGATGGTGAAGAAGTTTGGTCGTATCCTGCTGATGACAGCATTAGCAGCATTTGGACAACACCGATTTTACATGATGGACAGGTCATTTTTGTGGACGAGACCGGCAAGATCTTCAGCCTTGATACACAAAAGGGAGAATTGCTATGGAATGCAGATGCCGGTGGCGATGTGATGGCAGGTTTGCTGGCTTTGGATGATAGTTTCCTGGTCGCACTCGAGTCTGGCATGGTGCTTGGATATTCCTATGAGGGCGCCAGGACCAGCCTTTTCTTTCAAGTGGATGGCGAAGTCTACACCACACCTGTAAATGCCAATGGCACCATCGTCGTTGCTGCCATTAATGGTGACAGCCTGCTTTACGGGTATGACCTTGAAGGCAAGCAGGTCTTTTCATTCAAATCAGGTAATTAGGAGAAAAAACCATGTGGGAAACCATTATTGTTCAACCTTTTGTTAATATTCTGCTCCTGATTGCAGCGGGTGTTAAGAATTTCGGACTGGCAATTATCTTATTCACGCTTCTGATCAAATTGCTGACCTATCCGTTGACCGCCAAGCAGATGAAATCCACCAAAGCAATGCAGAATTTACAATCAGATCCGCGTTATAAAAAGATCATGGTTAAATACAAGAATGACCAGGAGCGTCTTGCGCAGGAGCAAATGAAATTGTACAAAGAGCTTGGGATCAACCCAATGGGCTCCTGTCTGCCAACCTTGATCCAGCTCCCGATCATTATTGGACTGTACCAGAGCATCATCAAAGCGATGGCAGCCACACCTTATGAGCTTCTCGGTCTTGAGCGACTTTTTTATAATTTTCTTGATCCTGCCAAATTATTACCTTTGCAGAATAAATTTCTGTGGATGGATCTTGGACAGCCTGAGCGTTTGAATGTTTTTGGGGTCCAAATTCCAGTTTTGGCGATCATTGTCGTAGCAACCACATTCCTTCAGTCGAAGGTGATGCAGCAACCAACAACAACCAATCCCAATGACCAGGGTGCCGCAATGACAAAAGCCATGAATCTTTATATGCCAATCTTGATGGGGTGGATGGCTTATTCACTGGCGTCAGGTCTGGCATTGTACTTTCTTGTCGGCAATGTGGCAGGTATTGTGCAGTATGGCTTGCAGGGTCAGCTTGATTGGTCAAAGATTTTTCCTTTTATCAAGCAGAAAGCACCAGTCGAGACCCTCAAACCTGTTGTGATTGATGCTGGTGCTGATGATGAAGACGAAGATGAAGATGAAGAAGAAATCGAACCTGTAAAGACCACCAAACCTTCAGCGCGATCCATGGTTAAACAACAGCGTCCGAAAATGAAAAAAAAGTAGGGGTGCGTATAGTTGTTATTAATATCACCTAGATGAGGTATGTATGAGCAATGAAAGAACCATGCTGGAGGTGATCGCGCCCTCTGTTGAGGAGGCAATCACCAAGGGTTTAAATGATCTGGGACTGACAGCTGATGAAGTGGACGTGGAAATCCTGGACGAAGGAAAGAGGAATTTATTTAAATTTTCTTCCCGGCAAGCACGCGTGCGGCTTATTGTGAAGGATAAGTTAGGGGAACAGTCACTTCCAGCTGTAAAGGAAGTATTGAATAATGCTGAGCCTGGGGAAGATAATTTCTCTGAAATGTTGGACGCAATGGAAGATAGCATGGATGAAACTTTGTTAATTGCAAAAACAACCATCCAGGAACTTCTAGCTCGCATGGGTATCCAGGCTGAAGTGCAGGTGGAATATGGGGAGAAAGACGCTGGACATGTCAGTCCGATCATAGCCAATATTGAGGGGAATGACCTCAGTTTCTTGATTGGGCGTAAGTCAGAAACGATCAATGCGCTGCAATATATTGCCAGTCTGATCGTGGGCAATAAATTGAACCACTGGATCCCAATGCAGATCGATGTCCAGAATTACCGTGAACGCCGCGAGCGTGAATTGCGCAAACTTGCCAGACGAATGGCAGACCAGGTGATCACATCCGGTAGAAAGCAATTTCTCGAGCCCATGCCTGCAAATGAACGGCGTATCATCCACATGGAATTGAGAGAGAATCCAATGGTGACGACGGAATCAACGGGTGAAGAACCATATCGCAAGGTAATAATTTCCTTAAAACACTAAGCAATTACCTTGTTTGCTTGTAAAATGATTGTATTACATCAACTGGAAAATTTTCCATTTTGTAATACAATTTTTTTAAGGTAGAACTGTCAAGGAGCGTGAAATGAGAGCTGTTGATATTATTGTTAAGAAAAGAGATGGTGAAATTTTATCCGGAGAAGAAATCCGTTTCTTTATAGACGGTTTTACCAGGGGAGATATCCCGGATTATCAGGCATCGGCATGGGCGATGGCTGTATTATTAAAAGGGATGACTACTCAAGAGACAACGGATCTTACCTTGGCGATGGCTGATAGTGGTGAAAGGCTTGACCTTTCAAGCGTGGTTCCAATCGCGGTTGACAAACATTCCACCGGCGGTGTGGGAGACAAGACTTCGATCAGCGTAGGGCCGATTGTGGCTGCCTGCGGATTGCCTGTCGGCAAGATGTCAGGAAGAGGATTGGGATTCAGCGGTGGAACGTTGGATAAACTTGAGGCGATTCCAGGGTACCGCGTAAATTTGAACACGAGTGAATTCCTGGCACAACTGCGAAAGATCGGCATTGTACTGACGGGGCAGAGTCTGGATTTGGCACCGGCTGATGGAAAGCTATATAGTTTGAGGGACGTAACGGGAACGGTGCAATCGATTCCATTGATTGCTTCATCTGTGATGAGCAAGAAAATTGCAGCAGGGGCTCAGGCGATTGTATTGGATGTAAAAGTTGGGCGCGGCGCATTTATGCGCACTCTTGAGGACGCCAGGGAACTGGCTGAATTGATGGTCTCAATTGGTCAATTAAGCGGGCGTAAAGTTATCGCTGTGCTTTCGAACATGGATCAACCCCTTGGCACAGCCGTTGGCAATGCGCTGGAGTTGGCAGAGGCGGTGAACGCCTTGAACGGAAAAGCTCCAGCAGATTATATGGAACATTGCTTGAAATTAGCTGCACATATGCTTGTTTTGGGTGGGAAGGCTTTTGATTTGGCTGAAGGTGAGCGAAAAGCTGCTGAAGTGATCCAAAACGGTCAGGCTTTCCAGAAACTACGTGAATTGGTCATTGCGCAGGGGGGGGACGTCAGCTTTGTTGAAGATCTTTCGAAATTGCCAGTGGCTGAATTTAAAGATGTGGTCACTGCTGATCAGTTCGGGTGGGTTAAATCCATCGATGCACGTGAGGTAGGTGAGTCTGCGGTTGTTTTAGGAGCCGGTCGGGCCAAGAAGACCGATAAAATCGATCCTGCAGTGGGAATCCTGGTAAAAGTAAAGGTCGGAGACAGGGTCGCGTCAGGTCAAGAGCTCTTTGAAGTCCACGCGAATGATCCAGACAAGTTGCGTGAGATAAAAACGCGTCTCCTGAAGGCTGTTGAAATCTCAGAAGGTCCAGTTGAAAAATTACCAGTTTTTTTGGGTGTGATCTCAGGTTGAGTACATTTCTATTTATTCAGCCTGGGCGACCAGACTTTTAATTCTTAAGAAGAAGATTTTACCAATTATTAATGATGGACCCGTTAAAAAGATGTATAATCACGGGCTTGAAAAGGCTCAGGTAGTTTTATGTTGAAAGAACGTAAAGATATCAGAAATGTAGCGATCATCGCACATGTTGATCATGGTAAAACCACGCTAATTGATTCCATGCTGAAACAGGCAAAGATATTTCGGCTGAATCAGAAGGTGCAGGAACGGATCATGGATTCCAATGATCTGGAACGCGAGCGGGGTATTACCATCCTGGCTAAGAATACTGCCATCTCTATTCCCGAGCCTGGTTCCGATCACCTCGTAAAGATTAATATTGTTGACACACCCGGACATGCTGATTTCGGCGGTGAGGTTGAACGCATCATGAACATGGTGGATGGTGTGTTGCTCCTGGTTGATGCAGCCGAAGGACCCAAACCTCAAACCCGTTTTGTGCTTAAGCAAGCCATCGCCAAGCAGCTAAAGACCATTGTGGTCATCAATAAACTGGATCGGAAAGATGCAGATGTTGATCGTGCTTTAAACCTGACCTTTGACCTGTTCATTGAGCTTGGGGCAGATGAAACGCTGACTGATTTCCCGGTGATCTATGCAAACGGCATCGACGGCACTTCAGGCGAGACTCCCGATTTGACCGGCGACCTGCAGCCTCTATTCAAAAGTATCCTGGAGAATATTCCTTGCCCGAAAGTGGATTTCGATGCACCTTTTCAAATGTTGGTCACCAACTTGGGTTACGATGAATACAGCGGTGTGACGGCAGTTGGCAGGATTCATGCTGGACAGGTGAAGGTCGGGCAGACGCTGGCAAGAATTATGCATGACGGGACGGTGTTGACTGACCAGGCGCGATATCTGTTTGTTTTTCAGGGGCTGGATAAAGTCCCTGTCACCAGTGCTGAGGCAGGTGAGATCATTACGATTGCTGGGCTAAAAAACATAGCGATTGGCGAGACGCTGACAACGATCGAAGACCCGCAGGCTTTACCCGTCATCCATGTTGAGCCACCGACGGTGCAGATGACCTTTGGCGTAAACACCAGCCCATTGTCAGGCAGGGAAGGACGGTGGAGCACATCGCGCAAACTCCATGAGCGCTTGATGAATGAATTGCGTACCAATATTGCCTTAAGGGTAGCCCAAACAGAGACTTCGGATGTGTTCCTGGTTTCAGGAAGGGGAGAGCTTCATTTAGGTATTTTAATTGAGACGATGCGGCGGGAAGGATATGAATTCCAGGTTTCAAGACCGGAGGCCATCATTGTCACTAACGAAAAAGGGGACAAGCTGGAGCCCTATGAAGAAGTTTATGTGGATGTGGACCCGGATTATGTGGGTGTGGTGGTTGAGATGCTCGGTGAACGCCGCGGACGCATGGAAAATATGACTAACAACCCTGATGGAACTGTGCATTTAGCTTATATCATTCCAACCCGTGGTTTGCTCGGATTTCGTTATAAATTCTTGACAGCTACACGCGGAAAAGGCGTCATGAACAGCTTTTTCTATGGGAATGGGGAGCTGGCTGGAGAAATCGTCAACCGACAGTCCAGTTCAATTGTTGCACGGGAGGCAGGCATCACCTCAACTTTTGGGTTGAAAAATGCGGAGGAAAGAGGTGTGCTTTTTGTGGCGCCCGGGGTTGAAGTGTATGAAGGCATGGTGGTTGGTGAAAGCCCACGTCCGCAAGACCTTTCGATCAATGTGGTGAAGAAAAAGCATTTAACCAACATGCGCCAGAGCATCCGGGACCTGGATGAGCGTCTGACCCCACCCCGTGAGATGAGCCTGGATGAGATGATTGAATACATCGGACCTGATGAACTATTGGAAGTTACACCCAAGAATTTGCGCTTGAGAAAGAGGATTCTGAACACCCACGATCGGGGTCGTTTTGAAAAAAGCGGCCGCGATGAGGATGATTAACCCGCGTGGTTGAGCCAGGTTATTCCAAGGTTAATGAGAGGCCGATTTGATCTTATGCGCGCCAAAAAATGGTGTTGGTAATCCACTCACTCTTGATCTGTATACGAACAAATCTCCAGCAAGAGGTTGTTTGATACGCTGTGAAGGTGAAAGACTAGTAGAGGCGGTGGTAATAAAGAGATCACGCAGGTCGTCACCACCGAAAGTAACAGAGGTAACCTTGGAGACGGGGAGATGGATCTCAAGGACAGCGGTGCCTTCAGGGCTGTGGCGCACCACCTTGCCAGCGTCCCATCTTGCACTCCAAATATAACCTTCACTGTCAATTGTAAGACCATCAGGGACACCCTCACGATGATCTTTCGGCAATTGGAGAAACACATTGCGATTTATGAGAGCGCCGGTGACTGGATCAAAGTCAAAGGTATAAATTGCATAGTCCCCTGAATCTGTATAATAGAGCACCCTGTCATCCAGGCTCCAACCCAAGCCATTTGAGATGGTGACATCATTTAATAGGGTATGGCAGGAGCCATCTGGATCCAAGCGATAGAGGGCGCCATGACCGGAGGGGTCGTGACTGCCAGCCCAGAAGCGACCAATAGAATCAACTTTACCATCGTTGAGACGTACACCTGGTTTCCCGCCAATTGGGTCTGCAAGGATTTGAAGATCTGACTGACCAGGGAGCCAGGATGCAAAACCTTTTCCAGTGGCGAGGATCAGACCGTTGTTTTGACGGAAGCCAAAAGCTCCGATGGAGGTGTCAAACTCGAAGAGTTTGTGAATTCCGCTGGCAGGGTTGTATCTATGAAGATGTCCGACCTCAATATCCACCCAGTAAAGGCGTTTTTCGATGGGATGCCAGAGTGGTCCTTCCCCAAGATCGTTATGAATTGATAACAAATGGGTGGCTTGAACTTGTTCCATGTCTGTTATGGATACTCTGCGGAGCGGATGATGGTACAGAAGAAACCAAAAGGTTGATCACCTGTGTTAGTCAATTGATGTAACTTGTTCCCGGGAATTAAAACCGCGTCCAGCTCTGATAATCGATAAAAAATTTCGCCGATTTGTAATTTACATTCACCATGAACGATGACAATACCATGTTCATGAGCGTGTGTGTGAAGGGGCGAAGCACCCCCTGGTGGAAGTTGAAAATAGCGGATCACGAAATTTTCTGAGCCATCGTTTGGACCAACAAGCACATGTTTCTCAAAATTGGCAATGGATGGGTTGGGAGATGGTTCAGGCATGACTCCAGCCCAATGATAAATACCCTGTTCGATATTTCCTTGAAATTTGTGGATAATGGCCATCATGCTCCTGATGAAAGTGATCTTGTGAGTATTTAATATTTTGCCAAGTTTAGCCTCAGACCATGAAACCTGACAGCCTCTGATGACTGTAAAAACGCAACTTAACAAGCACTTTCTGCAAGTGATCGTTGTGTGTTATTCAAAAATATTATATGGCAAAATAATTTATTTATTATTTATTTTTTGAATTTCTTTCTTGACCTCGGTTGCGCCTTCTGCATAAAATTTCTCTTCATCTGGGGCAAGTTCTCTTAACAATTGCATAAACTCTCCAGCATGAACCCGCTCCTCATCTGCAACATCATTAAGAACTTCAATAGCCAACTGGTTGTCTGTAGACTCGGCCAGCTGCATGTAAAGCTGAACTGCTTCATATTCAGCAGCTATCATGAAGCGTATGGCTCGAATCAATTCCTCATGAGTGAGCTTACGGTCGCTAGCGAGTCCTGAAAATGGTGATCCGAATTCTGGCATCTGTCTTCTCCTTATTTTTAAGTAACTGAGGCAAAAATTTACAAATACGAAACACAATTTAGAAACGATTGATTACTTTATCTTGATCGTTTTTGAGTTTTCCCAGAGCCCATGAATGTTGCAATAAGCCATTGCATGGAAAATGCCAGATACTTTAATTTTGAGTTCAGCTGTTACCACGGGTTCCGCGTAAACTGGGCCTTCATTGGGACCTTTGGCTGATTCCCCGTGGGCGGTAAACTCAAAACTTCCAACTTGATATGGAAAACTTTCCCCATCAGGCTTGAAGAAAAGCTGGATCCATCGAATGTGATGCTCCGTAGTATTTGGATGAGCTATTTCTTTGCCCACTGACACCTTTACCGCGAATGCCTCACCTAAAACAGCTTCATCAGGGCATTCAATCACAGGCACATGCTTCTCTTTTTTCCAATCGCTGCTCTTGAATAAATCACCTATTTTTTCCATTTTCCATTCTCCTTTAAAAATATTGATTATGTGTTTTAATCACATTTGCTAATAAGTAACCGGACTCCACACATGTTGCATAGTCCAGGTAACCAATCTTTTCAATGATTATAAGCGATAAAAACAGTTAATTGTAGCATATGCAATCACGAACCAAATGTGTACAGCAAAGTAACATTTTATTTTGAGGCGTTACGTGTACGCAAAAAATTATCGTACTTATACAAGCTAACCAAACGCGGATAAGGGATTTGCCCGAAAAAATTCAGATCGTTTGACGTGATAAAATAAGTTAAATCGTATCCTGACCAAGTTGAGTATGGCTTATGTCTTTCGATTATCAACCTGTCATTTTTAAATTGAAACAAATCAAAACCTGGTGGCTGCTGCCGGTGTTCATGTTGGCTGGGGCATTAATAGGGCTTCTAGTCGGGTTCTTTTTACCACCCACCTATGAGGCTACATTTACCGTCACTACCAACTTTGAAATTAATATGACCGATGAAATTACCGAGCTGATGCTGGATGGTGCCATCAATCATGTGGGCGAACTGGTATTCAACCCGGAAGTTGTCAATGACTTGATCGAGGCGGAAACCTCCAAGGGGAACCCACTTACCCTTGAACAGCTCAGGAAAATCACTTCTGTCGAAAGGCGGTTGACATCCACCTTCATCAAAGTGAAATGGCAGGATCCAAAAATTGCTGCGCGCATTGCGAATACTTGGGGTGAGATCTTTTTTGATCACCTTCAGAAAGCCTATAAGCAGGCGGTCGTCGCAGAAGGTCTAACTGCCTACCAGGAGACGTTGGAAACCTGCCTCTTGCAGTCGGATGGTTCCAGTGCCATGGATCCATGTTATGGCTTGGACAGAGATGAATTGCAGCAAGACATAAAGAACGTATCCCTTGAGATAGCAGATGCCAGGGGTAAAAGTTTGGGCTTGCATCCTTTATTGTATGTCAGTCAATTCACACCCGCAGAAATCCCATCAAAGCCTCTCTATTACTCTAAAAATTCGTTGGTTCTGGCTGGTGCAATGGTAGGTTTGGTGATTGCACTGATCATATTGGAAGTAAAGTATGGCGATGGAGTAAAAGAACTTTGATGAAGCGCTTTTTAGGGATGCTCAATAACAGTTCCTGGCTCCTTTTGGTTGTCCTGCTCCCGATCACAAGTCTCCCCTTACTTTCAAAACTCATGGGGGGCACTTCGGTTGCCCCGGTTTCATTTATCTTTCTGGGAATTTTAACCATTTCCTGGTTGTTGCCACAAATTATTGAAGAGAAGAAGGTGCCAAATCATGCTATAACTATCCTCTTTTTTTTCTTGATTGCTGTAATTTCCAGCCTGATGGCTGCTTTTTTGCCTATCCCTTCCTTCAAAGCCATATCACATTGGGAGAATTCCTTGGAGGCATTCATTACCCTTGGAATTGGTATTTGCCTCTATTTGCTGGTCAGCCTTTATATCAATTCGACTCAAAAATTAAAATATTTCATCAAATTGGTGAATTACAGCGGTATGGCGATCATCGCTTATAGCCTGCTGCAAGCTGCTTTTTGGTACTTGACTGGAAGCTACCCTTCATTTCTGTGGCGCTTTCAAGAATTCATTTCCTCCAGTCAGCTCCTTTTCAGGGACCGGGTCACTGGTTTTGCCTTCGAGCCTTCTTGGCTGGCGCATCAACTCAACATGCTTTACCTGCCTGTCTGGTTGGGAATGAGCCTGAAAAGAGTATCGGCGCATCAGTGGAAGCTGGGGCGTATCAGCATTGAAAATATCCTTTGTGTGCTGGGGCTGGTGGTTTTATTGCTTTCATTTTCAAGGATTGGGTGGCTTGCATTCATCGCCGTCTTAGCCTTTTTGCTTTTCAGGGCAATGATCCGGCTATCCAAGATTTTGGTCTGCAAAATTGAACATAAAAAATCCCGCCTCCTCAAAAAGGGTGAAAAAATCTGGATAACCATCGGCTTCTGGTGGGCATTCATCCTGCTTGTGTTGGGGACTTTGCTTGGCGCGGGTTTCATCCTGAATCGCCTTGACCCACGCATGGCAGAGCTTTTCAACCTGGGTTTGATTGCTGAAAAAGGCATTTTGGAATGGGCAGGAAAAATGATCTTTGCTGAAAGGCTGGTCTATTGGATCGCTGGGTTTAGGGTATTTCTTCAATACCCCATTTTTGGTGTGGGATTGGGAAATTCCGGATATTTTTTCCCTGAAACCTTTAATTCTTTCAGTTATAAATTGACTGAGGTCACGCAATTATTGATCCATGATACTTTCATACCCAATGCAAAGAATCTATGGGTGCGGATTTTATCTGAAACGGGTATTGTGGGTTTTTCCATTTTCGTTGGCTGGCTCTACACCCATTGGAAAAGTGCGAGGTCGCTTGAATTTATAAAAGATAATTTTATATCCAGTTTTGGCTTGGTTGGACAAATTTTCCTGGTTGGGTTGCTGATGGAAGGGTTCAGCCTGGATACCTTCGCTCTGCCCTATTATTGGATCTCTATGGGATTGATCGCAGCGGTCACTCGATTGGTTTATGGAAAACAGCTTCCCCAAGCAGGAAAATAGTCTTGAGGGTTTGAAATGCTGTCTCTACCGTAAAAAGAGATCTTCTGATTCCTTTGCTTTACCAGTATACAAACTGGAGTTTTATCAGGAGGGAAATTAACAAAATATTTGGTTGCATAATAATTATTCTGTCAAACCAATAAGGTGGTTAACATGCATACGCATCTGTTTTGATTCAGCGCTCAGCAGGAGGCAACCCCGTTTTTCTGTTTGCGGGACTGCTACAGTGGTGGTCCACTGCATTTTTTCCCTTACATATGTTCTGCGAAATACAGGAGAGTAGTAATAGGGGATGAAATAGAAGAGGTGATACGGGAGATGTACTTACGCAATGGGTGGAAATGAAAAAGCAGCTCGACTTTCAGGTATCAACACACCCAGGTTGCTCTTCTTTACATTTGTGAACATGGGTCTGCTCGCAGCCCTGGCAGGCATGGTCTTTGCTGCCCGGTTAAACTCCGCCGCACCAAAGGCAGGGAATAGTTTTGAACTGGATGTTATTGCAGCCTGTTATATTGGTGGCGCTTCAGCAAACGGGGGTATTGGTGCCGTGGTTGGTGCTATTGTTGGTGCTTTTGTAATGGGTGTTCCATTATGGGCATCAATATCGATTGGCAGCAGGTGATCAAGGGACTTGTTCTGCTGGTCGCTGTTTTCTTTGATGTTTA
>CAZINW010000027.1:0-3230 GCA_964540765.1 uncultured Anaerolineaceae bacterium | reverse complement strand
GGCAGCAGGTGATCAAGGGACTTGTTCTGCTGGTCGCTGTTTTCTTTGATGTTTACAATAAGAATAAAAGTGGAAAATAACCAATCTTAAGTATCCTGCCTCCCGTTTCCAAAACTACGGGAGGTATTTTTATCGGGTACTTCAAATTACTGGTCAATGGTCGGTGTGCTTTTTCTAAAGATAAGGCTGGTTGGCAGGACGATGTTCTGATTTTCGGTGGGTGCAAGATCATCCTGGATCTTATCGAGAAGTTTTGTAACTGCAATTTTCCCCAATTCATGCAGCGGGTGGATGATGGTTGTTAGCGGCGGTGAGAAGAATTCGGATTCACTCAAATTGTCAAAACCAATAACTGCAATATCATCCGGGATGCGAATGCCGTGGGAACCCGCATATTGCATGGCTCCAAGCGCCATTTGATCATTGCTGATGAAGAGCGCATCCATTTCTGGATATTTTTGGATCAGTTCAATGAACGCATCTTTGCCACTTGTGGGAGACCAATTGCCTTGCGACCAATACCTGGGTGAGAGTTCAAGCCTATTTTGACTCAATGCAACTTCCCAACCCTTTTTACGCTGGCGCGATTCCAGCCAGTCCAAAGGGCCTGCGATTAATCCAATATGATGTCTGCCAATTGAGATTAAATATTCTGCTGCCTTAAATGCACCCCCATAATTATCAATACTGATGGATGTAAATTTCGTGTTCGGTTCGCATTTAAGAAAGATGACTGGTGGGCAATGAACGGGAAGTTGAGATTGGGCTGTTCGGATGTTTTCGTTAACATCCGGGGCAGCAAACAGAATACCCTCCACTTGATGCTCCATCAATGTTTCAATGATAGGCAAAAAGTTAGGTGTATAGATCTTTGATAAATTCTTAATTATTAATGCATAATTTGCTTCTTCGCATGCTTCTGTGATGCCATTAAGCACTTGTGCCATTCCCAAATAACGCATCCCACCGATGATTAATCCCAAAGTACCACTTTTTTGTCTGACCAGACTCCGGGCAACTGCACTGGGGTAATAACCCAAATCTGATATCGCCGTTTCAATAGCTTTTCGCGTTGAGGGAGACACATCCAGACGTTTATTGATGACCCTTGAAACTGTTTGCGTAGAGACATTACATTGCCGGGCAATGTCTTTGATTGTGACTTTTTGTCTTTTTGTCGTTTTAAGAAACATCCCTGGCGTTCTCAGTTATTTGCTTTTGCTCGATCCTAAGGAATGCACTGTCCTAAAAAGGGAACAATCGCGCAAATGCATGGAAAACGGCTACAAAAGTATATTATCTTCACATTTGTCTTTCTATCTTATTATACCTTTGCTATAATGATATGTGAACGATAACGGAACTCATATTTAGGTGATAGCAAGAGATTCGTAATAAAATAATACCATTTTTAGGAATATTATTGGTGATATTGAAGATGTAATTAAACCAGATCTTTGAGCAGATGCGTGAATGAATATTAAATCATGAATTTATTCAAATTAATTTCTTGAGGAGCCATGAAAAAATATACAATCAGTGTTGATTTTGGTACGTTGAGTGGGAGGGCTGTTCTCGTAGATATTTCTTCCGGACAGGATATTGCATCTGCTGTCTGGCCTTATACTAATGGTGTCATTGACGAATATTTGCCTGGTACTTTAATCCGACTGGAGCCTGATTGGGCACTCCAGGATCCAAATGATTATATTGAAGTTTTTAAGAATGCAATCCCCGAAGTCCTGGAAAGTAGTGGGGTGGATGCAGAAGACATCATTGGAATTGGCATTGATTTTACTGCCTGTACGATGCTTTCTGCCAAAATTGATGGAACCCCACTTTGTTTTCTGCCCGAATGGCGAAATAGACCTCACGCATGGGTGAAATTGTGGAAACATCATTCAGCTCAAACTGAAGCGAACCAATTAAATGAGATTGCCAAGCAAAAAGGGTTTGGGCATATCCTTGATCGATATGGGGGTAAGATCAGTTCGGAATGGTTTTACCCAAAAGCCTGGCAGATCCTGAATGAGGACCCAGAAATTTATGCAGCTGCGGATAGATTAATTGAAGCGGCGGACTGGGTTGTTTGGCAGTTAACGGGAGTGGAGACCCGCAATGCATGTACTGCTGGTTATAAAGCGATGTGGTCAAAAGTTGAAGGATTTCCGCCAAAAGAATTTTTCCGCGCACTTGATCCACGCCTTGAAAATATTATCGATGAGAAAATGAAGAGGGAAATTCTCTCATTGGGTGCGAAAGCTGGATCATTGACTGAAGAAGCAGCAAGCTGGACAGGTCTGAAACCTGGTACTGCAGTTGCAGTTGCCAATGTAGATGCACATGTTTCAGTGCCAGCGGTCGCAGTGCGGGAAAGCGGTCGCATGGTTATGATCATGGGTACATCAACCTGTGATATGGTGCTTGGAACGGAAGAGCATGTTGTACCAGGAATTTGTGGGTATGTGAAGGATGGCATCGTCCCTGGTTTCATTGGCTACGAAGCTGGTCAAAGTTGTGTGGGAGATCATTTTGCCTGGTTTGTTGATAATTGCGTTCCTGACCTTTACTATAAAGAGGCATTTGACCGTGGATTGGATGTACATCAGCTCCTTGAAGAAAAAGCCAACAATCTTAATGTGGGAGAAAGTGGGTTGCTGGCATTGGATTGGTGGAATGGCAACCGTTCAATACTCGTCGATGTAGATTTGACAGGTCTTCTCCTGGGGGCTACCTTATTAACGAAACCAGAAGAAATCTACCGGGCATTGGTTGAGGCAACTGCCTATGGGAAAAGGATCATCATTGAAGCATTCCAGAAGAATGGTGTTCCAATTCACGAACTCATTGCTTGCGGTGGTTTGCCGGAAAAGAATCAATTGCTCATGCAGATCTATGCAGATGTGATTGGTTTACCCATCCGGGTGAGTGGATCGCCTCAGACATCTGCACATGGGTCAGCCATGTTTGGCGCTGTTGCCGCTGGAAAAGCGATGGGTGGTTTTGATAGCATTGATGAAGCAAGCCGGGTTATGGGCAGCCTCAGCGACAAGGTTTATACCGCCAATCCTGAGAATCAGGCTGTTTATGAGAAACTCTATCAGGAGTATGTCATTCTTCACGATTATTTTGGTCGGGGTGAAAATGATGTGATGAAGCGATTAAAGAACATAAAGGCAATTGTTGCGGACCAGTTATATGGCAAGCCATACAGAAGATCAATTGGCGAA
>CAZINW010000026.1:0-29619 GCA_964540765.1 uncultured Anaerolineaceae bacterium | reverse complement strand
GTGTTGGGTAGCAATGCCATGGTGGAATAATCTTTTTTGCCTCATATCTACCATGACACAGTTCACTTTTGAAGTTCTGTTGACAGCTCGTCGAAAAACTCGTCGAAAAGCTATTGACAAACATAAAAAACATTCTATAATAATGCACATATAAAATAGCAGAAATGTAGGTTTTATTTTTATTATAAGTTTATGCACACGTGTGCATTGCGTTTACGCTTTGTAATCAAAGCAAGGTATTTCCAAGTAGCTTATTACAAGTATAAGGATTTTGAAGGTTTTAAATTTACTGGGATTTTACGCAAAAAAGGAGGTGGCAATAATCAAGGAGTAGAAGATTTGTCTTGGTTCGTATAACTGATCAACTAGTCAAAAAAAAGAAAAGGAGAAATAAAGTGCGTACTATATATATCAAACGAATCGTATATGGGATTATGATGTGTATAATGCTGGTAACAGCTTGTACTCCAGATACAACTGCACAGCCTACCAGCACAGAAAGTTCGGATGATCTACCCACACAGGCTCCTGTCGCCGCAGAACCAATTAAACTCAGCATCATCTGCCGCTGTGTGGTAGGTGGCACCAACGCAAACACAGCTAATTGGATCCTCGAATATGTCATTCCTGAATTCGAGGCTGAAATGCAAGGACAGGGTAAAAATGTGACTGTTGAACTGGTGCAATTTGGCGGCAGCGATGAGGAACTCAAGGCGCGCTATGCCCTGGACCTCAAAGCCGGCTCCGGCAACGATCTTATGGCTTTCGATGGTTTTTGGACACCTGAATTTGCAGAAGGTGGCTTAATCAAACCGCTGGAGACCATTGTCGGACCCTCCTATTTGGATTGGGAAGGTTGGTCTCATATTTCCAGTGGTGTTCAACAGCTTTTGAGCTACCAGGGTCAACATTATGGAATCCCGACCGGAACAGATGCACGCGTCATCTGGTACCGCAAGGATCTCTTTAAGCAAGCTGGTTTACCAGAAAATTGGCAGCCAGAATCATGGGATGATCTGCTTGCAGCAGCCCGCACGATCAAGCAGGCATTGCCAGGTGTAACTCCTCTGCAACTCAATGCTGGCACGGCCATGGGTGAAGCCACAACCATGCAGGGCTGGTACATGGCTTTCCTGGGTACAGGGAATAACGTTTATGATTTCGAAACCAATAAGTTCCCGGTAAGTGGTCAGGCTTTCCTGGATACCTTGAACCTATACAAGACCATCTACGTGGATGAAGAATTGGGTGACGCCCGCACCCAATTGCTCACGGACGGTCGTGACCGGTCCTTCCTCAGCTTCCGCGATGGCACAACCGCCATGCTGGTGGAAGGTGACTGGTTCTGGCGCTCAGTTATCGCTCCTGGTGGCTCTGCTGGGATGGAAAACCGTGACGATGTAGTAGGTTGGGCTATGATGCCAGCCATGTCGCCCGGTGAGGGTGTCAATGGTCAGGATTACGTCACCGTTTCCGGAGGAACTGGCTTTATTTTGAACCCCAACACACAGTACACAGACGAAGCCTGGGAAATGATGACCTTAATGTACAGCAAGGAAAGCCTTGATTACTTCAATACGCTGCAACCCGGTATCAAAAGCCGCGACGACGTAGAAATACCGAATGATCCGATGTTAACTAAAATAGCTCAAACGATGCTGCCCTTGACTGTGACACGTCCATCTGACCCTGCTTATTCTGAGAATATATCCCCCGCCATCCAATTGATGACTGAACGGGTTGTTTCTGGTGAAATGACACCCGAGCAAGCCCTGGAAGCCTTTACTACTGACATGACAGCAATACTGGGAGCTGATAAGGTCGAAGTAACTAAATAATCAGTATGATTGTACACTTTTAACCGGGAAGCTTGAAAACTTCCCGGTTGAATATACGGTCTTGTTGAAAAGGAATTTATGGAAAAGAGACGTCCTATTCTCTCGCTAAAGACAGGCATTGTTTTTTTGGTGCCTGCAATTGCTTTCGTGATTCTCTTTCTTATTATCCCGTTTGTTTGGATAGTTGTTGTCTCCTTCACTAATCAGTCGCTGACTGGCGCTACGGCTTTAAACCCTCAATTTGTTGGTTTGCAAAACTATTTGGACTTGTTCAATTTTGACACATGGATGAACCGAGGAAATTTTGGTAGTTCATTGATGATTACGATTGAGTTCGTAATTGGGTCAGCCTGGATCGGGCAGGTTGTGTTGGGGATGGGGCTGGCGATTGCATTCTATCGCCGCAAAGGTATACTGCGTGAATTTGTTAACACTCTGGTCATCCTGTGTTGGATTATCCCGGATGTGGTGGTGGCTTTTTCGTGGAGTGCCTATCTGGACCGCGATTATGGTACGCTCAATGCCATTCTCAATGCCATAGGTCTTGGTCGCCCAGATTGGCAGCTTGAATACACATTATTCGCTATTATTCTTTTCAATAGTTGGCGTGGTGCGGCGTATTCCATGCTGCTTTTCTCTTCGGCGCTGGCTACCATTCCGCCCTCCTACTTTGAAACTGCTGATGTAGCGGGGGCATCCTTCTGGCAAAAGCTACGCGATATTATTCTGCCCTTGTTACGTGGGCACATCTTAACGGATATGGTATTGATCACGTTATGGACCTTCAATACATTTTCACCTTTCTTGCTTACTGGCGGAGGTCCAGCCTTTAAGACCGAAGTGATTTCCATTTTTACATATCGAATTGCTTTTAAGTTCTTTGATTTTGGGATGGGTGGTGCCATTGCTGTTGTGGCGATGGTGATCAACTTTACCCTGGCGCTGGTTTACTTGTTAATGCTGCGAAAGCAGAGGGTGTACTCATGAAAAAAAATCGCAAATTCCTCAACTCAGTGTTTTACTATATTTTTGTTATGTTGGTGATTGCTTTCTTTGGTCTACCCCTGCTCTGGTTAATTCTGACACCCTTCAATTCTCGCGCAAGTCTGGCAGTGGAAATTCCTACCAACCTAACCCTAGACAACTTCCGAGCGGTTTTTCAAAATAAATTTGCAGTACAAGCCTTGACGAAAAATAATCTCATAATAGCAATTGGAACCATGTTGGTTGTCACGCTGATTGCCTCCCTGGCGGCTTATGCACTCTCGCGAGCACGTATACCAGGTCGAAATGCCATGGCTTATACATTAATGTTATTCTCATCGGTGGTGACGGGTACCGCTGCCATGGTGCCGATTTTCTTGATTATCACTGGCATGGGGTTGATTGATAGCCACTTGGGGGTCATTCTGGTGCTTATCGGAGGAAATTTGCCTACAGCCATCTTTATGATGCGCGACTTTGTAGATGATATTCCTGCCTCCTACGAAGAATCAGCAATGGTAAGTGGAGCCTCCCCATTCCAGATTTTTCGGGATGTAGCGATACCACAGGTGCGCCCGGGTATGATGGTGGTTGCAGTGTGGTCTTTTGTGAATGCCTGGGGCGCCTTCCTGATCCCCTTTATCCTGCTGCGCAGCCCCGATAAGCTTCCTGCTTCAACTGCCATTTATTCGTTTTACACCGAAGCAGGCACCCCTAACATTAAACTGGTTTCAGCTTACTCACTTTTGTATTTGTTGCCAGTGGTGGTATTTTACCTGCTGGTCAACTGGAAGTATGGTTTCCGATTCTTTGGTGGGATTAAGAGGTAAAAATGGCTAGCATTGCTCTCAATAATTTAACAAAAACATTTGGCAAAGTCGTCGCTGTCGATCAGGTTAACCTGACCATCCAGGATGGTGAATTTTTTGCCCTTCTTGGTCCTTCTGGCTGTGGAAAAACGACTACCCTGCGCATGATCGCCGGTTTGGAAATACCCACATCCGGAACCATCTATATTGGAGACCAGGATATGACCAACCGGTCTCCGCGTGAGCGGGATGTGGCGATGGTCTTCCAGGATTATGCCCTATACCCACATATGACCATCGAGGAAAATGTCGGTTATCCGCTCAAGGTGCGTCGTGTCAATCAAGCCGAGCGAAAACAGCGTGTAGCCGAAGTATCCAACAACCTGGGAATTGGTAATTTGCTTGAACGCAGACCAGGTCAGATATCCGGCGGGCAGCAGCAACGGGCAGCAGTGGCTCGTGCAGTGGTTCATCACGCGCAAGTTTTTCTCTTTGACGAACCGCTTAGCAATCTGGATGCCAAGCTGCGTTTCGAATCGCGCGGCTTTTTGAAGCATCTGCAGAAGGAATTGCAGATTACCACGGTTTATGTTACCCATGACCAAGCTGAAGCTATGGCTCTGGCAGACCGGATTGCCATCATTGATCATGGCAAGGTTGCCCAGGTGGGTTCACCGCAAGAAGTCTACCTGAAACCGCAAACGGTGTTTGTGGCTTCCTTCCTTGGCAATCCCCCCATGAATCTCTTGCCTTGCAAACTTGACCTGATTAAAAAGCAAGTACAAATCAATGGCAGTCAAATCGATCTGACCCAGATTCCCCAAATTAATGAGATGAAGACCCTGGTCAATGAAGGTGAGGAACTGATCTTAGGAATCCGTCCAGAACATATTAGCCTTTATACGAAAGAGACCCCGCAATCGTTTCCGGCTGAATTATACGTCACGCAACCACTTGGATCTGAAGTATTGATCACCCTGCAGGTAGCAGAAACCTCTCTGACGGTGCGACTCTTTACCGATGAGCCGCCCGAGTTGCCTAAGCGCTTGTGGCTCAAGCCCGATCCAAAACGGATTTTACTTTATCATGCTGCTGATGGCATGTTGGTAGTGTGACGGGTCAGAGATAACCTCGTCTTGCAGTCACATAGAAACTAGTCACCATAAACAAGATAAGGTCAATAGACTGGACGATCCAACGGATGATATGGCGCAACGGATGGCAATCTGTGTTACCCATCCACAGAGTTTGGATCGTATTTAAACAGAAGTTTAGCCAGCGGGATTGCTTGAAATATTATGAATAAGTGACAATAATGGTTGACGCCCCGCAAAAATGAGGGGATGAAAACAGTCCAAATTATCTGTGTCGACGTTTTTGTCTTCACTTCTTGATATTTTGTATGTGATATTTTGCCTGTCAACATTTTTGTCAACGATGCCTAGCATCCGCAAGGTTTCTGTCAAGGCTAAAGCCTGTCAAGGCTAAAGTGTCAAGGCTAAATAGCTAAATAGCTAAATAGCTAATAGCTAATTAGCCTTGACATCAAGGCTAAATAGCCTTCACCATTGACAAATAGTATGATATACTCATTTCCGCTCTGGCGCAAGCCAGGGACACTAAATTCACACGCCTCTCTGCATTTTACCCTGCGTGCCCATAGACCTGGGTGAGGGGTAAGCAAGAAAAGAGGCGGCGGCATAACGCAAAGGAGAATATTATGTCACCAGTTGTTTCTATGAAAGCGCTCCTGGAAAGCGGCGTCCACTTCGGTCACCGTACCAATAAATGGAATCCCTTGATGCGCCCGTATATTTTTACCGAACGCAATGGTATCCACATCATTGATCTTCAGCAGACGGTCAAGCTGCTCGATGATGCCTACAACCTTGTTCGGAACACCGTGTCGGATGGCGGTTCCATCCTTTTTGTCGGCACCAAACGCCAGGCACAGGAGACCATCCAGGAAGAAGCCGAACGCTGTGGCATGCCCTACGTCAACGAACGTTGGCTGGGCGGCACGTTGACCAACTGGGTCACCATCCAGCAGCGTATTGTTGAACTTGATCGTCTTGAGCGCCTCATCGAAACCGGCGAGATCAACCTGCTGACGAAAAAGGAAGGTCTGCTGATCGAACGTGAAATCCAGCGTCTGAAGCATCGCCTCAGCGGTGTGCATAACATGAAACGTCTTCCTGACCTGATTTTTGTGGTCGACATCGAACGCGAAGACACGTCTGTGCACGAAGCCAATCTTAAGGGCATCCCTGTGATCGCCCTGGTCGATACCAATTGCGATCCCCGCAATATCGACTACGTCATTCCATCCAACGACGATGCCATCCGTGCCATCAAACTGCTGGTCGGTCGCATTGCCGATGCTGTCAATGAAGGCAAGGCCATGCGCAAAGATATCGAGGCGGAAATTGTTCCTGAAGCACCTTCCGTGATCTCGCGCAAAATTGATGAGGATCTTGAACTTGATGATGAAGACTTGCTCGGTGCTTCCACCCTTGCCAAGATCTCCCTTCCCAAGGAAATCGCGGCTGAACTGGCTGAAGAGATGAGTGAAGATGAAGAAGCAGAAGCGGAAGAAGAAGCTGAAGAGGATGTAGAAGAAGCACTTGATGATGCTTCTGATGATAAAACTGAAGTTGTGGACTGATCAAGTTGACATTAAAATACAGGATGAATTAGCATGAATATAACCGTTGATATGATCAAAGAACTGCGCGAAAAAACCGGATGCGGTATCATGGACTGTCGCACCGCTTTGCAAAATGCAAATGGCAATATGGAACAAGCTCTGGAAGTTTTACGCGAAAAAGGTCTGGAGACAGCTGCAAAACGTGCAGACCGCGTCGCCTCAGAAGGGCATATTGAGATCTACGCCCATGGTGAGGGTCGCCTGGTTGTCATTGTTGAGGTCAACTGTGAGACCGATTTTGTCGGAAAATCAGATGTTTTTCGTGAATTGGCCCATGAAATTGCCCTGCAAATCGCAGCAGCAGCCCCCAAATACATCTCTGAAGCCGACATCCCGGAAGAAGTCATCAACGAGATAACCCGATCCACCACCGAACAGGCACACAGTGAAGGCAAACCCGAAGCGATCATTGCACGTATTCTTGAAGGAAAATTGAAGAAATTCAAGGATGAAAATGTCCTTCTGAACCAGAAATACATCCGCGATGATACCAAAACCGTTACTGATATCATCAATGATAAAGTCAGCGCACTGGGTGAAAACATCATCGTGCGCCGCTTCCAGCGCTGGCAGTTGGGCGAAACCACCCGCGTTGATGAAGATGCTGAAGAGAAATAGATCAGAGAGCCAACCGAAAGGTTGGCTTTATTTTTATCAAAAAGGAGCAATGCATGAGTGAAACAGTATCCGGTCTAAAATTCAACCGCATCTTGCTCAAATTAAGTGGTGAAGCGCTGGCAGGCGTGGAAGGTACGGGCATTGATCCCCAACGGGCAGCCCATATTGCTGAGCTGGTCAAAAAGGTGCATGTGATGGGCGTCAGTGTTGCCATCGTCATCGGCGCTGGAAACCTCTGGCGCGGACAGAGCGGGTCCAACACAGGCATGGACCGTGCCACCGCAGATTACATGGGTATGCTTGCCACCGTCATGAATGCACTGGCGCTCATGGATGCCCTTGAGCGCATCGACGTCATGACGCGTGTCCAATCCGCCATTGAAATGCGTGCTGTTGCAGAGCCCTATATTCGGCGCCGTGCCATCCGACACCTTGAAAAGAGACGGGTCGTCATCTTTGGCGGTGGTACCGGTAACCCCTATTTCTCCACTGATACGGCCGCGGCTTTACGTGCCATGGAGATTGATGCGGATGTGGTCATCAAGGCAACCAAGGTGGATGGCGTCTATGATTGTGACCCCAAAACTCATCCGGAAGCGGTCAAATTCGATCATCTCACGTATATCGAGACGCTCAATCGCCGTCTTGAAGTGATGGATAGCACTGCCGTCTCGCTGTGCATGGAAAACAACCTGCCCATCCTTGTCCTCAATCTCTGGGATGATGATGCCCTTATCAATGCCTTGATGGGCGAACCAGTTGGAACCCTGGTGACAGCGTAACAAATATCAATTTGGCTTTTTCACCACAAAAACCTCAGAATGCATCCATTCTGAGGTTTTTAATCCTGCGACCGCAGGTATTTTGTTGATATGGTTGTGGATTTGATCGCTGTCTGCCTGTCCAAAACAAACCCGTTCCACTCAAGTCTTTTACTTTTTCGTTTTTTCGAGTATGCTTAACACATTATCGTGATGATTATTGAAAAAAGGAGGTAATCATGATTAAAGAAACCGTCAGGGAAGCCACTGCTCGCATGGAAGGCGCCCTTCAAGTGCTTGAGGAAGATCTTTCAGGCATTCGCACTGGCAGAGCCAGCCCAGCCCTGGTTGAGCGCATACCAATTGAATATTATGGCAGCACTGCTCCGCTGATACAACTGGCTACGATCAGTGTTCCTGAACCGCGCCAGTTGCTCATTCGACCATTTGACCCATCCTCGCTAAAATCCATCGAACGTTCCATCCTGGCATCTGATCTTGGGATTACCCCCAACAATGATGGGAAGTGCATTCGCCTGAATTTGCCCCAACTGACCGAGGAACGCCGCAGGGAGCTGGTTAAAATTGTTCACAACCGGCTGGAAGAAGCGCGTGTATCCGTTCGTAATATCCGCCGTGATTTGATCAAAGACTTGCGCGACTTTGAAAAAGAGAAAATGATTTCAGAGGATGAGATGGAGCATGGTGAGAAGGATTTGCAGGAATTAACCGATAGCATGATTGAAAAGATCGAAGAAATCGGTGTTTTGAAGGAAAAGGAAGTCCTGGAAGTGTAATGGGCTCAATGCAAGCGATGGAAAAACAGCAAACAAGTAATGTCCCCACCCATGTTGCCATCATTATGGATGGCAATGGTCGTTGGGCTGCTTCCCGCGGTCTGCCGCGCCTGGCAGGGCACCGTGCCGGTATTGAAAATCTGCGCCGCGTGATCCGTGCTGCAGCGAACGCCGGGGTTAAATACCTGACCTTTTACGCCTTCTCCACAGAAAACTGGTTCCGCCCTGAAGATGAAGTGAAGGGTTTGATGCTCCTGCTCTCTGAATTCATCGATCAAGAGATCCAGGATATGCACAAGGAAGGCGACCGCTTGCTTCACATTGGTCATTTGGATGGGCTTGGACCCGCGCTGGCAAAGAAGGTGCGTGATGGCGTCGAACTCACCAGGGATAATTCCGGTATAACCGTCATCTTGGCATTTAATTATGGCGGAAGGGATGAGATCGTGACCGCGGTAAAAAGGCTGCTGGCAGATCGGGTCAGCCCGGCGCAGGTTAATGAAACGCTCATCAGTCAATATATGTTCACCGCTGGCATCCCCGACCCTGATCTTATCATCCGCACGTCGGGCGAACAGCGTACCAGCAACTTCCTTATCTGGCAGAGCGCTTATGCGGAGTGGGCATTCCCGCAGATATACTGGCCTGATTTTGATGAAATTGCCCTGCTTGATATCCTGGCTGATTACAGCAAGCGCGAAAGACGTTTTGGCGGTCTTTCCAATCAAGTTAAACCACTGGATTCATAACCATGCTCCGTACCCGTGTTAAATCCGTCCTTGTTTTTGTTCCACTCATGTTGGTAATGATCTATCTGGGTGGCATCCCCTTCCAGATCTTCATCGCCCTTGTCCTTGCCTTGGCAGCCTGGGAGTATTGGCGCCTCTTGAAGACAATGGGGTTCAGACCCTCTCTTCTTGTCATCCTGATAGGTGTATTGTTATTGGTCACTCATCGCATCCTTTTTGGGTTCAGGTATACTGATCTGGTTATAGCCGGCATTATCTTTTTGGTGGCGCTTCACAGCCTGGTCTGTTATGAACGTGGCGACAACGGTGCCATCACCAATTTCGCCCTGCACCTCAGCGCGATCCTTTACCTGGGCTGGGTGGGCAGCTACTTCATCACCATCCGCAGCATCCAAAATGGCATTGCTGGCAGATGGTGGCTGCTGACGGTCATACCGATTGTCTGGCTGGTGGATATGGGCGCCTACACGATTGGCACGCCTTGGGGTAAACACAAAATGCTGCCCCGTCTCAGCCCAAACAAGAGCTGGGAAGGCTTTGCTGGTGGGATTGTATTTGGTGTGGCATCCGGTGCGCTTTTAAGCCTGCTCTGGCAAAAATATCTCCCCGACTTTCAAATCTGGCAGGGCATGTTGATGGGGTTTGTATTGGCCGTCCTCACGCCTGTAGGGGATATTTTCATCAGCTTCCTGAAAAGAGAAGCCAGGGTTAAAGATACCAGCAACCTTATCCCGGGACACGGCGGCATCCTTGACCGCGTTGATACATGGATTTGGGCATCCCTGATTGGTTACTATATGCTCCAGGTATTTGAACGATTCTGAGCAATCACAATAAAGAGGCTGACTGCAAGGTCAGCCTCTTGCTTTTCAAATACCCATACCTAATTGCGCTTCTGGAATCAATTCCTTTCTGCTTGTTCTCTTGATGGATATTGTGTTCGTTACCGCCCAATCATCCCGCAACATGGTTTTCTTACTTGAGATAAGGACATCTCGTGCAGTTACAACGGTGCACCGGATACATCTACAACCAAGTCGTAAGTGTTATTAACATCGGATGGAACCGAACCATACGCCAGTCTTAGGATAAAATTATCCACACTTTAAATTCCATCAAATAGAAGCTACTACTAAATTGAAATGTAATTCTCGAGAGACTTCTTCACCAAATGCAGTAAACAATAACCCGGCTCCTCAGAGATAATACCAATATCTGAATATCCGTTTCTAAGAAAGAAGGCTAAATCCCCATTAGGAAAAACACCTTTTTCGTCAGTAATTGCCAAAACCTTCCTATATCTCTTCCCTAAATAATGCTCAAGTGCTCTAAGTGGAGGAGTTTTATAATCATACTCTTTAGTTGATAAATAGACGCAAGATATAAATGCGATGTCATCTGCCTTGGGTATATCATAAGGAACGAGTGCAGAAGGTATATATTCCGCTCTGCCACGCAACTGACCTTCAATTATGTTCATATATCCATAGGTACTTAGCCCTAAGTTTTCTAAAAAATTGATCTTTTACTCACAATTTGAATTGCATTCTCTGGCTGTACAGCCACATGCTATGCAGTAATTTTTTTTGGTGATAGGAACGATATCTCCTGCACAAACCTCGGAACCTAAAACTCGAGGGGAGGATTTCTCAGTCGGCATATCACCTAAACAAATTGAATCAAGGAATGCTTTTGAAAGCGGACTGAAGAAACGATGAGAATCTTCGATAATTGTCAGTGTTGGGAAATATATTCTTAACGCTTTCGCGACCGCTGGATCGTTTGAGATATCATGTGTATAGATAGTTAGGCGGTCCTTGTAAGATGATAGAAGCGATAACAGCTCTACGTTTATTGGACATTGATAGGACCAGTAGTAAAAATCAAGTCGCATATTATATTATCCTCCTAGATCAATCGTTGTTCAATTCAAAATTTTATCATTACACCTGACTTCTTAAGTGATATAAAATTGCAATCTGGCTTTCCTTTGCGTTATAGAAGAATGTTCACAGGCCTCAAGTGATTGTCTTAAATTGCAAGAGAGGCTGACCCAAAGGGGTTGGCCTCTTTTTATGGCTGGAATTGAATCAGGCAGGATCAAAACCACCTTCATGAATGATCTGCTCCAGCGGCTTGCGCAGGCTGGGTCTTTCACGCTCCTGCTGGTAGGCAGGCAGGTCCTCAATCTCGCCGGGCTGACCGACTGCCACCATTGCCATGACCTCGAAATATTCTGGTATGTTCAGTTCCTTTCGGGTACGGGTCACATCAAAGCCTCCCATGGGATGAACAATCAGACCCATGGCAGTTGCCTGAAGTGCAAGGTTTTGAAAGGCGGCGCCAGTATCAAAGGCGTGTGTGTGGATGTTGCGACCTTTCTCCGTCTGCTTGCGTGCCAGGATCACGAGTAAAACAGTCGCACGATGGCACCATCCCTGGTTGCCCTCATCCAGTAAACTATAAAACGCGTCGAATGCAGGGGTGCTGCGGTGTGCGTAAAGGAAGTACCACACCTGGCGATTAGCCCCGGATGGCGCCCAGCGAGCCGCATCAAAAAGGCGCAGCAATTCAGCATGTGCCATGGGTTCACCACTCATGGCGCGTGCCGACCAACGTTTTATAATGAGCAGTTCGATGGGGTAGTCAGTTTGGCGGTATTGCAGGGGATCAATCTGGGATGTATTCATGCAAAAATTTTATCATACCGAGAGAAGCAAGCCATATTTTCTCTCCATTGTTGAGGTATCAGAATCGTAAAAAACCCTCCCCTGTTTTCAGGAGAGGGTTGATATAGTGTAGTGAATTCTTTACTTGATCTCGTAAGACAGGTTGGCTTCAAAGGTGATCACCAGGGTACCGGCTGAGACTGGAACTTCTGCAACAGCTGGTTCTGTTGCGCCACCCATGCCATACTTGCTGTCATAGACCGCTGTTACGCCGCCTGAGCTGTAGACATTGATGCTCTGGATTTCGCCCAAGTTCACGCCGCTCGCTGTGGCAATAGCCCCGGCTTTTGTTTTGGCATCATTGATCGCCAGGTCGCGTGCCTGGTCCAGCGCGGCATTCTTGGCTTCCTCATTCACATCAAAACTGATCCCGTAGATGTTATTGGCTCCGGCTTTGACAGTGGTATCCAGGAGTTTACCCAGTTGCGCCAGGTCACGCACGGTCACATTGACTGTGTTTTCCACCACATAAGTGGTCTTTGTTACCTTGCCATCCGTGTCATATTGCTGCATGGGATAGACATTGAAGTTGGTGGTCTGGATATCCTTCTCTTCCACGCCCATTTTCTGCAGTGCTTCTGAAATCTTCAAAGCCTGGGCTGTGTTTCCACTGAGAGCGTCGCTGACTTCATCCTCTTCAGAGCGTACGCCGATATTGATGTAGGCGATATCCGGTACCATGGTCACCTTGCCAGTGCCGGAAACGCTCATTGTGCGGATGTTGGCAGATTTTCCATCAGTGCCTGCCGCACAGGAAGCCAGAAGCACCAGCGTGGTGATCCCGAGTATGATTGTAATAATTTTCTTTGACATTTTAATTCTCCTTCTCTATAGGTTGTTTTATATGTATTTAGACGCAAGATGATGCTAAAAGTTCCATTTTGATTAGATTCATTAAAGATTGCCCATTTCCAACATCTTTTCATTATAATAGGGGGCACTATGATTCACTTAAAGAAGGGGACCTTATGCCAGTCAATTTTGTACAGGTAAAACAAAACCTGCAGCGCTACAGTGAAAAGGTCAAAGCGCAGCAAGACCTGCTGGATCGCCTTTCCGAGGAGCTTTGGCAGGCATATTCGAACACAACGCTTGATCTAGACGTGATGCGGGAGTTTGTGATGCAGGCTGCCAAACAAAATAGCAAGGTTGTATGTGCCTGCCCCACTTATGAGCCACTGCTCTCGCATATACCTTTGCCTGAAAAGCCTGCCGATTATACCATCATGGCGGCGGATGGCTCACAGATCCAACCCAGCCGGCATAAGTCCGTACAGTTCTGCGTCATCAACGTTGGCGTGATCAAGGCGCGCATTGGCTCACAGCAGGCGCCGGAAATCTACACCAGCAGCCAGCTTCTGGCTTATGATGAGCTTTTCAATGCCGAAGGTGGTCTGATTGACGGGGACACCGTGGCTTTAAGACGCGATCATGCCGAGCGTGCAGCCCTAGCTGAACATGTCACTGCTGACCACACCCCCATCATCACCCTCACGGATGGGCCACTCGGCATTTTCCGTCGCAAAGATGCAGATGCGGCTTTTGAAAGCTGGCAGAAGAAGATCCTGGATGTTTATGCTGAGCTGCATGAACAGGGCGTCATCACCGCCGGTTACATCGATAAACCGGGCAGCGACATGATCGGACGCCTGTTTTCCCTGCTGCGGCTTCCAGAAGAAAAACGGCGCACCTTTGAACCCAAGAAGCGGCATTTCAAAGGGATCAGCGATGCCGCGCTGCTCAGCCGGTTTTTGACCACGCCCGGGGGGCGCTCTGCCGTCTTCCAGGTGGTCAATGGCAGTGACCAAAAATCCAATGCCAACCTTGAAGTGTTCTTCTTTTACCTCAACATCGGTCAGCAAACACCCTACCTGGTGCGGGTGGAATTCCCCCACTTTGTTGCTGAGTCAGCGGAGCAGATCAATCTGTTACATGCTGCGATATATAATGAGGTCCAGGTGCTGGAAACGCATCCCTATCCTTACATTCTGCACCGTGCACATGAATTGGCTGTCATCCACTTCGACGAACACGCTGAGGTGGAAAGGCTCATTTTGGAAGCCTATCAACAGGCAGGTATAAAGCCTGGTTTGCAGTCGAATAAAGAAGCGAACAAGATTATCCGTGGAATAAAATAGAGGGCTTATGGAAATGCAACAAAAAATTATGATTGGTAAACTGCTCAGGGCGGATAATACTGGCTTTGTGGCTGGCTGTCGCGTGGCTGATTTGCAGACCCCTGGGCTGGGCATGCTTACCAGGGTACCCATCGAAAACGGTACCGAAATCTACGGCTTGATCAGCAACATCAGCATCACCGATGATGGGCTGGTGCGCCAGATCGTCAGTGGGGTGAACATCCCCACTGAATACGCCGCTGACAATCGTTACAACCGTAACCTGCCGGTTGAGATCAGCGTTTTGGCGGTGGGCTTTCAGCAGGAAGGGCACCTATTCCACCTGCTGCCACCCAGACCACCCCTCAGCCTGGACGTCATTTACCTCTGTGACCAGGAAGAGTTGATCCGCTTCACCTCCACCGGTCATTTCGGCTATTTCCGCCACCTTCTGCGGGCAGTGGATAAGCCAGTGGGTGAATTGCTGGCTGCACACCTGCGTGAAGCGCGCAAGGCACATCTTGCTGCCGGCAATCCTGAATGGTTCAGTGCAGCCTCGCAGGAGTTGATTACCCTGCTGCGGGATGACTACCAGACCCTGATGGGCGTATTAGGTGCGCTGGCTGACTCATCTGCCGAATGAAGGAGAAACCCATGAATAATAATGCAAATTCCTCTTTAGAACCTCCCAACCCGGTCATCGGGTACGTGGTCGGTGGCGGTCTGCAAGCCAACCTGCAGGTACGTCTGATTGTCCCTGCTGACCAGGTACAGGAAGGCTCTTTCGTGGTGATGGACAGCGGGAACTGGCGTTTCTACGGTCTGGTGACCGATCTCTTTCTGGGATCAACTGATCCACGCTTCGCCGATGAACAAAGTGAGAACCGCCTGCCGGCAAAATTGGCGGAGCTGCTGCATGGGCAGACCCTTTTCACCAACCTCTCGGTCATGTCTGTCTTGATGCTGGAACGCGGACCTGAACCTGGCTCACCCGGTTATGAAGCCTGGCGCCGTGAAAACCCGGACGACAAGAGCCCCATCCCCGTTAAAACCGTGCCGCGCCATCACGCCGAAGCCCGCCTGGCTGATGGGATGGATATTGCCCAAATCTTTGGCAGTGAAGGTGAAGGGCACAACTTCCGCATTGGTAACACCCGCGAGCAGGGGCATCCGGTCTGCATTGATTTGGACAAATTCGTGCAGCGTTCTTCAGGCATCTTTGGCGCCACCGGCACTGGTAAATCCTTCCTAACGCGCGTCATCCTTGCCGGCCTGATCCATGCGGATAATGCCTCCACACTGATCTTCGACATGCACAATGAATATGGGCCTGATGATACCTCTTCCGATACAGGCGAGGCCGTGCCTGGTTTACGTGGAAAATTCCCAAACAAAGTACGGATGGTTGGTCTGGGCGCCAAAACCAGCATTCGAGGGGTCAATCCTGATTTCACCTTGGAGATTGCCGAATCCGACATCACCCCTGCAGATATCCTCATGCTCACCCAGGAATTGAACCTGCGCGAGACTACCCCCGCCACCTTGTCAGCACTGGAAGGAACATTCCATAAGAATTGGTTTCACGCGTTTAAAAACATGCGGGTGGGTACCACTGTGGAAGATGAAAACGGGAAACAGGTGCCTGCGCCAGATAGTGTCGCCTTCTGGGCATTTCATGCTGGCGTGAATACCTCCGCGGCTGAAGCACTGCATAGCAAACTGGGGGATATGTTCAAGAGGCCTTATATCGTAGAATCCCCGGCAGCAAACACCCTTGGCGAGATCGTCAAGCATTTGAATGAAAAACATCACATAATTCTTTCCTTTGGTAATTTTGAATCTGACCTGGATTACCTGCTGGTCACCAACCTGATCACCAGGCATATCCGTGAAACCTGGGAGAAAAAGACCAATGCCTTCCGTACTGACCATGAGAAAAATCCCGAACCGCGCCCCCTGGTGGTTGTGGTGGAGGAAGCTCATAAATTGCTCAACCGTGAGATGGCATCCCAGACTACTTTCAGCACCATCGCCCGCGAGATGCGCAAGTATTACGTCACCCTGCTGATCATTGACCAGCGCCCCTCGCAAATCTACGACGAGGTCATGTCACAGTTGGGTACGCGCATTTCTGGCTGGCTGGGCGATGAGGACGACATCAACGCCGTACTTTCCGGACTGGCAGGTCGCTCGGTATTGCGCGGCATGCTGGCACACCTTCAGCCCAAGGAAGAGGTCTTGATGCTGGGTTGGGGGATTTCCATGCCCCTGCCCCTTCGTTCCCGCCGTTATGACCAGCAGTTTTGGAATGAACTTCTCAAAGACACAGGACGGCCGGTAACAGGCGGCAGACAGGAGCGCGATGATCTCAACGCAGAAATGGGATATTAATCGATGATCCCAGTTAAACTCAGTCTCTCCGGTTTTCTTTCCTATCGCGAGCCAGTCACACTGGATTTCACTGGTATTGACCTGGCCTGCATCTCCGGTGCCAACGGCGCTGGCAAATCCTCCCTGTTGGATGCCATCACTTGGGCACTGTTTGGTCAGGCACGCAAGCGCGATGAGTCCCTCATTCACACTGCCTGCCAGAAGGCTGAGGTCACACTCGACTTTGAATATGAGAACAACCTCTACCGCGTGCACCGCAGCATTCAGCGCGGCAAGGGCAACACGGTCGATTTCTTTGTCCATAATCCGCAGGCAGATAAGCCTTCACAAGTCTGGAAGACTCTCAGCGAACGCACCCTGCGCGAGACAGACGCCCTGATCGTACGCACGCTGCGCCTAGATTATGACACCTTCATTAACGCTTCCTTCTTCCTGCAGGGCAAGGCGGATCAATTTGCCACGCAGCGTCCCGCTGAGCGCAAACGCATCCTCGGCAGCATTCTGGGCTTGGATGTCTGGGAGACCTATAAGGATCAGGCAACCACCCAACGCAAGGAAAAGGAGGATGAGGTCAAGGCATTGGATGCGCGCATGGGTGAGGTCTTGCAGGAACTTTCTGAAGAGCCTGCCCGCAAGCAGCGCCTGCATGAACTTGAAGGACAATTGGCAACCCTGAGCACCAGCCGCGTCCAGCAAGCCAAAGCGCTCCAGGAGCTTAAAAAGCTGGAAGCATCACTGCTGGAACGTGAAAAAATGCTTGTATCTCTTTTCAAACAATTGGAGATTGCCAGCCAATATCGTGACCGCAATGCCAAAACTTTACAGGAACGCCAATCGGAATTACAAAGTTATGAACTGCAGTTGGAACACGCTGATGAAACTGAAACTGCGTATCATAAATGGCAGCAATCGCGCCAGTCGCTTTCAGAGTTGGAGATCGTGGCTGAAAAATTCCGGCAGTCCGATAACCAGAGGCGTGAACCACTCATGCGCATTGAAGCCGAGCGCGCCCGCCTGGCACAGGAGATCGCCAACCTGGAAGCCAGCCTGGCTGCCCTCGAAAAGAACGAAGAAAACCTGCAAGCGCTTTATCCCCAGCTTGAGGCTCTTGAAGCTGATATTCAGAGATGCCAGAGTCAAATTGCCCAGCGCATGGAACTGGAAGACGCCATCAGAACTTTGCATCAGCAGCAGGCAGATGCACGCGCTGAAAATCCGCGCTTGAAAGCTGAGATGGAAGAGCTAAGAGAGCGCATGACCCGGCTTGAAAAAACAGAAGGCACGGAATGTCCCCTTTGCGGTCAGCCACTTTCAGAAGATGAACGCCAGGCATTATTGAAAAAGCTCAGTGATGAAGGCACAGCGAAAGGCGTTCGCTACAGGGACAACCAGGCGCTGCTGAATGAATTCACCGCCAAACTGGCTGAGATGGAAAAATCCCTCACCAGCCTCAAAAAGGCGGATGATACCCTGCGCAGTGTCACCCGCCAGCAAGACCAGCTCAAGGATCGCATCCACCAAGCCAAAAGTCAGCGGGAGGAATGGGATGCCAAAGCAGCGCCGCACCTTGGCGACCTGAAAGCACGCCTGGCTGTGGAATACTTCATGCTGGATGACCGCCAGTTGCTCAAGCAGATCGATGCCGAACTGAAAACACTCGGATATGATGCTGCCGCCCATGAGCGCCTGCGCAGGTTTGAGCAAAGCGGTAGGGCAACGGAAACCGCATTCAATGCTCTTGGCAACGCCAGGGCTGCACTGGTGCCATTAAGGCGGGAGATTGAGGGATTGCAGAGCCAGCTTGAGCGTCAAAACACAGAGGTTGAAAGCCTGCAAAAAGCTCATGATCAAGCCGCCGCCCAATTGGCAGCCGACCAGACACAATTACCGGATATGCGTACGGCTGAAAATGCCTTGCTGGATGCACAGGAGGCGGAAAATCGTCTGCGCATGGAAGTGGGGGCTGCCCGGCAAAAGGTGGCAGTGCTGGATACCCTGCGCCAGCGCCAGGTGGCATTGAACGATGAACGTGAAAATCTCACCCGCCGCATTGAGCAGTTGAAACTGCTGGAAAAATCATTCGGAAAGGATGGCGTCCCTGCCCTGCTGATTGAGCAGGCGCTGCCGGAGATCGAAGCCCAAGCAAACGTCACCCTTTCACGCCTCTCCAACAACACCATGTCCGTTCAGTTCATCACCCAGCGGGATTACAAGGATGCCAGCCGTGATGACAAGAAGGAAACCCTGGATATCCGCATCAGTGATGGCTCAGGGGCACGGGATTACGAAATGTTCTCTGGCGGTGAAGCCTTCCGCGTAAACTTTGCCATCCGCCTGGCACTCTCACGCGTGCTTGCACAACGTGCCGGCGCCCGCCTGCAAACCCTGGTGATCGATGAAGGCTTTGGCAACCAGGACGCCCAGGGGCGTCAGCGCCTGATTGAAGCCATCAACCTCGTCAAAGGCGATTTCGCCAGGATACTGATTATCACCCATCTTGAGGAGTTGAAAGAGGTTTTCCCAACGCGGATTGAGGTTGAAAAGACAGCCAGAGGCTCAACCTTAAGGGTCATCTGATCAAGGTGGTTCAGGTAAATCGTTATCAATTAATTAGCCGACTCTGATCTTTAGGCGGTCAATCGTTCAATTTCTTGATTCATTTCTTTGTACCCGCAGGGCACTTTGTACCCTCAGGGCACTTTGTGGAACTTGGCAATCCACTTTCTTAATGTTTCCAATTCCTCTTCGGCAAGCGTGCGTCCTTCCAGGTGGTGTTTAAGGGTTTCAAAAGAAGGCCTGTCGCTCGCTGAAGGATCGCACTTTAAATAATAATCCACCAATTCAAGCTTATTGAAACAAATCCGTCCTTCCCTGAGTGCCAGGTACTGACGCATCAGTAATAACCCATGGCTCACCAGTGCTGATGCACCCATCCTGTTTAATTGCGTATCGCCACCGTCTGCCTGCCATGCAGTATTAAGTCGGATGGCATCTGCAATCCAATCAGCCTTTGTGGGCATTGGGATCCACTCCAGGTCATAGCTACCATATAAAAGTCGGCTTTGTAGCTTCAAACGGGCATTGAGTTGTGGCATTGGCAACAACCCGCCCGCATGCGCCGGATAAAGCCTGTTTTCCACCACAGGGAAACCTTCGAAGCCCGTTCCATCCCCGCAGAGAGCCTGATACTTTTGATTTAGAGTCGCGAACTCTGAGCCCGCGCTTTCCCAGGTTGCGTCCGAACCATCCCTGACGATCAACGCCACATCCAGGTCACTTTGTCCCGCACGGTAATAACCTCCCGGGAGGGAACCAATCGCATAGACCGCCACTAGACTGGCAGGCTCAATCTTCTCCACTTCCAGGGCGTAGTCTGTAACGATTTGCCACGCTCTCTGTACCCCAACTGGGGCACTCTGTTCGGTGATCATCTCGATCCTCAGCCTTCGGGCAACATCAACCCTGAATGGCTTTTACAGCGAATTTACTTTTTTTTTTGGCTCCTTGATGCCAAACAATGCCAGGTTTGAGATCAGGAAAAGTGCTCCAAAAAGACCTATTAAGAATTTGAAACTAATTCCATCACCAATGGGTCCGCCGATGTAAGAGCCAATGGCACCAGCACCAGCGCCCGCAATGTTCGAAAGCCCCAGGTAGCGCCCTGCCTGTTCGGGCGGTACGAGCTCTGTCCCCAAGGCCCAGTTGGCTGAGAAAAATATACCCATTGCCAGACCAATCAACAGCCCACCGACATACATCAAGGTCATATCAGGGGCAGCCGTGATGATAAACGTCCCAACTCCCGCCATAATGCCACTAATGGCGATCATCGGCTTCTTCCCAAATTTATCAGTTAGGAAGCCGGCAGGAATTGAAGAAATAAGAATAGCAAACCCTACAAACATGATCAGCATGGTAGTTGGCCCTGAGGCAGCTTCCCCTTCCAATCCAAATTTTTCCTGGATGAAATATGCAGCAAAGCCAGCCAGGTTGGTGGCACCCACCAGGAACGCCAGGCGATTGATCACCCACCAGGTGAACGAAGGATCCTTTTTCTTCTCACCGCCCAGGCTGATCGCGACGCTTGCCCATGTGCCCAAGCCGATGGCAATTGCCATGCCTGCAATAGCGATCACTGCAGTGACAATACCACTGGTTGTCTCAGGCAGATTGTCTGTCAGACCGATCAGATATTTGACCAGCTCACCCGCGCCAAGGATCACCACTGTAAACATGACAGTCATCAACAAGAGCCGGAGGAGGGGTTTCCAATCCATCTTGTAAGGCGCCTTTTCCTGCGGCGTCTCCCGCACGAACATGGTCAGCCCCATACAGATCAAAACGATTGCGATCAATGTGATCATGGCTGCCCAGTAATTACCTGCATCGATCATTTTCGAGACGACAAATGAGACAAAAATCATGGGAGCAGGTAGTTCGAAAAAGGCTTTAATCCCTGAAAAACGCCCACGTAAATTTTCTGGCACAAGGTCGGGGATCAATCCCTGTGCCGCACCGTGCGCAGTGTTGGAAGTGACCATTGAGATCATGATGGCAGCAAATAATGCCCAGTAACCAGTTGGGCCTTCTAATTTAGCAGCGATCAAACCGATGCCGATGTATACCAGAGATTCCAGGATCGTTCCAGCAAAAATAAAAGGTCTGCGTTTTCCCCATTTGGAGGTGCTGCGGTCGGAGAGCATGCCCATCAATGCCTGCACAAGTAAAGCAACCATAAGGGAATAAAGTCGAATTTCCCCAACCAATTCACCTTTATTCTCTTCCCCCATAAAGCGCTGCACCAAAAATGGAACCACCAACGGCGTCAGCACCTGGCTGCGCGCTGTCAGTGCAAAATAGTAAATGTTGATGGTAATGTGGTCATACCAGCGGATAGTCTTTTCCATTTTTTCTCCTCAAATATCAATGCTTATAGTTAGAAATCAGTTAAAAGGCTGTTTTGTAGATCCCTGTCAATTTCCCAGGGGTAGACAACATAGGCATCAGTCGTGGCAGCATAATAATCCGGTTTGGCATTGCCAAAGAGATTGCGATACGGGTTGAAGTGCAGGACACAGGTGTAAGGGTTGCCGCCAGCCGCACTCACGCGGTTCTTAACCGCTGTGATCGTCCGCCCGGATCCCCAAACGTCATCCACAATCAAGACATGCCTGCCCTCGAGTTGCGATTCGGGCGGAAATTGGATGAAATTTGGCCAGGCAAGCAGGCGGGAGCGCTTCATTTCTTCCATTTCAGCCGGAAAATCCACCGACGCCGTAAAAATTAATGACACTTCCATGGCTTCCGCCAGTAACCCCCCAGGCACCACCCCACCGCGCGTGACCAGCAACATGGCATCAAATTCCTGCCCGAACTGCGGCAGGAGGTGGTCAATCAGCTTGTGGACATCATCCCAGGTTAATACTTCCTGTCTTTGCACCATCAATCCACCTTATAAATCATTGGGTCATTAATGCCTTTTGCAATATTTCAGGCATGTCCGATACGTCTGATGGCTTTTCCCTCCCGGAAGCCTCAATGGAAAGGATCCAGCGACAAATGGCAGTATGGTAAATGCTGCGCATAAACGCACTCGAACCAATCGCGGACAGCGCAATCACAGTCGCCAGGAGAAAGCCGGCAGCTGCTGCCAGTGATTTTTGTAGATCGCTCGCAAAAGGGTCCCTTCCCAGGTGCATACCCAACCAAATCCCCAAGGCAGCCCCAATAATGATCATCAGCCATGCAAAAACGTGCGTGATCAACCTGACCTTGATCAAGCCAGGTCTGAAGCGCAACAAGTTTTGGTCTGCCATGCTTTTTACACGCCCCACAGCCTCACGCAAACTCAGCCCTTCAATGCTGATTAGGGGAATGATGAGGAAGTGACCTTTCAGCCAGCCGCGCCCACTGTCTGTACCCGTTGCCGCTGCGGGCTGGGAGGTGGAGGGTGTCCACTTAATCAATGCCAGCGAAGGGTAAGCCATTCCGTACTTGAATGCATCCTTCCAGCCCTTGCGCCTGGTCACGCGTGCATCCGCCAAAGTGATCGTGCCTTGGGTCTCCAATTCATTGAAAGCAAAAGCTGTCGCAAGGCTGGCAGCGTCTGCCCATGTAAAGCTGATATAGAGGAAAAAAACACAAATCAGTCCGATCAGCGCCATCTGCCAAATGCCTGATTCCATCAGAACGACTACAAGCAGCAATGGAATTAGGAAGCAGACAGTCAGGATCAATCCTTCCTTCAGGAACCAGGAACCTGTTTTCAATAATCCCCTCTTTTTAAAGGCAAGCCTGCTGGCTTCCTTGATAAAAATAAATCCTTTCTTAAGACCTGACAAGATCACTCCTGATAATTCAACGATCTTAATTAATGCAACTAACTCCTATTATAGCAGGTTGATTGAGCATCATAATAGATTGGGTGGATCCACTTCCACGATCCAGTCACGAAAAACACGACCACGTAAAAGAGGAGTTGGATCGGGACCGCGCAGGATGATTTGCCAGCGGTAAAGGCCTCCCAGGCGGTTGAAGAAGCACGGTACAGGCCCAAGTAGATCCGTCTGCTGCATGCCAGCTTCATCGATCCAGTCCTGCAGCATGCCCGCCATCTCCCGGCAGTGGCTCTCACAGCGCTGTGTGTCCTGATGTTGAAACTCCAGTTTGATCAGGCGCTTAAAAGGCGGGTAGCCCAGTTCCCGTCGCCAACGTAATTCCTGCGCATAAAACCCATTAAAGTCATGCATTGAGGCCGCCTGGATGGCATAATTTCCAGGCATGTATGTCTGCAGGATCACCCTGCCGCCCAATGGACTGCGCCCGGCTCGCCCAGCCACCTGGGTCAGCAACTGGAAAGTGCGTTCTGCGGCGCGGTAATCAGGCAAGGTCAAACCAATTTCAGCCAGCACCACCCCCGCTAGGGTTACCAGCGGCAAATCCAACCCTTTGGCGAGCATTTGGGTGCCAATCAGGATATCTGCCCGGTGGGCGCTGAAATGAGAAAGGATCAAATCATGTGCCCCTTTTTTGCTGGTGGTATCTGCATCCCAACGCAGGGTGCGTGCCTGTGGCAGGAGTTCCCGCACCATTTCCTCCAATTTTTCAGTGCCCATGCCAAACTGCCTGATCTGATTCCCCCCACATTGCGGACAATTGGCAGGCATTTTGCGCGAATAGGCGCAGGTATGGCATACCAGGGCACTGCGTGAGCCATGGTAAGTCAGCGGTCTGTCATCCCGTGGGCATCTCAGCACATAACCACACTCCCTGCAGAAAACATAGGTGGCAGTGCCCTTGCGATTGAGAAAAAGAATAGTCTGTTCACCTTTCGCCAACGTTTCTCTCAGGGCAGATTGCAATTCACGGCTGAAGGCACTGCGATTGCCTGCCTTCAATTCCTGGCGCATATCCACCACGCTGACTTGCGGCAACTCATGGTAGGTTAAACCAGGGCTACTCAGCTCTGATCCCTGGCTTGGGTGAGCCTGTGAAACAATGTCACGATAAGCCAGGACGCGCTGAGGCATCGCAAGCAATTTCCATTCACCCCTTTGGGCTTTGTAATACTGCGTGATGCGCGGGGTGGCTGAACCCATTAAAAGCATTGCTCCTGCCAGCCGGGCATAGGCTTCTGCTGTTTCCACACCGTGATAAAAGGGGACAAGGTCGCCCTGGTCATAGGATTCATGGTCACATTCATCCATTACGATCAAACCCAGATCGGGCATGGGCATGAAGAGCGCGCTGCGGGCACCGATGACCACCTTCAGATCACCGCTGCGTGCCCGCCGCCAGGTATCATAGCGCTCACCCTCCGAAAGCTTCGAATGATAGATGCCGACCTGGTTTGGAAAGCGTGCCAGGAAGCGCCGCACGATCTGAGGCGTCAGAGCGATCTCAGGCACCAGCACGATCGCCTGCCTGCCTGCTGCCAGCACTTCTGCTACCGCGCGCATATAGACCTCAGTCTTGCCACTGCCCGTCACGCCGTGTAACAGGATTGGTTTTTGCGTCTTTCCTTGGGGCTGCGTTCTTAGCGTGCGCTGAATTTCCGCCCACACCCTTTGTTGGTCATCCGTCAGCTCGGGTGGCTCGGCAGGGGGCATCTCAAAGGCTTCCAGTGGATCGCGCCACACTTCCGTTTCATTGAATAATATCAAGCCATCATCAGTCAGCTTCTTCAAGTCTGTATAACTGGCGCCTGTCTGGGCATAGATCCATGAAAAATCGGTTGGTAAAGGTTCTACCGACAGTAATTGCAGCACTTTTCTGCGCCTTTCGATCACGCCCACAGCTTTGCCCAGGTCCAGGTCAGGATCATCCACCCTGTCCGGCGGGATTGCCAATTGTGCAGTTCGGATGGTCTTGGGGCTGACCCGCGCCGGTGGGAGAACGCTCCTGGTATGTACCAGACCTTCCCGCTTGAGCGCAGCCAGGCTGCCGCGCCAACTAACGTGCCTGAAGGCAGCCTCCAACTGGCTGCCGCGCAAGGGTCCGCGCTTTCGCAGGGTAGCAAGCAGTCTCTTTTGCAGTTCGGGTAAGCCTTCCAGGGACAGGCTGCCTTCGGCTGGCTGTACAAGGATATCCGCCTTCTGGCTCAGCCCGGCTGGGATCATCAGTCCCATGCAGGCGCCCAGGGGTGCCAGCATGGCATCAGCAAGCCACTTTGCCAGCGCCATTTGCATGGGCGTCAGCACCGGCTCCCCGTCCACCACGCTCTCAACTGCCAAGGTCTCAGCCACCTCTGGAATCGCCACAAAATCCAGCACCACCCCCTGTACAGTCTGCCATCCAAAGGGAACGACCACCAGACATCCGGGCTGGATCAGTCCCGCGAGTTCTCCAGGCACATGATAATGAAATGTTCCTGTGACCTGCGAGAGATTGATACTGACTTCAACATATTGGGGCATGCTTTGATTCTACCCTGCTTTGACACCTCACCAATATTAATTGAAAAAATTTCAGGGTGTCACAAAGATCAAAACTTGAGCTGAAAAATCAATCTCACCCTCTGGCAGACTGGCGTCAGCCAGCAGGTAGGCTGCCAGCGCAGAAGCGGATTCGCTTGGACCAAGGATGTGCTCATACACGTCCAATGAAAAGAAAGGCAAATAGCACGCTGCCATTGAACTGAGACGGCTCATATCCAGTTTGACTTGCGTCCAATCATCCTTTGGCCACAGGATCGGGTGTTCCGCCAACATGATCAACTCGTCCGGAAGGGCAGACAGGAACTGTTCAAAATCCTGCATCAGCATGCTGGTGAAGATTGCCTGCCGCTCTTCATATGGAAGCTGGGCTTCACGATGAATGCGCCAGGGTTCAAAAACCTGATCTGAATCCACCTCCAGGAATTCAATGTAAGCAGAACCATCTGCGGGGATCTGTTTGACGGGCACATTCTGCCCATAGGTCCCACCGATGAGCAGGCGCATTGGTATGGCTTCTCCATCAAATTCATGACTAACGTTCAGATAATAAACCGTGATGTCCTCGTCCAAAAATCGGACGTTTTTAGCATGGATGCCGCGGTCCATCAGTTGAAAAGCAAACATGGCTGTCAATTGATTGACCTTGTCATCCATCCCCATCCCTTTCTCGCTGATATAACTGTAACCCCAATCCACCATGTGGTCACCCCCTGCATAAAATTCAAACAGCCGGGCTGGTCGCTGCGCAATCGCTGTGGCTGTGGCAGTCCTTGTCCGGCTTGGGTAGGGCGTCAAAGTGGGGGTTGGCGTCTTGCTGGGAGTGGGCGTGATGGTTGGCACAGTGGTGGAAGTGGGTGTAATGGTCGCAGTGCGCGTGATGGTTGGCGAAAGTGTCGGGGATAATGTGGGTCGGCTCTGGAATTCCTTCTGGCAGGCACTCAAGAGCATAATGGTAATCATCAGCCATGCAATTATTTTGTAATTGGCATTGGTGGCAGGCTTTGGCATGGGTTGGATTTCCTGGCAGCGGCTCAGTTGGTGCGGGTGATCACGGCGGCGCCATAGCCCACCACTGAGCTGCTGTCATGGGTGACGTCCGCAGAGGTGCGGTAATCCACAACGGTCACTTTACTGTGCATGCCTTCAGCATCTGTGCCATGATCCTGCGCCGCCCATAAAACCGCAGCCACCGCTGCCAAACCACATGCCTGACCCTCACCGCTGGCAGCCAGGCGGTAAAGCTGCTGCGGATCAAATGCTTCCATGGCAGCCAGAATAGTTTTATCTAGCCGGTTGGCAGTGCTCCTGGTATAAAAATGCGAAAGATCTGTGCTCGCCACCAACAGTGTTTTACCTTGCCGCAACAACCCTGCCAATATATGACCCAGTGATTTTGCCAGCCTGGCGGATTGATCCCGCAGCATGATTGGGATCAGGCTGAAAGGCTCTGACAACACACATTGCAGGAAAGGTAACTCGATCTCAAGCGAATGCTCCTGATCATGGCGCAGCGGGGTGAGCTGCACATCCATGCTTGCCATTAAACCTGCATTGACCGCTTCCACGCCTGCCAAATCAACAGGGATCAAACCCAGGGGGGTCTCATAAGCCTGGTGACCGCTGGTCAGGATTGGCTGCGGGTAATATTGATGCAAAGGGGAGATCACCACCACGCGTTCAAAGCTCATGCCTTCAATGGCTTTGAAAGCATGGGCAGCCGTCAAGCCGGAGTAAACGTGACCGGCATGCGGGACGATCAACGCCACAATTTCGCCTTGAATGTCCGGAAGCCTGGCTTCAGAAAGATATTGCATGATGGACGACTGCAACTTGACAGGATTGGCACTGTACCAGGTGCCGGCAATTGGAGACGGACGAATATCGGTAAATCCTCCAGAGATCATGGAATAATTGTAGCACAATGAGACGCCTGCAAATGTTAAACTGCACCACGAAAATGAGGAGACGCGGGAGGTGCTGGTTTAAAAGGACAAAACAGTCATATCCAATTATTTCTGGCTAATTTCATTCAGGGATAATGCGCTAACTGAGACGCAGAGCCTCATGAAGCGCTCTAAATTTGACCAGGTTCAACTTGAATGTAAGCGCATCGAAATTCTGACCTCTCACATTTCTACAGTTAATTATTCGATTGCACTCTTCAAAACCAACTTTATGGATCAAACCAATAACCCTGACATTCCCCGACCATGTTTGCGTGTAAATCTCTTTGATACCGTTGTCTAAAAGATAATATAAAAATAAATCCCATGCCGCCGTGGCATAGCCTTTATGGCGAGCATCCAGGTCTGGAATAGCAATACCTATTGTGCAATGCCCGCCTTGATGGGTATATTCAAAATTATCGCTGATCTCATATGAATTACACCATCCAATATGTTTCTTCCCCTCATCATTAACACATATCTGAAAGCCCCTTCTCATACTATCTTTATTGTTTAGCTTTTTTAATGACCCCAGCGCTTTTTCCCGGTACGCTTCTGGATTGAATTTCAGCATATTTTCATTATATTCCCAAGGCGCATCCCATAATTGCCATTCAGTTTCTACCGTTTCCCAATGGATCATATCCTCAATATCAGCTTCCATAAAATCTCGTAAGATTATCTTTTGGTTTAGCAATTCCATAACGAACCTCCCGGGCAAACATTAGTTGACAGGTTAATTCCTCACGACGGGAGCGGAGTACAATATTTACAACGAATCGTTTTTGATTTTTTCTGGGTGTCAAACTCTTTTAATTGTAGCATAGACCAAAAGCAGGAATCCTAAATGATTAAGCAGGGTACATGCGCATATTATTACTGCAAAAAGTCCCAGGGGTTGACGCGCCCATATTCATCATGGCGCATTTCAAAATGCAGGTGGGGTCCGGTGGAACTGCCGGTGCTCCCCATCAACCCGATCGTATCGCCCTGGTAGACCTCCTGACCACAGCCCACATTGATCACACTCAAATGGGCATACAGGGTTTGCCAGCCATCGCCATGGTCAATCACGATCATTTCGCCATAGCCCCAATCATTCCAGCCGGCATACACCACCACGCCGTTGTCAGATGCATAGATCGGGTTGCCCATCTTGCCGGCTATATCAATGCCCCAGTGGTTGGTGGTGGGGGAGTATTCATATCCGGATAGATAGCGCTCCGTGGATGGCCAAATAAAGGTAAGCGTGCCGGTAATACCATCATAACTGCCGGTGCAGGCTCCCGGGCCAACGTGTTTTGCAGTGGCAGGGTTGTCCCGCGTGATGCGCGGCGTACGCCAGTCGGTGAAAACGCCCTTTCCGCCGGGAATGATGAGCATTTTGCCCGGTTCAATGTTGGGCGCAGCATAATCCCCGATGGTTGCCATGTTCAATCCATTGGGAGGATAATTGATGATATCTTCCGGCGTCACCTGGTAAAACTCTGCCACACCATTCAAACCCTCACCCGCGCTCCATTGATGCAGCACGCCGTCCATTGGCAGGATATTCAATGTCTGCCCCGGGAAGATGGTATGCGGATCCTCTCCCAATGTATAACGGTTGCCCCATAGGATGGTTTCCGGCAGAAGCCCAAATTTCTCAGCAATTGAAAAAAGCGAATCGCCCTGCTGGATGACATAGGAGACCATTTCCGTTCGTTCGCGTGAAGGCAGAATGGTGTGCAGCGCAGCTTGTTTAGGCACACCACCAGCCCCGCTCTGCACCTCTGCCAGTGAGAATTGCGGAGCAGCTGGTGCCAGGGTGGGAATGGGCGTCGTGTGCATCTCTACCACATTTACAGATGCAGCCGCACCCTCCTCTGTGGTATAAAAACGACTCATGACAAAGATCACCACCCCAACCAGGATCAGCGAAAGAGCTCCTGTCGCCAGGCGCAATGCGGACTCACCCAGCCCGAACTGGAGAAGTTTCGCCCAAAGGCGAACCATGAAATTTTGATGTTCCAAATCGTCTGGAATGGCTGCTTTTTCGCTTTCAGGCAGGGTATTCCTTTTGGGAGGCATATCTTCCATAATTACATCATATCACGAGTCACTGCTGCATGCCAACTTCCCACATATTGCTTTTTTGGTGGTCATCAACTTTCAGGGAAACGCTTCGCTGTGCCGGGTGCCCCCCTTATCCTTCAGATTATGAGGGTCTACACCTCTGCCAGGGTAACCCTCCCCCT
>CAZINW010000025.1:0-30422 GCA_964540765.1 uncultured Anaerolineaceae bacterium | reverse complement strand
TGAAAACCTTGCTAAATCACCTTGCTCCAGGACACTAGAATGATAAACTCAGGTGATCAGATCCATAAACCATTATAATAAGATGGTGAAAGCCAAACTTAAACCATTGGTGACAACAGGGTTCACAACGGGAAAACCGAAGAAAGCAAAAGGTAAAGAGAAATCATGGAAAAAGTAAGCATGTCATCGCCGGATATTAATGATCAGGACCGCAAGGCAGTGCAGGATGTTTTGAACACGCCCAATTTGAGCATGGGTGAGAAAATCGTTGCTTTTGAGGATGCCTTCAAGCGGCTTACCGGGCTGAAACATGCCATTGGCGTCAATTCTGGCACAGCAGGTTTGCATTTATGCGTGCGCGCGGCTGGTATTGAAGCTGGTGACCTGGTGATCACCACACCATTTTCTTTTGTATCATCCACCAACGTGCTCCTGTTTGAAAAAGCCATTCCGGTATACGTGGATGTTGAGAGGCAAACAGGCAATATTGACCCGACCTTGCTCGAACAGGCGGCGGATGACCTCATGGTTGGCGGTGGGCGCTCTGCCAGGTGGCTGCCCAGACATTTGCCAGCACGCGGTTGGGAAGCCAGGGGAAGCCTGAAGGCACTGCTGCCCGTGGACGTGTTCGGTCAACCGGCCGATTACGATGCCATTCTTCCCTCTGCCAGACGCTATGGATTACAGGTTATTGAGGACTCGTGCGAGGCTCTCGGCGCTGAATACAAAGGACACCCTGCCGGCACCTTGGGGGACAGCGCTGTTTTTGCCTTCTACCCCAATAAACAAATTACCACGGGTGAAGGCGGCATGGTTGTCACGGATGATGATGGCGCAGCCCGGTTGATGAGGGCTCTGCGCAACCAGGGACGTGCGCCGGGTGATACCTGGCTGGATCACACCTACCTGGGTTACAACTATCGCCTGGATGAAATGAGCGCTGCGTTGGGTGTAACGCAGATGGCAAGGCTGGAAAGCCTCCTGAATGCCCGCCAGCAAGTGGCGGACTGGTATGCGCAGTATCTTGCAGGCATTGATGAGATTACCCCTCCTGCTCTGGTGCCAAATACCACACGCATGAGCTGGTTTGTTTATGTGATCCGCATCTCTGAAAAGATCAATCGGGATGCTTTTGCCAGGTTATTGATCAGCAAGGGTGTTCCTGTCCGACCTTACTTCCTGCCGATCCATTTACAGCCCTATATGCGGGAGATGTTCGGATATGAGGCAGGTGACTATCCGGTCACAGAGTATCTGGGCAGGGTTGGACTGGCGATCCCATTTTCAGGTGCCATGCGCGAGGAGCAGGTTGTGATTGTCTGCCAGGCAATCAGGGAGGCGCTGACGAACCGGGTGGTGCTGAACTGAGTTTGTAGAAGAGACTTAGCATGGATTCAATTTTTCCTGTCAAAAAACGCACTGGCTTGCTGGTGATGACCGGCATCAGCATTCTATGTGCCGTTGGATCTGGCGTTCTATTTGTCTTGGCTAACACTGCCCAAGACGGATTGACGCTGACCCTTCAAATTGTGGCAGCCATCATCTTATTGACCTTTTTCATTTTAGCGCTTTACAGGGTTTATGTGCTCCTCACTATTCGGTATCGTCTCATGCGGGATGGGCTGTTCCTGCGTTGGGGATTGCACCGCGAGGAAATACCAACGAACAAGATTGAATGGGTGAGACCTGTCAAAGAACTTGGGTTTCATCTGCCCCTGCCCTGGTTGCATTTACCGGGGATGATCTTTGGCAGGCGTTCGGTGGAAGGCTTGGGTAAAGTGGATTTCATCGCCACCGATGGGGATAACCTGATGCTTGTTGCCACGGCAGAAAAAGTCTATGCCATTTCACCAGAAGATCCGGCAGCTTTCTCAGGTGCGTTTAAACGTGTTACCGAAATGGGAAGCCTAGAGGAGATCCAGGCGGAGTCCATCACCCCTGTCTCGATGTTCACCAGGATCTGGTCAGACGCTCCAGCAAGAGGTCTTTTATTGCTGAGCCTGTGTCTGGTGATCATTTTGTTTGCTATGGCAGAGCTGATCATATCCGGCAGGGAGACGATTATCTGGATTGATGGGGAGACCGCACCCTCCGCAAGGCTCTTAATGCTGCCAACCTTAAATGCATTGATCTGGTTTGTGGATATTTTTGCTGGCTCTTTGATTTACCTGCGCCATCAGGTAAACCGGCTGGCGGTATACATACTCTGGGGGTTTTCCGGCGTGACCAGTCTACTGTTGATCCTGGCTGTGATTTTTATAGTTGAATGAACGCAACTGGCGGTCCCCTGATGCCCAAAGTATGAACCTATGGTTGGCACCTCTTGGTGCTTTGGCTGAGGCTGGTTAATTCAGAGAGGGATTCCTTAGTTTTTTCGAAGTGCTAAAACCAGCAAAACTCTGCCTGCGATTAACATCACGACCGGTCCGACGTAGTTGAACCAATCCTCTGTGCCAAATGAGATCACCAATGCCAGGTTAAAAACCTTGATATCATTCCCATGAGGTGATTTCATCAAAATGATCCCCAAATCAGACAAGTTTCGATTTAGATAAAAATTTTATATCCCCTTCATTCAGTGAAATCAAATGACAATCCAGGAAGGATAACGTGTGCGCAGAATCGATTGTGTAAAGCACAGCTAACCTGTCCATTTTGATCTTTTTCGAATACCACACTAAAAGGACCAACGTTGTGCATAAAATCCTCACCATTGGAATTAACATTGTCATGCGTCCTCTAGGTATGTTTTAAATGCAAAAACGGACACTTGTGCTTGCTCCTCCTTGGCGTGCATATCCAGCGGGTTGTGTCCAGTTAACGATTGAAGAGAAAATTATTGGGTTGCTAGATTAACTTGAGTATAGCAAGGGATATGGGCTTATCCTAGGAGGTGGTCACTTTCAAACATCGATATCGATTGTTTTATGATGTCCTGTAATCTCCAGAGGTGGTATTCTCTGTCCTCAGTGCTCATGCTGATATGATGAAGTCCTACAGAGGCAACGCTATGCGTCAACTAAATTGACTCATGCTATAATTCTAAGGCTCTGGAGGGTGATTTGATGGACCATGCTGTGAAAATTTGGGAGCTTTAACGAATGGATGACAGGTCAATGCCAGTTCCCATTCGGAAAAGAGTTGCGCAGAAGTTTTATCACCAGATATTTGTGACACTGATCTGCGGCAGCCTGCTTTTATCTGCGTGCGCTGCTCCAACAACAAACCAGGCGCCCAGCACTACCCCCGGAAAAACCCAGTTGAATCTTGAGAGCCCATCAACCCCAACATCTACCACAGCGCAACAGGAACCCACAGGCAGCAGCACCCCTCCAGGTGCGCCAGATTTTGCCCCCCCAAGCATTGACCCGGTGACTGCCATCCCGCCTGTTTTTGAAGGCTTGACTTTGCCGGATGAGGTGGTGGTGTGGGTGTTGTTGGGTGTGGATGAGGAACTGCCATTCAAGGGCAGAACGGATGCAATCCATATTTTGCTGATCAACCCCAGGCTTGCCAAAGCCAGCCTGGTATCCATTCCGAGCAACCTGTTTGTTTACATCCCCGGCTATACGATGCAGCGCATCAATGTTGCCTATGCCCTGGGAGGAATTACGCTGCTAAGGGAGACGCTGGTCTATAATTTTGGTCTGTACCCGGAGCGCTTTTTACTGGCGCACCCGCGTGATTTTGAATGGCTGGTGGATGACCTTGGTGGGATGGAAGTGAGCGTTCTTTTCCCGATGCCACAGGCGTGCAGCGGCATTCGTTCGGGTGTGCAAAGAATGAATGGAGAACAGGCACTGTGTTACGTTTCATACCAGGATGAGTATGACGAAATGGACCGTATGCGCAGGCAGCAGCAATTGTTAAGGTTGATTTTCAACAATTTGGTTTATAATGGGAATCTGGTCAGGCTGCCTCAACTTTATGCATCTTTCACAGACTGGGTGGAAACGGACTTTTCTTTGCATGAATTGGCCGGTTACATACCACTGGCGCTTAAGCTGGCTGACCCGGAACGGATCAATTATTTTATGATCGGATGGGATGCCGTCCAATTATGGGAGCTGCCTGATCATACCCAGGTGAGTGTGTTTTTGCCGGATCAGGCGGCGGTGAGAGAACTAATGCAAAATGCGGTGGATGTGGTTATGGAACCTGCACCTTTATCTGCACTGGTGCTGACTTTGGAATATCAACTGACACAGGCAATGACCTTGACACCCATGTTTACCACCACCACGACAAAAACTCCTTTGCCGACGTGGATCACTGGCACGCCCTCGCCAACACCAATCAAAACATCGACTGTGACACCAACACCGTTGCCACACCCGATCGATACGCCTATTTGGGATACGGAGACACCTTATCCATAGCAAATGCATCTTAAGACAGGAACATGAGAGAACACAGGCAAAAAATTCTTAGAAGAATACGCAATCTGGGGATCCTTTTGATCTGTAGTGTTCTGTTGTCTGGAATTTATTCTCCCAGAGCAGAGGCTGAGGGATTGTTTTCAGAGGATCCGCAAAGGGTGGCAACACTTAACGTCACCTATACCACATATGAATGGTGGCTGCTCTCATGGCAGAATTCACAGGTGGTCTGCCAGGTCTATGTGGAACATGAAGGCTGGCCTGATGCCAGCGAAGTACTTTACTATTGCGACAGTTCGATCCAGAACCAATGGCTGTGCACGCAGCCCTGTCTTTTCAGCGATAAAATCACAAATTCCAAACAATGCAGCGGGTTATACCTGCACCTGGCAAGCGTCACCCCTGGTGAACGTGAAGTGGAAGTGATCCTACCCGAATCAGAAGTATTCGTTTCGGTCAGCGATTGCAACCCGGTGGCACCCGAGAATCATTGCAGCACCATACCCAAACTGCACCTGGAAGGTTTCGAACCCCTGCCCAATGAACAGATCATCCAAATCCAGGGTTATGTGGACGGCGTTCCTTTCAGTTGCCCTGGCTCTGTCTGTGACCTTCCGATCCCACCGACGGGACAGAATGGCGTACTGTTCGAATTTTGGGCTGACTCAAGCTACGGTGACTCCAGCGAGGTATTTAAAGCCCAGGTGCGCCTGATCCCTTGGGGTGATTTTACGTCACCCGAAGAATCCCCGCAGGATGCAATTGTCTATTACGTGGATGTGATCAGTTCTCAATGGCGCGGCAGTGCCATCTCGAGCTGTTCACAGGTCTGGTCGTCATTCACGCCGGTGGGAGGTCCACCTTCCTGGCTGGAATCTCCTGAGTTTGTTGAAGATCTTGTTACCAAGAACAAGTATTATTTCCTGGCAGGTTCCCTCATCTCACAGAGGCTGGTTGACGCAAGTACATGCGCAAATAATGGCATGGAAGCATCCGGTGCAGCCAATGAATGCGGCATGGAACTTGCCAGACCGCTGGTGAATGAATGGCAGAACCAATTTGACACTGAAATTCTGCGGGTTGCCGGCGATACAGGCATTCCTGCGCAGTTGATGAAAAATATCTTCAGCCGCGAGAGTCAATTTTGGCCGGGCGTCTACGCCAGGGTCTCTGAAGCGGGTCTTGGTCATTTAAGTGATCTGGGCGCGGATACTGTGTTGTTATGGAATCCCAGTTTCTTCTCACAATTTTGCCCACTTGTGCTTTCAACGGAAACCTGTCAGCGCGGCTTTGGCAACCTGGACCTGTCAGAACAGGAGATGCTGCGTGGAGCGCTTGTCCAGAAAGTGAATGCAGCCTGCTCGGATTGCCCGATGGGGATTGACCTGGCTCAAGCAAATTTCAGCATCAGCATCTTCGCCCGCAGTCTGCTTGCCAATTGCGAGCAAGTGGGGCAGGTTTTGTATAATAATACCGGGCGCCCCGCCGGTGAAGTTGCCTCTTATGAAGATCTATGGCGCTTTACCCTGGTGAACTATAATGCCGGCTCGGGCTGTTTGACGAACGCCCTTCAACGAACCATCAATGCCAAACTGCCGCTCACCTGGCAAAATGTATCCGGCAACCTGGAGGATGTTTGCCAGGGGGGAGTGGCATATGTAGATGAGATTTCGAGTATGCCCCCAGCGGAAGAACCGGTGGTTGCGACAGTGCTGCCAACGTTGGCTCCACCCATCAATCCTACATTGAAGCCAACAGCGACCCCCACAAGGACACCTTCACCCACACTCACAAAACAGCCCACCACCACAAAGACAATTACCGCCACACCGACCAAAACCAGGACGCCAACTCCAAGTAACACCCCCTGATTTGGAAAAGCACCTTAAACGAAAAGAGACAGTATCAACTGCCTCCTTTTGTAATTGCTGCTGTTCCTTATAATTCTTTACCGGAGCACAGGGTATCTAATTGGGATTCGAGTTCTTCTCTCTTTTGCTGTGAGGCTTGTTTCAATTCCTCACTGACATTCGTGAAATAGCTGTGAAGCCTCTCACGTGACTCTGCGCCTGAAGCTGGCGCAAAGAGAAATGCCAATGCGCTGCCAACCAGACCACCAACAACCGTACCCAAGAGGACGTACATAAATTTTTTCATTTGATCTCTCCTTGTAAGCTTGAGCCATCTCCATTATAAGTCATTTTGATTGATGCTGCCGGTAGATCCTGGGAAAAAAGACTATGTATATGTAATTCTTAGGTATTGTTAATAGACTTCTAGCATTTTAAAGCTATCCTTAACATATGGAATTATCGAATAAATGGTAAGAAGGAGAATTTCTATGAGCAAAATTATTGGTATTGATCTGGGTACAACAAACAGCGTTGTTTCTGTGATGGAGGGTGGTTCGCCAACTGTTATTTCAACAGCAGAGGGTTCGCGCTTGCTGCCTTCGGTGGTGGCTTTTAATAAGAATGGCGAACGGCTGGTCGGTATTCCCGCTAAGCGACAGGCGATCATCAACCCGGAGAACACAGTTTACTCCATCAAGCGTTTCATGGGACGCCACTTTAATGAGGTTGAATCTGAACGCAAAATGGTTTCATTTAAGGTTATCGCTGGCACAGCCGGTGACGCACGCGTGCAGATCCCAGTGACCGGCTTGGTATACAGTCCGCAGGAAATTTCAGCCATGATCCTGGCAAAACTGAAAACGGACGCTGAAGCATACCTCGGAGAAACAGTGACCAAGGCGGTCATTACCGTGCCGGCATATTTCAATGACAGCCAGCGTCAGGCAACCAAAGATGCCGGTCACATTGCTGGTTTGGAAGTGATGCGCATCATCAATGAACCGACCGCGTCCGCCCTGGCTTACGGTCTGGATAAAAAAGAAAATGAAGTCATCCTGGTCTTTGACCTTGGCGGCGGCACCTTTGACGTCAGCCTGCTGGAAGTGGGCGGCGGGGTGGTGGAAGTGAAAGCCACCAATGGTGACACGCATTTGGGCGGTGACGATTGGGACGAAGTGATCGTCAACTGGGCGGCGGATGAATTCAAGCGCGAACAGGGCATTGACCTGCGGGGAGATCGTCAGGCATTGCAGCGCCTGCGTGAAGCATCCGAGAAAGCCAAGATCGAGTTGAGTACGGTGATGGAGTCAGAGATCAATCTGCCATACATCACAGCGGATGCCTCGGGTCCAAAACACCTTTTACTCAAGTTGACCCGTGCCAAATTTGATCAGATGACGGATCACCTTCTGCAGCGCTGCCTGGTGCCTTTCAATGCAGTCATCAAGGATGCCAACCTTTCCATTGGTAAGATCGATGAGGTTGTGCTGGTGGGCGGTGCCACGCGTATGCCCATGGTGCAGGAACTGGTACGCAAGCTGACCAACGGCAAGGAGCCCAACAAGGGCGTCAACCCGGATGAGGTTGTCTCGGTGGGCGCTGCCATCCAGGGCGGCGTTCTGGCTGGTGAGGTCAAGGATGTACTGCTGCTGGATGTGACCCCGCTTTCACTGGGCGTGGAAACGCTGGGTGGTGTGATGACCAAACTGATCGAGCGTAATACCACCATCCCGGTAAAAAAGACGGAAGTATTCTCAACCGCAGAAGACAGCCAGACAGCCGTGGATATTCACGTGCTGCAGGGCGAGCGCACCATGGCGAAAGACAACATGACGCTGGGTCGTTTCCGTTTGGATGGCATTCCGCCAGCGCCACGTGGCATTCCACAGGTGGAAGTTACTTTTGACATTGACGCCAACGGCATTATCAACGTGGCAGCCAAAGACAAAGCCACCAGCAAGGAACAAAAGGTGACGATCACAGCATCAACCAATTTAAACAAGAACGAGATCAACCGCATGGTGCAGGAAGCTGCACAGCACAAGAGCGAGGATGAACAGCACAAGCAGTTGATCGAAGCGCGCAATCAGGGCGATTCGCTCGCCTACCAGGCTGAAAAACTGCTGAGAGACCTGGGCGAGAAGGTGAAACCTGAACAGCGCAGCAGCGTGGAAGCCAAAGTGAAGACCTTGCGGGAAGCCGTGGCTGGGGATAACCTTTCAGCAGTCCAGAGCGCCAGCCAGGCATTGCAGCAGGAAATGCAGGTCATCGGTCAGGCCGCGTATCAACAGGAGCAGGCTGCCCCGCAGGCCGGTGGTGGAAGCTACCAGGCTGACCAGGGAAAATCCGAAGGCGGTGAAGACGTCATCGATGGCGAATACACAGAAGCCTGAACCATATCAAGCCAGACAGGCTGCCCAAAATGGGGCAGCCTGTTTTTGTTTTGGCATAAATTGATGGACAAATCCAGGTCAGTAAATGCTGGAAAAACCATAGAAGCAGCGCATTTATTGTAGGAGTGGACGGCTTAAGCTTACAAATCACCCAGATTAAATCACTGATATAATGCGGTGATGCGAAACAAGAGGCGTGTATTAAAGAAGATACAGCGGAAGAATAAAAAACCTGCACTCCGTATCCTGATCATGGTTGTCATTGTGATATTGATCATGATCGGCATCTACAATATTCCTTCTGTGCATGAGCGGCTTGCCTGGCGCTTCTCCAGCCTGCGCTCATCCATCCTGTACATGCTGAAGCCCCCAGAGCAGGCAGTTTTCAATCCCACCCAGCAGGAAGCGATGAATGCCCTGGTTGCCAGTTCCCTGACGGCGATGGCACCCACGTCCACGCCGACCCCGACGATCACGCCCACAGAAATGCTCACATCCACACCAACCCGGACACCTCAGCCGACGATCACGCCCACATCTGTTCCGGAGGCTGTGCAATTGAATGGCGTGGTGCATGAGTATCAGAAGGGCAATAACTGTGGACCCACCAATCTCTCCATGGCACTTTCTTTTTGGGGAATGAATGTCAATCAAATGGATATTGCTGGGGTGCTAAAGCCTAATCAAAAAGATCGCAACGTGATGCCCTATGAGATGGTGGATTATGTGATCAACCATACCGAATATGGGGCAGTCCTGCGCTATGGCGGAGATGTGGACATGCTCAAGCACTTGATTGCTGGCGGTTTCCCGGTCTTGATTGAGCGCGGGTTTGATGTGGCTGGCAAAGGCTGGATGGGGCATTACGGCGTGGTGACCGGGTATGATGATGTCACCCAAAAATTTCGTATTCCTGACTCCTATGAAGGTCCGCGCACGATGAGCTATGATGAGCTCTACCTCTACTGGGGACATTTTGACTACATGTATGTGGTCGTTTATCCCTATGACAGGGAGAGTGAAGTGATGTCCATCCTGGGACCAAACGCTGATGAGGCTTACAACCTGGCGAAGGCTGCTGAGGAAGCCTCCGACCACATCTACGATGCCAGCGACCGTGAACTTTTCTTTGCCTGGTACAGCCGCGGCTCCATCCTGGCGCAGATGGACGATTATTACGGGGCAGCCCTGGCTTATGACGAGGCTTTCCAGGTTTATAGTGAATTACCAGAAGACAAAATGAAACGCCCATGGCGCATCACCTGGTACCAGACCGGGCCTTACTATGCCTATTATTACACCGGACGCTATTATGATGTCATCAACCTGGCTGACCAGACCATCGCCGGGCAGCAGCTATTTGGCTTTGATTTTGAACCTGCCTTTGAAGAGACTTGGGTGTGGCGTGGGCGTGCCAAACTGATGCTGGGGGATACCAGCGGCGCCATTGCAGATTTCCAGGAAGCGCTCAAATGGCACCCGGATTGGTGGGTGGCAGAAAATGAACTCATTTTGTTGGGGATTGAGCCGTAGGTAAAAGCTGCTCAACATTACCAGGAGATGTTCAATGATCTCTGCCTGGATGGCTTCATAAGTTTTCCAATCAGTGGTTCTGGTAAAAGCAATAATTTCCAAGGGCCTACCATCCGGTACGGGCGCCAACAGCCTTGCCATCAGGGTCCTGCCTTCCTGATAAATGTCTGCGCGGCCCTTGAGGTAATTTTCCACATAAACACGAAAAACCGCACTGTTTGTAATCTGGTTGACCGCATCCGTATCACGAAGCCCCTGCACAAAAGCCTCAATCAACGGGAGCGTGCTTAAGCGTTTGAGCATCGCTGCATCGCAAAGTCTAATACTGCTCTGATCAAGGATCAAAGCCTGTTTAATACGGCGGCTTTCGCTTTCCAACATGCCGCACCAGTTAATAAAAGCCACATCCATGATCTTATGGGGTGGAATAATACTATAAGTCATGTCCGTGTTGCGGACATTGATGGTATGCAGGTTAATATTGACCACAGTGCCATTGGCTTGACAACTAGGAACTTCTATAAAATCCCCTTCCTTCAAGAGGTCATTTGATGTGATCCGAACGCTTGCCACCATCGAAAGAATGGTATTTTGAAATATCAGCATCAATACAGCCGTGATGACACCCAGTCCTGCCAATAAAGCCACAGGGGACTGATCGGTAATGAGGGTAATGCTTAAGATAATTGCTATCAACACCACCAACAGTTTGCCAATATCCAGGTAGCCTTTGATGCTGACGCCATTATAATTGGGGCGGTTTTCGTAGATCGCATTGATTCCCGTCAGCAGGGATACCAGGCTGGAGGCTGTCAGCCATAGAATGATGAACAGGTTCACTTTGGCAATGATGTTCGCTTCAGTCTCAGGAAATATGGATGCGGATGCATAAATGAACCACAAAAGGAGCCAATAAAGCCATGCGGGTAAGATGTAGATGACTGACGAGTATGTCATCAACCTTGGTGGCAGAGCGCATGACCATGCGTTTCACCAGGCGGATCAAGACGAATCGTACAATAATATATGCAAACAGGCTGAAGGCGACCACAGCGAGAATGACATAGAACAGATTTTCACGCAAGCCTGCAATTAACTGGGTTGTATCCATCATCTCTCCCTATAAAAATAGGCTTATTTTAACCTTTGACCAATCATAATACATCCCCCTCATCCAAATTCCCACTCGCAGGATCCACGCAAAAGATGGATCCGCTTGCCCACCTGGCCTGCCCGGTTAACCTCAAATCAATTTCCATTTTCCTGCTGAAAGTCGTACTTGATTTGATCATGGCTTGAGTATAATGAACATATCTTCAACATTTTGAAAATACAATTGCGAGGACAGCATGAAAGATAAAAAACGCTTTCTCATCCTGACAGCCGATGCCGGCTTTGGTCATCGCAGCGTTGCCAATGCTGTTGCCGCCGCGTTGGAACAGGTCCATGGTGAAGCCTGTGAGGTTTTGATCATCAATCCCCTTGACAGCAAGGATGCACCTTTTTTTCTAAAGGACAACGCCTCGGATTATGACAAAATCGTTCGCACAGCCCCTCAAATATACCGCCTAGGGTATGAAGCCAGCGACCATGGCGTGCCAAGCCGTTTAATGGAGAGCGTTCTGATCGTTTCAATGTATGAGCTTATGCGTGATATCGTGCGCGAACATCAGCCGGACGCCATCCTGACCACCTATCCTGTCTACCAAGCTCCCATGCAGGCATACTTATCCATTAACAAGATGAATATCCCTCTGATGACAGTCGTTACTGACCTGGTAACCGTACACCGCATCTGGTTTTACCCGGGAGTGACTGCCTGCATGGTGCCCACAGAAGAAGTGCGCACCCTGGCATTAGAGAACAACTTGGCAGAGGAGCGGATTCATCTTACCGGCATCCCTGTATCGCCCAAGTTTGCTGATCCAAGAAATGACAAGAACACGATCCGCAGAGCCCTGGGGTGGGAGCCGAACCTGCCAACTTTCCTGGCGGTGGGCAGCCGGCGCGTGAATAAGTTAATTAAGATGCTGCATATCCTGAACCATTTCGGGGCTCCCCTCCAAGTGGTGGCAGTCGCCGGTAAAGATAAGGAACTTTATCAACAACTCAGACAGATGGAATGGCATGTCCCGGTGCATATCTACGATTTCGTTGAAAACATACCCGATTTTCTGTTGGCTTCTGATGCCATTCTCTGTAAAGCGGGCGGTTTGATCGTGACAGAATCACTCGCGGCCGGGCTGCCTATCCTGCTGATTGATGTCATTCCAGGGCAGGAGGAAGGCAACCGTGATTACGTGGTTAAGAATAAGGCTGGCGTAATGGTTGAGACACCCCTGCAATTGCTGGAAATACAGGCACATTGGATGGCAGATGACAGGCGCTTGATGCAAGTGTACGCCAGGAAAGCCAGCATGTTGGGTCACCCCAAGGCTGCCTTTGATGTGGCTGAACGACTCTGGCGTGCATCACAGGAAAAACCAGCCAGGGGCTCTGAAAAATCTGGCAGCGATATTCTCCCGCTGGTTGACCTGCTGACACACCATAATATTCCCTGGATGGAAGCCAGGAAAAACAATGGCTATTCAGATTGAAGCTCATTGACCAATTTTATCAGCCTGCACCTGCCGGCACTTGGGCTAGATTGGAGGTGATAGATGTGCAATCCAAACTCTGATGGCGTTCACCCGCTCACACCTGAACGATGGTCCGACTTTGAGACTCTGTTCGGAGAGCATGGCGCCTATGCCGGTTGTTGGTGCACGTTTTGGCAATTGAAACGAAGTGAATTTATGAAAATGAGGGGGGAAGAGCGCAAAGCCGCCATGCGCGCCCTGGTCGATACAGGGGTAGTGCCAGGTGTGATGCTCTACGAGGAGGGTCAAGTGGTCGGCTGGTGCTCCATCGGGCCACGCGAGGGATTCCCTCCACTTGAGAGATCGAAAACCCTCAAACGCATCGATGACCAGCCCGTATGGTCAATTGTTTGTTTCTTTATTAGTAAAACACAGCGCAAAAATGGGGTCATGACCCGGCTCTTAAAGGGTGCGGTTGACTATGCCCGCCAACAGGGAGCCAGGGTCGTCGAAGGCTACCCTATCAATCTGCAGGCGCCCAAATTTGAAGGCAAGAAATTGATCGGCTATAGTGGTTTTATGGGGATTGCCTCAGCCTTCCGCACAGCAGGTTTCGTGGAAGTGGGACGAGCTTCTGAAACCCAATTAATCATGCGACACATGATCAACTAAATTTAAATTCTGGAGGTATTGATGATCCATATTGAAGACTATGCCAAAATGTTATCCAACGAGCATGAAATTGTGCTCAAGCAAACGGCTGATCTCAGCCATGCAGACAGCCTGCGGCAGCCCCAGCCGGGCGGGAATTGCCTGAACTGGACGCTTGGGCACCTGGTCGACAACCTGAAGACAATTCTTAGCATCCTGGGAGGTGAAGCGCCAGGAAATCTGCCAAATGTGGAACGCTATCAGCATAATTCAGATCCCATCCGAGGGGAGGGACCAGGAGTGCTCCCCCTTAACCAATTACTGAATGCTTACGAGCTGCTTACGCAGACCATTAATGAACGCCTTGGGCAGATGAAAGAGGAAGAATTTGAAGAGGAGATCGAGCTTTGGGGTCACCAAACCAGGCGCGGCTGGGAGGCATTCTTCTTTTTCTTCCATAATACCTATCACATCGGGCAGTTGGAATACTTGCGCAACCTGGCAGGGAAGCTGGATAAGATCATCTAGCTCAAACTTGCCTCATTCTGGCAGGAGTATTTAATGAAACCTAAAAGCCTGTTTGTTAAAATCCTGATCATCCTGGGAATTGCAGTCCTTCAATACATCATGGCCATGCTGGTCAACCTGATCTTCACATTGTTATTTCCTAGGTTGGACGTGGCACCCGATTCAAATTCGGACCTATTCATCCTTGTTTTGGGATTTTCTTACACCACAGGCATCTTCCTGGTTGGATGGTTATCCATCGCCTTGCGTGATGTGACCCATCAATACGGTCTGCGCCTGCTAACAACGATCAGCGCTACATTCCTTCCCTTGCTGATTGTCCTGGTCTTTTATCCCAAACTTGAGCCCGACAATCCTTTCTTCTTTATCGCTGCCATCACGGGTATTTTGGGCTTTCTTCTGCCAGAATGGTTTCAAAAGAGCCCAAACACTCTTGAAAAAAAGGAGAATCTTACATGATCGAGGATGGATCTCCTTTTGCATCATCGCTTGAATGGCTGCTGGAAGCAAAAGATGCGGGCGTGCGCTACCTGGCACTGCGTGACCTGGTCAAAATGTCGACAGATGATCCTGAATTGAAGTTAGCCCGCAGGGAAGCCCACGAGAACGGCTCCATCGCCAAAATACTTAAAAATATGAATTCAGAAGGATACTGGGTGGAGCCCGGACCGGGTTATTACAAAAAATATCGCTCAACGGTCTGGGCAGTGATCTTACTCGCCCAACTGGGAGCCTCTGTTAATGAAGATGTCAGGGTTAAACAAGCCTGCAATTATCTCCTCGAGCATACCTTCGCCCAGGGGGGATATTTTACTTTATCCGGCGCACCTTCAGGAACGATCGACTGCCTGCAGGGGAACCTTTGCTGGGCACTGACAGAACTTGGCATGGAAGACCCACGCCTGGATGATGCTTTTGAGTGGATGGCACGCAGTCAAACTGGAGAGGGGATTGCACCAAAGACGGATAAAAACACCACTGTCCGTTATTATGCCCATAAATGTGGGCCTGGTTTTCAATGCGGCGCCAATTGCAACCTGCCTTGTGCCTGGGGTGCAACCAAGGTGATGTTGGCATTCAGCAGGCTTCCGTCTTCGCAGTACACTGACCTGATCAAAGGTGCCATCCAGCGCGGCGTTGAATTTATCTTCAGCGTTGATCCCGTCAGTGCCAGCTGGCCTTACAAAAACACCATCAGTCGCAACTGGCGGAATTTTGGTTTTCCCGTCTTCTACAATACGGATCTTCTGCAGGTTGCTGAAGCCATGACCGCCCTGGGTTATGGCAATGACCCGCGTCTTGCCAGTGTGATCCAGCTCATTCGGGATAAACAGGAGGCCGGGGGTCAATGGGCTTTGGAGTACGACTACAGTGGTAAAACCTGGGGCAACTACGGGGTAAAGGGCAAATCCAACAAATGGGTGACACTGCGTGCACTCAGGGTTTTACATGCGATCAGGGAACAGCCCACGGTATGTGATGACCAGGTGTAAAGAGGAGTATCCGGCAAAAGCCATTGTACAATGTAGAATTATTTTAAGACACACTGAATTTAATTTTTTGGATAAGTGATGCAGCAATATCAAGAGATTGAGCATTTCCTGCAATTTACCCCTTCCGAACTGAAGGAGATCGTGCTCGAATTGCGCAACCTGGTCTCTTCTGTAGCGCCAGGTGTCACGGAAGACATCCGTCATGGAGGGTTCTCTTACTACTTTGCCGATTCAGGCGGCCCCGTCAGCGCCGGCATCTGTGGGATTAGCCTGAAACCGGATCATGTTCGCCTGCATTTCCCGCATGGGGCTTTCATCCCCGACCCATCCGGTTTGTTGAGAGGTTATGGCAAAGCCATGCATTATGTGAGATTGGATGATTTTGAAAACACCCCCTGAGAGGATTTGCGGAATTTGATCGAAGCTCACGCCAATTTCGATCCGCGCTCCCTGGCCATTTCATGAGTAGAGAGAGTGAACTATGAAAAAATGGTATGCTGAAGATTGGACCTTCACCATTGAAGTCTTGCAAGTCGGCAAGGAAAACAAGGCTGAAGAATGTCGCCTTGGTCTTGAGGTCGGGGATACCTTTACGTGTGGGTATGAAACACCGGCTGATTTTTGCCCGACATCTTTTATCAAAATCTTCCCAGCCATGGAAGTGGTCCGCTGCAATGGGGATCTGCGCCAACTGGGTGCAGCGAACCCGCACGAAATGACCTTCCGCTGCCCGGATGGCGTGGTTTTGTTTCGGATCACTGCCGGTTCAGTGCCTGTGACTGAATAACCTCATTTCTTGAGAGTCATGCCCGAGAGAGTGTAATCACTCTGGCAGCCATAAAGGAGCCAATTATGCCCAAACTTATCCCAGCCGCACAACGCATTGAACAAGCCCGCGTTCTCATTCAGCAGGCACGGGATCTACCCGTCCCGGATGATCTGGGTTGGTCAAACTTCAGTTACACGGCAAAGGTCAGGGACTTGCTGCGCCAGGCGCGCGAACTGATCAAATTGATCCCATACTCCCCCAGTGCCACTGCAGCAGTGAAAGCGGACGTGAAAGCTATCTTTGCTGAAACGGAACAAACAGAAAAAGAAATACTCCACCGCGAATAACAGGTCTACACAAATAGATTTCATCCTTGTATAAGCCTACACTGGATATTTTTGTTGATTATTGACTAAAAGAAAAGATGAGATGAACTATAGTATCCTGTAATGCGCAGACATTGAACAATATCTACAGGAATTGAGAGTGTTGAAAAACGTCAATCCCACTCCCACAGGGACTGCGTCCCCGTGGGAGTGAAATGGGAATGACACGAAAGGTTTTTCAACACCCTCTCTCATTTTCCCTTGACAACTGATATTATCTATGATATTTTATAATAACGGTTGCGCAAACGATTGCGCAAAAGGAATGCTAGCAAACCATGTCCCGCACTACGATCAAAGACGTTGCTCAGGCAGCTCAGGTCTCAATAACAACCGTCTCACATGTGATCAACAACACTCGTTTTGTTGACCCAGCTACGAAAGAGCGTGTCCTTACCTCTCTTGCGGAGCTTAGATATCACCCCAACAGTCTGGCGCGTAGCTTGCGCAACGGCATTACGAAGACGATCGGACTGATCGTACCCGACGCTTCCAACCTTTTCTTTGCAGAAATGGCTCGAAAGATCGAGGATTTTGGCTTCGAGCAAGGGTACAGTGTGATCCTTTGTAACAGTGATAATGACCCCGTCAAACAGACCAGTTACATCAATACACTGCTTGCAAAGCAAGTAGATGGTGTGATCTTCATTTCCTCAGACAGTGAGCCTGACGACCTGATACGCCTGGTCGATAACAACATTCCCCTGGTGGTTGCTGACCGAAACGTCCCCCTTGAGTTGGCAGATGTGGTTTTGTTGAATAATGAACAAGCTGGCTACGACGCAACCAGGCACTTGCTTGACCTTGGTCACCGTTGCATAGCATGTATAACTGGTCCAAATGATCTTTCCCCAAGTATGCAGCGAGTGGAAGGCTATCAACGTTGTTTGCAGGAATTTGGAGTCGCTTACAAATCAGACCTTCTGGAGATGGGTGACTTTGGTATTCAGAGCGGTGAAGAGGCCATGCAGCGTTTGCTTTCCTCCTCCTGCAAACCTACAGCAATATTTGCCTTAAATGATATGATGGCAATTGGTGCCATGGCCGCAGTGCATAAAGCGGGATTCTCAATCCCTGAGGACATCTCAATTATTGGTTTTGATGATATTGAATTAGCCTCCATGGTAATTCCTGCTTTGACAACCATGGCACAGCCCATCGACGAAATTGCCCATTTTGCCACCAGTTTTCTTATTAACCGTTTGGGAGGATTGAGACATGAGACGAACCAACAAATAATCCTCACGGCGGAATTGATCAAACGTGAATCTACAGCAAAACGAGTGGAATAATATGGGGTTAATCTCAGTCATCGGCAGCCTTAATATGGACATGGTCGTGCGAGTGCCCAGGAATCCTTTCCCTGGTGAGACTTTGGGCGGCAATGATTTTCGTCTCATCCCAGGCGGGAAGGGTGCCAATCAGGCGGTTGCTGCCAGCCGTGCAGGCGCCCCGACCCAGATGATTGGCTGCATTGGCAAGGATAGTTTCGGAGACATCTTGTGTAATTCATTGAATGAAGCTGGCGTTGAGGTTAACAGGGTTCGCACGATATCCAACGTTTCTACCGGTATAGCCATGATCCTTGTCGAGGATACCGGTGAGAATCGGATCATCATCGTTCCAGGAGCAAACAGTCTGGTTTCGATGGCCTTTGTGGATGAAATTTGGGCATCTGCTTCCCAATCATCGCTTATATTGCTCCAGCATGAGATCCCATTGGAGACCGTTCACCATATTATTCAATGTGCCGACAGGGAAGGCATTCCTATAGTACTTAATGCATCTCCTTTTTACCCGATACCTAAAGGAATAATGAAAATAGTAGGGGTGCTGGTTATCAATGAAACCGAAGCCAGCGCATTAAGTGGGATAAAGATCCATGAGCAGGAATCTGCCTTGGATGCAGCCCAAGCTTTGCATAACCTTGGGCCAAGAACCGTAATTGTAACCCTGGGAGCGTTGGGGTCGGTTTTGGTAAATTCCAATTATCGCCTGTATCAGCCGGGCATTTCTGTTAAAGTGGTTGACACAACAGCCGCCGGCGATACGTTTGTGGGGGGGTACGTGTCAGCCATTCTGGATGGAAAGAATGTCCCATCCGCCCTGCATTATGCCGCCGCTGCAGCCACCATGGCTGTGACCCGTTTGGGAGCACAGTCTTCAATTCCTTGGAAAAATGAAGTGATCAAATTTATGCAAAATGAGAATCTGCCCACAGTTGTGAATATTGCTTGAAATGAAGTCGGGCTGTTTCCCCTGTTAAAATGGTCTGACTGATCAACAGAGATCAACGGGGTCTACACGTCAAGTATGGTATGAACCTATCTAGAAAGATTTATGGCACCAAACTATTCTATCAAGAAGGGAACAATCTCAAATGGTCAAGAAAGCATGGTTATTGGAACGAGCTCTGAGGGACAATGCGGTCCCGGTTGACCGCCGGCTGCATGAATCCAACTGGTATTCTGCTGGTTTTGAGGTGCCTTCGGGTGATGCCCTGATCAACCTTTTCTGGGAGTCTAATGTCCCTGGGTCCTCAGCTCCTGAAATTACATATTTAGCAATGGCACAATCATTGGGCAACCAGGGGTATGATGTTTCAGCGGCTGAGGCTATAATTCCTGAGGGTATTGCCCTGCAGAAGGCTGGTAGACAAGATGAATTGCGCGCATTAACTGCCAAATTCCTGCATGCGCTCAATACTGCTCCAAAGATCCCGGAGCACCCATACCATTCTTATGAACACCCCGATACTTGGGAAAAGATCCAGGCTGCCATGCCAATAAAACGGGAAACTCTTGGTTCATCCGGCTGGCAGGATATATTTGAAAACCAGATATACCAGGGCTGGCTTGGCCAGCTTGCCGGTGGTTCATTCGGCACGGCCATCGAGGGCTACACAGGCATACAGATAGCGAAGGTATACGGAGAGATCAAAGGCTACATCACCCAGCCGGAAACCACTAATGATGATGTGGTTTATGAACTGGTATTGCTGGATGTATTTGAACGAATGGGAAATAACATCACCTCAGCGGCAATAGGATTGGAATGGGTAAAGCAAATCACTTTTGGTTGGTCAGCCGAATGGGTCGCCTTACGTAACCTGACCATGGGAATTCTCCCGCCCGATTCCGGAACCTTCTTAAACCCATTTTCCGATTGGATTGGTGCTCAGATGCGCGGTATGATTTGCGGTATGCTGGCTCCCGTTGATCCCATGAAGGCTGCCAGGCTGGCTTATCTCGATGCTGTGGTTTCCCATGCACGCAATGGTATCTACGGAGAAATTTATGCGGCAGTTCTGACAGCACTGGCATTTGAGATCGAAGACACACGCACTCTTGTGATAAGAGCGGCTGACTTTATCCCCTCCAGGAGTGAATATGCTATGAAACTCAACTATGTACTTCAAGTTTTAAATGAGCATCATTCACGAGATACAGAACTGGAATTGTTAAACAAACAATTCGAATGCTATAACTGGATACACGCATATCCAAATATGGCCGCGGATGTGTTTTCCTTGTGGCATGGAGCAGGCGATTTTAGTGAGTCTATGTCACTGCTTGCCCAGGCAGGTAATGATGTGGACTGCAACGCTGGGCTGGTGGGAAATGTACTGGGCATCATGCACGGTGTACCGGATGAGTGGAGCAACCCGCTTAATGACCTGTTGGAGACCTACATCACCGGCAAGGAAAAACTTTCCATTCGCAAACTTGCCGCCAGGACAGCCCATCTGGCAAAGATCCATCGTTGATCATTATCCTATTCGCATAAAAACATCAGGTTGCTCTCATGATCATGCGGGGAGTGGCCTGTTTTTTTATTTTTTTCAGCACCCTCCTAGGCAGAAAATTTCTTTCTGTTAGCCTGTGTTTCGACGATCAGTCCTCAGCTTTCTTTAGAATCTGAAGAATTTGCCTGGCTTCAAAGAATAAATGATCAGGGTGATCACCGTCATGAGATAAGGCAAGGTGTTCAATAACTCATAGGGTACATTTAAGACCGATTGGGCGCCCACAGCAAAATAATCGACCGCGCCAAACAACCAGGCGAATAAAACCGTGGAAAAAAGGCTTCCAGCACCCATTGCCTCAGCAGCCAGGCCGATAAAGCCGCGTCCGGCAACCATGCCAACGGAAAAATAGGACAGGTAGACCATCGACAGGTAGGCTCCCCCCAGTCCTGAAAAGATCCCGCAGGCTACCAAGGCATAAATGCGGGTACGATTCACCTTGATTCCCACCGAGTGGGCTGCCAGAGGGTTGTAACCCACAGCCTTGATATGCGCGCCCAGTTTTGTCCTGTTGAGCAGCATCCACAACAGCACCGCCAGGATGATCATCAGGTAGATCATCCAATTTTCTGCAAATAACATCTTCCCGATGATTGGGATATCAGCCAGGTAAGGCACCCGCGCGCCCGGGATCATCCGAGAGGGGCTTGAGGATGAGTCCCCCTGCACCCCCAGCAGGGCATACAGTAGGACAACTGCAAGGCCAGTAGAAAGTGTGTTGAGCGCGATCCCGGAGAGAACCGGGTCTGTCTTCAGCCACATGACGCAGGTAGCCAGGATCAATGACATGACAATCCCAACCAAGACAGCACCCAGGATGCCCAAAATCCAGCTTTGGGTATAGTGGCTGACCAGTGCGCCGGCCAGTGCCGCCATGGACATGCTTCCTTCGACATTGATATTGAGCATTCCGGCTTTTTTGGAGATGTGGGCTGCTAGGGCAGCAAAAATGATCGGCATGGCATACGAAAAGGAAGATAGCAGAAAAGTCTCAGAGAAAATAAAGTCAAACAACGGCCTGTCCTCCGCTGCCCGGACCTTTCTTCTTCATCTCCCTGGCGATTTTTTTTATCGAGCGCTCCCTCAGGAAGGATAAGAATGCCTGCCCGCCGACCAGAATTAACATGACTGCCTGAATGATGTAGACCACATCATTGGTGACATCAGAATATAGCGCCATCTGTGCTGCGCCGGCGCGAAGATACCCCATGAATAATGCCACAAATGGCACCAGCAAGGGATTGTTCCTGGCAATGATGGCGATGATAAAACCGTCAAAGCCATAATTGGGTAAAGCCTTGAGGTTGAAGCGGTAATAATTGCCCAACTGGAATGCCGCACCGCCGAAGCCGGCAATGACCGCTCCAAGAACCTGCGACCAGGTGATCACCGCCTTAATGTTGATTCCGATGTAATTGGCAAACTCAGGGCTATCACCCGTCATGCGGAATGCATAACCCCATTTGGTGCGGTTGAGGAAGAACCAGGCCAAACCAGCAATGATCAAGGCGATCAGAAAGCTGGAGCTGACTTCATTGTTCACTGACAGGTAGAGCAGCCTTCCATCTGCCGGGATGGTGCGCGTGGCCAGGGAAGAGTAATCTGGATCATAAAAATGATGGGTGAACAGGTACATGCACACCCAGAAGATGATAAAGTTGAACATGAGCGAAGAGACAAATTCATTGATCCTCAAGGCTGATCGCATTACTGCTGGGATGGTACCGATCAGGCCGGCCAGCAGTGCAGGTAAAAGCAAGCCAGCTGCTGGCAGCAAAATACCTGGCAGCCTGAAACCAGCGGTGATGACTGCCCCGAAGAACATGCCAATAAAAAAGGAACCCTCGACAAACAAGTTGAACTGCCCTGCCTTCACCATGATACACACCGCCACCCCCGTGAAAATCAGGGGGATTGACTGGGTGATGATCTGCCCGAAATTGTATTCGGATAGAAACGGCGCCTGGAGGAAGATCCTGATTGCCCTGATGGGTTCTTCACTGGTAATGAAGATGATCACGAAGGCTATCAGCAGGGCAAGCGCGATCGCCGCCGCAGTGCGAATGATCTCAAACAGGGTCTGCCGGGTCGAAATGGACGAAAAGAAGGTCTTGATTTTCTTTTGCATGGCGATCAGGTGCCTTTAGTGGTTGACATTCTTTCCAACCCCAGCATATAGCGCCCCAACTGTTCCTCGGTTAAGCTGTGGACATCGCTGATCTGTGCTGTGATCTGCCCCTTGTGAAAGACAAGGATCCTGTCTCCAAGGTTCATGACTTCACTGATATCGGAAGAGATCAGAAGGATCGCCCTGCCAGAATCACGCATATCGATCAATTTTCTGTGGATGAAATCCATCGCGCCGATATCCACGCCCCGAGTAGGCTGATCTGCCACCAGAAGATCAGAGTTAGTCTCAACTTCGCGTGCAATGATCAGCTTTTGCATGTTTCCACCGGAGAGTGAATTCATGGGTTGGGTGAGACTTTTCAACTTGATATCAAAGCGGGATACTTGGTCTCGGGCTTTTTCCTTCAGACGCCGGTAGAAGATGAACCCGAATATACTTTCTTTATCGACAGAGTTGGATATAAGGTTATCCAAGATACTGGCCGATCCATTTGAACTCGTCTTTTGCCTGTCTTCAGGGATGTTTGCCAGTCCCTTTGCTCTAATCTCTTTTACATTTAGCCCCTTAATCTCCTGACCGAGCAGGCAGATACGCCCGCGATAATTTTTCTCCAACCCGGTGATACAACGGATGATTTCGCTCTGGCCGTTGCCCTCCACGCCGGCAAAGCACAGGATTTCTCCCCTCCGGACATCAAAACTTACATCATCAACTGCCTTAGTGCGGTTTTCTCGGGTCACCGTTAGATGCTCAACCCTTAACACAATATCCCCCGGTTGTGCAGGTGATCTGTTCATTGTCAGATTGATGCTGTTCCCTACTATGAGCCTGGAAATTTCACCTTCAGTTACCTGGTTCACCTCAAATACACCGCAGTCACGGCCTGCACGCATGATCGTCACCCGGTCACACAGCTGCTTGATCTCTTTCAATTTGTGGGTAATGATGATGATGCTGTACCCATCCTGTTTTAACAGCTTGAGCTGGGCAAACAATTCCTGGATCTCCTGCGGAGCCAGGACAGCAGTGGGCTCATCCAGAATCAATATTTTTGCCCCCCGCACCAGCACAGTTAATATGCTGACCTTTTGAGCCATGCTGACCGAGAGGTCCCCGCATTTCAGCCCTGGACCCACGCGCAAATTGTATTTCTCACCCAGCGCTTTCGTCTCGCGGTCCATTGCTTTCCTGTTGAGCAGGCCGCGCCTGGTTTTCTCGATCCCCAGGAAAATGTTTTCACTGACCGACATCTCCTCGATCAACATAGATTGCTGCGGAACCATACCGATATGATGGGCGATCGCATCCAAAGGAGAGTCGATGGTCAGCTTTTCACCTTCAAGAATGATCTCACCACCATCGCGCTTCTCCAGCCCGAAAAGTACTTTCATCACCGTGCTTTTGCCGGCGCCGTTCTCCCCGATGATGGCATGGATTTCCCCTCTGGCCAGGCTGAAATTCACGTGGTCGTTTGCGATCACCCCGTTGGAATAGATTTTGCTGATATTCGATAATTCCAGATATGCCATGGAGCTTATTGCCTAGTCGGGTCGAGCAGGTCAAACAGGGCATTTACTTCAACGATGGGGGTGTAGCGTTTCAGTCCACTCTGAACCACAATATCTCCGGATTTGATCCCATCGATCAATTGCTGGACATAGCGCCGATCCTCTTCGGGGACGATCGACTGGTAGTTCTCATTATCCACAATCCCGACTTTACCCTCATTGAGCCCCAATACAACCAGGTCCCCGTAGGTCAATGAATCATTTACAAAAGCCTCACAGGCCTCATACAACGCCAGATCCACCCGTTTCAGGACCGAAGTCACAATATTGGCTGCCTTTGCCGGGTCAGTATGGATGAAATATTCATATTGATCAGTATCGACACCTATGATGAACTTATCAAGGTTTTTGGCTGAATCCAGACTTCCTAGCCCGGCTTGAGAAGCGGCAGCAAACAGGATCTCCACTTCTCCCTCCGTGTACATGGTGTCAGCCAGGGATTTGCCCTTCGGGCTATTGAAGAAATCACCAATGTAGGCATTATAGGCCAATATCTGGGTTCCAAAATCAGCATTAACTCTCTGGACACCCTGCATGAAGCCGTATCCGAAATCATTGATCACATCAATGCGCATGCCACCGATAAAGCCAGTTCTTTCCACCCCGCTTTCAATACTCATCAGTGCAGCCACCGCTCCGGCAAGATAGCCACCTTCATTTTGTTTGAACATGATGGAGTGAACCTGCGGATATTCTGCTGCAGCGTTATCCTCGATCTCAGTATCAAAAACGATGAATTTCCGATCCGAGTATTTATTGGTCTGGATCAACCGCTGCAGGGGCTCACGCATATCGGTGGTTCCAATGATGATCAGGTCATTGGCCTCATTGGCGGTCTGCCTCAAGGTAGGTTCCCATACCGACGTGTCCACTCCCATTTCAACAACCTTCACTTCGACTTCGGGATGGTCAGCCTGGAATTGCTGCATCCCTGCATTCGCTGAATCAAAAAAGGACATATCCCCGAGGTTGCCATTGATCAGGAGCACGATTCTCGTGACTCCGTCATCCAGGTTTGCAATCTCGCTGCTGATGCCCAGGTCTTCAGACTCTGGACTGCTGCTACAGGCGGTCAATGCGAACAAACATAGCAGCATGGTCAGAGCCAGGGTGAAACCCGTAAATTTCTTGATCATGACGATCCCTTTCCATTGGATGCTTGAATTATGGGCTGACAGTGTGTCCTGTAACAGCCTATAACGCGGATCTGCATTATTCTGACCCGGTTAGGTCACAGTTAATATGAACTCACCTCGTAGGACAGTTTAATATAATCACCATCGCGCAGGCGGTATTCGTTGGCTCCCCAATTGGGCATGATTCCATTGACATAGTACATCCAATAAACGCCGTTTGTACTGTCATTTTCATAATCGCCTACCTTGGTTATGAAGCCGACATCCAGCCCTTCCTGGGCGAGGCCCTTGTCATTGATCGCGGCTGCCAAGAACTCACTGGCCATCATCTGGGGGGAGGTGAGGGTGACCGTCCCATCAAACAGAACGGTCTCATCACCGCCAACGATCAAGACGTAGACCGTAAAGGTAGATGACCAATCGTCTGCAGCGCTTGATTTGTAGATGACTGCATCTTTGCCCGGGGTCCATTTCCACGCATCCACTTCTTCCTTCTTTGCACAGGCGGTCAAGCTTGTCACAGCAATGACGATAACCATCAGTACGAACAAAAATCTTAGTTTCTTCATTTTCTTTTCTCCTTTTATGATTTGTTGAAGAACTCCTCTAATTGTAATTAATCACTTAAAGAATATGGGGTTGGTGATGCAGTAATGTGTTGAAGTGCCCATGCCCTCCAAAACAATCCAATCGTCACTGGTCATGTTTTCCAGTTTTACCTCATCTTCGAAAGTAGAGCTGTTGAACGTCTCAATTGTCTTGATGATCTCGCCATTCCTGATGATATTGATACTTTCCAAACCATCCCGTGCAAAGGCATTGATGTGCAGGGTAAGGCTGCTGGCGCCATGCAGATCAACCGTTTCCCCGTAGGTCTTCCCATCGATCTCCGCAAAGAGGATGGGTCCGTTGCTGATGAAGCTGTTGCCATTCTTAATGGCATCTATCACAGATTCCAGTGTAATATCCCCGCTGATATGCAGGTAGGTTGTCGGGTTCCCGTTATACCTGCCATTGAGCTCGTAAACAGCCACGTATTCCACCATATTGGTGATCTTGAAATCCTTGATGTTGGTGATGGTGTATGGGTCCAGCATTGCATTGTGGGTATAGGGAGATGTGGAATCGTGATTATCTGTGCCGCCTGTGGCCGGGATGAACCTGGCGCCGTTCTTGATATCGTTCAGCAGTTCGAACCACTTCAACTTTGCACTGTAGTTTTGTTCAGCGTAACCGATCGACTCGCCGATATATCGACCATCCCCGGGAACAAAATACCCATTCCAAATTTCAATGGTATCAAAACGATCAACAATGTCCCAGTAATTGAACCCCATGGTGCCGGCACTGTATGGGTGGTTTAACTGTGCAATCCCCCCACTTCTCTTAATCGTATCTGTAATGTACTGGACCATCTCTGTCAGAATTCTGTCTTTTTCAGCCTGGTCCTGTGCACGTTGATATTCTGTCATTTTGACTTCATAGGTGTCGAATGTCAATCCAACACCCAGGGATTGGAAATGACCAAATTCAGTGGTCACCTCAACGCTCTCAAAAGCATTGTAGTGGCGGGGATTGCCAGCGGTGTCAATATCGGCAACCAGTCTGTTCCCCTGCATCCATTCTGGCAGTCCCCAAGCAGAATTATGGTCCGACAGGAAGCCCACATAAAGTCCATTGCTGATGTTTCCCAGCAGCTGCGAAGAAACGCTGTCCGCCCCATCAGAATAGTAGGTATGCTGGTGAATGTCCGAGGCGACCCAGCCCTGGGCATAAGGATCGATTAATTGGATCAGCCTGACATCCTGGAGATAATATTTCTTATAGCTCTCAACCTTCACGGTTTTTGTGACCATTGAATATTCAAATCCGCGGGTAAAATAAAGCGTGTAGTCTCCAGGAAGGAGTAAAAGGTTATATCCAGATTGAGCATTAGTGGTCGTGCGATACAGGTCACCGTTTGCATTTTCGACGATGATTCCAGCGGTGACCATCTCGCCGGAATCTGTCAGAACCTTCCCCCTTACCGATCCGGGCTGAACATTCATTTCTGTCTCTACGACCTCCTCAAGCTCAGTGGGAGTTCCAGAACTACATGCACTTACCCCTATTGCGATCGATATCACAAACACCAAAAACGCGTGGAATCCGGTTCGATAATTTCTATTCATCCAAAAACCTATCAAAAAATGAAAAAATCTCATTGATAAGGATAATTAATCTTGCGCAATCGTTTGCGCAATCGTTATAATAAAATATCATATTAAATAGCAATTGTCAAGGGCACCTGATGGGCAAGAGAACAAATTGATCAACAGACAATCGTATTTTATGGAACGCTTTACTTCCTCAAGGCCCTCTTATTATTGAAATTTACTAACCACAAAGTATGAGAGTAAATCTGATTATTTGCTAACCATGCGATGAAACTTCGGGATGGACGCGGTTTTCCAGCGGCAACAGGAGTGTGAAGACAGCGCCTCCTTCCGGATAATTGGCAGCGGTCAGGCTTCCACCCTGGGCTTCGGCGAGTTTACGCGCAATGGGGAGACCCAGACCAGTGCCGCCTTTATCCCTTTCCCGCCCTTTGGCGACGCGATAGAAGCGTTCAAAAATCTTTTCAAGTGAATCAGCGGGGATGCCTGGTCCCTGATCCCGAATAGTTAAACTGGCCATGGTGCCAATCTGTGTGGTATTGATGTAAATGGTAGTATCAGGGCTGCTGTAGCGGTATGCGTTCTGCAAAAGATTTTGCAGAATCTGTGCCACCCTTTCTGGATCAGCAATGACCCTGGGTAAGCCAGGCTGGTATGTTTGACTGGTCTGTATATTGGAGTACCCCAGCATGGACTCGAATTGGGAAATGGTTGTGGCGCTCAAATTGGAAAGATCGAACGGGCGGATGTTCAATGAGAGTTCACCAGAATCTACCAGTGCCAGGATACGCAGATCATCCACCAGACGAGTCAACAGGCGATTCTGTTCAATGATTGGAGCCAGTGCTGTGATATTAAGGGGATAAATACCATCCTGCAGCGCTTCCAGATTGGCTCGCTGAACTGCCAGAGGTGTGCGCAGTTCATGTGCAATATCCGCGGTCATTGTCCGCCGTTGCTGCTCTGCCAACTGCAGGGCATCCGCCATCTGATTGAAAGTTTTACCCAGCTCCGCAAGTTCATTCTTGCCTTTGAGTGTGACACGCTGAGTTAAATTCCCTTTTGAGAGTTGATCCGCAGCCTGTGAGAGCGCTTCAACTGGTTTGAGGATCATTCGAGAAAGCAGTAAGGCCATGAGAATTGCTAAAATCCCAGATATGATCGCTGCTATCGAGGTTGCCTGCTGAATTTTCTTGATCAATTGGGTTTCATAACTTTCTGGTAACCTGGGCACGCCTCCTGCAGGAATAAGATAAGCCACCGTTTCCCCATCATCCTCAATGGCAATGGATTCGTCCAGCAACTCTTTAGCTGCGGGCTGCCCGATGTCTGCTTCGTCAGAACTGTAGAGAATAATGCCGGCGTTGTCTGTCAGTAAGTGACCTTTTCTACCTTGCCCCTGCCCTTGCCCCATTCCCTGCCCAGGCGCTGACAGCGTGACCACGCCGTTGGTGCTGCCTTCTACGGTTTCGCTGCCGATTACAGTCTGACTAGGGAGCGGTGTTGCGGCGCTTTTAAAGGGAGTGGGTGTGGGATGCAACTCTCCCTGTCCCTGACCCTTGCCAGCGTTTTCTGCTGGCCCCTTTCCCTCGCCGGCGTCTGGCATATATGGCGTCTGAGCGTTCTGTGTTGGGATTGGCTGCAAGGGATTGGTGCTTTCTGAGAGAGGTGTGGGATCAGGCAACGCTGTAGAGGTTGTAGAAGTGGTTTGTTCGGCTTCAAAAATGGCAGAAACGCCTTCCCAACCTGGTGATTCTTCATAATAAGACTCCAGCTCATCAACCAGGGCTTCAACGCCTGCCAAGGCGCTACGTCCCAAATACCTGCGTACCTGTTGCTCGGCAGACAGGTTTATTACCAGTAAGACGCTGCCTAATGCCACGAAAATCACCAGGGCAAATGAGAGAAGCAAACGGAGTCGCATATCAACCTTCTGGTTTCATAAAGCGATATCCAATGCTGAATACAGTCTCAAGATACTTTGGCGTTTTGGGATCATCTCCGAGTTTTGAGCGCAGGTTTTTGATGTGTGCATCGATGCTACGTTCGTAACCCTCATAGGCATTTCCCTGGGCTGCTTCAAGGAGCTGTAATCGGCTGAATACCCTTCCAGGCTGCTTTGCCAGAGTAGCCAGCAGTGCAAATTCAGTCGGTGTGAGGTCCAGTGTCTGACCTGCCAGCGTGACTTGATGCCCGTCAAGGTCAATGTGTAAATTGCCCACACTAATCTCCAGCTGGATTTCCTGCTGCCTGCCCGATCTGCGCAAGACTGCCTTAATCCGTGCAATCACTTCCCTTGGAGAATAGGGTTTTGTTATATAGTCATCTGCCCCCAACTCCAAGCCAATCAATCGATCCACTTCATCCACCCGTGCGGTCACCATGATAATGGGTGTTTCTTTCACTTTGCGAATGGAACGGGCAACTTCAAGCCCGTCCATACCCGGCAAATTCAGATCCAATAGCACCAGATCGGGATTTTCCCGTTCCCAGAGTGATAAGCCATCATCGCCATTATATGCGCCAAAAGCCTGGTATCCACTTTTGACCAGGTAAGCTTGAAGCACCTTATTCAGTTCCTTTTCATCTTCAATTATCAGGATCTTGGCCATAATTACTTATATCCTACTCTATTATTTCTATAATTATAGACTTTTCAGAGCCAAATATGAAATCTTCACAGGATCTTCACATGTGCTACACACCTTCTTAGAAAGCTTTTGCTATTATAGGTTTATCAACAAGCAAGAAATATGGAAACACAAAAATTTTAGATTAAGGAGTAAAAAATGATAAAGAAAATATTTGTAGCGTTAGTTATTACAGTTGTACTCGGTGCGGGCGTGTTTGGTTTAGTGAAATCCACCTCTGCCCAGAATGTTGATACTGATGAAGTCGAGACAACTGCAGAACCTGTACTTCAGGGTGAAGAATTTGAATACCAATATCAAAATGGTGAATGTACTGGTGAGTGCACTGGCGATGGAGATCAACTCCAAACCCAGTTACGCCAGCAACTGCATCTCAATGACGGAACCTGTGATGGCACCTGCACTGGCGAT
>CAZINW010000024.1:0-31125 GCA_964540765.1 uncultured Anaerolineaceae bacterium | reverse complement strand
GAATGGTGTAGATACCCTTGGGCGATGGATGTCCCACCACTTGGCTGAGCTTATCGATAAAGCAGAGAATGGTAAAACAGAGGATGAGCGAAACAAAGCCCAGAAGGAAGCAACCGAAACAATTTTAAGAATATGGGAACACCGGGCATCATTACCTGGTAAAGCATACCCGCTTAAGTCTTATGAAAACATCCTGTTAGTTCTAGATCGATTGCGACCTGATAATAACCCGTTTGCTTATTATCATGGAGATGAAAAGGATAGGCTCGCTTCTAATTTGTTTATTGATTTGTCACGCTTAATACCAATTTTATTACTGATGAAAATCAGCCAAATTGATAAATCCGGTGAAATAGATCCTGTTGCTCTCGATGCCCTAGATGAAACAGAGCAATTTATAATGGTAACAATTTTAAAATGGATGGAATTGTTCGAGCCAACGCCAGAAAGACCTAAAAATACCAAGAAAGGGAAGGAAAAAGAGCCAGGCATCGATAATTATGATTTTGAACGATTAGCTCTTAAAATAATTGATGACCTGGCTATCACACTGAACAAGTTGCGGGTAGAGCTAGGGGAAAAACCAGAGGTGCACCACAAAAAACGGGCTCAGGAATAACCCTGAACCCGTTTACTTAAATCCCAACCCCATCTGACCTTCCGGCACTACCTCCTTCCTTCGTGTCCGCCTGACCACCACCGTCCTCTGCCTCACCCAATCATCCCAGGTCATCACTTTCGGACCCGGAACAATAACAGCGCTCGGTGTCGTCAGGCTGCCCAACGGGTTGTGACTCACCTGAAGATCATCAGCAAACAAGGTCTGTAAATCAGAGAGCTTCGCTCCATCCAACGCATCGCGCGCCAGTTGAGTGAGAAAGTCGCCTTCTTCCTCCGGGACAATCGCACCTCCGCCCTCATCTCCATAGACGAGTTGGGCAGCCTTCATTTTTTTCCCATCAAAGACAGGGCTGTGGCTTCCATTGCTGACGTGTAGACTGAGAAAATCGCTTTCACAGGTTGGGTCTGCCCTAAACGCCATACACGTCGGACACTTTGCCACAACGTATAGAGTGAATATTCGATTTCGAAGAACACCACGGTTGAGAATTGCACCAGGTCGAGACCCGTTTCCACAAGCCGAGGGTTACAGATCAGTGCATCGATGGTATTCACCCGTTTGGCAATCCATTCTTCCCGCTTGCGCGGGTCAACATTACTACCCAGGATGGACACTCTCAGTCCGTTGGCTTGCAGAGGCATCATCACCCGGTCTTGAATATTGCGCGTGCCGGTTTGGCGACCATCGAAAAAAGCCATGAATATTGATAACCAATGGTGCAGGGGTAGCAGGATCATAGCTCTCCGGTAGATAAAGGAGGAACCTGCGCACTTCTCCAGAGGTAAGGATCTCCCCATTGGTTTTGTTGGCAGGGAAGTACGAAGCAAGCAGGGTTGCTGACGCCAGGATGATCAGGATCAGCAAAATGAGCAAGCCCCTCAATAAAGGTTTCATAAATGATCGTCTTCCAGCATTGATCTTTATGATCCATCTCCATCTTTGCTGTGTGTATGCCGGTGATGGATATCCGGGGTGTGGGCGTGCGTATGAATGAGGTATTCATGCTGGTGAGGATGGCTGTGCTGGTTGTTTACCAGCGGGGGGCCTTCCTCCGGGGCGTGGTTGTGATGTTCATCCATGTGTGTGTGAGTGTGGTCATGCGTAAGGCTAAGATGTTCGTGGCTGTGGACATGATGCTCTGAAAGCATCAACCAGGCGCCAAGCAGCATGAGTGGGAGTGCCAACCAGAGATTCAAGGATGGTTCTTCTTTAAAAAGCAAGAAACTGATGAACACACCGATGAATGGCGCGCTGCCAAACAAGGCATAAGCCCGGGCTGAACCCAATGCGCGCATTGCCAGAATGATCAGCGCAATGCTGAGACCATAGCTGACTGCCCCAAGTGCGCCAGCCAAAAAGATGGTCTTAAGACCTGGCAGGGGTTTATCAAGGAGAAATGTCAGGAGCAGGGAAAAAGTGCCTGCGCCCAGTCCTTTAAAAACAACAATTTGGAGAGGATCCCTGGCAGAGATTTGATTGGTGAAGTTATTGTCCAAACCCCAGCAAAAGCAGGCGGCAAGAATGATAAAAGCACCAGGGGAAAAGCCCCAATCACCCCAGGTCAGGGTGAGCAGGCTGCAGGCCAGCGTTACCAGTCCGATAGCCCAGGCGATGCGCTTGCCGATGGCTTCTTTAAAGAAAATGGCAGCAATTAGGGCGGTTGCGATACTCTCAAAATTGAGCAGGAGCGAGGCTGTGGAGGCAGGGGTTGTCTGCAAGCCGAAAAGCAACGCAATGGGGGCAAGCACACCCCCGATGAAGACAGCACCAAGCAGCCATGGAACATCCGGACGGGAGAGGTGCGCTTCTTTGATGCGCTCCGGGCGCATGAGTTTCTGCAATCCAATCAAGGTCAATGCACCGAACCCGCTGCCAAGGTATAAAAAAGCTGCCAGCGGTATGGGATCGACATCACTCAAAAATAATTTGGACAAGGGAGCGGAGGCAGCAAACAAAATGGCTGCAAGAAGTGCCTGGATGATGGGCAGGGAAAAGGTCTTTTTTGAAATCATAATGTGTCGTCCTTGTTTGAATTTTACCAACATCACTTCAAAACATTCAAGCTTAATCCTGAAGATTGTTTATGATGGTGCATATTACTTCTAAAATGGGAACATAAGGGGGAATAATTCCGTCATTAATCGAAATGCCAACTATGCTAAAATATTGACATGGATGATCATATGACTTTACAAGACTCTGAGGACCCAGAAAGCAATGGGGATCATGAAAACGGGGATCAGGTTGGATCCACAGAAATAAAAGCAGCACCTGATTCAGAGGATCATCCCAGCGAGGGCGTTGAACTATTAAAATCTTCCACGGCTGATGGATCAAGTGAACATGTGGGAGAAGACTTGGATGCCCTGGTAAGTGCAGAGAAAAACGACCTGCTTCCTGCTGAAGAAAGTGTGGATCAAACCGATCAGGCGTCCACTCCCAAAATGCCTGAAGCTGTTACATCAGAAAAAAGGGAACTTGAAGAACCCGCGGCAGTTGATTCGCCATTGCCTGAAAGGTCTGACACCGGTGAACCATCACCGATCAAAATCGATCAAACCAAAGTTGGTGACGATGAGATCACCCAGGAAATCCCACTAACTTCTTCTCAGGTGATAAAGGACACAAGAGAAATTGGTGACTCTGAGCATCACGATGAACCAAATGAGGATAAGGGGATAGCATGGTTTGGCAGTTTGGAAGATTACGACACGATCCCGATCCTGGACGTGACAAAAGAACCAGCTCTGCCAACAACCGGGCAACCTGAGGAGAATAAGGCACCCCTGGATGGGACGGGGCAAATGGCTGAGCAGGGCGCAGAATCAGAAGCAACGCGGCTCCTTGAAACAAGAGTTGATGTTTCGCCAGGCGCGCCTGATAAAGAAATTAAGCCGCAGGTTATGAGAAGAATTGAAGATGACATTCCGACGCTACCGCCGCCGAAAGAAGTGCCATTGACCCCTACCACAGGTGGTGAGAGTCTACCTAAACCTGTAACCGAGATGGATTGGCAGGCAACACGGGTCACCCCGGCTGCATACGCGGGTACACCTGCTAAAAGTGTTCCACCGAAAAGTAAATCAACACAACAGGAAGGAACAAAGCCTATCAGGGTCAGACGAAAAAGCAAAAAGAAAGCAGGCAAATCATCTGGGTGTTCCCGGAGAGTATTCCTTTTCATGCTTTTTATCGGGATTTTCATCATAGTCATCGTGGGATCGATCGGGATTTACCAGTATTTCCGCATTGCCTCATCACTGCCTGATGTAGAAGAATTAAGGGAGCGGGTTTCACAATTTGAGACCACGCGTATCCTGGATCGAAACGGCAACGTCTTATACGAAATAATTGATCCGAATGCAGGGAAACGAACCTTTGTACCACTTGAAGAAATTTCACCCTACCTGATTGCAGCGACCATCGCCACAGAAGACAAGGAGTATTACAATCACCCCGGATTTGACCCGGTAGCACTGGTGCGTGCCTTGTATCAAAATTACGTTGCTGGTGAAATTGTTTCAGGTGCATCCACGATAACTCAACAATTGGCGCGCATGCTTCTCCTGCCTGATGAACGTTTTGATCAATCCTATTCACGTAAAGCCAGGGAAATCATCCTGGCTGCAGAAATCGACCGCCGATATTCCAAGGAAGATATCCTTGAACTTTATCTCAATGAAATATTCTATGGTAACCTCGCATATGGGATTGAAGCCGCAGCTGAAACCTACTTTGATACAACCTCGGATCAATTGACTTTATGGCAGGCTTCCTTTTTGGCAGGTCTTCCGCAGGCGCCTTCTGTCTATGATATTTATAATAATCGTGAGGCGACATTGGCACGCAACCGGGATGTTTTGGTGCTGATGTATGAAATGAGCCAGGAGGAGGAGAACTGTATTTACGTCAGCACCAATCAGCAGGAAGTCTGTGTGGACGCTGTCAGCGCACTCCAGGCTGCTGAAACATTGGAAGCTTATGAATTTAATTCACCGACCTTCAAAATGACCTATCCACACTGGGTGGTTTACGTCCAATCCCTATTGGAAGCCCAGTATGACCCACAGACCATCTATCGATCCGGCTTTACAGTTTACACGACATTGGACCCCGAACTGCAGAAACAAGCTGAGCTTTATGTGCGCCAACAGGTGGAAGCCATGGCAGCCAATAATGCTTCCAATGGGGCGGTTGTGGCGATGAAGCCTGCAACCGGAGAGATTTTGGCTATGGTTGGCTCGGCTGACTTTTACAATGAAAGCATTAGTGGTCAGGTGAATATGGCATTGACCGAGACCCGCCAACCCGGTTCAGCCATCAAGCCGATCACATATCTTGCCGCTTTTGAAAAAGGTTGGACACCCTCAACCCTGATATGGGATGTGCCTTCCGATTTTCCACCTTCAGGAAACCCGGATGACCAACGACCGCCATATCAGCCCGTCAATTATGACGGGAAATTCCATGGACCTGTGACGGTTCGGACTGCGCTTGCCAACTCCTACAATATCCCTGCTGTAAAAACACTGGCGTATGTGGGCATTTACGATGATCCGAACACCAATTACCCCGACGGCTTTATTGAGACTGCAAAACGCCTGGGGATAACCAGCCTGACACGGGATGATTATGGGCTTTCCCTTACGCTGGGTGGTGGTGAGGTCAGTTTGCTTGAAATGACAGGCGCATACTCCGTGCTTGCCAATTCTGGTCGGAAAGTGTCGCCTGTGGCAATTACGAAGATTGTCGATCATTCCGGCAGTACAGTCTATGAATATCAAGCACCCAGCGGTGATCAAATTGTGCGGGCTGAACACGCCTATTTACTTTCAATGATCCTGTCAGACACGAATGCAAGGATCCCGGCTTTTGGGACGAACCCTGTGATCAACCTGCCCTTCCAGGCGGCTGCAAAAACAGGCACCACCAATGATTTCCGTGACAATTGGACAATTGGATACACTCCTGACCTGGTGGTTGGGGTTTGGGTGGGTAATGCAGATTACACACCGATGGTAAACACATCGGGTTTAACGGGGGCTGCTCCCATTTGGGCCAACGTGATGCAATTTGGCATCCAGTATTTGACCGGTGGTAATCCCTCTGCATTTTCACGACCTGCAGGCATTGTTGACCGGGTGATTTGTAGTATTTCCGGGACGGAGCCTTCGGAGTGGTGCCCTGAACAGAGATCGGAGATTTTTGCGTCTGACCAATTGCCTTTGCCCAGGTCTGCTGACCTTTGGGCAAAAGTCAATGTGGACACATGGACAGGTCTGTTGGCATCCGCTGATTGTAATGAATTTGTGGATGAAAAATTTGCCCTGAATGTCAGTGATAACAGTGCGATAAAATGGCTGACGGAAAATGATGCCGGGAGAAGTTGGCTGGACAAGTTTGGATTTACCAGCCCCATCTTTTTCGCGCCCAGCCGTGAGTGCACGCTCAATGACTCCCGTCCCATCATTGAGTTTCACGGGATTGGCAATGGACAAACCATTAATGTGTCTCCTTTGGACATCGTCGGTGTGATTGACGCAACATCCAACTTTAAAGAGTACCGCTTGGATTATGGGATTGGTGAGAACCCCAATGAATGGGAAGTTCTGGTGAACCATGAGACTGCTCCCGTGCGTGCGAGCGCCAAGATCTATGAATGGGACTTAACCGAGGTTAAAGCAGGTGTTGTCACGCTGCGCATTACGATCTACAGCACGAATGATACGCAGGCATCCAAGAAGATCCTGTTAACCATTGCGATTCCTACTCCCACTGCCACATCCATTGAAACGCCGACGATGACACCAACGATGACCCCAACGCCAACCGATACACCGACCCTTGAACCGACCAATACACCAACCCCCTTCCCGACCGATCTGCCGATTGAACCAACGAATACACCGACCTTTGAGCCCACCGAGACATCAACTGATGTTCCAACCGAGACGCCAACTTTGGAGCCAACCTTGGGCTAAAGACCGAAAGAAATTATCATTTCCCCTCCCATTCACAGCGGAAACTCCCGCGCCTATCGAAACACTTGAATCTTAAAACAAAGCTAACTGGGATGCCTGGTATTCAGGCGGGTCCTCGCATATTTGGACCTCAAACAGCTCACGGGTAAGGAGCGGATTTTCTTTGATGGTACGAATCTGGCGGAATTTTACACAAAGCCAGCGTTCGTTCAGAGCAGCTTGCAAGCGGGGATCACGCTTAAGTTTGTAAGCCAGTAGGTTGGCACGACTGCCGGGCAGGAGAATGACATTATTGGGGGATGTTTCCTTAGCATCGAAAAAATATTTGCTGATGATGGCGTCGGTTGTCAGATGAAAAATATAAGCAACCTCTGAGCCTTCGTCCAGCCATTTTATGGTGTCCTTTTCATCCAAAAATGTGTATCTCAATGAGGTGCTTAATGCTTCCAAAATCTCGCGAATTTCATCGATATCATGTTCACGAATGAGGGGGCATTCACTTTCACGTATTTTCCAGGTGTTGGGATGTTCAGACAAAGGGTCAGCATATGCATTTAAACAGGCTGAAATAACCTCGTCTTCAGGAGTGAATAGACCAGCACAGTTCTGATTCACCGCTGCACGGATATCTTTGTATTCTGCTTGAGCATTTTCTTGCAGGTAGTTGACGACTGTAGCTTCAACAACATCAATTACTGACGGGTGATACGGTGGATCTTCTTTTAGCCAGTATAAACCGGTATCCAGTGAAGCCGGTCCTCCCCCGAAACGGACCAGCAAGTCAGTGCCCATAAAGACCGGGTTGATACTTTTAGAGAGCTCGGAGATGGAAATATCGTTGTTGCCTTCAGGACATTGTGCAAGAAGCTGGTGAAGATGCAGTTTTTTTAAGATGCTGGCGTGCAAATGTTGATAGGTGGCTGGCTCACCACGTTTAGACAGGTACTCTGTGATGGCATCCCTGGCTTTGGATTGACGCTCGCTTGGCTCAATTTTTCCGGTGAAGGGAAGTGCATTTGTCCATGATGACTGGGCAATATCGCCATCACCCGACATGGATAGAGACTGCAATTTAAAGCCGACAGCATCCGCTGCATAATGGGCAGCGGCAAGAAATTCATGCTCGTTTTCCAGAATAAGCATGAACAAAGGCGTGCCTTCTTTAACCAGCCTGTGCAAACCTTGGAACATAATATAAAGGGCATTGGCATGCCAGTTCCAATCATAGCGCTGACGGGCAATTACATTTTTAAGGGGCAATACCACATCTTTACCCCAAAGCCATCCTGTCCACAAGGTTGAAAGCGTCCAAAAAGCTTGATTAGGGCGGGGCAGGATTGCGCTGATTGCCTGGATCATGCCGGCAGGCGATTCCGGTGATAATTCCCGTAATCTGCCCTTAAAAATGCTGACCCCCCCACTCAAAGGTGGAACATCCGGCCAAAATCGCACACTGACTGATTGATATTCACTCTGCCATTGTTGTATGGCAGCAGTCATGGCTTGCCAGAGATTGACTTCTTGAAAAACTGCAGGGGTGACCAACTGCCTCGGGCGGGTGCGGGCTATTGGATGTGCCCAAAGGGTGTTTAATTGATCGTAAGAGGAAAGGATGAGTGCCTGCAGGAGTTTCTTTTGGCGTTCCTCAAGTTCAAGATTAGCGATTTTTTGGGTCAGGATTTGTAAGAGTGCTAACGGACGTTTGAGGTAACAGTTGATAGCGGATTCAACAGCTGAACGCAGAGGATCATTGATGGAAGCGATGCTTTCAATGGCACGGGCAAGGTGGAGGCTGAAAGTGGGCAATTGTCGCAGGGACTGGGCTGCCTCTGCGCCCAGTGCCTGTTCCCCGCTCAAACCACAGGCAAGACAGTTGCCAATGTATGCGTAGGGATTGTCTTCATCACGTCGCCAAAGGAAACGACTGACGATGAGGGGTTTGCCACAATGGATACAGCGTACCTGATAAAAAGAATTAATGTAGGGCTCAACCTGTTCATCCTCACCTATGGCTACACGGGACAAGATGTTGAGCGCATCTTCAAATTCTTGCGGGGAGGGATTGGATGCAAGTACTTCGAGCAGGAAAACATGAATGGGATTATTGGCAGTGACAAGAACGCGGAAGCCTGCACTGGCAAGTTCAATGGGATGAAAAGGGTGATTGCCAACCGGATCCAACACCCATGAGCCTTTTGGCAAGAGCGGTTTGATCCAGGATGTGAGCATGGAAAGAGGCAGCGGCGGCAAAAAACGCTCCAGTGGCAAACTGGGCGGAGAGGATATGCCTGGAATAAAGGGATCATCCATCGGCGTTTCCTTTAAAGCCAACTCTTCAGGTGCGAAAGAATTATCACACTCCCATTATAATGTTATTACAGGCAAATCAGCGAAATTTGATTGAAAATTGTACAACTTTTATAGAACAATCGCCATTTGAAAAGTGTTTTAAAGTGTTATCAACAGCATGGTCTCGTAAGGCGCAAGTGTGATGTATACCTCTTTAATTTTCTCTCCGATTTCCTGATGTTGCGCAAAAAGGATCTGCCAGGAATTGGCACGGAGTTCACCGGGTATTTCATAGGTAGCAGGTTTTTTATCAAAATTAAGGAGCACCAGGATTTGTTCAGAGTCTGCCTGCCGGCTGTAGGCGAGAATTTGTCCAGGTACATTATCAAAGAAATGGATTTCGCCATCATTCAAGGCAGAATGCGACCTGCGCAATTGGATGAGATTTTTATAGAAGGCAAGCACTGATTTTGGATTTTGCGACTGCGTCTGGACATTGCGACTGATGTAATCCGGGTGCAGTGGAAGCCAGGGTTTGCCTGTCGTGAAGCCTGCATTTTTTTTGACATCCCACTGCATGGGGGAGCGGCAGCCATCACGACCTTTGTTAAAAGGCCAGTAGCGCTTTCCGACAGGATCCATGATCTGTGAGCGCTTGAGTTTAATATCGCGCATGCCAATCTCCTCGCCGTAATAGAGGAAAGGGGTACCACGTAGGGTCAGGTGCATGGCTGCGAGCAGTTTCACGCGGGCATCATCCTCACCTTGAGCATAGCGTGTGGAGGAGCGCGGCGTATCGTGATTGTTCAAGAAATAATTGGGCCAGGCGTAGGGATGATGGAGCGCCTCCCATTTCTGAATGGCACAGCGAAAATTTTTAGCGCCCCATTTGCTATTCGCATAGCTGTAATCAAAGCCGGCATGCAGACGATCATGTCCGATATAAGCGATGGCATGTTGGGCATCCGCCAGGAAAGTCTCACCGACCACGTAGCGGTCTTGATATGAGTCCAATATCTGACGGATCTCTTGCAGCAATGGGATCATTTCAGGTTGAGAGACATCGTATAGGTGTTGTTGCCTGTCAAAGGCACGCAATCCGCGACGCCCCACGGGGTTGTCAGGAAGATTCTGACGTTTGAAGTACATATTGAAGACATCCAGGCGGAAGCCATCCACACCGCGGTCCAACCAGTAGCGGAAAACATTCAGCATGGTCTCACGCACTTGAGGGTTGTGCCAATTCAGGTCTGGCTGTTCCTTGCAGAACATATGGTAATAGTATTGGTTCATCTGGGGGTCGTATTCCCAGCCGGAACCACCAAACACTGACTGCCAGTTATTGGGTGGTCCTCCCTTGGGGGATGGATCGCGCCAGAGATACCAGTCATGGTATGGATTTGACTTTGTTTTACGAGATTCCAAAAACCAGGAGTGCTGATCAGAGGTGTGGTTGAGTACAAGGTCAAGGATGATGTGAATATCGCGTTGATGTGCTTCCTTGATGAGACTGTCAAAATCTGCAAAGCTGCCAAATTTGGCGTCAATATCAAAGTAATCGGCAACATCATAACCAAAATCAACATCCGGAGAGGGATTAATGGGTGAGAGCCAGATGGCGTCAATTCCAAGATCAGCGAGATAGTCCAATTTTTGAATGATGCCCCTTAAATCGCCGATGCCGTCCCCGTCTGTATCCATAAATGAACGCGGGTAGATTTGATAGATGATGCCATGTTGCCACCAGAGTTTGGAATTTTGCATATTTCACCTCAGATCATTGCTGGATTGATTATAATGTCAAATCTTATTCCAAACGCCAGCAAAGTAACATTTTATTTTGAGGCATTACGAATTAACTTGGATACCTCACTTAACATGTAAATATGCAGTTATCGTCCATATGATCGGCTTGGGCATTATTCAAAGGCGAAATTTATCACAATCTGGGGTATTAAACGTGTTGAAATCATTGAAAAAACTTGCATCTCTCTCCAATGTGTGATACTATATATTTTGCTTTGCTGACATTACAATACTTTTCGAATTTGAAAAGTGGGCACCCCCCACTTTTCTTTATATCAAAGAGTAAAGAGTATTTGGAGAAAAACGATTTATGAAGACCGAATTTGCCTTAGCTTTTAATGAGGTATTGGAAGAAAAACAATTACCGAAGGATGTGATCCTCGCGGCGATTGAATCTGCCATGGTATCTGCCTACCGAAAATCGGTGAATGCTTCCAACGCGCAGGAAGTCCAGGTGAAAATCGACCTGGATTCAGGCAGTGTAAAAGTTCTTGCAGAAAAAGAAGTCTCTGAGATGATCACTGATGATCGCACCGAGGTTACGCTTGAAGAAGCGAGAAAATACAACCCTGAAGTTCAAATTGGCGATTTACTTATGGTTGAGTCAACGCCCGAGAATTTTGGTCGTGTGGCTGCACAAACTGCCCGCCAAGTGATCCAGCAACGCATCAGGGACGCAGAAAAGACTGCCCAATTTGAGTTTTTCGGAAAACAGATGGGTGAAATTGTCAGCGGTGTCATTCAGGCGGTTAATTCGAGGCAGGCAAGCATTGGGCTTGACCTCAAAGCTGAGGGAACCATGCAACGTAAAGACATGATCCCTGGAGAGAGATTCCGAATTCATGACCGCATCCGTGCCTACATCTATGAAGTAAAAGATACACCAAGAGGTTTACAGATCTTAATGTCACGGGCGCACAGGAATTTCCTGCGACGGTTGCTGGAAAATGAGGTGCCCGAGATTTACCATGGCATTGTTGAGATCCGCTCGATTGCACGGGAGCCGGGGCAGCGTGCCAAAGTGGCTGTCTCAGCCACCCAGCAGGGCATTGACCCGGTGGGTGCATGTGTTGGCATCCGCGGCGTACGTATTCAAACGATTGTACGCGAGCTGCATGATGAAAAGATTGATGTGATTGAGTGGAGCAATGATGCGGCTGTTTACATTTCCAAGGCAGTGAGCCCTGCACGTGTATCCGGTGTCTATCTCAATACTGAAACTGAAGGCAACAAAACTGCCATGGTGGTTGTACCGGAAGATCAATTGAGCCTGGCAATCGGTCGCGAAGGACAGAATGCACGCCTGGCAGCAAAATTGACAGGGTGGCGGATTGACATTATGAGTCTGACGGAAGCGACCGCACGAGCTTTACAAAAGCTGCGTGAATCGCCTTCCCTGTCTGAACTCGCTGCAAGTGAAAGTGAGAATATCCCAAAGATTGAAGACCTGCTGCAGAAAAAAGCTGAAGGGCGTCCGCTTTCGATCGAGGATAACACCTTCATGACCCGGTTCGTGGACCGAATCGAGAAACGTGGTGAAGCTGACCGCAAAGCAGAAGATGAAGCCCTGCAAACCCGCATCAAGGCGATCAAAGCATTGATCCCGGCAAAGGCATTTGAAACTCCCATCCTAGATGTTGAGCTTAAAGAACATATCCTGATCATTTTACAGGAAGCAGACATTGAGTCTTTGGGTGACCTGATATTGAAGGTCAAGCTTGATCCAGATTCAATCCTTTCCATTAATGGCATTGGACCCAAGGCTCATGCGGACATCATTGACCTTGTTGAGAACCTCAAGTTCCCTGAAGAAGTTGTTGCAGTGCCCGCAGGGGAAGCGTCTGAAGAAGCTGTAGAGGAAACAACTGAGACATTAGCTGAAATCGCTGCCACACCTGTTGAGGAACCTGCTGGGACGGTCATCAGTGAAGGTGAAGTGCCGGAAGTGGTGAGCGAAGTTTCGGAAGAGGTGAAGGAACAAGTCGTCGAAGAAGTCCATCCTGAAATTACTGCAGAACCACATGATGAAGAATTGGTCTTTGAAGAATTGTTCAAAGTCGATTCTGAAAAATTTGATTTTGGTTCAGAGGATGAAGGCGCTGTTGATGAAGAAGGTGCCTTGGTCGATGACGATAAAAAGAAGAAAAGCAAGAAAAAGAAAGGTTATACTGTTGAATATGACCCAGATAAGGATCAGGCGACAGTGAAACGAAAGCACAAACGTGATGATGCCTGGGAGGATTGGTAAACCCCAGTTTGTTTAGATGATAACGAGTAGGAACAGGTGGCTGCCAAGAAACCAAAACGGATAAAGCATATACCGCAAAGAACCTGCGTGGGATGCAGAGCTGTATTGCCCAAAAGAAATTTGATCAGGATTGTTCGTGGGCAGGATGGCGTCAGTATTGATCCAACAGGGAAACTGGCGGGGCGCGGTGCTTACCTGCATGATGTAAAAGCATGCTGGAGCAAGGGACTGAAAGGTTCACTGGCAAAGGCTTTGCGAACGACTTTAACAGAGCAAGAAATTGAAGTTCTGAAGAACTTTATGGCAACCTTAAAAGAGGAAGCTGATTTCGATATCAGCCCGATAACGGATGAAAAACCGGGTAAGGACGCCTGAAATGGGTTAATACCCCCCAACCTGTCTTGCTCAACAACTGAAAACCTGGCAGTGCAGCAGGATTTCAGAATAACCTTAAAGATATGGTATATGTAAGTATTGGAGGTAGGAAATGGGCAATGACGGGAAGAAAATCATTCAACTCCCATACAGTTTAACAGTGCGTGAATTGGCAGGTATGATCGACACCAGTCCAATTCAAGTTATCAAAGTACTCATGTCGAATGGCGTCATGGCAAGCATTAACCAGCAGATTGATTTTGATACAGCAGCTGTTGTGGCGACCGAACTTGGATTTGATGCGCAAATGCAGCAAAAAGTTGAAGATGTAAAGGAAATCGGAGAATTACCTTTATGGAGGCAATTAATCGCGGATGAGGATCCCTCTTTATTGGAGGATCGCGCTCCTGTGGTGACGATCCTGGGACATGTTGACCATGGCAAAACGACGCTTTTGGATGCCATCAGGCATACCAATGTTGCCGGTGGGGAAGCAGGTGGCATCACACAACATATTGGTGCCTATCAAATCATGCACCATGGTCGCATGATCACTTTCCTGGATACACCCGGGCATGCTGCCTTTTCTTCCATGCGCGCACGTGGCGCACAGGGTGCTGACATTGTCGTGTTGGTGGTTGCAGCTGATGACGGGGTTAAACCACAGACGCGGGAAGCTGCCAACCATGCCAAGGCAGCACAGGTGCCCATTGTTGTGGCATTGAACAAAATCGATAAGGCAGATGCCAACCCTGAACTTGCCAAAAGACAGCTTTCAGAAATTGGCCTTGTTCCGGATGAATGGGATGGCGATACGATGGTTGTGCCGGTCAGCGCCAAGAATAAAGTTGGTCTTGATGACCTCATGGAAGCCATACTATTGGTAGCTGATAGTCAGGAGATCAAGGCGAATCCGAAAGGTCATTGCATTGGCACAGTTGTAGAAGCAGAACTGGATAAAACCACTGGCGTGATGGCAACTTTGCTGGTGCAAAATGGAACGCTGCGCTTGGGTGATATCGTTGTGGCTGGCGAAGGTTATGGACGATTGAAAGCCATGTTTGATCAACGCAACCAGCGCATCAAGAAAGCCAGCCCTTCCACACCTGTAGTGGTGATGGGATTGAATCATCTGCCTGCGGCAGGTGATCTGTTCCAGGTGGTTGCGAACGAGAAGGATGCCCGTGCAATTGTTGCAGAGCGCAAAGCTGAACGTGAAGCCCACCGCAGCACCAAACGTGCCACCCTGGAAGAATTGTTTGCCAAATACAAATCAGGACAGGCGAAAGAGCTGCGTTTGATCCTTAAAGCAGATGTACAAGGTTCTTTGGAACCCATCATCAACGAATTGGAAAACCTTGGCAAGGAACAAAAGGATATTTCAATCAATATTCTGCACGCAGAATCTGGTAATATCACGGAAAATGACATCATGCTGGCAGCAGCGTCAGATGCCATTGTTATTGGTTTTGATGTGACTTCTGACGCATCTTCACGAAGATTGGCGGAGGTGGAAGGCGTTTCCATTCGTATTTACAACATCATTTATCGCTTGCTTGAAGATATCCAAAAGGCTTTGAAGGGCTTGTTGGAGCCGGAACTGGTTGAGAGAGTTATCGGCAGGGCAAATGTTCTGGCAACTTTTAAAGTTTCGAAAGGCAGTCTGGCAGCAGGTTGTCGGGTGATTGACGGCGAGATCAGGCGCAATGCCCGCGTCAGGGTGTTGCGTGATCAAAATGAAATTTATAATGGGGAGATAGCTGCCTTGAAACGTGAGAAAGAAGATGTCCGCGAAGTTCGGGACGGCATGGAATGCGGCATCACATTTAAGAGTTTTGTTGATTTCCAGGTTGGTGACCTGGTTGAATGTTATGTGATGGAGACATTTGGCGGGTAGCAAGTTGGTTATCCGGTCAAATGGAAGGAGGATGCAATGCCATCAGGTATTCGATTGAAAAGAATTAATGACAGGATCAAGCAGATCCTTTCCTTAACATTACTTTCAAAAATGGAAGATCCAAGGTTGGACGGGGTTTTCATCACAGAGGTGAAGGTCGATCGGGAGCTTGATTATGCCAATGTTTATTTTTCTGCCCTGGAAGGACAGGAACGCGCTGCTGAAGTGCTGGAGGGACTGAACCATGCGCGCGGGTTCCTTAAATTCGAATTGGCCAATGAAATAGACTTGAGGATCATTCCCAAATTGAGATTTATTTGGGACCCGACCCCAGAGAAAGCGGACCGAATTGACACACTCCTGGCACAATTAAGAGAGCAGGGTGAGCCTGGCAAAGGAGAAAAACCATCTAACGAAACAGATGATGAGGAATCAGATGCAGATGCTTGAATCCATTGATACATCAATCAGAAGAAGGTTGGAAGATGCGCAATCGGTTGCGATTGTATCTCACATTCGCGCGGATGGTGATGCAGTGGGTTCATTGTTGGGTCTGGGGATTGCTTTGATGAAATCGGGCAAGTCAGTGCAAATGGCTTTGCAGGATGGATTACCAGAAAAATACCGCGAACTTGCATGCAGTGACATGGTAAAACGCACGCTTGAGCCCGGCTTTGACACATTGATCGTGGTGGATAGCTCAGATATTAATCGCACAGGCTCATTGTTGTCAATGCACTCCCATGCGGACATTTGCATCGATCATCACAAAACAAACCTGAGATTTGCCACTCTTAACTTGATCGAAGAGAGTGCAGTTGCAACAGCAGCCATATTGGCTGAACATTTTCCCCAATGGGGACTTGACATTGATCAGGAAGTTGCGTCCTGTTTATTGACTGGGATCATTGCTGATACCATCGGCTTCCGCACATCAAATATCAATGCGGAAGCAATGCGGCTGTCTGCTGAATTGATGGACAAAGGAGCAAACCTTTCCAAGCTTTACGGGCAGGTTTTGATAAGCCGATCGTATGAAGAAATGCGCTATTGGGGAGCGGGTTTGGATAAATTGACGCGTGATGCCGCATTAGTTTGGACAACTCTATCGCTTAATGATAGAATACAAGCTGGTTATTTTGAGAACGATGATGCAGATCTAATCAATGTTCTCTCTGCGATTGCGGAAGCGAAAATTGCCATGATCTTTGTCGAGCAGGAAGGCGGGAGCGTAAAAGTGAGTTGGCGTGCCAATTCAGGCATTGATGTATCTGAACTGGCTTTTGCATTTGGAGGTGGGGGGCACGCCGCCGCAGCAGGTGCCGATATTCAAGGGGACCTTACTACAGTCAAAGAGTCCGTCATCAAGGCTACGAAAGCTTTGCTTGATGGAAGATTTAGTGAAATAACAAAAGAAATGCACATTCAGAAAGGATAGGGGATAAAATGGAACAAGGTAATTTTGATATTAAAAACACTGTCTCCGGCGTGCTCGTGGTTGATAAACCAGTGGGCATGACTTCTCATGATGTTGTTCAGGCAATTCGTGCCGGTACCAACATCCGTAGAGCCGGTCATACTGGCACATTGGACCCACGTGCATCGGGGGTGTTGGTTGTTCTGATCGGGCCAGCCGTACGATTAAGTGAGTATGTGAGCGCATCTGATAAACGCTACCAGGCGATCATTGAATTGGGCGTGGAAACAGATACTTATGATGGTGATGGCACAATCACCCGACGTTCTCCAGTTGAAATTTCAGTTGAAGAGTTTGAAGCAGCCCTGGCAGGATTTATTGGACAGATTGAGCAAAAACCCCCGGCGTATTCTGCTTTGAAAGTACAGGGACGAAAAGCGTATGAAATGGCACGTAACGGTGAAGGAGTTGACCTCGAACCGCGCATGATCAATGTTTACAGCCTGGAACTGCTGGAATGGGACCCCCCTGAGGCTGTGATTGATGTGAACTGCTCTTCCGGCACCTATGTACGTTCGCTGGCGCATGATCTTGGTGAGGTGTTGGGATGTGGCGCGAATTTGATCGGGTTGCGGCGCACAAAAAGTGGTCAATTTGCCCTGCGTGATGCTGTTCCTTTGCGCAGATTACAGGAAGCATTTACCAATGGAGACTGGTACAAATATCTCATTCCTGCGGCTGAAGCATTGAGCGATTGGTATTCAGTTGAACTGACATCTGAGCAAATTGATGATGTAAAGCACGGTCACCGGGTGCCCGCTTTGGAAGAGATGGAAGAAGGTAAGTGGGCAAGGGCTATCAGCGAGCAAGGCGAACTGGTTGCGTTGATGGAATATGACGTTGAAACCCAGGAATGGCAACCAAGAAAAGTATTCTTCATGTAATGCTTTGACGTAATCAGATCAAATAACCCTTTCTTCAAATTTGAAGCAGGGTTATTTTTCTATAAGGATAAAATATATCTTTGGTAAGGCTTAATTTGGACGAATATCAAATAGATGCGTTCCCTGTATTGGCAGGGAAATCATGGGTGACGGTTGGTAATTTTGATGGTGTTCACCTCGGTCACCAGGCATTAATTAAACGCCTGGTTGAGGGTGCTCAGGAAACAGATCAGAAATCAGTGTTGATTAATTTTTGGCCGCATCCGAAAGTGGTGCTGGACAAAGTGACAGGCCCTTTTTACCTGAGCACATTTGATGAAAAACAGGCTCTACTGGGACACTTAAGTATTGACGAGGTGATCACCCTGGCATTCAACGAAACGCTTTATGAGATGAGCGCAGAGGTGTTCTTAACGGTTCTGTTAGAAAAACTTGGCGTAACACATTTGATCGTTGGCCCTGATTTTTCAATTGGGAAAGAACGCCAGGGAAACCTGGCAAATTTACAGTGTACATTTCGCAGGCTCGGTATAAAGGTTATCCTAGTTGATCCATTGAAGGTGGATGGTGAGGTCATATCATCGGGAACCATCCGGCAGTCATTGTTGACGGGCGACGTCATCACTGCAGCCAGACTTTTAGGCAGGTTCTATTCAGTAGAGGGTAGAGTAATTCAAGGAAAGGGTCAGGGTTTAAAATCCGGATTTCCAACAGCAAATCTGCAATTTGAACCCATGAAAATTTTACCCAGGCATGGTGTCTATGCCGGTTGGGCATGGGTTCGTGGTGTAAGGCATCCGGCTGTGACAAATGTGGGAATTCGACCTACCTTTGAATCATCCGGCAAGCCCAGTGTTGAAACCCTTCTGCTTGATTTTGATGATAATATCTATGGGGAGCATCTGAAGGTAGATTTTGTGTCAAGATTGAGAGATGAAATAAAATTTGACGGCGTTGTATCTTTACTGACGCAAATCAACCAGGACAAAAAAGAGGCGCGGAGGATTTTAGAAGATGGTGAAAAATCGTAGGGTCTATCGCTTAAGTCCCAGCCAATTGAGCGCAGAAACCATTGCTGTGACGTTTGCCAAGACATCCCGTTCACCCAAGGCTTTTGACGAAATTGCTGCAGAATTGGATGCTGAGAAATCTGCCAAGTTCAGTGAAAAATGGATTGCCGGATATGGACATGCATCCGTGGCTGAACATGCCGTGTTACACCTTGCGCTGGAGAATGTCTCACGGCTTGCCATTGAAACGATCGAAGGTAACCGTTTAGCCAGTTATACGGAAAAGTCAACGCGCTATCAGGAGTGGGATGCAGACGCCTATGTTATCCCTCCTGAAATCCTGAATTCTGAATACGAAGGTCTTTACAAGGAGACCCTCGACAGACTATTTAATTTTTATACACACTCGATAACCCCGCTGCGCGAGTGGGCTGAGGCAGGGACAGCGCGCATGGAAGGGGAGAGTGAGAAAGGCTGGGAGAACCGGGCACGGGTGAAAGCCATTGATGTCTGCCGATTCATATTGCCAGCAGCTTCGATGGCAAACGTTGGGGTGACTATGAATGCACGTACCCTCGAATATGCCATCAAAAAAATGTTAAGCTCAGAGTTGGAAGAAGTCCGCGCCGCCGGAGAGGAAGTAAAAACAGTCGCCACGCAGGAACTTCCAACCCTGGTTAAATATGCCACACCCTTGCATCACTTGGACGGGATCAAGGCGACCTTCCAATCAATATCTCAAAAGAGCGTGGCTAAGAATGAGGATTGGTGCCGGTTACTGGATTATGATCCCAAAGGTGAAATCAATGTGCTGGCAGCATTGCTCTATCGTTTTGGTAACGGAAACTTTCAGGATTGCCTCAGACAGGTGGAACAGCTCAGCCAGGATGAGCAGAGCAGTCTGGTGGATGCGCTATTCACGGAGACTGGTGACTTTGATGTTCCCTTGCGTGAACTGGAATATACAGGATATGTTTTCGAGGTGGTGATGGATCAGGGTGCATATTTTGAGTTTAAACGGCACCGCATGATGAGCCAGACCCCTCAAGCCTTGACAGCCAGGCTTGGCTTTGCCATGCCGAAAGCTTTTGTTGAGGTTGGTCTTGCTGCAGAATATATTGACACGATGTGGCAGACAGCGCTTGTTTATGAGCTGGTGGCAGCATGGAACCCTGCTGTCGCAAGCTATCTTGTGCCCAACGCTTTTAACAGGCGCATTTTGTTCAGTTTGAATTTACGTGAATTATTTCATTTCACACGCCTACGATGCAATCCAAATGCCCATTTTTCCATCCGGCGGGTCGGACGTGGCATGTTGGAAAAGATTATGCCTGTGCATCCTTTGTTTACGAAACACCTGTGTGTGGATTGCAGCGAGACTGCGGATCAAATAGCAGATCAATACTTTAGTGAATTGGCGATCCATTAAAGGATGGGAGAAATTCTTTTTGGAATAACTCCACATAGTTGTACAAATAGTCGTTTTATTGAATTTGTATAGTAGCATTGGGTAGATACTAAAATGAATGGAGAATATCATGAGAAAAAACATCACTAAATTACTGATAATTTCAATGATTGCAATATTTGCTCTCTCAGCTTGTGCAAAAAAGGAGGAGACCATTGAAATCCCTATGGTAAGTGTGCCTGAATCCACTTATCCAGTGGAGAAAGAAACGAACGAAGCAACAAAAACAGAAGCAAATGATCTTTACCCGGTTGGAAGTGTTGAAGAGACAACTGGGGGGGAGATCTACCCGGTGGATGGGATTGATTTTGAGGCATTGATCCTTGAAAAAATAGGGGACAACCATACCCTTGATTTCATTTTGAGCCAGGACAAGACTGCAGAAGAATGGGGTACCACGATTGATCGCATGATCGGTTACGGTGCCAAGATCAGTTCAGAAGAGAAACAACTGATCATTGATTGGCTGGTTTCGCGAAATTGATATTGAATCCGGGTTCTGTTCTTCAGGACCCGTTTATTTAAATTGGAGGGTACTTATGCACTTATATTGCACTTCCATTTTTGGTTTAAGCGAAACAGTTTAAGCGAAATCCTTGACAACTTTTCAGTTCAGCCTATAATAAGCGCATTGTTGATAACAAAAGACCGTGAAGAGGACGAGTAACCTTCGAGACGACGTCACAGAGAGCAGCACTTGGTGAAAAGTTGCACGCACGCTGATGGAGAATGGACCTCAGAGTTGCAGGACTAAAGGGATTTCCTGAGTAATCCGTGCCGGCAATACCGCCGTTATCCTGGTAAAAGGTATAAACAGGAATCCTGTCGTACCTGAATAATAAGAGAGGCTGGCTTTTTACCCGTTGCATCATCAACGGGTTTTTTAATTATAAGCGCCTAAGCTGGGTGGCACCACGGACAATGCGTTCGTCCCAATCGGGATGAACGTTTTTTGTTAATTGGGTATTTACCCAAAGAATCTATAAAAATATATTTTTGGAGGAAGAAGATGTCAGAACAGGTCAAATATTTATTGAAAGAAAGTGATATTCCAACCCGATGGTACAACATTGTGGCTGATTCACCTATCCCACCTACTCCGCTGCTCAATCCGCAAACCAAAGAGCCAATCACGGCTGAATTTTTGGGTATTCTTTTCCCAAAATCATTGGTGGCACAAGAGGTCAGCACAGACCGTTATATCGATATTCCGGAAGAAGTACGTGAGATCTATAAGCTGTGGCGCCCAACCCCATTGATGCGTGCAAGGCGATTAGAAAAATCCCTAGGAACCCCAGCACATATTTATTATAAGAATGAGGGTGCATCAATCTCGGGCAGTCATAAGATAAATACTGCAGTAGCACAGGCATATTTCAACAAGATCGATGGCACCCATGCGCTGACAACTGAGACCGGCGCCGGTCAGTGGGGATCCGCTTTGGCGATGGCGTGTAAGTATTTTGACATGTCGTTGGAAGTTTACATGGTGAATGTCTCATATTATCAGAAGCCATATCGGCGCATCATCATGCAGACTTATGACGCTGAAGTCTATGCCAGCCCGACAGATCGCACCGAGTATGGGCGCAGCCTGCTGGCAAATGATCCAGAAGCAAAAGGGTCCCTTGGCATTGCGATCTCAGAGGCAGTTGAGATTGCTGCAAAATCTGGTGGGAGTAAGAAGTATTCATTGGGATCTGTCTTAAATCATGTGCTTCTGCACCAGACCGTAATTGGTGAGGAGTGCTTAAAACAAATGGACCTGGCGGATGAATACCCCGATGTGGTGATAGGGTGTGTGGGTGGAGGCTCCAATTTCGGTGGGATCGCGTTGCCGTTCTTGCGTGAGAACCTGCGTGACGGGCACAGGACGAGGCTATTGGCTGTCGAACCGGAAGCAACGCCTTCATTGACCAAAGGCGTTTATGCTTTTGATTATGGGGATACGGCTGAAATGGCACCCATTGTGAAAATGTATACGCTCGGGCACGACTTTATCCCTGAAGCAATCCATGCCGGGGGGTTGCGTTACCATGGCATGTCACCCTTGCTGAGCGGTCTGTATGAGGGTGGATTAATTGAGGCAGTCGCAGTGCCGCAAATAGGCACATTTGAAGCAGCAATCCAATTTGCCACAACAGAAGGTATTGTACCTGCTCCAGAATCTGCCCATGCCATTCGCGTGGCAATCGATGAAGCCCTGGATGCCAAAGAAAAAGGGGAAGAGCGGATCATCCTGTTTAACCTTTCCGGTCATGGTTTATTGGACCTGAGCGCGTATGATGCATATCTCGCGGGCAGCCTGGAAAACAACCCCCTCACGATTGACAAAGAAAACGTTCTTGCGCATCTCCCGCAGGTGAAGGTGAACTAATTTCTGAGTTGTCATTCATAATCGGATTTGAACTTCAAAACACTATTTTAATGACAGATTTCTAAAAAAAAAGCGATATAGTGATAGAATTACCCAGTTTTGAGTTGATCATGGTGTAGACTTGAAGAAAATTGATCGAAATTGCATATAAATTAATTAAAGGAGGAAGAAATGGCAATTCATTTTTATCTTTCATTGATCCCTGAGGCTTTGATTGTTTCAATGCTGAGCCCGGAAGAATTTGGCACTTATTACGCTGTTGGATCTGCGAAGAAATCGCGTGGTCAGGCCATATTCTTTGAAGTGGATCCTAATTTCAGACATTCCTATTTCAAAATTGATGAAGCAGTGGCACGCTGCATCCCCCATGAGGATGGCACTCCCAAATCTTCCATTTATGTCAGTGTTTATCGCGTTCTTGAACACATGGACCTAAACGCCCTGCAGGCTTTGTATCTCACCACGCAAGATGGGCGAACATTGGGATTGAACTCGAGCGAAGAATTCCCGGGTGGAGATTCTGAACTTCATCTTTATCAGGAGATCGTTCCGGTGACACCGTTGGTGGCAAGCAGGCTTGACCCGGTTGCATTCTATGATCTGATCGTAAAAACACCGACATCATTGATTACGGTGCCGGCTATATGCTTTGTGGAATTGCGCCTGGGAGAGTTGGCACAAGATCCTGAGATGGGTCTTCTGGAAGACCTGCCTTACGGTAACAGTGACCATTTGCGTCAGTGCCTTTCAGATGTGAAAACCAAGTACATTTCCACGAAGATGGTCGATCGGATTCATTCATCAACATTTGCCTACCGTGCGGTAAAGAATGGCATTTTTGTGGGTAACGCAACACAATTAAAGTATTACCCGATGCCACCACGGGAAGTGTTGCGTGCAGAGAATTATCGCTGGTGGCGGTCTGCAAATATGTAAAGATACTAAATTCAGGCGTGAGAGGGACGCCTGTAAATATTACAGAATAATGGATAGGAGTGCAACATGAATTTTGATTATTGGATTTATATTGGCATAGGGGCGGGTTTGATATCTATTGGTGTAGCGCTTTACCTGTTCTTCTGGGTAAAACGCCAAAATGCTGGTTCGGAAAAGGCACAAGAAGTTGCATCGTGGATCAAAGAAGGCGCTGCTTCCTACCTTAAACGTCTCTACACTGCCCTGACAATTGTAGCTGTAATCCTGGGGGTGATCATAGCACTGGTGTTCAGTCTTGTGAACACGGAGACAGGCGTCCCTGATCCAAAAGCAGGTGTCTCCATGTCACTGGCATTTATCTTTGGAGCTCTTTGCTCAGCTATTGCCGGTTACATGGGCATGGGCATGGCTGTCGAAGCCAACGTCCGCACGGCAACGGCTGCAAAAGAAAGCTTGAACAAAGCATTCAGGCTTTCGTTTTATGCTGGTTCCGTGATGGGGCTGGCAATGGTTGGACTGGCAGTGATCGGCATGAGCATTATTTACGGTATCACCAAAGATTCGCAGGTGGTATTGGGCTTCAGTTTTGGAGCTTCAACCCTGGCTTTATTAGCTAAAGCTGGAGGAGGGATTTACACCAAAACAGCAGACATTGCTGCTGACCTGGTCGGTAAAGTTGAGATCGGCATCCCGGAAGATGACCCTCGAAACCCGGCTGTGGTTGCTGACAATGTCGGTGACAACGTGGGGGATGTGGCTGGCATGGGTGCGGATATCTTTGACAGCTATGTCGCAAGCGCTGTGGCTGTCATGCTTTTGGGTGCCACTTTACCCAATCCTGATATTCAAAGCCAGTATACAATGCTCCCCCTTATCCTGTGTACCCTGGGCATTTTTGCATCTTTGCTGGGCATTCAATTTGTCAAGGTGCGTGAGAATGGCAAGCCCGGTCCGGCTTTGAACAGAGGCACAATTATTACCACGGTCATTTTTGGGATCATGGTGGCAATCCTGGTTTTGGTAGCTGACTTTGACATCAGCATTCTCGGGGCGACGTTGGTTGGTCTTGCTGCTGGGGTCATCATCGGGTTTACTTCGGATTACTTTACGTCAGATGCACATAAACCAGTTAACGAAACTGCGCGCGTTTCCGGATCAGGTGCAGCCATCAATATCATTACGGGATACAGCTATGGCTTGATCAGCATTGTGCCCTCAATCATAGGCATTGTAGCAGCCACTTTGATCTCCTACTTCCTGGTTGACAATCCTGAATTAGGATTGTCAGGTGTATATGGCATCGGTATCAGTGCGGTTGGCATGCTTTCCATCAGTGGCATGATCGTTTCTGCAGATGCTTATGGTCCCATTGTTGACAACGCCCGTGGCATTGCAGAAATGGCAGGTATGGGTCAGGAGGTCATTGAGAGAGCTGATGTTCTGGATTCTGCCGGCAATACTGCCAAAGCGATCACCAAAGGTTTTTCCATCAGTGCAGCGGCACTGACTGTACTGGCTTTGTTTGCGGCATACTCTGAAGTCGTTGCTAAAGCTGGGTCCCCCATTACCATCAGTCTGCAGGATCCTGTGGTGGTTGCTGGTGTCTTATTGGGAGCAATGACTCCGCCGCTTTTCAGTGCCCTATTAATGCTCTCAGTTACTCATAATGCCTTTGACATGATTGAAGAGATCCGCAGGCAATTCCGGGAGAAACCCGGCATCCTGGCAGGGACCGACAAGCCTGATTACAACACCTGTGTTAGTCTGGCAGCGGAAGGTGCACTCTCTTCTTTGATCCTGCCAGCTTTCCTGGCAGTGGGCATGCCCCTGCTGGTCGGGTTTGGTCTCGGACCGGATGCTCTGGGTGGCTTCCTGGGCGGAGCGATCTTTACTGGAGTGATTTTTGCCTTGCTGATGGCAAATGCGGGCGGTTTATGGGATAACGCCAAGAAATATATTGAAACAGGCAAATTTGGTGGGCCTGGGTCAGACGCGCATAAGGCAGCGGTAGTTGGTGATACCGTCGGCGATCCCTTCAAGGATACTGCAGGCCCCTCTTTGAACACGCTCATCACAGTGATGTCACTGGTTGCATCCCTGTTTGCGCCGATCATTGCATCCTTCCATCCGTAAATTTCAGGTTGATTTTATTAAGCCCGGTTTTTGCCGGGCTTTTTATTTTTTTATGATGTCATAATGAATTTATTGAGATGGTCTTGCCATTTTTTTATTGTCTAAGAGGTTCTATCAGGTGAGGTTCTATCAGGTATAATTGTCAGGCATGAGCAAATATGGAGTGTTTATGAAGTCAATAAAAAGTGGTCTCGCTTTGATTTGTTTTACCTTACTTTTCACGGCATCTTGTTCAACCGGGGAGGTTCTTTACATGGATGATTTTTCCGACGCAGAATCAGGATGGGATATCTACAATGGTGATGCGGGCATCAGTGAATATTTGAATGGATCCTACCTGATCAATGTAAAAGAGCCGCAATTTGATCGGTGGGCCCTGGCACACCAGGAATTTGAAAATGTCAGCGTCCAGGTGGATGCCACAAAAATAAATGGTACGGATGATAATAACTACGGGATCATATGCAATTATATGGGGCTGGATCAATTTTACATGTTCCTGATCAGCAGTGATGGGTACTATATGATCCAAAAAAAGACTGCGGAGGGGATTTATTACCTGAGCGGGGAATGGTTCGAAGAAAGCGAACAAATCAAAACTGGTGATGAGACGAATACGATCAGGGCAGTCTGTGGAGAAGGGAAGTTATCACTATTCATTAATAATAAGCTGGTGGATGAAGTCGTGGACAGCGAATACACAAAAGGTGATGTTGGGTTGATGGCAGGCACATTTAATGTGGGAAACGTGAGCATCAGTTTTGACAATTTTATTGTCAAAAAAATCGAATAGACAGTCAAATAGAAAACAATGACCGGAGTAAATTCTCCGGTCTTTTTATTTTAAATTCTTTGATAACTCACTCTGTTTACGAAATTGCTCATGATCCTTAACAGCATCCAAAAGATTTTTTTGGAGATCTTTTTGGAAAAAGGCTGCGTAGCGGCGAAGTGTGATCTCAACCTCTTCGCCTGGTGTGCCTGAGAGGATCTCCTTCAGGAAATAAAGTGTTTCAGTTGGGGTACGATGGGCAAGGGCAGCGATTGTGTCAGCCAGGCTGGCTCGCAAATGGTCTTTTGGAGATTGAAGGTAGGGCCTGACCAATTTAAAAAGGGAAGGTACGCGGGTGAAGTTCTTATCTATAATGACATCCGCAATGGCTTTCAGCCCGATATTCTGAAAATTTTGATCCGGGTGGGAGAGAAGATCCAGGACGATGGTCTCCCAGAATTCAGGATTTTCTGTACGCAATCGCAGAGCGGCTTTGGTAATTAAAGCATCCAGGGCTGCCCTGTCAAGGTCGGGATCTGCCCACGTGAGGATACGGTCTTTAACTTCTTTGCTGGCAGAGATCGGTAATTGACCCAATATCGAGCAGGCAAATTCACGCGATTCGATAAAATCATCCTGCCACAAGTGATCTGCAAGAGATAATCCTTGATGAGGGTATGCCTCTACGACAGGTAAAACACCCAGCTCAATCTGGCGAATCACCTGGGCTGGAACCTGGTAGCTGTGCAGGAGAGTGCGGGGGGTTTTGTTACTACTTTGCCTTAACACCCAGTGGTTGTGGAAGACAAGAATCTCATGAAATTTTCTTAAGAAATCATACGGGAATCCGATAAGTTCCCTGAGCTCGCTTACCTGTTTTTGCAAACGCTGCAGATCAATGGCTGGCATGAGGTTAATGACTTATAGAAAATATCAATTTGATCAAAAGGCACTGCTGCTTGAAGGTATCAATAAGCCCTGGCAAAGAGCACTTTTTGGTTTGTTTTTAGACCCGAATAGAAACATCTACCTTCTGTGGAGATGCCTTGACTGGGATAACAGCGGATGGTGGCTTTGGTTTCTTCTTTGATGTGGGCTTCATTTTCAATGCTATCTGACCACCAAACGCGTGCCCAACCTTTATTCTCAATGACCTCTTTAAATGACTCGTAATCCTCAGGTTCAAAAATATGGTTGTCCCGGAATTGGGTGGCTTTTACCAAGAGATTGGCCTGGATCGCATCCAGCATGGTTCTAACGGTTATTTCGAGACCATCCTGTGCTACAAAAGATTTGCCCTCTTTCCCCGGGATATCACGCCGGGCAAGTGCTACGCTGTTGTTTGCCATATCTCTGGGGCCAACTTCGATCCGCAGAGGTACCCCCCGCATTTCCCAGTCATTGAATTTAAAGCCAGGCGTGAGTTCGTCGCGATCATCCACTTTGACTTTGAAGTCGGAGAGCATGGCCTGAATACGGGAGACTGCTTCCATCACCATGTTTTTTTCTTCTTCCTTGCGGAAAATGGGAACAATGACGACCTGAATAGGTGCCAAATTGGGGGGCAGGATGAGCCCCTGGTCATCGCCATGGGTCATGATAATGGCGCCAATAAAGCGGGTTGAGACTCCCCAGGAGGTGGTCCAGCAATATTGTAGTTGGTTGGCTTCATCAAGAAACTTGATGTCAAATGCTTTGGCAAAATTTTGACCGAGATTATGGGAAGTACCGCATTGCAGCGCACGCGTGTCACCCATCATGGCCTCAATGGTATAGGAGTGCACAGCACCCGCGAATTTTTCAGTTTCGCTCTTGCGACCTGGAATGACGGGCACAGCGGCTTCGTTGACCGCAAAATCCGTATAGACGTCCAGCATACGCAGGGTCTCTTCTTCCGCTTCCTTGGCAGTGGCATGGGCGGTGTGCCCTTCCTGCCAGTAGAATTCAAGGGTGCGCAGGAAGAGACGGGTACGCATTTCCCAACGGACGACATTTCCCCATTGATTGATGAGCACCGGCAGATCGCGATATGATTGGATCCAGCGGGCATACATCGTACCAATGATGGTTTCAGATGTGGGACGAACGACAAGCGGTTCTTCCAATTTAGCCCCACCACCATGCGTTACGATTGCCAATTCAGGCGAAAATCCTTCCACATGTTCCTTTTCTTTTTCAAGAAATGACATGGGGATGAGCAGGGGAAAGGCAGCATTGACATGCCCTGTTTCTTTAAAGCGCGCATCGAGTTCTTTCTGGATGTTTTCCCAAAGCGCCCAACCATAAGGTCTTACAACCATGCAGCCGCGCACTGGTGCATAATCTGCCAGCTCAGCACGCAGTACAAGCTGGTTGTACCATTCAGAAAAATTTTCAGCTTTTGAGGGTAATTTTTTATCTTCCATGGATTTTTCTTCTTATCGTCTTTATTGTTCTTTTCCCAGCATCTGTTTTAATAATTTTACAGCAGAATGGACATCGGGAGCAAATGACAGCCACTGGCGGTAGGTTATTGGTGTGTATACATCCAGGGCGGTGAGAAAAGTCTCAAAGGTGGAGCGCCATCCCTCACCGATGACGATCAAGGGCTTGGGGGCATACGATTGGATCACCATCTGGTTCCAGGTTAAACAGATCTCCGCAAGGGTGCCAATACCGCCGGGAAGGGCAAGTGCGGCATCACAATGATGGGTAAGCATGTTCAACCTGTCAACCAGGGTTTCCGCCGCCCACTCTTCTTTAACCCATATATTGGCTTTAATCGGGCGCCATGCTTCAATCTCCTGGCAGGTAACACCGATGACATGTGCACCATGCTCGGCAGCACCTCTGGAGACTGCTTCCATGGTGCCCATGTAACCGCCTGTGATGACTTCATAGTGTGCGGATGCCAGGAGATGACCCAGCTCAAGGGAATCAGCATACAAGGGATCTCCAGGTTTTGGGTTGGCACTTCCGAATACTGCGATTTTCATTGTTTATCATCCTGGGTTGGGGTTTCATCCCATGACCTGTTGTAATTCTCCTGCAATTTCTCCAGGATTGCCTTTTCCAGATCAATCCCTGAGACGCTGGCAATTTGAAGCAAATAAAGGCTCACATCCGCCAATTCGCCGGTGAGGGCTTGTTTATCAGGAGTTTCTTCGCGCCACTGTAGTAATTCAAGCACCTCGGCAGCTTCAAGGTTAAGAGAAATTACCAGGTTGCGCAGTGTTTGAGGTCTGGGACTCTCAGGGTCATACCATCCTTTGGCAGCCACGAAATCATGCATGTGTTGCGATAGCGTGTTTATCTCCATAAGTAAATAATTATACATGAGAAAAAATATAACAGAATCTTTCTGATGTTTCTGATGTGGCTTTCTGATGTGGCAGTTGTGCAGGGGGTAAATGAATAAATGCTGCGTTTATCTTTTCAGAGCCAACAAGCCAAAAGCTTCTGGTTTGGCGATGATTTGCGTAAAACCAGCAGAAGTCAATCTTTGAATTACAGACCTGGTCAGGTTGGCACCCGTTTTACTGTTGGGGTTCCCGATATAGTGAAACAGCTTGCCTTTCGCTGCCAGTACACGCCATAGCTGCGCGTAAAAATCAAGGGAGTAGAGGTCACCTGCGAGAGAAAAAGTGGGTGGATCATGCAGGATATTGTCAAAAGACCGGTCAGGTAAAGTTGCGACGATCTCAAAGCTGTCACCAAGCATGCATGAAATCCTGGGATTGTGAAAGAGTGGCTTTGACCAGGGATTTTGCTGGCAAAGCTTGAGCACAGCCGCTTCAATCTCAATGCTCATGACCCAACTGGCAGTTTGGGCAGAGGCAATGGCTGTGTATCCCAAACCTGTATTTGTATCCAAAAGGGTGCCATGGATGCCACCGAAGGATTTGATCTTTTCGAGTGTATCCTGCCAGGGGTCGGTCTCCTTAATGCGGTGCATGGGGATGCCGGAGATCAACATGGTCGGGGCTGACGGAGTCGGGAAGAGGTTATAAGTTCGGTTGCTTTTTTCGGAAAAGTACTTAATGCGATGGATGCCTGTTTCATTGATGAGAAAGCACCCGTTTTGATCGAGCTGGATGCGTTGAATGGGGTCCCAGCCAAGCTGGCATCCATCTGGAAAGTTAATGCCATCCTTATTGAGGTGAGCCTGAACCATGGTTTGTCCCAGATCGATTGAGATGGAAATATCGATGGGGAACGCAGGGGGCGTCAATTCTGAAAGTTGAAAATGAGATAATACGATCATCGCTTTAACCAAAAAGGTAGGTTGTGAGCCTACCTTTGATCATTATGGGAGGTAATTCCTGTTAATCACCAAAGAACAATTCCTGCCAGATTTCCCAATGAGCCAGACTTTCCGGTGTGACTTGGGGAACAGGTGTGGCAATAATCTGTTGACCGGCTGGGGTTAATACAATGATCGGAACATCTCCGGTTTCCACCATGCGAGCTTTTTCACGAGCCCACTCCTCCAGGGCTCGTTCAGAGGTGGCATAAATAACCTTTTCTTCATAACTCTGCTTGGTTTGTTCAAATTGGATCACCTGCGTGCTGAGTTGATCGCGCTGTTGGTTGAGCTTCAGCATTTGCGTCATGCGGTTGTTAAAGTCCATCATTAGAAGAACAAGGATGACGATCACAACAACCAGGAGGAGGCGATTGTCATTAAACTTGATGTTTTTGAAGAAGTTTTTGATCTTTTCCATAGCTATTAAATCATTATTGCATAAATTGTACCATTTAATTAACAAACGAAGACAGGTATCTTTTGTGAGTGTCAAGTTTAAAGGCTGTTTCATGGTACCTGAGTTTATCATTTACCCCAATTATCAGTAATTTTGATCTCAATTTAT
>CAZINW010000023.1:0-31440 GCA_964540765.1 uncultured Anaerolineaceae bacterium | reverse complement strand
GAGTTTGATTATTCATAAGCCATTTCTCGTGTCTATTTTTCTAGGTAAAGCTCACTTTGATGAAGCTGTAAAGGGGTATGAAATGATTGACAAACACAGTGGCCAACTGACACAAGTCATCCTCTGTTACGAATAAAATGTAAATCAATGAAAGGCATCTCTATATGAAAAATAATAGGTTTGGCATTGGGATAGTTGGATGTGGAAATATCTCTGAGCATTATGCGATGACCATGCAGAGTTTTCCTCAGCTTGAGTTAATCGGAGTTACTGATATCGATATCTTGCGGGCTGAGGGATTGGCAAGCCGATTTAATGTCAAGGTGTTTTCAAATCTTGAGGAGATGTTAAAAGCTTGTGACGTGGATATTGTCTTGAACCTTACTATTTTTCAGGCACATTATAGTGTGACAAAAGCCAGCCTGAACGCTGGAAAACATGTCTTCAGTGAAAAGCCTCTGGCGCTCACAAATAGTGAGACCTTTGAGCTGGTTGAGCTAGCAAAAAAACAAGGGCAGAGGCTTGCATGTGCGCCATCTGTATTTTTAGGGGATGCACAAGAAACAGCCTGGCGCTTTCTAGAAACAGGTGCTTTGGGTGATGTGCGGCTGGTATTTGCTGAGGTCAATCAAGGGAGAATTGAAGCTTGGCATCCTGCACCTGAGCCCTTTTATCAAGTTGGCCCAATTATCGATGTTGGGATTTATGCCGTTACCCTAACCACAGCATTGTTTGGACCTATATCAAGGGTGAGAGCGTTTGGGAAAATCCTGATGCCTAATAGGCAGATCAAGGAGGGGAGAGTATTAACGCTGTTAACGCCAGATTTCTATGAGATTGTTTTTGAATTAGAGAATGGCATCATCTTTCACCTGAACGCGAACTATTATGTCGATACAGGCGAGAGAGATATTGGTTATCAGGTTCATGGAGACAAAGGATCACTATATCTGGCAAGTTGGCATAATTATGATGCGAGCGTTTTTTATAGACAATTCGGTGATAAAACCAATTACACACCGATTCCCCTGATCAGGGAACCATTCAGTGGACCCAAAAAAGTAGAATGGTGCCGTGGGCTGAACTCCTTTGCCAATTCAATACGTTATGACAGACCGCAAGTAATCCAGGGAGAGCACGCAGCTCATGTGATGGAAGCTATCCTGGCTGCCCATAAATCAGCAAAGATAGAAAAACCGGTTTCTTTGAAATCAACCTTTATCAAACCTGATTTGCAATTGGTTAAAGAATTAAATCGAAAATAAACTGGTTTTCTGTTTCGCTCGTTTCACGAGCTCAACTGACTAAAGTCTTAAATAAAAAATTGTTCCACTTTTTGGAACAATTTTTTTGAATTAAATTTAGGAGTCCAAACAGAATGATTGAGACCCTAATTCTGAATTCAACCAGCTTTTTCTAGATCTTTTCGAATTCTTCTTTACCAACACCGCAATCAGGGCAAACCCAATCAGCTGGCAAGTCTTCAAAAACTGTGCCGGGCGCAATGCCATTGTCTGGATCCCCTATTGCTGGATCATAAATATATCCACAAGCTATACATTGGTATTTATCCATTGGTTTTCTCCTTCTTAATATTAGTTGGCTGGTGTGGGTGTCAGATCAAATAGATGGATGGCTGGGGCCCATCCAATCTGTCCTTCTGGACCCATCACTTCACCCATGGCAATCCAGTAATTACTTCTGAATTATACAACACTGTAAGAATTTGATTCAGTATTAATTATATATTTATTGCTCCATCTGGCGATTGGTAAAGATCATAATTGGGAAATCACTATGTCTGCATCAATGTAGCTGAAACCGGCAGGGATGTACCTGTAATTTCTTATTTGGCATGAATGGGAGGAGCATTTTGTGATTGAATTGCCAGAATTCCGCCATTTTCACTCATCAATAATTGAAGAATCCATGAATGCCTGGTTTATAATTGTCAAAACTTAAGAATGAGTGAGGTAATGAAAATGCCAGAACCCAATGTAAAAGAGATTTTAGAGCAAATTCCTGCACACTTTAACCCCGAGCTGGCCAGGGATGTAAATGCGCGTGTTCAATTTAATCTGACCGGAGAACAGGGCAGTAATTGGGGGTTGATCATTAAAGATCAAACCTGTTCTGTCCAGCAGGGTGAGATCGAAAATCCAAACCTGACATTGAAGGCTGATGCGATGCTTGCAACCAGGATCCTTTCAGGCAAAGAAGATGGCATGCGGGCATTCATGATGGGAAAACTGAAATTGAAGGGTAACCTTTCTTTAGCAATGAAACTGGTCAACTTTTTTAAGTAGAATGTAGAAAATTAAAAAAATTTACCTTCTGGACCTCAAGATTTTTCAGATATGATGATGGTTTATCCGGATAATCCCCAGTTATCATCAAGCAAGCCCTCTTCCATCATGGTTGGATCCCAGGTTTCGCTGCCATAAACTATTTTAGTCGGAATACCCAAGATGGCTTCGACCTTCCTTCGTGTGAATTCCATCATGGAGGGTCCATAAGGGCAAAAGGGTGTCGTAAGAATCATGGTGACGAGTGCATGATCCTCTAACAATTCCATATCACGCACCAAACCCAGTTCCAGAATTGTCAAACCAAGTTCAGGATCACTGATTTCAGCGAGACTCTCCATAAGCTCATCAATCTTTTCTGGATGCGTTTGATGGATCTTCCATTTGGGCGGCTTGTAAGTTTGGCTTTCAGGCATTCAAATCTTCCTTCAGTTCTACTTCAACAATATAGGTGCAATTGGTTTTCCCATCCAGCAAACACTCATGTAGTTTGACGGGTCTGGAAAGCAAAGTCGAGATAATGGTTCTGTCAATATTGCATACCTCAGGATGGGCTAATCCAACATGATAATATGGACAGCTGATATTACGAATGAGATAGTCTTTGCCTTTCTTCTCCCATTCAATGATGAAGCCTTCTTGTGAAAGGATCGCTTTTACAGCATTCAATTGATCCTCAATGGGCAGCTTGGCTATATCTTCCTTGTATCCTTTTGCCAGATTCAAAGCAACTTCTGCAAATAAGTCATTGACTTTTTCCGGTGGTAGTATGGTTTTAAGTTGATCCAATAATCGATTGGTCAATTTCAAGTAGTTGGTTGGGAATTTTTCCATGCCCAGATCAGTCAGTTTGTAAACCAATCTCGGCCTTCCGACACCATGGCGTTCTTCTTCAGCTGCGACCAGACCATCTGCCTGTAGATTGGTCAGGTGATGACGGACAGATATCCCATTAATTTTTACGGCTTCTGCCAGATCATTAATGGTTGAATCTGGGTGTGCCAGGAGGGAACTAATGATTTTTTCCCGTGTACTTTTCATATGCTAGCCTTTTTTCGACTTATTCCAACTATCAATTAATAAAAGTATAACATAAGCAAAAATTATGTCAATAAATATGATTATTATTGTAAATATCATAAGCAATATATTTATTATTGGAGATGAGCGCAGTGCTGGATAAAAAACTTTGGATAAAAAACTTTGGGAATCTCAACTTGTTTTTGTGCTATAATTCTAAAATAAAGACGGCAATTAAATTAGAAAAGGAGAAAATCATGACCAAAATAATTGATATTGAGGGAATTGGTCCAGTGTATGCAGAAAAATTGGGCAAAGTTGGTATTCATACGGTTGAAGCTTTGCACAACCTGGGCGCAACCCCAAAAGGACGCGAAGAGATCGCCGAGAAGTCTGGCATTGATAAGTCCTATATTTTGGAATGGGTGAATCATGTTGATCTTTACCGCGTCAAGGGTGTAGCTGAAGAATACTCTGACTTGCTCGAAGAGGCTGGTGTTGACACAGTCGTCGAACTTAGCAAAAGGAACCCGGCAAATTTGCATGCAAAGATCCTCGAGGTCAATGCTGTAAAGAAATTGGTTCGCCGTACACCAACCTTGAAAGAAGTTGAACGCTGGATAGAACAAGCCAAAACCATGCCGCGTGGTGTTCATTACTAAAGTGGGATTTCCGGGAAATTTATCCGTCTAGATAAAAGCATTTAATCGTCATTCTTCTTCAGCGCCTTTACCAAAGACGCTGATTTGTTCTTAAAAACAAATAGAGCCTGCACCAGGCAAGCTCTATAAGCGGATTGAGATAGGTTTTAATTTTTCTTTGAACCCAGAAAATTCATGGTGGTATTGATGACAAGCGCACCAGATTGGGTCCGATGAGCAGGTTGACCAAGAGGACTGTTCTTGCTGATGGCCTGCAGATAGCTTCAAGATTTGAGCTACCCTGTTGTTTCGCAGCAAAAAAAGCCAGACCGGCTGAGAGTAGATCAACCGCATCCAATTTTCCGCCATCTTTCGATTGTGTGCCAGTTAACCCGGACAATAGAGACCCAGCGTGTTGTCTGAAGTGTTGCTTGAAGAACTTTGCCCACCCGATAAACCGGATAGAAGTGAACCCAAAAGATCGCCACTTGAATCAGGCTGTTGTTGTTCCTGCTGCTGACCGGTTAAACCGGAAAGCAAAGAACCAAGGAGACCCCCACTTTTCACCGTTGTAGCTTCGGCGGTGGGTTGCTGTATGCCCATCATTGATTGAATCAAAGCATGGCACAAAATTGAAGTATTTTAAATTTTATAACATGTTAATATTATAAAAAAATATTATAAATATTGACTTATCATTGCGAAAGTGCTATAATCCCCCGAGCTAGATGCGAGAACCCCATATAAAAAATGGGTGATAGTCTCTGGAGAGACAATTCGAGGAAAAAATTAATGGCAAGGTTAATTATCGAAAACTTACATGTCATGGTTGGAGAGACCATGATCATCAAAGGATTAAACCTGACAGTCAATCAGGGTGAAGTCCATGCAATCATGGGACCGAATGGAACAGGTAAGTCAACACTGGCATATGCTGTCATGGGGCATCCTGCTTATAAGATCGTAGACGGCGATGTGCGCATCGATGAAACCAGCATTCTTGATTTGAAGCCGGATGAACGTGCTCAACTTGGTCTTTTCCTTGCATTCCAGTATCCTGTGGCAATCCCCGGTGTAAGTGTGGCAAATTTCCTGAGAAGTGCTTTAAATATCAAGGAAAAGGCTCTCCATCCAGACTCAAATGGTATTTCCGTTGTTAAATTTCGGCAACTCTTGAAATCAAAGATGGATCTGTTGAAAATGGATTACAGTTTTGGGGGAAGGTATCTTAATGATGGTTTTTCGGGTGGGGAGAAAAAAAGAGCTGAGATCCTGCAGATGGCAGTTTTGGAACCCCGTTTTGCCATCCTCGATGAAACAGATTCTGGCCTGGATATTGATGCCCTTCGCATCGTATCCGAAGGCGTTAATTCTCTACGGGGAGAAAACCTTGGTGTGATTGTAATTACGCACTATCAACGTATGTTGAATTACATCAAGCCGGATATCGTTCATATCATGTTTGATGGACGAATTGCTGAATCCGGTGGTGCGGATCTTGCCTTACAACTTGAAGAAAGTGGCTATGATTGGGTTCGGGAAAAGTATGGACAACCCAATTAATATTTTGGAAAATTTTCTGCATAAGCATATACGGGTATAAATAATGGTTAAAGAGGTATCCCAGGAATTTCTACACCAACTCGGCGATGAGTCTCAATATAATTTTAAAGATCCTGAGAATTACTTTTTTAAGAGTGGCAAAGGTCTCGATGAAGAGGTCATCCATCAAATTTCTCATTTAAAGGATGAACCACAATGGATGCTTGACTTTAGACTGAAGGCTTACCGGCATTTTAAACAAAGACCAATGCCGGGATGGGGGCCCGACTTAACTGAACTTGATTTGAATGATATTTTTTATTATGTAAGACCCCAGGAACAAGAAGAGAAATCATGGGAAGATGTTCCAGAATCCATTAAAAACACCTTTGACCGGCTGGGCATTCCTGAAGCGGAGCAAAAATATCTCTCCGGGGTTGGCGCACAATATGAATCTGAAATGATCTATCATTCCATCCAGGAAGAGTTGGAAAAGCAGGGCGTCATATTCTTAAGCATCGAAAATGGATTAAAACAATATCCTGATATTTTTAAGAAATATTTTTCGACTGTAGTTCCAATTGAAGATAATAAATTTGCTGCACTTAATAGTGCTGTCTGGTCCGGCGGGTCATTTGTCTATGTGCCCAAAGGCGTGAAAGTTGATCTACCACTGCAGGCATATTTCCGGATGAACAGCGCAAATATCGGGCAATTTGAGCGGTCATTGATCATTGCTGACGAGGGCGCTCAAGTGCACTATGTTGAAGGGTGCACGGCGCCTCTATATTCCACGCATTCTTTTCATAGTGGCGTGATCGAAATCATTGTGCGAAAAAATGCACGTGTGCGGTACACAACCATCCAGAACTGGTCAACGAACGTTTACAATCTGGTCACGCAGCGTTCTCATGTGCATGAGGGTGGTATCATGGAATGGGTGGACGCGAACCTGGGATCGAAAGTGACCATGAAATATCCTTCCTGCTACCTGCTTGGCGAAGGCGCAAAAGGAGAGATTCTCTCTGTGGCTTTTGCCGGTCCAAATCAGCATCAAGACGCAGGCGGGAAGATGATCCATTTTGCGCCAAATACCAGCAGCAAAATCACATCGAAATCCATTTCAAGGGGTAATGGCAGGGCTTCCTATCGAGGACTGGTAAAAGTGCATGCAGGTGCAAGCAATGTAAAATCCAATGTTGTTTGCGACGCACTATTGCTGGATGAAGAGGCACGCTCTGATACTTATCCCTCCATCGAAGTGGATAATGAGGACGTCTCCATCGGGCATGAGGCCTCAGTCAGTAAGATTGGCGAAGAACAATTGTTTTACCTTCAAAGCCGCGGGTTGAGCACGGAAGATGCGACCACCATGGTCGTATCGGGTTTTATCGAACCCCTCGTGAAAGAACTCCCGATGGAATATGCTGTTGAGATGAATCGGTTGATCCAACTGCAAATGGTTGGCAAGGTCGGTTAAGAATTCAAGGAGTTGTTGAAATCAAATGAGCAATGGGAAACCAACCTTGAAAATATCAACATCCCGTCAAAGGCAAAAAGCCAGTAATTTTGAATTTGCTTTTAACCAAAATAACTTGCCAAAGCCTGAAAATGACTCGTTGAATGAATACCATCTTGATGCATGGAAGACTTATCAAGCGTTGCCATTCCCAACCAGAAAGGATGAACCATGGCGGCGCACAGATTTCCAGAACCTGGCAGTTGACAAATTCCGCATAAACGATGGCGTTGATCAGCGCGGATCAAAGAAAAACGTATTCTCATTTCCATACAGGAAAAAGGGAGGTCGTTACAACGGAGAATTAATATTAACCGGGTCATCTGTTCATATTTCTTTGAGTGATGAAGCACGACAATCCGGCGTCATTTTTTTGGATTTAAAGTCAGCTGAAGCGCAATATCCAGAATTATTAGCCAGGATGATCGGTCAGATCGTCCATGCCGGCGACGGCAAATTTGCTGCTTTGGCTGCAGCTTTCGGACAAAATGGTGTTTTCTTATATGTTCCAAAAGGAGTCCAGCTAGAATCTCCCTTTTACAGCCACATCTGGGGCGCGCCAGCATATTCTGCGGGATTAACCCATTCACTGGTCTGGTTGGATGAAGGCGCATCCATCACCCATATCCATGAATTTTCATCACCAGAAATTGATGAGGATGCACAAGCATTCCATGCTGGAATCATTGAGATCCATGTTGGTGAAAATGCGAAGCTCAATCTTATTGAGCTGCAATCCTGGGGTGAACATGTCTGGTCATTTATGCACGAACGGGCAAAAGTCTATAAAAACGGACAACTGGTTTGGATCAGCGGTACCGTTGGCAGTCATTTATCCAAGGTGTTTTCAGATGTGGACTTGATGGAGCCAGGCTCGGAAGCACGGATATCCGGCTTTTATTTCAGCGACAGGGAACAGCATTTTGACCTGGATACGCAGCAAAATCATTTGGCACCCCATACCTTCAGTGACCTTTTGTACAAGGGCGTCTTGTTTGGAAAAAGCAAAACCGTATGGCAGGGGATGATCTATGTGGCACCTCATGCCATTAAAACGGATGGCTACCAGGCGAATAGAAATTTAATATTAAGTAAAGATGCCAAAGTTAATTCGATCCCTGGTCTCGAGATCCTGGCGGGTGATGTGCGATGCTCTCATGGCGCAACGGTCAGTAAAATTGAAGACGCGGAAATGTTCTATCTGCAAAGCCGAGGGATACCAAAACAGGAAGCAGAAAAATTAATTGTGAAAGGGTTTTTCAATACTGTATTTGAGCGCATACCTGATGATGTGATCATCGATCGATGTACAAAGATCATCGAAAATAAAATGGAAAATCATCTATTCAGGTTGGACAAAAATTAGAAAATATAATGAGTTTCTGCTAAAATGAAGTGAGAATATAAGAATAACAAGGAGGCAAGATGACCCCTGGATTATACATGCGACCCCCTGACGAAGAAAAAAAATTCGAGGTAGGTGATCATGTGGAAGTGAATTGTGATCATGAAAAGAACAATATCCGTATAAAAGGATGGTTGCGTGGCACTGTAGTCCAAGTTGATGACAAAATGGTGGCTGTTCAGTTTCGCTCCAATGTTTATCTCACAGATGGTTGGATGGTGCCTGATCATATCTTGTGGTTTCCATATGATTCGACGCATATCAGGTTAACAAAACGATCAACCTCCAGGCTGGTGAGCTATTAGCTTGGATAATCCAATTAATATTTGAACGTCCCAAAATGAATGGGACGTTCCGGTTTAAACAAGGAAGGCAACTATGAAAAAAACAGTTGATGATCATTTTCAATTTCTACCCATATGCAGTGTTGATGATCTGCCCTCAGGAGAGAGATTGTTTATAGAAGTCGGTAAAAATGCGATCGTAATGTTCAATATCGACGGCGAAGTCTACGCCATTGCTGATGTTTGCTCACATGAAACTTGCCAACTTGGCGATGGCGAACTTGATGGGTACGAAATAGTGTGTCCATGCCATGGTGCCAGATTTGATGTGCGCAATGGCATGGTATTAAGTCTTCCTGCAATCAAGGATGTTGAGAGTTATCCTGTAAGGATCAATAAAAACACGATTGAAATTGGTATTTTGGAACCTGACTAGCTTATTGGCGTTTATCCAAATTTCCCAACGATTCTAATAATATCAAACCCTTCAGCATATGGCCTCTCTGCCAGGGCACCATGGCGTATGGCAGTGGAACGGGTCACTTCAGGGCTGAAATAATAGCGATCGCGATAAGTCTTATATTCAGCCAGTGCATCAATTTTCTTTTGGACAGCTGCTTCTGAAACTTCAACGAGAAAATGGGGAAAGAAATCATAACTGCTGCGCAGAACATCAAATCCAAGAACTGTCGTCCCCCTGAACGCCCGCATGGCTTCCTGGGTGACAGTTGCGTGGTCTTGATGGATATCCTGTGAGGTGTGTACAAAAACAATTTCAGGATGGAGATGCCGATTGAGCTGGATCATTTTCTCAAGTATCTCCTGTCGATAATCTGGAAAACGGCGTGTAGTGAACTGATCCAATATAACATGTTCTTTGTTCAATCCCAATACCAACATGCTGTTGTAATGTTCTTCAACCAGGTTCTGAAGATCAGGGTTTTTCTGATTGTCAGAAAAAGTAAAGCAAAGGATATTGGTGTGATCAATGATATCTGCAATCAGTGCGCCACAACCCAACTCAATATCATCAGGGTGGGCCCCCAAAAATAAAATATTCTTACCGAAGAAAGTCATGTTGTGGTTCATCAAGTTCCTTATTTTGTCGCGAGAAAACCGCCTACCACTTTTGTCATGACCAAGATACCATCTTTCTCAATGCGGGATTTTGCGACTGCACTAATCTTGGACATGATCTTTTCAAAATCTTCATGTGTGGTAAAGAAGCTGTTCCATAATTTGCGATCTTCTGAGAGTGAGGCGCGTGTGTATTCGATAAAAGGTTGGGCACTGTCAAAGACGAGAGGATTTTCAAAGATATGCGTTTCTACTTTGCTGAAGAGGTTTTCAATCGTTCCGTGAATTTCTGTACTGTAGCGTGAACTGCCGGGCATGGGGGGGATGGGTTTTCCGGTGGCTTCAGTGATAATGTCATAAAAGACAGCCTTATTTTGAGGCATGGGCCCCGTCGTGAATAATCTTCCGCCTGGTTTTAGCACCCGGTGCATTTCAGAGATGGTAAAGGGAATATCTTGTGCATAATAAATAGCAAAGCAGCAGGATTCCAAGTCAAAATGATTTTTAGGCAGCTCAAAAGGTTTATTAAAATCAAGTTGGACATAAGAAATGCTGTCATTGGTTTTCTTGTTTTCCAGCCTTGCTTGTTCCAGCAGGTCTTCTGATCCATCTGTTCCGGTTATTTCAGCATCCCCATTTAAGTATGCATAATATGAAAAGCATTGTTTGCCCGCGCCACAGCCTAAATCGAGGATCTTGATACCGGGTTTGAGATCGAGAATTTCCAACATCCATGTGTCAATGCTGCGAGATCCAAATCGGTCGTGGATATTGATCCGTTTAAGCAGGTCATCAGTTGTCTCTTGAAATTCGATTTTCATTTTTTTTACCTCTGATAGATCATAGAAAAATAAGTATAACGACTGGAATGAATTTGTCAAGCAGTGCACAGGGTTCAGCAGATGCGAGGAAGCATCTCACCTGAAAGCATTCCTATGACCCTGTTGGAGCCAAGTTGTGTATGAAGAAGCACCCGACTGTGGGTGTCGTTGATCACAGACCCAATTCGTACTGCGTTTTTACCGTAAGCATGTTCATGAAGAACTTCCAGAGCTCTCTCAGCCTGGTTATCAGGAAGAAGAATGACTGCTTTACCTTCATTGGCAATGTAAATGGGATCAAACCCAAGCATCTCACAGGCTGTCTTAACATCAGATCGGACTGGTAGGAATTGCTCTTCTATTTGGATGGAAACGTGGGATTGATGTGCGATCTCGACCAAAGTTGTGCCCAAACCGCCGCGGGTTGGATCACGCAGGACATGGATTTCAGGTATTTCCAGTCCCAGGTTCTCAAGCATTTTATTGAGCGGTGCAACATCAGATTGAATGTCAGTTTGGAAACCGAGGTCACCGCGTGCTTGGAGAACCGCAATGCCGTGATCGCCAAGAGTGCCGGAGATGATCACAGCGTCACCCACCTTTGCATACTGTCCGCCTATCTCTTTTCCATCAGGCAGCCAGCCTATTCCCGTTGTACTGATGAAAAGCTCATCGCACTTTCCTTTTTCGGTCACTTTCGTGTCACCAGCCACAATGGCTACGCCCGCTTCAATACAAGCGGCTTGCATGGATTGCACGATCTTTTCCAGGGCGTCGATTGGAAGACCTTCTTCAATGATAAAAGAGGCTGTCAGGTAAAGAGGTTTTGCACCAAGCATGGCGACGTCATTGACCGTTCCGCAAACAGCCAGCCGACCAATATCACCACCCGGAAAGAAAAGCGGCGAAACAATGTGTGCATCCGTCGAAGTTACCAACCTTCCAGAAGTGTGTTGAAGACTGATGACGGCTGCGTCGTTACCCAAATCCAAAATTGGATTTGAAAAATGAGATTGAAAAATCTCCTTGATCAGGTCGGAAGTCATCAAACCACCACTGCCATGCCCGATCACAATTTTTTCGTTGTGCCTCAGCGGGACGGGGCAAACCAGATTTTGCGGGTTGGGAGATTGTTTATTCATCATCGTGGTCTCGATTATAGCGGTAGTAAGCAGCACAGGTGCCTTCTGAGGATACCATCGGTGCTCCAAGTGGTGCTCTGGGCGTGCATTCCTTTCCAAAAGCAGGACATTCAACCGGTTTTATCAAACCTTGCAGAACCTGACCAGCCATGCACAGAGGAGATTCTTCAACTTTTACTGATTGCAGGTGAAAACGCTGGATGGCATCGTATGACTGAAATTCATCACGTAATCCAAGACCGGAAAGTGGGATGGTGCCTATCCCACGCCAATTTTGATCAACTGGTCGAAAAATTTTTTCGATCATGGCTTGTGCTGTCTGATTGCCCTCACGGGTAACTGCGCGTGAATACGCATTCTCCACTTTGAAACGTCTTTCTTCAAGTTGGTTTACTGCCATCAGGATTCCGTTCGCCAAGTCCAAGGGTTCAAAGCCGGTTACGACAATGGGGCAGTGATACTGTTCGGCAATGGGTTCATATTGCCAATATCCCATGACTGCGCAAACATGCCCTGCAGCGAGAAAAGCATTGATTTGGCAATCCGGACTATCCAGGATCGCGTGCATGGCAGGAGGAACAAGCACATTGGCAGGAATGATACTGAAATTGTGGATCTTTTCCCGGGATGCATGCGAAACGCTCATGGCGATGGCAGGCACGGTGGTTTCAAAACCAACACCAAAAAAAATGACCTGCCTGTCTGGATTAGCCTGCGCAAGTTTGACTGCATCTAGCGGAGAATAGACCACGCGGACATCTCCCCCATCTGCCCTTGCTGATAATAGATCCTGGGATGAACCAGGCACCCGCAACATATCTCCGAAGGACGTGAAGATGACCCCGGGCTGCCGGGCGATTTGTATGGCCTGGTCGATCAGCTCCAACGAGGTCACACAAACTGGACAACCTGGTCCATGGATCAACTCAATTTCCGGAGGGAGTAATTGGTCAATTCCATATTGCATGATGGCATGTGTTTGCCCGCCACAAATTTCCATAATTTTCCATGGTTGGGTGATGCGTTGATGGATTTGATTCAAAAGTTTTTTCGTAAGATCAGCATTGCGGAACGATGTAAGGATGTCCATTTTCCTGGTCACTTATTGCCTAAGAATTATCTTCCAAATCTGCCAATCTGGACATTTCTTGCAGGATTGAAATCGTCTCTTCAGCGTCTTCTTCGGACAATAAATTCAATGCAAACCCGGCATGCACAATCGTGTAATTGCCAACCTCTGCTTCGGGGATGGTTTCAATGCAGACTTCCTGGATTACTCCCCCAAAATCTACTTTTGCCATTTTTGTGCCTGAAAAATTGTAAATCTCAATGATCTTTCCTGGAATACCCAGACACATAAAAACTCCTTATATTTTAAATAAAGCCTGCATGAGCAGCGATCATCACCTGCCCCAAGGCAATGCAGGCATCATTTGGTGGCAGTTGATGATGAATGAGTGGCTGAAAACCTGCTTTACGCAATTCAGGCAGGATATGGCTCATCAAATATAAATTTTGCCATACACCACCGCTGATTGCAACATAATTGATACTTGTTTCACGGCGGATCTGTTTGCATGCTTCCAATGAGACGTTTACAATTGCCTGATGGAACTTCGCAGAAATCCTGCTGACAGGTACATCATTCAAAAGATCTCTGGCGATGGCGACAAAAAGCTGTTTTGTAAGAATTTGTTGTTCACTCAATTCCAGAGAATAGTAACCCAATTCAGCCAGATCTGCAATTGCTTCAAGCTCAATGGCGGCTTGACCTTCGTAATTTACTTTTTGGCGGATGCCGATCAAAGCTGCGACTGCATCAAACAGGCGACCCATGGATGAAGTCAGCGGTGTATTGATCCCGGCCTGAATTTGATGCTGGACGGCGTCGATCTCCATATCAGAAAGTGCAGAAACTGGTGGCAGGCGTTTGTCCAGCTCAATGCCCGAAGCAGTCAACTGGCTGATCGCCATGCGGGAGGGTTTTTTCACGGCGAGGTCGCCGCCAGGCATCGCCACATATTCAAGATGGAAGCGACGTTGAAATTTCTTATAGGAAGCGATCAGAATCTCTCCACCCCAGATATGTCCATCTGTACCATACCCGGTTCCGTCATAGCTGAGACCAATCACCGGCTCACAAGAATCCCATTGGTTTTCAGCCAGGCATGCAGCAATGTGTGCATGATGATGCTGCACGAGAATTAATGGGATGTTCTCTTTTCTCTGACGTTCCATAGCATATTGGGTTGCCAAATAATCAGGATGCATATCACACGCAATCAACCCGGGTGTGATCCTGAAAAGATCCTGATAATGTTTGATGGCTGATTCATATGATTGTAAGGTCTCATGGTTTTCCAGGTCGCCAATGTAGTGACTGATGAAAGCATAGCGATCCCTGGTGAGGCAGAAAGTGTTTTTTAACAAAGACCCTGTCCCCAAGATGGATGGTATTTCGATTGGCAGACGGATTGGATTAGGTGCATACCCTCTCGAACGACGAATTGGATAAGGTTTTTCATCCAGGAGAGTGAAGACAGAATCATCAACACGCATATGGATGGGGCGATCATGCATTAAAAAAGCATCTGCAAGTTCCTTCAATTGTGAAAGTGCCTGTTTATTCTTGTAAGCAATGGGTTCCTCGCTCAAATTGGCGCTGGTCATGACCAGGACTTCAGGAAAGTCTGATGCGGGCTCAAGGAGAAGTAGATGCAAAGGGGTGTAGGGCAGAAGAAAACCAAGTTTATTTTGTCTAGGAGCGCATAGGTTAAGCATATCAAACGCCGTCTCCAATGGAGGCATTAGAACAATGGGTGCCTGTGGGGACATCAGCAAACCCCTGGCGCTGTCACTTACTTCGACGAAGTGCTCGATCGTCTTCAGATCAAAAGCCATCAATGCAAAGGGTTTATCAGAACGCTTTTTGCGATTTCGCAAGCTCTGAACTGCCATCGGATTGGACGCATCACAGGCAAGGTGAAATCCACCCAAACCTTTGACTGCAATAATCTTTCCTTCCTTGATCCATCGACGCGTGAGTTTTATGGCTTCGTCTTCCACAGCCAACTGATTCCCATTCAATTCCAGCCAGACCTTTGGTCCGCATACCGGGCAAGCCACTGGTTGCGCATGAAAACGCCTGTCCAGTGGATCCTGATATTCTTTTTGACAGTCTGAACACAATGGGAATTTGGACATGCTTGTGTTTAGACGATCATAGGGGATATGATGGATGATCGTAAAACGAGGTCCACAGTTGGTGCAATTAATAAAGGGATAACGGAATCTGCGATCAGACGGATCAAATAATTCCTTGCGGCAGTCTGCGCAGATGGCAATATCGGGAGAGACTGGCATGAAGTCAGCATTGTAATCCACACTGTAAAGTATCTCAAAGCGAGAAAAAGGGCTAAAAGGAGCGGGTTGAGATGTGAAACTGTCTATTTGTGCCAATGGGGGTGGAAAGGCGCTTAAATAGGCTGTAAATTGGTTGATGTGGTCAAGTTCACCGCTTACTTCAATTTCAACGCCACGGCTTGTATTGCGAACCCATCCTGTCAATACATATTTGAGCGCCAGACCGTAAACATAGGGTCGAAAGCCTACGCCCTGCACGATGCCGGTTATGTGGATCAGTTGATTAGCCTGTGTCATGAAAATGTAATACTGAGCTTACGAATTGGTCGTTTTATGGTTCACTTTGTCCATGAGCCAATCCAACCAGGCAGAGATACCTTCCCCTGTTTTGCAAGAGACTTCAAAGGTGACCAGACCTGGGTTAAGCATTTCAACGCCCTGGCGGAAGTAATCCATCCTAAAATCAATGTATGGCATCAGATCGATCTTATTGATGATGAGCACGTCCAAACCGCGATAAATATTGGGGTATTTATAGGGTTTATCATCTCCTTCAGGAATGGAAGCGACCAAAATATTGGCATGAGTGCCAAGTTTGAATGCGGCTGGGCAGATTAAGTTCCCCACATTTTCGACGATGATCAAATCCAGGTCATTGAGCGGCAGGTGTGAGAGTGCGTTTTCAACCATGACCGCATCAAGATGGCATTCTCCACCAGTATTGATCTGGATGACTGGGATACCCACCTGCCGGACTTTGTCTGAATCAATCGTAACCGGAGCTGTATCGCCTTCAATCACGCCCAATCGAATATGATGCGGCAGTGCTTTGATGGTTGAGAGGATGAAACTGGTTTTGCCGGCACCTGGTGAAGCCATAAGATTGATGGCATAAATATCCATGTCAGATAAACGCTGATGAGTCCTGGCTGCCAGGTGATCATTTGCGCTCATGATATTTTGAACTATTTGTATTTTTTCTGTCATTGTATTCCTTCTTTTCAGTGTGTAATGGTAATGTCAATACTCTCCATATAGAATTCGTTTCCTGTGAGAAAACGCACATTGGCGCTGTTGCAGGAGGGACAGGGGGTCAGTTCTCCTTCGAGCAAATACTCATGATGGCAATCCAAACATTCAAGACTGGCAGCAATACGGCGAAAGTGAAGAATGGCGTTTTCACAAACGCTGCCTTTGCTGATGATATCCCAATAAAACTGAACTGATTCATCGATGATGGAAGAAAGCTGCCCGATTACAAGATATATATCAGTCACGTTTTTTGCATTCGCTTTTACAGCATGTTCACATGCAATATTAAGAATGTTTTCGGTCACTGATAGCTCATGCATCCAATTATTATAATCCAATAATCATAATAATAGTGAATTAATTCTAGTAAATTCAATGACCAGCCGGCAGAATGTTCCAGAAGATTCATTGAGTACTCTCTGATAATTCCACTGTGCTATATCATTGGTTCGCCCAAGGATGCAGTTTTCTTTTTACTGAAGATTACATGACAAGCGCCTTCCCATAATTGATGACTGCGTGGTATCCACACACATATTGATTATATGAGACCTCCCAAACATGGGTGGTCCTAAATATTTATGTCATGTGCGCATTCAGGACGTATGTTGTGAAGAAGTTCCTCATGCAAAAGTTTTACAGCCTGTTCAGAAAGTTCCCTCGTACGCTCTGAAAGCTGACGGACAAAACCGAACTCATAGCCACGAATGGAAAGCATATATGCCTTGGGGGCGCCCCCATAGATGGTTTCTGCGATGGAAAGCAGCATTTCAGGTGTCATGTGGTGCGTAAATGGTGAATTTTGATAGTGCGGTGTGATTTTGCTAAAGTTGATATTTTCTTCGATCTCACCTGTATGAGCATCTACGAAAAAAATACAATCATAAGACTTGATCACTTCTGCCATTTCAGGATAAAGCTGGAGCATGAAGAGTAAATCAAAATTGGTATTTCCAGTATCAAATGGTTCGCCTGGCTCAGAAGGAACAGCCAGACCGAACCTTTTGGCAAGTCCAACCAAAATGTGCCAGGCAGCACCATCATCCTGACGGTCTGCGTTACCATATCCCAGAACCAAATTCTTTTGCATACAAATTTCCTAAAAAAATATCCCCACTTCAATAAGGGCAATCATCAAAGTGGGGAGAGATTGCATGGCACTTATGTTAATTTCGTTTGAGAGTTCTTAACAACGCTCCATTGGCATCAATGATATCCATTGAGATGGGCATTTTCCCATAAGCATGCGTCGAACAGGATAAGCAGGGATCGTAAGCCCTGATGGCGGCTTCAACCCGGTTAAGCATGCCTTCTTTTACATCAGGACCTTTTACATATGTTTTTGCCACGCTGTCAACAGCTTTACTCATGGCGTAGTTATTGTGCCCGGTTGAAACAATCAGGTTTACCTTCTTTATCTGACCATTTGGGTTGATCCAATAATGATGAATTAAAGTACCACGCGGTGCTTCGATGACGCCAACGCCTTGCTCTTTAACATTTGTACGGGTATTCAAGATCTCAGTGCTCAGAATATCCGGGTCTTCAAGCAATTCGCGCGTGTGCTCGGCAGCATAGAGTGCCTCAATCAAACGTGCATAATGATAGTAAAGTGTATTTTCGACAGGCAGACCATTATTAATGGCTTTAAAGAGTTTAAACTCTTCATTTGCCAAAGGCGTATGGATTCTTTCAACGGTATTCAATCGACCCAGCGGACCAACCCGATAAACGCCCTCCGGGTAGCCCAATTTCTTATAGTAAGGGAATTTTAAGTAAGACCAATTCTCAACGTGTTCAGAGATATAGTCAAGATAATTCCTTCCTTCAAATTTCTCCCATTCTTTTCCATCACGACCAATCATGCGGATTTGACCATCATACAGTTCCAATCCATTTTCAGGAGAAACCATACCGAAATACCCGGTTGGAAATACTGCAAATTTGTTAACATCTTCCAAATTGGCAATGACCCAATCTTTGATGATTTTGATGCCAATCTGAATGGTTTCAATTTGCTGATCGATCTCGGGAAGCAGTTTATCTCTGGAGGTTTGGGTAAACGCTTTATTAACCCCACCTGGAATTGCAAAATTCGGGTGAACGCTGCGTTCACCAAGCTCGCCTATGATCGTCTGACCAAATTTCCTTAATTGGACTGCCCGTAAAGTTAATGCTGGATCTGCCTGGATAAGCCCAACAACATTACGAATAGCCGGGTCAGCATCAAATCCAAGAATCAGGTCGGGGCCAGCCAGTTCAAAAAAGTGCATTCCGTGGCTTTGAATGATCTGTCCCATATGCATTAATTCACGCAACAAGCTTGCCGGTCGTGGGGGGGGTGATCCGAGCGCATCCTCAGCTGCTTTGGCAGATGCAAGATGATGGCTGACAGGACAAATCCCGCATATGCGTGGCGTGATTTGCTGCATTTCAAAAGCCATGCGACCTTCGCAAAACTTTTCAAATCCTCTGAATTCATTCACATGGAAATAGGCATGCTCAACAGTGCCATCTTCTTTGAGGTGAACTGTAACCTTTGCATGTCCTTCAATTCTGGTAACCGGCTCTATTGTTATTTTTTGTGTAACCATATTCAACTCCTAATGCCAATCAATCTTGTCACCCTTAATTTCAGGGATGCGACCCTGTGCCAATTCGCTCAGAACGTAAAAAATCAGATCTGCACTGGGAGCACACCCTGGGACGAAAACATCTACTTTCACCACATCATTGACCGGTCGAACATGAATTGGCGTACAAAGTTCGGGATCACTGGGCACCTTGCCACTGCCATCTGTGCTTTCAGTATCAATATAGGCGCGTTTCAAGGCTTCATCAGCGCCAAAAAAGTTTCGCATCGCTGGAACACCGCCAAAAACTGCACAATCTCCAAGAGCAACCAGAATTTTGCAGCGCTTACGCATGCGAATGGCAACTTCTTCGTTGTATGTGTTGCTTATGCCACCTTCCAGGATACCAACATCCACACCATTTACATCAGGTTCCTTTAAATCTGTGATAGGTGTTGCCCGCAGATCAACCAGTTTAGTGAGTTCAATAATGCGTTCGTCAATATCCAAAAAGGACATATGGCAGCCAGCGCACCCTGCCAGCCAATCTGATGCCACCTTAGGTTTTGCCATGTTCATTTCCTTTCCATCTCCATTAGTAATTTCATCTATTTATTGCAGCTCGACTGAAGCTGGCTGAGAGTTAATGGTACTTTTCCAATCATCATCTACACTCACATGGATGATTTCTGCCAGTTTTCGAATTGTGGATAATGAATCCCAAATTCCATCGGCGAGATCAATTGACCGTAATTTTTCCTGTAAACGTCCATCTGAACTCAAGTAATGTCCTTCTTCTTCAGCCCATGCAGCAGACGGCAAAATGACGTTGGCTCTGGAAGTCAGTTGGGAAGAATAGGCAGAAGAGATGGCGAGGAAGGGGATATTCGCGCATTTTTGAATGAGTGCATCAGAAGGCATTTCATCTCCAATCGCAAGGAATGCAGCTTTTATTCCTTCGGGGTTAAAATTACCATCCATCTTATACTGAGCTGCAGCCATGCTGTTTGCTTTACCTTTAATGACTACGAGCGAAGCACGCATGCGATTGGCAAACAAAACCAATTTTTCAAAGGCATCAAAATTTTGTAATGATGCAAATTTATTCCCGACAACAATCACAGGTTGACCTGCTTCTCCAAGCATTTTTGCTGCTTTGAGCAGGTGTTTGGTGTCAAGCCCTGTCTTTTCTGCAGATGAGGAAAGGGCAGCTTCTGTAGTATTGTCGTTTTCATTAAGTAAAGTTTGCCATGCCGCTTCAAGACCTTTGACAAAATCATACGCCGTGCCATGGGTTTGCTTTAATTTAAGGATTGACCTTGGAAATAATCCATTATCAGAATCATCTGCAACGATCAATTTTGTATTATCCAGCACTTGACGTTTGAGGAAGAAGCCAGCCACTTGATGGTCCTTAACCAGGTCAGCCCCAACGATCAGGGCAACATCTGTATTCTTCAAAGCATTCAATTTGGCTTCAAAAGGTTTACCAATTTTCTCTGCAAGCAATTGACTGGCGATCGCGGCTTCATCATCATCGATCGTACCAATCTGCTTTGCGGAAAAACCCTCAGTAAATGTCTTCTTAAATAACGAAAGGGTTTCTGCAGGCAAGCGACAGGACGCTAACGCAGCCAGGGTATTTCCTGCATTTGTTTTGAAGTTGTCAGCGATCAATGTTAATGCTTCATCCCAGGTGGCAGCTTTATGTTCACCATTCTTCAGTATCAGCGGGGTATGAATACGATCACATTCGGATTCCAGGGGTTCATAACGCCCTTTGTCGCATAACAATCCATTATTCAGTGGCGCCTCCCATACACCTTCAATCCGTACAAGATGATTGTCTCGTGTTAATACGTCCCTTTGACAACCGAGACTGCAATCAGTGCATACAGATAAATGATGGTCGACATCTGTCAGCCTGCCCAGGTAGACGCTTTTACGATCGATGAGAGCACCTGTTGGGCAGATCTGTACACATGTACCGCAGGATATACATGAGCTTTCTCCGAGCGGGATGCCATAATCTGCAACCAAAAAACTGCTGGCGCCGCGGTCTTCAAACCCCAGCGTATAATTTCCAACCAGATCGCCACAAGCACGTACACACCGCCGACACAGGATACATCGGTTGTTGTCCAAAACAAAGTTTTTATGGGATGCATCAACTGTAAAAGGTGAGTAATTTGGGGTCAATGGCCAATGCGTCATATCTTGATCATATGCAGCATTCTGTAATTCACAGTCACCATCTGTGACCTGGCAGTACATGCAAAAGTGATTGCGCTCGCTAAAGATGAGTGAGAGTACAAATTTGCGTGCATCCTGAACTTTTAGTGTATTGGTGTGCACAACCATATTGTTTGTTACAGGCAAGGTGCAGGATGGCTGTAAAATGCGTGCGCCTTCCACTTCAACCATGCACAACCTGCAACCGCCATAAGGTTTAAGATTGGGATGATGGCAAAGCCTTGGAATTTGGATACCAGCTAATTCAGCAGCATTTAAAACGGTTGTGTCTTCTGCAACTTCGATTTGAATACCGTCTATTGTGAGTGTAACCATAAATTTATGCTCCGTAAGTCTGCAAATTTGATCAATTCAAGCGTTTTCCACTCATGGGACACACGCCTGCCGGACATACTTTTAAGCGTATATGAGCTTCAACCTCAGCCAGGAAATGAGTTAAGATGTCCTTGACAGGTGTGGCTGCCGTTTGACCAAGTCCGCAATTCGATAACTCATATAGTTGTTTGCTGATCGCACGCAAATCATCCAGGTCGTGCAATGTCCCGACACCTTCCGGAATATTGGTTAGAATACTGTAGGCTCTTTGAGTGCCAATCCGGCAGGGATTACATTTCCCGCAACTCTCCACACGGAAGAAATTTGTCAAAACTTTGGCAAGATCAACGACGCAAACATCATCGTTACAGATCAATAATGCCCCGGAACCCAGTGAAACGCCTGCCTTGGCAAAGGATTCAAAATCCATGGGCGTATCCTGTAAACTGGATGGGATTATTGATCCGCTTGATCCGCCGGTTTGCGCCAACTTAAAGCTTCCGCTTGACATGCCTTTGGCATAAATGCTGATCACTTCCCTTAAAGTTATCCCCATGGGCACTTCGATCAACCCTGTCACATTTACATTCCCTAAAATCGTATAAACTTTAGTCCCGGGGCTGGATGGAGTACCGAGTTTCCGATACCAGGCAGGACCATTACGGATAATGGCAGGAATATTGGCAAGAGTTTCAACATTATTGACGAGAGTGGGGTTTCCCCAAAGACCATTGGTCGTCGGATATGGTGGTCTGGAACGAGGCTCGCCGCGCTTGCCTTCAATCGATTCGATCAAGGCAGTTTCTTCACCGCAAATATAAGCGCCTGCGCCAGCATGAACGTGGAGGTCAAAGTTAAATGACGAACCAAAGATCTCTTGTCCAAGCATTCCATATTCTTTTGCCTGCGAGATTGCCTTTTCCATGCGATCAATGGCAAGCTGGTATTCACCACGAATGTAAATGTAACCTTCATCAGCACCCACCGCATGGGCAGCGATCATCATGGCTTCAATGATGGCATGGGGATCACCCTCAAGAACCACACGATCTTTAAAGGTTCCTGGTTCGCTTTCATCCGCATTACAAATCACATACTTTTTCTTGCCAGGTGTCCTTTGAACAAAGCTCCATTTTAATCCGGTCGGGAAGCCAGCACCACCACGCCCTTGCAACCCTGATCCCTTGATGACTGAAACCAACTCGGATGGTGTCATTTCAAGCGCCATTCCAAGCGCCTGATAACCATCATGAGCAATGTAGTCTTCAATACTTTCGGGATCAATCAAACCTACATTCTTAAGGACAATGCGATTTTCAGCCGGGAGTGTACCTTTACGAGCGTTCAGCCAGGCAATCCGACCAGTAAGTTCATGGCTGGGAACCCGTTTTTCTTCAACAATACGTCCCTTATACAAATGCTCTTCAACAAGGTAAGGAACATCATCTGGATTAATCGGACCATAGATCACAGTCTCTGGATAGATAATCACCAGCGGCGATGCATCATTTCTACCAAGATCACTGACGAGCGACAAGGAAATCTCATCAGTCATCCCGTATTTTTGAATTTCTTCCTGAAAGCGGGAAAGCAACAGTTCTGAACCACGTGTGATGCTGAGTGGATCATTGGAGATCAAGACCATCGAGCGTACAGATTTCATTATTTATCTCCTATTCATAGCGACTGAGAATGTTCTTTACCTGTTCAGGTTGGACATTTCCATAAGTGTCTGTATCAATCATGATTACCGGGCCAACGCCACAAACTCCTAGGCAACTGGTCGTTAACAAGGTCCATTTTCTGTCCGAGCTGGTCTCACCAGACTCCAACCCCAGGGCAGCCTTTAATGCCTGCCAAACTTGGCGACCACCAACGACGTGACATGGAGCGCTTTCACAAAACTGGACGACATGTTTTCCGCGTGGTTGCGTTGACAGCATTCTGTAAAAAGTTGCTACTGAAGTTATCTCGTTGCTGGGCAGGTTCATCAGTGATGCGAGTTCAATGATTGCAACAGGCGAGATATAACCTAGTTTTCCCATGATTGCTTTGAGTATTGGAATTAGCTCAGAACGGTTCGTGCCGATTTTATCGACAATTACTTGAACTGTCTGGATGATTTCCTGATCTGTGATTGTTTCGCTTGACATTTATTTTCTCCGAGTCTTTGCTTACTATCTGGCTATATGATGTTTATAGCATCAAATTGGCAAACTTGATGACAAATGCCGCATTTGATGCAAATGTCTTGATCAATAACGTGTGTCTTTTTGCGCTCTCCCGAGATCGCATTGACCGGGCAATTCCGTGCACAAACGGTACATCCAGTGCAAGGCCCAGCCATGATTTGATATTTGATCAAAGCACGGCAGACCTTGGCGGGGCAGCGTTTCTCGTAGATATGGGCTTCGTATTCATCGAGAAAATGCTCAAGTGTGGACACAACAGGGTTAGGTGCACCCTGTCCAAGCCCACAAAGGCTGTTTTCTTTGATTTCAGCACAAAGCGAACGGAGCGTTTCAATGTCACCAGGTTTACCTTCGCCATCACAAATGCCTTCCAATATTTCGAGAATGCGACGGGTGCCGACGCGACAGGGTACACATTTGCCACAAGACTCATCCTGGGTGAACTCCATAAAGAAACGTGCAATATCGACCATGCAGGTTCCTTCATCCATTACGATCATGCCGCCAGATCCCATCATGGAACCTGCCTGCCCAAGGGTTTCATAATCTACCGGGAGATCAAGCATGCTTTCGGGAATACAGCCGCCCAGTGGACCACCGGTTTGCACTGCTTTAAATTTCTGATCACCCTTGATGCCACCCCCGACATCATAGATGATCTCACGCAATGTGATCCCAAGTGGTACTTCGATCAACCCAGTTTTTTTTACATCGCCTGCCAGTGCAAAGGTTTTGGTACCCTTGCTCTTTTCAGTGCCCATGCTGGAAAACCAATTAGCACCTTTGAGAATGATCTGTGGAACGTTGGCGTATGTTTCCACATTATTGATATTGGTTGGTTTTCCCCAGAGACCTTTTTGCGCGGGGAAGGGGGGTCTGACACGTGGTTCGCCACGACCGCCTTCAATGGATGCCATCAAAGCTGTTTCTTCACCGCAGACGAAGGCACCTGCTCCCATACGCATGTCCAAATCAAAGCTAAAGTTTGTTCCCAGGATGTTCTTTCCGAGCAGGCCCATGGAACGTGCCTGTTTGATGGCGAGGTTCATGGTGCTGACCGCAATCGGGTATTCAGCACGGCAATAAATATAACCCTGCCGTGCTCCAATGGCATAAGCAGCGATGATCATCCCCTCAATCACCGAATGGGGGTCTCCTTCAAGAGCGCGCCGATTCATGAAGGCACCGGGGTCACCTTCATCGGCATTGCAAACAATATATTTAATATCCCCTTCCGCCTGGTGTGCAAAGCGCCATTTAAGCCCCGTCGGGAAGCCAGCACCACCTCTGCCACGCAGTTTTGCATCAAGGATTACTTGAATCACTTCCTCGGGGGTCATCTCGGTCAAAACTTTACCCAGAGCCATATAACCATCATAAGCAAAATAGTCTTCGATATTGCGGGGATCAATTATACCGACATTGCGAAGGACAACCCTGACCTCTTTGGCTTTTGGAGCACTTAATTCTTCATCGATGTTATCGATCATCTTGGCAGCATATTGTTTTAATATGCGTCCTTTAATAAAGTGTTCTTCTACCAAACGGGGGACATCATAAAAGGTCAGGTTGGTATAGTGGGTTCCTTCTGGATATACCATAAGATCTGGTCCAAATTTTTGAGGATCTCCAAGACGCGTCGTCTCAAGAATTTGGACTTCATCGATCAGACCTTGTTTAATCAGCTCATCATTAAGTGTATCAATTAATTCATAAGCGCCTTTTTCCACGCATATGGGGTCCACGGAAACAAGCACGGTTGATCTATAAAATGCCATAGTTGTCCTTCCATGTATCAAACCTAAGGGTAGGTGACATGTCGAATTTCAAGTTATCCTTCAACTTTGTAATCAGTGACGATGTTGCCTTTAACAACATGTTCTTCCATAATTACCTTCGCAATTTCAGAGTTCACTTTACCATATGACACTTTTTCAGCACCAGGCAGTATAACTTGAACAACGGGTTCAAACGAGTCAAGCCCGATATTTCCGGTTTGACGAATAATGATATTTTCCAAATGGTTGTGATCGACAAAATCGAGAATGGCTTTGAGTGTTTCACGAGCACCGGCGGCAATTCCCACTGTTCCCATCCCAACAATGATTTCAGTCTTTCCAGATGTAGTTTTTAATTCTTGCTTTTTTAAGGCTTCTTCACGAATTCGTTTCAAGTCGTCGAGTGATTTAATAGCTGGCATTTTCTTATTTCTCCTTATTTTTATTGTATTTCCTGGATGCCTTCCTCAAAAATTGACCGAATAAATCGGATCACATCTGGTTCTGTGATGGAAATTCCATCCAGCTCCTTTTTAAGTTCTGCATCATCAAAATAAAATTCCTTATCGTCTTTTTTTATTGAGTATACCCAATTAACCTGCGGTGTGCCCAGTTCCAAAGCAAGCAGAGTGTCTGCAATATTCCCAAGAGGCATTCTGTCAATATTGCTGTGCTGAAATTGAACTGCAACAGTGGTGCCTATGCCAATTGTTGAATCGATCTTGAACCAGCCATTGCAGGCTTCAGCAGCAGCTTTCAGCAAAGGGATCCCCAGACCGACTTTTCGTTCAGTTCGACTGGTGACAAAAGGATCTGTCACCTGTTTCACCATTTCTGCATCCATTCCCTTACCATTATCCTTGATTTCTATTGTTAATGTATCATTGATTAAGTTCTCATTAATTGAGATACTAATCTTATCTGCATCTGCTGAAATGCTGTTGGCTGCAATATCAAGGATATGGAGGGAAAGTTCTCTCAATTAACCAGTCTCACCTTTTTGGATATCCTGGACCAGTTTGGGAAACTTGTTGGGCTGCATACGACCGAAGATCGTCTCATCAACCACCACAACAGGGGCTTGACTGCATGCACCAACACAGCGGCAATTCTCCATGGTGATTAACCCATCAGGTGTTGTCTGTCCTGGTTCGATCCCCAGAATTTGTTTAGCTTTCTCGAGGATCTGCGAGATGCCACCCACATAACATGCAGTTCCAAGACAAAATTTGATGGTATGTTTTCCGCGGGGTGTAGTTGTGAAGAATGAGTAAAATGAAACAACGCCGTGCACCTTGCTGATTGGCACGCCCAGACTCTCTGCTACATAAGCTTGCATTGGCCTGGAAATAAAACCTATAGTCTCCTGCAGTTGATTGAGAACTACCATCGTTGCACCATTGAGATCAGCGTTTTCTTCGAGGATGTCATCAATGATGGCTTTTTTCTGGGGGTCGTCCAGTGGATCCAAATATGTAGGTTCGTCAATATTATTCAATTTTTACTCTCCTGAGGATCACTCTGACATGAAGTGTTCCATCGTGTACCTCTCAAAATTTACCATCAGAAGTTTACTCATGTTATGAGAAATGGTCAATATAAAAATGACATAAAAATGTTATTTAATCATGGGAAAGCTGGATGATTATGCCGGAAGAATTGTGTGAGTGCGTCCATTTTGGTTCTGTAAACCTAACTTGATTTCTTTGAGACTTGGAGCCTCAATCAGGAATTGATTGGCTCCGAGGAAATCAGCAAGAAAGTGAACATCGCCACTTTGAATGAGGTGATAATTCTTGAGCTCAGGGAATTTTAGGAGCGCTTTTTCAGGGGTGATGTGTCTTGAGATTTCAAGCGTGTGAACTGGGAGATCAGGCGGAATTGTCCCGAGGTGGGAGATAAGCCCGAATGCTTCACGATTTACATGCGCAGGGATAAAAAGTCCACCAAGATCAGTAACTAGTTGACATGCCTGATTGATGGACAGGCTGGTTGAAATGATCAATAATTGCTCTTCACGCCGAATGAATTCTCCTTCTTTATCAACCACAAATTGTTCGCCAAGATACTCGATGTTGTTTTTAAGTTCGGGGAGACTCTTATCGACAATGTTCTGAAAAGCGGACAACTTATCCAAGGTTTCAAAAAGACAAAGGCTGTGGACTTCTTCATTGGTTTGAAGTTCCATGCCAGGGATAACTGTCAAGGCTGTGCCGGACGCAGCTTGAATTACCGCTTCTACATTTGCGCTTGCATTATGGTCTGTGATTGCTATCAGTTGGATACCTTGTTCCAGTGCTGCCTGAACGATGAGGGGGGGGATCATTTCAATTCCGGCACAGGGAGAAAGAACTGTGTGAATGTGGAGTTCAGCCCGGATCGTTTTCAACTGGTTCTCAACAGATGTTAAATTCCCCTTAAACCCATCTCCCAAAGTTGTCCGACTATTTGGAATGTAGTATGAGGGGTGGAAAGTAGCGTGATCCCTTCTTCATTGGCTTTTGCGATGGTGGTTTCATCTGGTAAGGCATGCTCAGTTATGATCACGGCAGCCACATCAAGAAGCGCTGCCACTGCTACAATATTGTTGTGAGCGATCAGAGTGACCCATAAGCACTGGCTGCCGGCGCCTGTCATGACGCAGCTTAACAGGTCTGAGGTGTAACCTGATCCCACTTTAATTTCTGAAAAATCTTTTGATTCTGTAAGAACTTTTAAATGTAATGTATCGATGATTTCCTGAAGCTGCATTTTTATTTTCCCTTCGGATCAAATTCGGCTGTTTCTTCATCCCTATAAATATTCATAACCATGAAAAGATTCGTTCCGCGCTCTTTTGATGAAATCAGTTTCATTTCATCCACACAGCGTTTAATGTTAACCAATCCCATCCCAGCGCCAAAACCCATTTCACGAATTGCCTCTGAAGCGGTGGAATATCCCGGTTGCATGGCTTTTTCAATATCCTCAATCCCAGGACCGTCATCATAGGCTTCCATCGTGATTTTGTGAGGTTCAATTTCAACCCTCAATGTACCGCCATTGGTGGTATGGATGATCAAATTCATTTCGGATTCGTAAATGGCGATACCGCAGCGGCGGGCTATTTGTGGCGTGGCTCCCAGCCGAAGTAAGGCGCGTTTGATGTGCCCAGAGGCGGCACCTCCATGTGTAAAATCACCTTTCTTAATGTTATAACGCAGGATGAGACTTGTTCTGTCAGAGTTGATATCTTCAAATAAGTGAGAGGTTCTATATCGGATCAACTCTTCAGCATGATAATCACGCTGCAATGCTTTTAAAAGACCATTGGTAATATCACCTTTGGTTAGAATGCCAACCAGTTGACCTTCTTTGTTCAAAACTGGCAGGCGACCCACTTTGGATTTTACAAAAACTTTTAGAGCTTCAATTACAGGGTCATAATTTCGAATTGTGAACATGTTGCGTGTCATATAATCAGACACCTTAAGATCGACACGCCCTTCCCGTAATGATTTGATCAGGTCTTCAATGGATAAAATCCCGACCAGTTTATCGCCATCTTTTACTGGCGCCCCTGAAATTCTTTCTTTCTGAAAGATATCCAGGGCGGCTTTCATGGTTAAATTCGGCGTCAGCGTAAAGACATGATCTGTCATCACCTCTTCGATGCGCAGTTCGTACGCGAGTTCTTCGGTTCTGGTGATGTTTTCTGCGTCTGCATCTGAAATGTCAGAGTATTTGGAAACCATCATCCCTCACAAGGTTCTAATCTTCATCAAATGAATGGTTCATTGGTTTTTCAAGACTGGGAAGCCCTGCCTGCATCAGGCGTCCGCTCAATTCATAAAGACCCAACGGGGAGGTGATCAGGGGCATTTCTTCTTCAGCAGCCAGTTCGATTGTTTCTATGGCTGGATTCTTTCCTCTGACGAAAATGATTGCTTTAACATCAGCAATCAAAGCTGTGCGGACAACTTGAGGGTTGCACAGACCCGTAAGCAGGACTGCTTCCGGTTGGATGGAAGCCAGGACATCACTCATCAGGTCCGCCGCAAAGGCGCCTTTTGGTTCGATTTCCAAATCCACACCAAGAGTTAATAAAGTCCCATTGGACACTTCAAGGATTTTTTGAATATTCATAACACGTCCCTTTTTAAAGAGGATTTTACTTATTTTATCGTATTAATAAGGCATGTTATACTTGAATTTCAAGTAATCAGGAACAGGTAAATTGTCTATGAATGAAATCATTCGAAGTGTTAAAGGAACACGTGATTTTTATCCACGTGAAATGGCGATCAGGCGCTGGCTGATCGGAAAAATGCAGGAATCATCCAACCTTTTTGGCTACCAGGAATACGAAGGACCCTGTATTGAAGCTGTTGATCTTTATGCTGCCAAATCAGGCGAGGAATTGGTTAAAGAACAAAGTTTTGTTTTCCCTGACAGGGGCGGTGATTTAATTGCCTTACGACCTGAATTGACTCCAACGCTGGCGCGGATGGTCGCAGCAAAACAGAATGAGTTGGTATTCCCGCTGCGATGGTGGTCCTTTGGCCCGTTCTGGCGCTATGAACGCCCTCAAAAAGGACGCAGCCGTGAATTTTATCAATGGAATGTGGATCTGATTGGACTTTCAGCTGCCCAAGCTGATGCGGAAGTGGTAGCGGTTGTTGCGAATTTCTTCAAGTCAGTGGGTTTGAACCCTGATCAGGTGCAAATCCTGGTCAATAACCGCCGCCTGATGGATGAAAGCCTTGATTCTATTGGGATCTCAGCTAAAACCCGGGCTTTGGCTTTTCGCCTGATTGATAAGATTGATAAATTGTCCCCGGCTGCATGGGATGCCTATGCTCTTGAAATTGGCTTGTTGGATTCACAACTGGCGGGACTTAAGGAAATATTAGCGAACCAATCCCTTTGGGAGCGCTCAGATGAATTGAAAACCTTTTTCCAGGCAACAGAGTGGATGGGTGTACGGGATTATGTAAGCTATGACCCACAGGTCATCCGCGGATTGGATTATTATACCGGTACTGTATTTGAAGGCAGGGATACCAAAAGGAAGTTCAGGGCGATATTTGGGGGCGGGCATTATGATAACCTGGTGGCTGATGTTGGCGGAAATCCGCTTCCAGGTGTAGGGTTTGCCATGGGTGATGTTGTCATCCAACTGCTGCTGGAGGCTGAGAACTGCATCCCTGGGACAATTACGAATGCTTCCTCAGTATTGGTAACCGTGTTTGATGAAGAGTGTTTGAAGGATTCTTACAAAATTACAGCAACCTTAAGGGAAGCGGGCATTCCTGTTATGACTTATCCTGAACCTGACAAACTGGCAAAGCAATTCAAGTACGCTGATAAAATGGGCATCAAACTGGCAATTGTGGCGGGGCCGGATGAAATGGCAGAAGGCAAGGTAAGCCTGAAGGACTTGCGCACGTGTGAGCAAAATACCTTGACAATCAATGAAGCCATCTTGAAGATCAAGACTTTCCTTGCGGAAGGCTGATCTGTGTGTTAGAATATGTGCTCTAAATTATGGTGCCTGTAGCTCAACGGCAGAGCGCCTCACTGTGGATGAGGAGGCTGAGGGTTCGAAACCGTCCAGGCACCCAGAACACCCTTTATCGAGGGTGTTTATTATTTAAAGCATCCAGCGTACCTGCAATTTGACATTTTCATCCAGGAAAGTTGCCAGGATATCCAGAACGATGATGGGCTGGTCTCCCTAGGGAAGTTCGCTTAACAGGGAAAGCATCTGGTAGCAGGTGAAAGCACGATTCAACAGCACTTTCTGGAGGGCTGCATGGAGATCAATTGTGCGCCGCCGCAGAGTACGTGCCACTCCGTAGCCATCAAAGCGGTTACCGCCATCCAGGATCTTTGAGTGTCAATGCGGCAATCATTTCTGAAAGGACGGCAGTGATGGCAGTGGGGGCGACCAGAAGCGAGATCTGCCTCGCAGCAGGATCCATCCGAATCATCGGGTGGTCAGAATAGGGTTTCATGCCATTATTACATTAGGACTTACGCAAGACACATTTGAACGGAGGGGAACTTGAGTTGTTGACGCGAGTAATCGTCCAAAAGATCATGCTTGACATGGTAAATGGTTCGTTGGGTTTCAACCGCCACCTGTTTGAGCCGAACCCAAACCAGAATGGCACAGCCAATGTGATTCCTGACGGT